>NZ_JBXYIF010000001.1:0-795439 GCF_057369535.1 Planococcus sp. RAB007_Raresut
GAATGTCTTTTTTGTTTAGTTTTTTCAACCAATATTCAAACTCATATTTCATTTGCTTCTCATAACTCTCTTGGTATATTAAAATCATAATTCCTTTCTCTTTCTTAAGGTATACCTAGAGAATTAAGCACAACCATTCGTAAAATTACACTTTTAAAGACAAAATGAGAGGTGGATGCTAGTCAATGCATCTTTACTCTCCTTCTGTATTTGAATAGCCTCTGATAAATTATGATATGTAGACCTATATCTTTTGAGATTCAAGCTTCAAAACCTTACAGAAAAGCATTCTGAATGTATCATTTTTTCTAATGAAAACAGTTCGGAATGATTTTTTAGTGAAGTCAATGGAATCAAGGAACTGAATGTAACTTAATTAGGATTAAGTTACATTCACTTCAAAAGAAAAAATTAAATAGCTCGTTACCCAACTAACTCTTTAATCACAACAAGAAAGCCTATAAAAGCTACTAATATGTATACATATCCATCTATCTTTTTTTGGTTTTTTACATCCTCAATACCGAGGGAGAAGAATAGCAAAGATCCTATTGAAAAAAGAAAAGGAGTAGATAACTCAAAGTCAGGAATGATTAACCACGAAACCATCAATACAACAACTAGTAGTCCAAGAAAAATATTTAGTTTGCGTAACAATTTTTTTCTCCTCTCTAAATTGAAATTATTTAAGTGAACGTAACATAATTCACATTAAGTTACATTCATACTTCGCGGTTCTCCAAAGTAAACGGAGCAAATGCGTATAGACATTTTAGTATTTTTTTACCTTCCAATACATTCTCAACTACAACAATCCTGAGCTTTGTTTAAATCCTTTTCTTTAATAAAAATTACTTGATTCCTAACTTCGTAATCTATATTATTTTCTTCTAATCTCTCTACCGCCGAATCACTATAGTCTCCCCAACTAACCTCATAATCCTTTTCATCACTAACTCCACAGGCTTGTAAAAATAAAATACTTAAAATCAACACTGTTTTTTTCAGAGTTCTCCCCACTTTCTAAATTTTTGTTGCATCCATATTTCAAATCTAATAGTACGGATAAACTTTTCTAGGGATAAACGATAACAAAGTATTCAAAGTATCGATTCTTTTCTAGAAAAAACTGAATGTAACTTAACTGCACATAAGTTACATTCAAATCCCACTTCCCTGTGATTTGATTCACTGCACATCATTTAAGTTAAACTGTATTCTTCGAAGTTCAAGAACAATTGAGTAAGGCTATCAAATAAAGAGCGTTGCGCTTGATTCTGCCAATCTTCTTCTACATCCGCCATCAGCCACATGACTTCATCAAGGAAAACATGTTCCAGTGCTTTCGGCCAATTTATTTTCTCCTCAAGCGATAAGTCCACGGATTCCCCATATCCAGATAGAAACAGGTGCCATTGCTGTTTTGTAAACGTTCGGTCTGGAGCAGAGGCAAGTTCATTATGAAACAGCAAAAGGACGAGTGCCAAATCAAATATTCGGGGAATCCATCCAGCATTATCCGGATCAATCAAATAAGGCTGGGGAGTATAAATTAAGTTATTCGCTTTGAAATCGTGCGGTGTTGCGACGGAAATCAAGCCAGCTTGCTTCAGTTCCTCTTGTTGACGAACCGCTTGCAGAAGACGGACTTCTAATATCGGATTCATTTTAATGCCGTGTGGAGCTGCATTCTGTTCAATGCGCTGGAAGCTCTCTTTAACTTCCTCTCCTGTGAAATCAAATACATCGTATATATCCAATTCGTATTCATTATCAGTTGGAGATAATGCATGAATTCGCCCAAGTAACCTTCCCGCTTCTTTGATCTCCCACTCCTTTCCCGTATAAGGCACTCCTTGAACAAAAGGATAAACGACGTAGGTTTCTTCACCGAAAGTCCTTGGATTTTCTGCTTGAATCTTTGACGGAATGACCACATCTACACCTTGTTCGTTTAATGTTTTTGTATATCTCATGAGACGATTTGCTTTCTCGATTGGGTGCTGCGTTTTTTTGACTATAAAGTCGCCTTCAGGTCGTATCATCCGGTAAACTGGCGAAAACGGATAGATGCTAAGTGGTTCATCTTCTGCTTCAAAACCAAAATTCTTCACGATTGTTTTAGCCCTCATATAATTCTGCCTACTTTCTGTTTAATTTCTTTCATACGGACTGCTTTCATAATCTATCTTAGACAAATATGTATACGATTATATTACCAATAATTAGAAAATTTAAAAATGATGTTTTATAAGTTTATATGTAATTTAAAAAACCGTTCGTAAAAGTACACTTTTACGAACGCTGTAAAAGGGCTTGGAAATGACCCAAAAGAGCGTTCGTAAACGTGTCAAATCACTTTACGAACGTCCGCTTTTTTCCAGATATCTTTACGAACGCTTTAACCGTTTTAAATTAAACAACTTTATTACTCATCAATATGGAAGCAAAAAAGCCGCACAGAACCTGACGGCTTTTTCCTTATCCCCTATCTAAAAAGTTATGACTCAGGTTCTTCTTTCAATATGTCCTCCAGGAATTTTTCCCGGTGATCAAGAAAATATTTCGTGATTTGATAATGATCGGTTTGTTCATAGTCAATTTCTTCTATTTTCCCTTCGTCAAAACTTAATATTGAGGCTTCCGGATAACCCAGCAAAATAGGTGAATGTGTAGCAATGATAAACTGGCAGCCTTCTTTAACCGTCAAATCATGAAGAATCCGTAAAAATGCCAATTGCCTCTGTGGTGACAATGCAGCTTCCGGCTCATCCAAGAGATAAATGGCCCGTCCATTAAAGCGATTCTGGAACAATGAAAAGAACGACTCCCCGTGAGATTGTTCATGCAAAGAACGTCCCCCGTAGCTTCGGTATGCATCGGCTCCCTCTTTCTGCAATTCATCGATATGAGTGGCAAAATGATAAAAAGATTCCGCTCGCATGAAAAAACCATTGGTGATTTTGGGCATCCAGGACAAGCGGATATAATCTCCTAAAACTGAATGGGAAGCATGAATAGCGTATGTATTATTGCGCCCGCCGCCCGCTGTATTGAATTCGCATTTCTCGGCGATCGCCTCCAGCAATGTGGATTTCCCGGATCCATTTTCACCGACAAAGAAAGTGATATTCCTTGTCAGCTCCAGTTCATCAAAACTTTCAATGGCCGGGATCGTGAAAGGATATTGTGTAAAGTCGACTTTGTCTTTATTGAGCAAGCTTATCCGTTTCAAAAACACATTCCCACCTCTACTTCCCAAAAGTCTTTATGGATAACAATGATATTTCCCCTTATTTTAGCATACGGATTATATATTTAAGACAAAATAAGAGCCCTCATATTTATGAGAGCTCTCCATATTAATTACACTGCCACATTATTCTTTTTCAAAACACCCACTGTCAATGCAGCAACGATTGCTCCAATGAGGATCGCCAGAGCGTAAAGCAGAATGTTCAATGCGCCGCCTTCCACAAAGCCCATTACGAAAACTCCGCCGTGTGGAGCACGCAAACCGATATCAAACAGCATGACAAGTGCTCCTGTCACGGCCGCTCCAGCAACAGATGCCGGGATGACACGAGCCGGATCGGCTGCTGCAAACGGAATGACGCCTTCTGTGATAAAACAAGCCCCGAGAACATACGCTGTTTTGCCGGCTTCACGTTCCGGTTTGGTGAATTTCTTCTTGAACAGCGTTGTCGCAATCGCCATGCCAAGCGGTGGAACCATCCCGGCAGCCATGACTGTCGCCATGAAAGTGAAATTGTCTGCATCCAGCATGGCAATACCGAATGTATATGCGGCTTTATTGACTGGGCCGCCCATATCGACTGCCATCATGCCGCCAAGCAGCAAACCGACCAGCACCAGGTTCGTACCGCCAAGGCTTTCCAGGAAAGAAGAAATTCCTGTATAAACGCTTGTCAGCTGTGGATTGACGAGCATCATGATGATACCTGTGATAGCAATGCTGAACACCGGATAGAATAGAACCGGTTTCAAACCTTCAAGCGCATTCGGCAAACCGGCGAAAGCCTTTTTCACCAATAGCGTTACGTAACCTGCCAGGAACCCGGCGATCAAACCGCCAAGGAAACCTGAACCGCCACTGACTTCATCAACACCGGAAACGGTAATGGCGATCAGACCCCCAATCATACCTGGTGCAAAACCTGGCCGGTCAGCAATACTCATTGCGATAAAACCGGCAAGAACCGGCACCATCAGGAAGAATGCATTTCCGCCGCCGATTGTATTCAGCATTGCAGCAAATTCATTGTAATTGGGGCTTGTCGGATCTGTAGCGTCTATTCCCCAGAAAAACGAAATAGCGATCAGGATTCCGCCTCCGACTACGAATGGCAGCATATTCGATACACCATTCATCAAATGTTTGTAGAAGCCGCCTTTGGATTCTGATTCAGCTGCATCGTCCTTTGACTTATCGTGTTTGTAGACAGGTGCATCATTCGTAACAGCACGGTTCAAAAGATTATCGGTCTCATAGATTGCTTTCCCGACCGCCGTCTGGATGACCGGTTTGCCGTCAAAACGCCCCATATCCACTTTTGTATCCGCAGCTACGATAATGGCATCCGCTTCGGCAATATCTTCAGCAGACAACCGGTTTTTAACACCACTGGAACCATTTGTTTCGACTTTCAGTGAAATGCCCAGCTCTTTTGCGCGGTCATTCAATTTTTCAGCCGCCATATACGTATGGGCAATGCCCGTCGGACAGGCTGTAACCGCTAAAATCCTTTTTGAGGTTGTCTCCGGCATTGCTTCTGAGGCTGTAGTGTCTTCAGGGCCTTCAACTTCAGTCTCCTTGTCTGATACCGCACGCAAAACTTCTTCTTTTGAATCGGCAGCCAGAATCTTTTCCCGGAACTGTTCATCCATCAAAAATGTCGCTAATCTTGATAGGGCTTCCAAATGTGCATCATTAGCGCCTTCACTGGCAGCGATCATGAAAAATAAGTTTGCCGGCTGGCCGTCCATCGATTCAAAATCAATGCCGTTCAGCGCTCGTCCGAATGCAATCGCAGGAAACTTGACTGCTGCTGATTTCGCATGTGGAATGGCAATTCCTTCACCGATACCCGTGGTGCTTTGTGCTTCTCTTGCCAAAATGTTTTGCTTAAATGTTTCTTTATCCGATAATTTCCCTGCTGCATCCAGCTGATTCACCAATTCATCGATCACAGCTTCTTTTGAACCCGCCATCAAATCCATGGCAATCGTTTCTTTTGTCAATAAATCTGTAATTCTCATCTTTTCACATCCAGTCTCTTAAATGGGCGAACTTCTATCTGGTCCGTTAATTTTTCTGTATCTTCTTTCCTGCACAAGTCATCACTGAAAGCAGTCGCACTGCCGCTTGCTATACCATAGCGGAATGCTTCTTCCTTGGAACTGCCATCTGACAAAGCAGCGATGAAACCGGAGACAAGTGAATCACCTGCTCCCACTGTATTGACCATTTTCCCTGTTGGAGCTTCAGCGAAATAAGCCGCCTCCCGGTCAACCAGCATGGCCCCATCTGCTCCCATCGAAACAATGACATTCTCGACTCCTTTAGCAGTAAGCTGAAAAGCACATTCTGCGGCATGTTGCTTATCTTTGATCGTTGTCTGGAACAATTCCCCCAGTTCTTCGATATTGGGTTTAATGAGGAAAGGGCGACTGTCGATCAATTCTTTCAAGGCCTTTCCTGAAGTATCCAGTACGAACCGAACATCCTTCTTCAACAAAATATCACCCAGCGTTTTAAAATAATTGATTGGCAAAGATTCCGGAATACTTCCTGACAAGACGAACCAATCGCCAGATTCGATACTTTCGACTTTCTCCTTCAATTGCTGTAAATGACTGGCACCCAGCTCCGGACCGGGTCCGTTCAATTCGGTTTCCTCGGCAGCTTTGATTTTAATATTGATCCTCGAAATCTGGCCGGTGTCGATAAAGTCTGTCCGTACATCTTCAGCTGCCAGAAAATCCTGGATGAACTGGCCGGTAAAACCTCCGGCAAATCCGTAAGCAATACTGTCGACCCCCAGGCGTTTCAAAACCCGGGAAACGTTAATGCCTTTGCCACCGGGATAATAATGGACCTTTTCACTTCTGTTCAAGCCACCTGTCCTGAAATCGGGCAAATAATTCGTGTAATCGATCGACGGTGACACAGTACATGTGTAAATCATTGCTCAACCACCTTTACTGGCGTAATTTTCTCAAATTCCTTTAAAGATTCAGCCGACAGTCCATCCACAATCAATGCTGCTTCCTGCAGATCCATGATTGTGGCGAAACTTACTTTATTCACTTTGCTGTGGTCTGCCAGGATATATGTCTTTCTGGCATGAGAAGCCGCTTTTTTCTTAATGGCTGCTTCCTCCGGGTCAGGCGTCGTATAGCCAAAATCGGCATGAATGCCATTCACCCCGAGAAAACTGATGTCGAAATGATAAGTTCCAAGTGCAGCTAAAGCACCCGCTCCGACGAACGCGCCGGTTCGCGGCTTCAACATTCCCCCTGTCAGGTAAGTGGTAATGCCTGCTTCATTCAGCGCAACTGCAAGTGGCAATCCGTTAGTCACAACCACCGGGTTCTTATCTTTTAGATGAGGAATCATTTGCAGAGTGGTTGTTCCTGCATCCAGGAATACACTGTCGCCTTCCTGAACAAATGTGGCTGCATATTCAGCAATCGACTGTTTTTCTTTTAAATTCCGGGTCGACTTGTCATCCATGCTCGGTTCCTGCAAATTACGAGTCGGAAGGATTGCCCCTCCAAAAACACGTTCAAGTTTTCCCATGTTCTCGAGTTCAGTAAGGTCGCGGCGCAAGGTGGATTCAGAAGCGTCCGTCTTTTCAACCAAATCCTGCAATTTAACGGTCCGCTTTTCATCCAGCAATTGTAATATGTAGTCGTGCCGCTCATTGGTTAACAAACTAATCACCTGCTTTAGTAATTTTAAGTAGATATTACTTGAAATCGCTTCCAAAATCAATCATAATCATTCATAAGCAATCAAAAACGTTCATTTCTATCCATTAACCCTTTAAATCATTAAGGTTTATACTAAAGGAAATGAGCTTATAACTATTGAGGAGGAAATTTAAATGACTGAAAAACAATTTACAATAACTGATGAAGCGGGTATGCATGCGCGCCCTGCCTCTGCACTGGTTGGTACAGTGAGCAAATTTAAATCCGATATCCAATTGGAGTATAAAGGCAAGAAAGTCAATCTGAAATCAATCCTGGGCGTCATGTCCCTCGGGATCTCATCAGGTTCGGTTGTCACGATTTCTGCTGATGGTGAAGATGAAGATGAAGCAATGGCTAAAATCGAAGAAGCAATGAAAGCGGAAGGGATTTCGAACTAATGACAGCTGAATTATATGGAATTGCGGCTTCTGACGGAATTGCCATAGCAAAGACATACCGCTTGGAAAGTCCATCTCTTGAATTTGATAAGAAGTCAATTGAAAACCCTGCACTTGAAATTGAACGGTTCCACACAGCGATTGCTGTATCTGCAGAAGAACTCGAACTCATCAAAGAACAGGCCGAAACGCAAATCGGACCTAAAGAAGCAGCGATTTTTGGTGCTCATCTCATGGTGCTGAGTGATCCTGAACTGATCGGACCGATTACAGAGAAAATTGAAAATGACCTGGTCAATGCTGAGTTTGCCTTGCATGAAGTGTCGGACATGTTTATGAATATTTTCGCTTCGATGGACAATGACTATATGAAGGAACGCGCAGCGGATATAAAAGATGTCAGAAACCGTGTATTGGCCCATTTACTGGGAGTGAAGTTTCCGAACCCGGGGTTGATTTCAGAGAAAGTAATCCTATTGGCTGATGATCTTACCCCATCAGACACGGTCCAGTTCAATCCTGAATTCATCCAGGGTTTTGTAACTGAAATAGGCGGCAGGACATCACACTCGGCCATTTTGGCGAGAACGCTGGAAATTCCTGCAGTAGTCGGAGTCAAAAAATTGATGGCAAGCTTAGGGGATGAAACTTTGCTTATCATTGACGGCATTGAAGGGAAGATTATTGCAGATCCCACGGAAGAACAAATTGAATTGTATAAGAAACGCAAAATTGATTTTGAAGACAGAAAAACAGCGCTGGCTGCATTGAAAGATGCACCCTCTGTTTCCGCAGACGGTTTCAAAGTGGAACTGGCTGCCAATATCGGTTCACCGAAAGACGTGAAATCCGCGCTTGAAAACGGGGCGGAAGCAATCGGCCTTTTCCGGACGGAATTTTTGTATATGGGCAGAGACAGTTTCCCGACTGAAGAACAGCAATATGAAATTTATTCTGAAGTACTGAAGGCTATGGGAGATAAACCGACTGTTGTCCGTACATTGGACATCGGAGGAGACAAGGAACTGTCTTATTTGGATTTGCCGAAAGAACTGAACCCGTTTCTTGGGCTTCGGGCAATTCGCTTGTGCCTCGAGATGCCCGATTTGTTCAGAACGCAGCTGCGGGCTTTGCTCCGTTCAAGCGTCCATGGCAATCTGAAAATCATGTTCCCGATGATTGCAACGCTTGATGAATTCAGGCAAGCCAAGCAATTGTTTTTAGAAGAACGGGAAAAGCTTTCAGCAGAAAACATTCCTTTCAATAACAACATCGAAGTCGGCATAATGGTTGAAATCCCTTCTACAGCTGTGATGGCTGACCTTTTCGCTAAAGAAGTCGATTTCTTCTCCATTGGAACCAACGATTTGATCCAGTACACGATGGCTGCCGACCGAATGAATGAGAATGTCTCACATCTATACCAGCCGTTCAACCCTGCAATACTGCGGATGGTGAAAATGGTTATAGACGCTGCCCATAAAGAAGGAAAATGGGCTGGTATGTGCGGAGAGATGGCTGGAGAAGAACTGGCTGTTCCAATCTTACTGGGTCTTGGTCTTGATGAGTTTTCAATGAGTGCTTCTTCCATATTGAAAACCCGCTCCATGATCAGCAGCTTGTCGAAAGCGGAAATGGAAAAACACACCGACTCGATATTGGCATTGGCTACTGCAGAAGATGTAAAAAATTATGTATCTCAATTAGTGGATAAATAAAATCGAACAAATTTTCTATAGTTGTCGATATTCCGCAAAACAGCTTCGAAGACATTAGCCGAAGCATGCGAGGCTAAGTCTTTGCGACGAAGCAGCGCAGCGATGCAGGAGCACAATGTTTTTTCCCGGGGGCTCGCACTGAGCTAACTCGGACTCGGTACCCCTTCGTCCGAGTGGATCTCAGCACTTCGCTCGAAAGGTAGTTGGAAAGCCAACTACCTTTCTGCTCCCCAAGGCGTCTTCGCTTTTTGCTCCATATCTCTAGAGATTTCTTTAAGCAGAAGACGAGTGGCTTCTCATCTTATTGTAGTAGCTAATGTGCACCTCCTTTGCGACGAGCTTTACGCAGGAGCATTATCTCTGCCCTATCCAAAGCGTTATCTATGATAATTCATTAGTTCAATATGCATGATTCGGATTTAAGAAATTGTAGGAATAAAAATAACCCCTTGGATGAGACTAGTGCTCACTCCAAGGGGTTATTTTAAATTTTGGGAGAGTTTTGCTGCCAACTCTTCTGGATACAGCTTAATCGTCGTGAGCTTGTCCCTGGCAACCCATACAGCTTCATAGCTTCCCCGTTCCGCAGCGGATGCTGTAAATTCCATGCCAGCGCCTGTGCCAAACTTCCCGCCAGTCATTTCAGCCATGAAATAAGATTCCTCCGCCGGCTCCGACATCGTATAAATGCATTCACCGATTTCCACTTCCAGTCCCAGTTCTTCCATTGCTTCCCGTTTTGCTGCTTCTGCAGGTGTTTCATCTGCTTCGATACCGCCGCCCGGAAAGACATAATAGGTCTGGCCTTTACGTATTCTTTTGATCAATGCCAATCGATCGTTTTCACTGATGATCACAGCAGCCCGATTTCTCATATCCTTATCCGCCTTTCAGTATTTTTAACCGATTTGCTTGAAATTCAAGCTGCCGGGTATATAATAGTATGTATAAGAAAAAGCCGCCCGGTGCGTCAACACCGAACGGCAAGCAATCGGCAGGTCCCAAGAAGGGAGATCAGCCATTAGGTTACTTAATAAGGATAACCCGCAGAGCTACCAACTCAAGGGCGGGTTATTTTTTTTGTCCAGACTACAGCGCCCAGCTCTTCGGGACATAAGTCAAGCCAGCTGCATGGCACAGAACGCAATTTCGCTGGCTCGCCTTATGCCTTTCAGAGCTGAACGGGCGCTTCCGCTTTTCTTTAGGTCTTTAGACGAAATCATAAGCATCAGGCTTGCGAAAGTTACTGCAAACATCAATGCTTCAAAAACCGTCATATGCACCACCCCCTTTCTGCTGGGGATGGCCAACCACCCTTGAGTTCCCTATTCGATTGCATCTTTCAGTTTACCATAGTCACTTGGAGAGTCAGACAGGCTATTTTCTCATTTTCATTAGTTTATTGTGTGATGAATAATTCTTTTCAATAACTATTTGCTTGCTGCTGGTTCAGCTCTATCACAAATGTAGTGATGCTTTTCACTTTTTCCGAATGTTCACCTTCCAATATATACATATCACAATAGCAGAAATCCCGGACATTCCCTTCTTCATCATTACGGCGGCTGATTCCTTTAACTGCAGCTTCGCCTTCGCTGCATATAACCGATTCAATATCGTATTCCATATTGCTGAAGTCCGCGATGCCGAATGCCGCATCCAATAAACCTTGTTTCCCTTTCACAGGTTCCGCTCCGACGATCGACCAGGTGACATCTTCCGTGACATGATTGTTTATAAATTCCTGATCTCCATTAAAAAAAGCGGCATTGAATTTACGAAAAAACTCCACTTTCGCCTTCTCTTCCATCTGGATCGCCTCCGAATATTTTCTGGTGAAGGGTTGGCATTTTTACAACTAAAGAATAGATAAACCCTTATCCTCCTCCCTTGATATTTCTGATATTTCTGATATTTAACCACATTCTAATTTTACCTCAAAAACGCATATAAATAAATACAGCAAGTTCCATATATGCCCACTCTGAACAATAAACATTTATGGCCCTAAATACACAAAAAGCCGCTCCCACATATAAGGAACAGCTTTTTGCGTTTATCTTCTTAGTCGTCTGGTTCCTCTTCTTTTTCAGCCCGTTCTTTCTGTTGATTCTGTATATCTTCCGCTTCCAGATCCGGCAATTGCTCTTCAGGCGTTCCAGTAAAATGTTCTTCCCTATCTTCTCCGTTGTTTTGCTGCTCTTTTTTGTCAGTCATCCGGATCACTCCTTTGTTAGTGTTTACTGTCCTTTACCCGCTCATGCATTTTTCAAGCAGTTCTGTCCGTTTTCTTTAGTTTAATCCGCCTCTATTCAGGCTATTTCTTTTATATAGTGAAGAGGAAGGATGAGCTGAATGAACGACATTCCTGTTTGGTCAAAAGATCATGTAAGAATGCATTTCCACCATCGGCAATCGGACAGCCATAAAGGCACTTATGGAACGGCTTTATTGATTGCCGGCAGTACGGGTATGCCTGGCGCGGCTGTATTGGCTGCCAAAGCAGCGATGAGGAGCGGCCTCGGGAAATTGGTGGTGGCGACTGCCAGGGAATCCATAACGCCCATCGCTTCCCATGTACCGGAAGCGACTTTCGAGCCTGAATTGATGGAGCGGATCAACGATTCAGAATTTGACTTGGCCTCCTACAAAGCAATTGCAATCGGTCCGGGGATGCTGCCGGATCAAAAAACCGAAGCAGCAGTCGAACATCTGCTTCAACTCGGAAAACCGCTTGTGTTGGATGCAGGTGCGCTGTCAGAGAGAACATACATCAAAACAGAAGCTCCAGTCATTGTGACGCCGCACCCGGGTGAATTTTCACGGATCACAGGAGTGCCGGTGGAAAAACTCCAGCACCAGCGCGCTCATCATGCCGCAATTGGGGCTGCCAAATTAGGTGTAACCATCGTGTTGAAAGGACAGAACACAGTTATCGCATTTCCGGACGGCGAGACTTATTTGAATGCAACCGGCAACAGCGCATTGGCAAAAGGCGGTACAGGCGATACATTGACCGGGATGCTGCTCGGAATGCTCTGCTGCCATGATAATTGGCGCCATGCAGTACTGAACGCCGTCCATCTCCACGGGGCGTGCGCCGATGAATGGACCAAAACCCGCTCCGCCCATACGTTGCTCGCTCATGAACTGACGGAACTTCTGCCGACGGTCATGAAGTCATATGAACAATAATAAAACAGCAGCTCATCAGAATGACTTTCTGATAAGCTGCTGTTTGGTTTGTTTTTATACCATTGCCGTTTCTTCATCCATTTGGACTTGGACTGCATTCGGCTGCTCCACGACGAAGTAGCGTCTATGCCACACCAGGAACATGAAAATCGTCCAGATTTTACGGGCGTTATTTGCTTTATTCGTATAATGCTCTTCCAACAAGGCCAGCAATTCATTTTGATTGAAGAATTCAGCAGCTTCGTCTGAAGTGAAATAGGATTTTATTTGCTGATAGAATTTATCTTCACGCATCCAATTGCGGATCGGTACAGGGAATCCCATTTTTTTGCGGTTCGCTGAAACTTCCGGAAGTGCCCGGCGAGCTGCTAGGCGCATTGCGTATTTAGTGTCATTTGCCCCGATGCGGTAATGAGCCGGCAACTGGGCCGCTGTCGCCATCACTTTCTTATCCAGGAAAGGCACGCGCAATTCAAGGGAATGGGCCATGCTCATCTTATCGGCTTTCAACAGGATATCCCCGACAAGCCAGAGGTTCAAATCAAGATACTGCATTTTTGTCAGATCATCTTTGCCTTTGACACGGTCATAGACGGGCTGAACAATCTCCGCTACTGACGGACCTGTCTGGTATTCAGCTTTTAGCATACGCGCTGCTTCGTGTTCCGGAAATACATTCGCTTGGCCGATAAACCATTTCTCAACCGGCAGGCCGCCTTGGATTAAAAATTGCTTGCCGCGCATCTCCGGAAGTTTCGCCGCAGCAGAACCTACAGCCGAACGCAGACCGGCAGGCAGTTTTCTGTATTTTTTCAGATTTGGACGGATATCGTAATCATCATAACCGCCGAATAATTCATCAGCACCTTCTCCTGACAAGACGACCGTTACATCTTTCTTCGCCAATTGTGCCAAGAAATACAACGGAACGATTGAGGGGTTCGAATGCGGTTCATCCATTAAATACTGGATTTGCTCCAGCTCGGTGAAACACTCATCTGAATTAAGGACTTCATTGATATTCTGGATGCCCAGTTCATCAGACAAGATCTGTGCATTATCGATTTCCGAGAAGTTCTTGTCGCTGAAGCCGACCGTAAAGGTTTTATCCGGCTTGAGCACAGATGCTACATAACTGGAATCCACTCCGCTTGAAAGGAATGAACCGACTTTCACATCACTGATCCGGTGAGCCTGGATGGACTCGCGAATCACGCTGTCGATTTCCTCTACTGTTTCTTCAAGCGGTTTTTCATTCACATCAAAAGACGGTTCCCAGTAGCGCTCGAGCGACACTTGGTTTTGTTCATAGACCATGAAGTGGGCTGCAGGCAGTTTGAACACACCTTTGAAGAACGTCTCGTCCATTACGGAATACTGGAAGGTCAAATAAGGTTTCAACGCGTCCCGGTTCACTTCTTTCTTGAAAGCCGGATGAGGAAGGAAGCTTTTGATTTCGGAACCAAACAGCAAAACGCCGTTCATGTTCGCATAATATAACGGCTTGATGCCGAACATGTCTCTGGCAACAACCAATTTTTTCTCTTTGCGGTCCCAGATAGCACACGCGAACATGCCGCGAAGCCGGCTGAAAATCGCCGTGCCGTATTCCTCGTACCCGTGGATGATGACTTCACAATCCGAATGGGTGGTGAAGTCATGTCCTTTTCCGATCAACTCTTCACGAAGTTCCTGGAAATTATAGATTTCTCCGTTGACCATGGATACAAGGGAGTTGTCCTCGTTATGGAAAGGCTGGCTGCCGCTTTCCAGATCGATGATGCTCAATCTCCGGAAACCTAAAGCAGCTTCGCCTTCTAAAAATTCACCAGCCGAATCCGGCCCTCTATGTATAATCCGATCCATCATATTATTCAGTATGGATCCGGCATTTTGTGTTTCACCGATAAATCCTGTAAATCCGCACATATACTGCCTCTTTTCCCATTAAAATTAATGCTTCATTCTTGTTTCTTCATATATTAAATCACAGCAGGAAATAAAAAAGAACAATTAGTTGATAAATTTTGCAAATAATTTATCTCAGCGCACTTTCGAACATTTTATTACAGAAAAATGTAATTAGTTAACATAAAGATATTTTATTTTAGTCCCTAAGATGAGACGCGTCAATCGATAGCAAGTTCCCTATTTATTTTAATTACTGGAACTTGAAGTTTAGTTCATCTGCCGCAGGGAAATGGATAATCAAATTGTATTAATCTTATCCCGAAATTAAGTAGATTGTTTTACTGAGAAGGAGTCGATTCCATGAAAAACGAAAGAAGTCTGGAAAATGAAGTCTCGGGTTATATCGCTACCTTGCTAAGGCAAAATTTCGGAAAAGGCCCCACTTCTGTGTACGTCACATTGACACGTCCTTATTTAGCCATACACTTCCGGGGGTTTATTGCCCCGATGGAAAGGATTCTTTTGAATAAGCATGAAGAACAGCGGATACTGGAGACGCGGGACTTGCTGATGAATGACTTGGCTTCGGAAATTACATTGCAATTGTACAAACTGACAGGTCTGGATATTGACTCTATTTATGCCGATTGGAACCTGGATAAAGAAACCGGCATGATATTTGCTGTTCTCAATGAGAAACACGATGAAGCCTTGGATTATTGGCCTAAAGATGTCAAAGAGAACGAATTTTATAATGCAATCGATACAGCCAGCCAAAAATCAGAAAAAGTTCCTGAAAAAACCGGCATATACTGGTTAAGTGAGCGCACCATACTGGTGGTCAGGGAACAGATTCTTCTCCCCATTGAAAAAGAGTTAATTGCAAATGGCTATACAGAAGAGTTGAAACTTGCCAAAAGGCCGCTTGAAAAAAGGGTGATCGGCGAAGTTAACATCCCATCATCCGAAGTTCGGTTGATAGATGAAACTTTTGTGGATTGGAACTTCGATAAGGATATAGGCTTCTTCCTTTTTGTATTGAAACCGAAATAGACACTGATAAATTCTTAAACCAAAAAACCTGGCGGGAAAGAGTCTGTCTCTTTCCCGCCAGGTTTTTTCATTTATCCTTTTTCTTGTGAAGATAATCCAACAAGCCCATGGCTCCGACCATCAAATCGAGTTCAATCAGCATGTACACTTCATGGTCATCGGCTATCCCCAGGCTCTTTAAGTGATGTTTGATATGTCTTTTCAACCGGGCGGCCAACTCGACATGAGTTTCTCCTTCCTGTATTGCCGCCTCCCCTTCATCCATGAAGATTTGAAGCCATTCCAGCGTCTGCCCAAAAGCAGCATCCGGCTTTTCCGACATTCCGTAATGCCCATAGAATGCACGGGAAAAACCTCTTTCTTTCATTCTAAGAATCGATTGCCGCATAAGGTCCGGATCAAATTGGTTTGGAGATGTGGAAGGAAGATGGAAATCAATGCCTTCCTTGGCCAATTGCTCATAGTGGATGCCTGCAGTATCGCCCGTAAAAATACCATCGCTGACGGGTTCTAAAATTGCGAAATGATGATTGGCATGTCCCGGTGAATCCCAGAATTCAAGGATGCAATCCGGACTGATTTCCAGCCTGTCCCCTTCCCCTTTAACCAGAATCCTGTCTTCGGAAACCGGTAAAACAGGAGCGAACAGATTGTCAAAACGATTGCCGTAAACCATTTTTGCACCAGCCACTAAGCGGGACGGGTCTGCCAGATGTCTAGCCCCTTTCGGATGCACAACGAGTTTTGCATTCGGACAATCCTGCAGCAGCAGACCTGCTCCCCCTGCATGGTCAAGGTGGATATGAGTAACAATAATATATTCTACATCAGATAATTTATGCCCCATTTTTTTCAGGTCCTCTTTTATATAGGCAACCGATGGACTGGGGCCGGTTTCTATAATCGTTAAATGTTCCTCATTAATAACATATGTACCTGTTCTTTCAGCTATGTCCATGTCAAAGCCATCAATAAGCGTAATACGGTCTGTTAAAGCGACTGGGTCTTTTTTGTCCATATCCATACCTCCTTCAGTAAAGAAAAGTATAACAAATATTCTGGAAATATACCTGGCAAAAAAAGTAACCGCCTAATGTATACGTATACATTAGGCGTTCGAGTTTCTTCTGGTTGTTCTTCTTTCATAAACAACCAGTTTAACATCAGCAGGACCCTGATTTCCCTTTTCACCTTTATTAATCATGGCTGCCAGCCGATTGATCGCTTCTACGTAAATATCCATGTCGCCGGGCAATCCGATGCTGCTTAAACTCATATAATTCATAGCGGATTGTCTGGAATTGCCGATCCCCAGTACAGCGATGTCTTCCGGGACAGCATATCCATAATCGTATAGAAAATCCAGGGCATACCCTCCGTAATAATCTGTTGCCGAAACGATAACATCCGGACGTTGCTTTTGAGCCATCATGGCGGTAAAAGACAACTCGATATCTTCCGTATCGCCTGTCACTTTGACAATTTTGACCCCACTCTCTTTCATGCCTTCAACAAAACCCTCGTAGCGTTCCTGCAGGCGAAGGTCCGATTGGTTGCCTCCCAGCCAGCCGATTGCTTCAGGCTTCATGGATCTGATGTATTCTGCCGCAAGTTTGCCGGCAGCATGATTATCCATCCCTACAGTAATTCCTTCCTGGCCGCCGCTTGAACCACAAAAAATATAAGGGATTCCCGATGTTTTCAAATATTCAACAGCCATCCCCTTAATAATTAAGGGACCAATTATTATTCCTTCCGCCTGCGTATTCAGGATTGCATTAAAGACCGACTCCGGTTTTTCCGGGTTCTGTATATGAATTTCAACAGTATAACCTTTTTGCTGCGCGTTTATCACTGCCTTATTGGCAAATTCAGCATTATCCGGCTCATCCAACTGTCCACAAAACAATGCAATTATCCCGCTCTTCCTGCTGATTAAGGACCGGGCAGCAGCATTGGGGCGGTAATTCAATTGCCGTATGGCGGCATTTACTTTTTCAAGTGTCGGCGCATTCACTTTTTCAGGGTTATTCAAAACCCGTGAAACCGTGGCCTGCGACACCCCCGCAAGTTTTGCTACATCAACCGAAGAAACCATTCATTCCACCACTTTCCGGATTACTTATCCCATGCATGTATACGTATACATTAACAATAAAGCCTTAAAAATAAAAGCCCCTTCCGGAAAAACTTCCTGGAAGGAGCATTTATGTTATTTACTGTCCATAACGATAATTGTCCACGCCTGCTGGAACCCGCAATCGTTTAGCTCTTTTACGGTCAATTGCATCGTTTTCAAATTTTGCGGAAATCAAACCGAGGACTACACCGAACATGGCGCCTGCAAAAACTTCAATCGGCTGATGTCCCAATAGCTCTTTCAGTTCTTCTTCCCTTTTGATCAATTCAAGGCTCGGAAAATCACCTTTCAGGGAAATCAGGCTGTCTTCAAGGTCGTTTACCAATTGTGCTATCTCGCCTGTATGCCTTCTGATTCCTTGTGCATCGTACATAACAATGGTTCCGAAGACGACAGCCAGTGCCGTTTCCGTGTGGCGCGTCCCTTTATTGGCTGCCACATATGTAGCCAGAGCTGATACTCCTGCTGAGTGGGAACTCGGCATGCCTCCTGTAGTAAACGCATGCTTCAAATGCCATTCACCCGTCAGTTTTTTATTTGTCACTATTTTAAGTGCCTGTGCGATCCCAATCGCTGATAAAGATGTGATTACTCCACGGTTCATGCAATCCGCCTCCTGCTTTGGATACTGCAGCAAAAATGCTGTATAAATTCCAATACCCTAAATTTACGGCTCATAACCGGAAATTTTCTTGCATAAAAAAAGAAGCGGCTATGCGCTTCGGATAGTCACAGATTGTTGTCGTTGGAATGCTGCGGCGGCACTATGCCGGTAGACTGCAGTGTATCAATCAATATTTCATGCATCAATTTATAGCCTTCATCATTGGGGTGAATTCCGTCCAGCCAAATACCGGGATTCTTGCCCATTTTATCGGTCTTGGAAATGATTACGCCGCGCTCTCCTATTGACCGGTTCCACCGCCGGTATAGAAGTTTAGTCAAGCCCATATATTGATGTTCTTTTTTCATCGAATTATACAGGTCGTTCTGAACCATCAGCACCTAAGGATTCAACTCGCGGAGCTTGCCGTAAATCTCAAGGAGGTTTTTTCGGTAATTGATGCGGATCGCCTTAAAATTGCGGACCAATCCAGACGTTCCAAGCTTCCGGAAACCCTGCAGCAGGTCGTTTCCCCCGATATTGATAAGCACCAGGTCTGCACGTGACAGGTGTTGATCCCAGAATCCTGAAGTCAGTCTGGCAACCAGCCCACCACTCGTCAGTCCATTGATGCCGAGGTTGATAACCCGGCTTCCCGGAAAACTTTCTTTCAGGTATTTTGCGATGCCTTCTTTTGTCCCGTAGCCATAAGCAACAGAATCACCGATTATGACAATCGTTTTTATTTCATATTCTTTTTTATGTTTTTTAATTTTGCTTAAGGGCGTCTTCTTTAAAAGGGCGCCCGAAAGTATTTTATTTTCCAATCAAAGCACTTCCCTATCATTCAATAATTATCACAATTATATCATTATAATAATAATTTATCAATTAAAAAGACTCATATGAACCATATGAATATACATGCCAGCCAAAATCACTTATCATTTTGTTATGAAGTAAATGGATTATTCACTTAAGGAGGTTAATGATGAATGAAATTTACGCTATATTAGGCATCCTTCTGTTGATCGCTGGCATAATCGATTTCGCCTGGACTACTTTATGGCCGGATGGAGGCGCAGGACCGATTACCAAAAGAGTGTCGTTGTTATTTTGGCTGTTGCTCCGTTGGCTCAGCGGCGGCAAGTCCTCCCTCATAAGCCTGGCTGGCCCCATTATTCTTATTGCGACGCTTTTGACTTGGATTCTGTTGTTTTGGACCGGGTGGACTTTGTTGTTTGCTGCGGATCCGGCCTCATTAATTGATACAAACGACAATAATCCGATCAGCTGGGCTGAACGCTGGTATGTGACCGGGTACCTGCTCTTTACATTAGGGGTAGGCGATTACATCATGGAAGAAGGCTTATGGCAGATTCTCGCCGTTCTTACTGCAGCAAGCGGGCTCGTATTCATTACGCTTGGCGTCACGTATATACTTTCCGTACTTGACGCTGTAACACAAAAACGTGCTTTCGCAGAAAGTGTCCGCGGGATTGGCGTTAACGTGACAGAAATCGTTTCGAATTCATGGAACGGCAAAAACTTTAATGATATCAATCTTTTGCTGAGTTCTTTTTCGTCACAGTTGAGCACGTTGACGTCACAGCATAATGCTTACCCTATTCTGCATTATTACCATTCGAGTAAACGGGACCAGGAACTTGCCGTCTCAGTTGCTACTCTGGATGAAGCATTAACAGTATTTAAGTTTGGAATAAAAGAAGGATATGGCCCGAATAAGCTCCTTGTTCACGAAGCAAGGTCGACGATTGACAGCTTTATCACAACTCTGCGCAGCGGCTATATAAGCCCGGCAGAAATGGCCCCTCCCCCCCCGGACCTCGATACCATGAGGGATAAGGGGATGCCTGTTGTTTCGACTCGTGTTTTCCTGGACTCTCTTGAAGATTTATCCGAGCGACGAAAAGCGCTGCTTGGCAGCCTGCGCGACAACAGCCGGAAGTGGCCGGACTAAACAAACGAAAAACAATCCCCGTCCTATCTAGGACGGGGATTGTCTAACTATCGATAAACTACCTATTCTTCAATCATTTCGCTCCAGGCGGACGCGTTCCGTTGGGAGCTGCCTGCCGCTACATTTTAATGTTGGGCAGAATCCGTGTATTGCTTTCTCGCTTCTTAGTGAATGACGGAATTGCTGATTATAGAAAGCACTTTAAGATATGGAGCAAAACAGCGAAGACTCCCAGGGGAGTAGAAACAGAGTTGGCTGTCCAACTCTGTTTCGAGCGAAGTGCTGAGATCCACTCGGGCGAAGGGGGCCGAGCCCGAGTTAGCTCAGCGCGAGCCCCCAGGAAAGCGCAGCTGTTTTGCGTAATATCGATTCCTGCATTGGTGTTCTTTCTCGACAAGCTGACAATCCCCGTCCTTTCCGGGACGGGGATTGTTTTACTATTATTCAAAAGGATATCTTCTTCTTTCTTCCTGTACAGAAATCCATTGGAAAGTTGTAAACTCATCAAGTGACCAATGGCCTCCGAAACGGCCCAGTCCTGAATTCTTTTCACCGCCAAACGCCACCAGCGGTTCATCGTTGACACTTTGGTCATTGATATGGACCATTCCCGTTTCCATTCGCTGGGCGAAACTGAAAGCTTTCTCGTAATTGGAGGAATGAACCGATCCACTGAGTCCATATTGTGTGTCATTGGCTATACGCAAGGCATCCGCTTCGTCTTTCGCCGGGATAATGGTCACAACCGGACCGAACATTTCATGTTTTGCTGTAGCCATGTCATTTGTCCCTTTCAATACGAACGGAGTCATTACGTTGCCGTCCACTGAGCCCTCCAGCAGAACTTCCGCCCCTTCTGATTTTGCCTGTTCCACTTCACCCAGAATCCGTTGAACGGCTTTTTGATTGATAAGCGGCCCAATCAATGTCGTCGGATCTTTCGGGTCTCCGGCTTTGATTTTTTTGCTAAGCTCAAGAAATTGATTTGTAAACTCCTCATAGATATCCTGGTGGACAATAATGCGGTTGACTGCCATGCAAATCTGGCCGCTGTGCATATATTTGCCGAATACAGCCCCTTCAACAGCTTTTTCAATATCGGCATCCTCCAGGACCACGAATGGGTTGTTGCCGCCTAGTTCCAGTACCGCTTTTTTCACCGTGCGCCCCGCAATTTCGCCAATATGTTTGCCGACGCCGGTAGATCCGGTAAATGAAATCATACGCGGTATCGGGTGTTCGACAAACGCGTCCCCAATTTCAGTGATATCCGGCACCACAACGTTCAATATACCTTTGGGTGCACCTGCTTCTTCAAAAATTTTCCCAAGCAATGTGCCGCCTGTAATCGCCGTTTGGGAATCCGGTTTCAGCACAACGCCGTTTCCTGTCGCGAGTGCAGGAGAAACAGAACGCATTGCAAGATACATAGGGAAGTTAAAGGGTCCAATGACGCCTACAACGCCAAGAGGTTTACGCAGTACTTCATTGCGTTTTCCCGGTACAATCGAAGGCGGCACCTGCGACTCGTTTTCGAATGGGAACGAAGCGGAATGTTTTGTAATAGCAATGCAGAAATCCACTTCCACGTTCGCCTTAATGAATGTTGAACCAGCTTCTTCAATCAGAAGCTGGACCAGTTCGTCTCTGCGCCGCTCCATGATGAGTGAGGCTTCTTCAATGATACGCGCCCGTTCAAAGGGATTGACAGCAGCCCATTCTTTCTGGGCTTCGTAAGCAGCGCGATAAGCTTCATCGATATCTTCGGCGCCTGCCGATTTAAAAGTTGTCACCTGTTCCTGTGTATAGGGGTTAACCACTTCGATTTGTTTTGTACCTGTTCCTTCTTTCCATTGGCCGTTGATGAATTGATGATCCAGATCCTTGTATTTATCCAATTGCCATCTCTCCTTTTATAATCTCATTTACCTTCACTTTCCCTTTTAGATAGTAAAAAAACATGCGATTCCTGATTGCAGTTACTCTGTTTGTTCAAGTGTATATACACAAAAAGAGGCTCCACTGACAGATTGCCTGCCTGTGGAGCCTCTTCGGAGATATTGGTTTTAGCGTTTTTTCGCCTGTCCTTTATTCGTTACAACCGTATAGTTGCCGAATTCGTTGACGCTCAGGGTAAAGGTGTCGCCATCCAGTTCTCCCTGAATGATTTTCCATTTGCCTTTAGCGTCTTCGCGGGCGCCGAATTGGATTTTCACTCCGCTGTCAGTGTCAAAAGTCAAAGTGAAATCAGAATTAAAATCAACATCGATTTCATTTCCTTCCGGATCTGTAACTGAGATGTCGAGCTGCTGCGTCAACGCTGGACGTTTGTCCACCGTTTCTGCGTCATCGACTGCCAGCTCCAGATTGAAGCCTTGTCCGGCAGCATCCGCCAATTGCTGAAGGTTTTCGGCCGTGAAAGTGATATCTGCTGCTGGAAGATCGATCAACAGATCTTTTCCGCTTGTCAGCAATTCTTCGACGGTGCCTTCAGTAAATTCGATTGTCAGCTCACCATCATCGTTAAACTCGCCTGCCGTGATAACAGCAACATCACCTGAATAATCAGGATCCGCTTCCTGTTCGCCCGGCACTGCGGGTTTTGAAAAGTCGATCTGTGCTAGCAATGGATCGTGGTCAGATGCGCGGCCATGTTCTTCCATGAACATAGCGTTGATATGAACCATATCCAGTTCTGTGCGGTCAGCCAGGTTGTTCGTCACCAACAGGTGATCAAGAACCTGGGAATTGCCTTGATAATAATAAGAGAAACGGTCTTCGAGCGGAACATCTTCCACTTTATTAGTTAAAATATCACCTTTTAATGCTTCCATTGCTGGTGTAAATTCAAAATCATTCATATCACCCGCAACAATGACATTCAGGTTAGGGTCTTGTTCAAGCCCTTCCTGGATGAAGCCGTTGATGGCTTCCGCCAGTTCAATGCGCTCTTCTTCAGAACCAAGGAATGGAGGCTGGTTTTGGCCAAATAATGGCTCGTCTCCGCCTTTGGAATTCAAGTGTGTGCCAATGACAACAACCTGTTCACCTTGGAACTCGAATTGTGCCGCAATCGGTTTGCGCGTATTCGGCATCGGGATTGGCTGGATGCGGCCTGGATTCAATGACAATTCACCGTCAACCCATTCCGTATCCTGTGTCGCAGTTCCTTTTGTTCCTTCTGAAAGTGTTACGCGTTCCGGATTATACAGGTAGCCTACGCGGATATTCCCGCCCGGCTGGCCGCCGTCCTCGTTGTATTCAGGTGCGATATCCGTCCATGCGTATGTCGGACCGCCAGCAGCTTCAATATCAGCGATCAATCGTTCGTAACTTGCTGTCGCGTCGCTGTTGCCTGAAGCAATCGGGCCGTCGCTGTCCTGCACTTCCACCATGACGATAATGTCTGGTGAATTCAAATCTTCCACAAATGATTCAGCAATGCGCTGAGCTTTTGCGTCTGAAGTGTGGCTTGGGTCTGCAGAGAAGTTCTCCACATTATAAGCGGCCACAGTCAATTTGTCTTCTTCATTTTCAATCCATGTTTCTTCCGGCGTTGTTCCGCCGTGCACTATTGCCGGAACTTCATTTTCATTTGTCCAAATCTGGTAGTTTCCGAAGCCGTAGCCAAGTACACCCACCGGCATTTCAGCAAATGTGTCGCCAGCTTTGGCGATGACATTTTCACCCGTCGTTACAGTAATGCGTTCCGGGTTATAATCATCTTCCGCAAGCAAAATGCCGCCTTGTTTATGGAAATCATTGTTTGTTGCGTTTTTGGATACGACAAACACTTCGCCGTAATTCTGCGGTCCAACAATTTGTGCATCCGCAACGCCGACACGCATCAATTCAAGCGATTCCCAGAAATCGATGCCGTCTTCTTCCGGATCGAACGAAGTCAATCCGTCATTTTCAATATTTTGAGTCGGAGGGAAAACATCTTCTCCGATGATAAGCGGTTCTGGAAGTTCTGCCGTACCGTCTTTCACTACTTCCGTTGAGCGGATGCGGGTAAGCGGCAGATCGTTAGCGCGCATATCCGAATAGCCTTTATAGAACCATTCTTCCACGGTTCCCGCTACGGTTACAACATCGCCAACAGCAAATGAGGTGCTAGCACTGGATCTGTTTACGATGATCGCTTCTGAAGTCGTCCAGTCGCCATCATCATCCAAGTCCTGGATGACAAAATTCGCGCCGTTGTAGAAATGTGTAATAACGCCAGTAACTTCATCGACTGCTACATCTTCGTAGTCTGAATAATGCCCTTGTCCTTGAATATCACGGATGCGAAGATCTTCTGTTTTTAAAACCGTGTATTCGAATGAAAAGACTTCCGATGTTTCGTCAGCTGCAGCAATCGCTTTGATGACTGTATCCTCTGTCAATACGATCGGAGCTGTGTATTGTGTGCTGGCGGCTGTTGGAGTCGAACCGTCAAGTGTGTAATAAATCGTTGCGTTTTCCCAGCCTGACTGAAGCGTGATCTCTGTGCCTTCCGACACGATCCCCGGGAAAACATCTGCATAGACAGCCGGTTTGTTGACTAAGTCAAAGCTCTCGAAACCAAGTGTCTTAACCTGATAAGCATCATTGAATTTAGAAGCGATTCCTGTCACATGGATCAGGTCACCTTCCTGGTAACGCTGCGTGAATTGCTCAAACGTCACACCGTTGCGGTTATCGTTGCGGATAACTACGGATTCCCCGTTTTCCGCCACAGCAGAAAGTTCGAATGTACCGTAATCATTGACCGCTTGCAGATCTGTAATCGTTACATTCTGCAATTCAACGCGCTCACCTTGCGTTTCTTCGTTCACTCCTGCAGGTGTAATAGTTTGCAAAGCAGGAAGTTCGTTGTTCGACGACAGGACCTCTACCGTGTTCGGCTGCAATTGAAGCTCCCCGCTGTATTCGGACACTGAGCCCGTCAACCGGACGGTATCGCCAGGTGCTACTGTCGCGCTGTTCGTGTAAACATAAAGTCCAGCTGTTTCGTCCTGGACATAAAACGCGTTGCCGCCCCAGAAACCTGTTCCAGTCGTCACAGTCGCATCAACTTGGATCAATTCGCCCTGCATCGTGCGGGCTTCAGCCAAAGAATCGACGGTGGTCGGTTCTGGTGGACCTTCGCCTTCTGATAAAATTTCAAAAGATTTTGGTGACTTCAAACCAGGAACGCTGAAATATGCTTCCAGTGAACCCGTAATGTTAATTTCCGCTTTAAAATTGGTCGGGTTATCGACCAAATTTAAACCTGCTCTTACAGAACCGGTCGGTAATTGCACCGGCAGAATTTTTGCCGGATCTGTTTCATCCGGTGAATCTGCCAATCCTAAATTGGTCGCACTTGTGAAAGGTGCTTCCTGATCATAATTGGTCCCACTGGTGGCTGTCCCCACAATATACCCATTAACCGTGGCCGTGCCAGAGTTATTCGCGATCGCGTCCGCCACCGAGATGGGATCTGCTGCATTCGCAGTCGCCATATATGGCAAAGCTGCTGACAGCACCAATAAAAGACTTAGAAAAATCTTCCCTATTGCGCTTTTCGTCAAACTGTTCACTCCCTCTTTTGTATTTGCGTACGGCATTATTATACAAGAAGAAAATATACACTTTGTTAAAATTATGTAATATTATAATAAATTTACCCGATAGTCCCATGATTCAAAAGATGTATAGAGAGGTATTGATTTTATTTTCCTATTTATCTGTTAATTTTATCTGACTATGCCCCATGGACTTTTCATCCGTGAATGGAATAATTACAAGGAAAATAAAGGGATTTATGATTGTATGATGGAATACTTTTAATATAGAAGAAACGATGGGAGCATGACTATGAAAAAAACAATATTACCTGTATTAATTTTAGTGGCAAGCATTCTTTACATTCTCTTTATTCCGGATGAACCATTGTGGTTTAAGCTCATCTTCAAGCTGATTCCAATGGTGCTGATCATCATGTATGCACTCTTTCGAATGCCTCGCGAAAAATTAAAGATCCACTGGCTGATCCTCACTGGACTTATTTTTTGTTCAATCGGTGACGCGACGCTTCATTGGTTCATCATCGGCCTATCCGCTTTTTTAATCGGTCACCTCTTTTACATAGCCGCATTTTTAACACAATGGAAATACAATCTCTTCCGATTATTGTCCATCTTTCCACTCGGCATTTTCGGTCTGGTGATGGGTGCACGGATGCTCGAAGCGCTGCAGGCCGGCGGTGATGACGCATTAATCGTTCCGGTCCTGTTTTATATTTTCGCCATTATCCTGATGGCCTGGTCCTCATTTATGACCGGGAACCGCTGGCTGATTATCGGCAGCCTGCTCTTTGTCGCATCGGATTCTATACTGGCATGGAATATGTTCGTTGCTCCTGTCTCGTATTCCCATCTGCTGATCATGTCCACCTATTACGGCGCACAATTTTTCATTGCGCACAGCGCGGCAAGTTTCCGAAAGATGAATATCGGGAATAAATAAGCCAGTACGTTACCGCATGAAAGGAAGGAAAATATATATGGATCCGATAAAATATTTGAAACGCTTTGATGCCTACCCCGTCGAAGAGAATTACCTGCAGGATCTGGCAAAGCTCCAATCGCTGCACATGCAGCAAATTCCATTTGAGAATCTGGATGTGATCCGAAAAGTTCCCATCTACCTGAATCTGGAGAGCATCTACGATAAAGTGGTCAATCAGCACCGGGGCGGTTATTGCTATGAACTGAACGGCTTGTTCTGCTGGCTTCTGCAGCAAATCGGTTTTGACGCCAAAATGATTTCAGCGACTGTCGTGAAGAATGACGGCAGCTACGCAAAATCCGATACCCATGCAGCCATCATCGTGGAACTCGACGCCCCTTATCTAGTGGACGCTGGTTTCGGTGATTCGACGATCAGCCCAATCCCTCTCGGAGGCGAGCGCCATACAGACAATAGCGGGACCTATCGGATAGAGGAAGTCGAATCCGACGTTTATGAACTATCTCGGGAAAATGACGGCAACGAAAAAGTGCTGTACCGCTTTACGCTGGAGGAGAAAAAACTGGAGGATTTCCATGAAGGCTGTGTCTTCAATCAGGTATCAGAGGAGTCGACATTTACACACGATGACATTGTGACAAAAGCGACTCCGGATGGCCGTGTCACGCTTTCCGGAACCACTCTCACCCGTACAAAAGACGGCAGGAAAGAGAAAACTGAATTGACCGAAGCTGAAAAAGTGAAACTGCTTGAAGAAGAATTCGGGATCATATTGAATACAGAAAAGCCTCTTCGCATTTGAAGAGGCTTTTTTGAGCTTTTGGATATTTAAAAAAGTTAAACGATATTCCGCAAAACAGCTCCGCTTTCCTGGTGGCTTGCGCTGAGCTAACTCGGTCTCGTTTCACTTCGCCCGAGTGGATCTCAGCACTACGCTCGAAACGGAGTTGGAAAACCAACTCCGTTTCTATTCACCTGGGAGTCTTCGCTGTTTTGCTCCATATCTCAGAAGCCTTTCTATAAGCAACAATTTAATAATTCACTAAGAGGTGAGAAAACTGACACCCGGATTGTATTAACCATTAAAATGAAGCGGCAGGCGGTTACTCCTGCGGGAAGTAGAGCGAGTCGTGAGTCCCCGCAAAGAGCGCAGCGACTGAGGAGGATCAGGCAGCTACCCGCGGAAAGCATCCGCCCAGAACGTAATGATATTAGAAATTGAATGTCTCACTTCAGCTTTTCATGTCCGTTCTTTTTTTCTGCGTTTCCAGATGGAATACGCTGTAAAGAGAACCGCCAGCAATAGACCGATTCCGTAGAACTCAAATTTGTATTCATTAAAAAGAGCTGAGAACCGCTCATAATTGCCGTTCAGGTAATCACCCAGATACAGAATCGTGAAACACCAAGGAAAAATCCCGGTAAATGTAAGCAGCAAATATCTGACCAAGCCGACATTGCTGATGCCTGCCAGATAGGAAATGTAATTTCCTACGCCGAATGGACGCGATAATGCGATGCTCCAGATTCCATAGCGGTTAAAAAAATGACTCGCTTTACTGAGGCCTTTACGGATTTTTTTCCATAAAAGATGCTCTAATTTATTGCCTATAAAATAAGGAATCAAACTAGCCAAACTATAAATGACAGCCATCACAGCAGCGATCGCAACCATCTTTGCCAATGAAAGGTCTAGCAATCCGCCGTATGCCAACACGGCGATGATGCCTGGAAACGGAACCGAAGCCCCTTCAAGAAAAATAGCCCCGAATAGCCCAAACAAACCCATTGCTTCCAGGAACAACAATATCTGATCGATGAGGGATTGGATATCCATCCTTCTCAGCCCCGCTCCAGCATTTGTTGGATCACTTTAAAAATGCTTTTTGAATCACTCAGTTCAATTGATTTCCTGTACCTGTCAGCCGCTTCATTGAATTGTTGCATCATTTTCTCGTCCTGAAGCGCTCTGCAGGTGAAATCAAGCGCATCTTCATCTCTGGGAATCAGCGATACCAATCCCATCTCCTTTAGAATCTGCAAATTGATCTGTTCCTGGCCGGGCAATGCCGACGAAATAAAAATAGGGATGCCTTTTCTGAGCGCTTCCGACACCGTTACACCGCCGGGCTTGCTGATAATGGCGTCCACTTCATCGTAAATTTTGTTCATTTCTTCTTTGGAAGATATATAGGGGTAAGCTTCAGCTAGTTCATCCGGTATGCGTTTGATATCTTCATATAAGCCTTTATTCGCTCCGCAAAGAACCTTGACCCGGCAATTAGTGCCTTTAACTCTCTTTTTGACCAAATCACCCAGGTTTCCCAGTCCCACACTGCCTCCAGACAATAAAATCCGATTCACTGTTGTGGTGCCGGTTTTTTCTTGCCGTGTCCGTTGTTCAAATTTTGGGCTGATGGGGATCCCAGTAACAAAAATCCTGGTTTCATCAATATTATATTTAGACGACAGCGCGTCTTTAACCATCCGGCTGGGCACGAAATGGTAGTCGATATGACTGCAGCCCCACACATCGTTAATAAAAAAATCCGTATAGATATTCAATGTGGGTATATCGCATTCGCCAGATTCTTTTAAACGGTTGATAAAAAGCGAAGCGAAGCCATGGGTACAGACAATCAGATCCGGCTGTTCCCTTTCCAACAGGTCCCTAACTTTATTCATGAATAAGATTTCGTATAATTTATGCGGTCTTTCACTTTTACTGCGATAGGCGAATTGCCGGTATATCCATGCATAGGATTTTGGAAAGCGGCGGATCCATCCAAGATATCCCGCTACGATGCTTTTTTCAAGCCAAGTATTCCATTCACTTAGAATATCCAGCTTCGTGGATGAAATCTCCCCCGTATTCATCTGGATAATCTCTCTAACCGCATCTGCCACTTGGTGATGTCCGGATGGCATGCTGTCCAGCAAAGGGAGAAGCAGCACCTTTTTCATTGGACAGCCTCCAAAAAGCGGGGTTCGGCAATGTATTCTGGCATGGCTTCAAGATGTGGATAGTTTCGCATATCCCCGCGGTAAATCATTTCCATGCTGTCTGAGGAAAAGATGTCGCGCGGTGTCATAAGAGCTGGCGGCTTTTCGGTCAACTGAATATTCCCTGCAGCCAGCGCTTCTGTTACAAATTGCGAACAGAAATAAGCGTTCTTCCGATTGAAATTATAATTGAAAGCAACGGCAAAAAGACCGGTAAAATTATATTTGAACGAATCTTTTTCACGTTCCATCCGTTGAACGTAGTCCCATATCATCTGGTAGCACTCATCACTAAGTTCCATCTTACAGACAGCGCAATCAGCACGCTGAAAAAGATGGTCACGAACATCTTCTTTCACAAATCCGGCGATGAATGCGTTATCCGTTTCTTTTCGGCCAAAGCTGTACATCTGGCTTAAATCTTTGGTAAATGATAGCGAGACATGGCTGAAAGGATATCGTGTACAGTTCTTGATCATTTTGGCCAAATTAGTTTTGGTGTCAGTGAACACTATGTAAATTTCCATCATTTCTTCCCCCTTGCAAAGAATCCCGAGTTTTACTTAGCTTCAGTTTATCTTTCTCTCTATAAACTCACATCAGGCGCCAGACTGTTAATATATGCGACCGGAGACTTAGGCTTTATCGGGACTTATTTATCTATAATTAATTTAACGATTGAGCAAGAGTAAAGTTTCATAAATATTTGTAATTAACTGTTAGATTTATTCCTTATTATAGCCCTGATTACTTAAAAAAGAACCAGAATATTTATTAAGATATTATTAATTTTCATAGAAAAACCCGCTCTTATATGAGCGGGTTCAGTAATCGCAGGCTTTAAACCAGATATTAATTGTTCTTTCCTATCGTATTTCCAATTTCCATGAAGTTCATGAGCCGTTTGGATGCCTTGTATAAGAGATTTTCTCCATCGGCCAAAGCCTCTTCAAGTCCTATCGGCCCTCCTGTAATCGGCATGACTTCAATAACGCCTTCCGTCCCAAGATTTTCTACTCCTAAACCAATCGATCCTGCAAACGCTATAACAGGCACATTGTACTGCATTGCCAATCGACCGATGCCGACAGGGACTTTGCCGAATAAAGATTGTCCGTCTATGCGGCCTTCTCCGGTCAACACTAAATCAGCGCCGACAAGCTGTTCTTCCAGTAGGACCTTACCGACAATCAATTCGAGCCCATTTTGAAATTCAACGTCAAGCAAGGTTTTCAATAAAAAACCGATGCCTCCTGCCGCTCCGCTTCCCGGTTCCTCTCTTTTATCATTGCCGGCAGCCCGCGCGGCGATTGTGGAAAAATGCCGCATGCCGTTTTCGAATCGGCTCAATTGATGTTGTTCGACCCCTTTTTGAGGACCGAACACCGCAATCGCTCCCTCTGTTCCCAAAAGCGGATTTGTCACATCGCTGGCTACGATAAATCGAACGGCTACAAGTCTGTCATCCAATTTCGATAGATCCATCGCGGCGATCCTTTCCAATAGGCCGCCGATATTTACAAGTTCTCTATCCTCATCATCAACGAACCTCACGCCCAGCGCCTGAAACAGTCCCGTGCCCGCATCGATTGTCGCACTTCCCCCTAGCCCGAGTATGACCGTTTCTGCTCCCTGTTCCAGTGCGTCTTTTATCAATTGTCCGGTACCAAAACTGGATGCGTTTTTCGGATCCAGTTCCCCTGGCTTCAGTAAAGGTAAACCTGAAGCGGCGGCTGTTTCAATAATCGCTGTTTTATCTTTTTCAATCCATCCATATGCCGCCTCAATTTCCCGGCCAAGTGGATCTTGAACACGGCAGCTTATTTTCTCTCCACCGCTTCCCCATAGAATCGCATCCACTGTCCCTTCCCCGCCGTCAGCCATCGGCAAAAGAATTGTTTCAGCCAGCGGATTTATTTCATTTATCCCCCGTTTTATGGCTAATGCCGCTTGCATACTCGTCATCGAACCTTTGAACGAATCCGGCGCAATAATGATTTTCATAATGAACCTCCTGAGATTCAGCAAAATTCCATAACAATAATAGAGAAGACGCGCCTTATGTTAAGACACGCCTTCCCGTGAATATTTTTTCATTTATAAAATCAATAACTCTCAATGTCCCATGTGTGTTCAATATCGACTGCGCCTTTGAGTGTCTGTGCCACAGGACATCCTCTGTCAAACACTTTTAGAGCCCGTTCGGCGGCGTCTTCTTTGCCGGCAGGCACTTTCACATGGTAATGGCAGCTGATTTTGGTGATTTTCAAAACACCATCCGGCGCTTCGATGGTGCCTTGGACATCCGCTTTGACTTTGTCTGGTGAAGTCGGTATATGACGCGCTTCCAGCGCGCCTGATAATGTGCCAACCAGTCAGCCGCCCGCGGCAGCTACAATATGGTCCAGTGTAGATGGATATTCAGGATCGGTGTCGACTCCATAAAATTCACGCACGCCGCCGTGGACGCCGAACATGACCGGCTCTTTAAAATCACCGATATAAGCTTCGCGTATTTTATTGGCTGTGTCTTTCTGGAAAATCGTAATCTTCGTCAATTCAATAATATCACTCACAAATATCTCCTTCCTTTTTGTAAGGATATCAATTAACGGATTATTCCGCAAATTAAAATAGTGTTTCTTTTGGCAGCAATGAATTATTCACTGTCTCCAGGAAATTCACCAGATCTTTATCAGTCGTTCCGCGATGAAACGAAATTCTGATGAACTTTCTGGCCACGTCACTTTCAATCCCCATCGCCAGCATTGCAGACATCGCTTCTCCCGCTCCAATTTTACAGGCTGTTCCGGTGGAAATCGCAATTTGATGGCGATTGCACTCTAGCATCATCCATTGCCCTTCTACATGCGGCAATAATAATCCCTGGATAAAAGGTGATTTAGTCGACGGATCGCCTGCAGGAATCACACTGGCCGGCAGCTGTTCAAGCAAAAACGATTGCAGCTTCCTGGCGTTCCTGAAATTTTCAGGCTGTTCCGCCACTGCGATTTTAACAGCGATTGTGGCGGATACAATTCCCGGAACATCAATCGTTCCCGCGCGGAAACCGTTTTGATGGACCGTTCCCTCGTAAACAGATTGCCAGTGGATGCTGGGATCTACGTATACGATGCCGACGCTTTTGGGTCCGCCAATTTTATGAGCTGAGAAAACAGCGGAGGCAACTCCGCTTTCCGATAGATTAACAGGTATTTTACCTAAACCTTGAACCATATCCGAATGAAGCGGAACATCAAAGCGTTTGGCATACGCCGCACAATAGGCAACATCCTGGATCGCCCCCATTTCAGAATTGACCAGCTGCATAATGACGAGTGCCGTTTGTTCATCCACCGCATATTCAAATTCTTTCCGGTTCAGATTTCCGAATTCGTCTACCGGCAAATACTCCACAATATATCCTTCCTTTTCCAACTCGTGCAAAACGGCCAGTACAGATGCGTGTTCCAAAGATGTCGAAATGATTTTCCTGCAATGTCCGGGTCTCCCTTTCAATAACGAACGGATGGCCAATTGATTTCCTTCAGAGGCACTGCCGGTAAAGTAAAATCCTTCAGGTCTGGCATCCAATAAATTTCCCAGGATCCGCCGACAGGAATCCGCATAATTCGCCGCTTCTGTTCCGGCATCATGAAGGCTTTGTGTATTGCCGTATGCCTGTTCCGCAGTTTCCAAATATGCCTGTAAAGCTTCTTTTCTCATGGGAATTGTAGCCGCTGCGTCCAAATAGCTTTTCATCTCTTTATCAAAATCCCTTCAAAATGCATTTTAGCCTTGTATTCACTGTATCTTTATGTCATTAATAGTGTCAAGACACTTGTAAAGAAGGTGTAAAGTTTTGTTTGATGTTTGTATTATCGGCGGCGGAGCAGCCGGCTTGATGCTCGCTCATTCTCTGCCTCCTTCCTATAAGATTGTCGTATTGACAAAATATGCTCCTGATATCGCTAATTCGACTCTGGCACAGGGTGGAATCGCAGCCAGCCTCGACATAACCGATTCACCGGAAGCACACGCTTTAGATACTTTACTGGCGACAGCAGGCCACGCCAGCTCCGAACGGGTCGGGATGCTGACACGTGATGGGCAAATTGCCGTCAAAAAACTGATGGCGGAAGGACTGCCCTACGATCAGGACGAATCGGGACAACCGATACTCGGGATGGAAGGCGCACACAGCACCCGCAGAATCCTGCATTCAGGCGGCGATCAGACCGGAAAAATTCTGATGGAGTATTTAATGAAGAAAAACGAAAATAAAATTCATTTATTGATCCATCACCAGGCACTCGAACTCATTACGGAAAACGGAAAATGCTTCGGCGCAGTTGCAAGCGATCGAAATGGGCAACGAAAAGTGATACTCGCTCGCCATACCGTCCTTGCAACAGGGGGAATCGGCGCATTATATAGCCACACTTCCAATTCACCTGTAGCAGGAGGCGAAGGTTTGTCGCTCGCTTATCGCGCCGGAGCTGTTTTGGAAGATCTCGAGTTCGTCCAGTTCCATCCAACTATTTTGACGATCGACGGAAAATCCAAAGGGCTTATTTCAGAAGCTGTCCGCGGTGAAGGTGCGTTTTTGGTCAATAAAGACGGCGGCGCCATAATGCGTGATGTTCATCCTTTAAGGGAACTTGCTCCTCGGGATATCGTTGCCCGCGCCATCGAATGGCATTGGCAAAAGCAAGGTCCTGTTTTTCTCGATGCGCGGCATATCCACGGATTCAGGTCCAAGTTCCCCGCAATCTGGAAAAATTGCCGTGCTCACGGCATCGAACCAGCTGAGGATCTGCTGCCGGTTCGGCCGGGAGCTCATTTTCATATGGGCGGCGTGAAAACGGACGACAAAGGCGCGACGAATATCGGCGGCTTGTATGCCATCGGAGAAGTAGCGTCCAGCGGCGTCCACGGCGCCAACCGGCTGGCAAGCAACTCGCTGCTCGAAGCAATTGTTTTCGCAAAAAGGCTGGCAGATCATTTAGTTGAACAAAACACGGTTTCTGCTGAGCCCTTCGAAATTCAGGTTCGTGTCCCAGAATCCGTAATGCATCCCGCCCCTTTCGTCTTTTCTGAAATGGAGTTGATGCGTTCGAGCATGACCAACTCCATTGGCATCTTGCGGAACAAAGAACAATTAAGCGCGTTTATCACAGAATACCCCCTGCTTCCGGTTCATGACCTGCTGGCGCTCAGCAATGAAAATATCAGTAAGTACCATCAAACAACAGCGTGTTCACTGCTTGCGGCCGCCGCTTATTTACGCAATGAAAGCCGAGGCGCGCATTTCAGGACAGACACGCCTTCCCAAAGAGACGAATGGCAAGGAAAAGTGATTGAACTGTCTATAGCCGGATCGGCGATTACAAATCGAAAAATTCACAGCAAGGAGACTGTTTAATGAACAGATTAATAGCAGAAAAAGCTTTAAGGCACTTTTTAATTGAAGACATCGGGGAACGTGACGCTTCGTCAGTCATCTTTAATGACACGGATGAAGGTGAAGCAATTGTACGAGCAAAGGCTGAAGGCATAGTCGCCGGAGTACATATTTTTGACTGGGGTTATACTCTTCTTGATCCGTTGGTTAGAGTGGAATTGCTAAAAAAAGACGGCGACACAGTCAAAGCAGGTGATCCGATTGTCCGGATTACTGGAAAAGTATCGCAAATCTTGTCGGGTGAACGGGTTTTTCTCAATCTTGTGCAGCGCATGAGTGCAATTGCAACACTAACAAAACAATGTGTGGATGCACTTGGCACCACCCACACCCGCATCGTCGATACGAGAAAAACGACCCCTGGCCTTCGCATGTTCGAAAAATATGCGGTAAGAGCTGGCGGCGGATTTAACCACCGCAACGGCCTATACGATGCGGTGATGCTGAAAGACAATCATATAGCTGCTGCCGGTTCCATTACGGATGCTGTAAAAAAAGCGCGGTCTGCGCATGGCCATATGATGATGGTTGAGGTTGAAGTGGAAACAAAAGAACAATTAATGGAAGCGATAGAAGCATCACCTGATGTCATCATGTTCGATAATCAAACGCCCGAAACCATGAAACACTGGGTCCAGCTTGTGCCCCCTCCTATCCGCACTGAAGCATCAGGAGGCATCGATTTGGCAAAATTGCAGGATTACAAAGACACCGGCGTTGATGTCATATCCATCGGCGCTTTGACACACAGTGTCAGCAATCTTGATATGAGTATGAATTTAAGCATTTCACATAAGGAGGCTATTACTCAATGACTTCATTAATGGATGAACTTCAAATGGCTGACGCTATGCCATCGGAATATTTAACAGCGCCTGCCAGCGAGCTGCATGAACGCGCTGCACGCGCAAAACAAATTCTCGGTGACCGTTTATTTATCTTGGGCCACCATTACCAGAAAGACGAAGTGATCCGTTATGCTGATGTTACTGGGGATTCACTCCAGCTTTCACAAATTGCCGGGCAACAGACTGCGGACTTTATTTTATTCTGCGGCGTCCATTTCATGGCTGAAACAGCCGACATTTTGACTACACCGGAACAAGCAGTCATCCTGCCAGACATGCGAGCGGGCTGTTCGATGGCCGATATGGCAAATATCGACCAGACCGAGCGGGCCTGGCTGAATCTGCAGGAATATTTCGGTGACACGATTGTTCCCCTAACTTATGTAAATTCCACTGCAGCCATAAAAGCCTTTGTCGGCAGAAATGGCGGCGCTACGGTCACTTCTTCGAATGCCGTTGAAATGGTGGAATGGGCACTTGGACAAAAGCAGCGCATGCTGTTCCTCCCCGACCAGCACCTCGGAAGAAACACTGCAGTAAAATTGGGCATTCCACTAGAGCAGATGGCAATCTGGGATCCAATTAAACAAAATCTTGAATTGAAATGTGAACTCGAAGACGTTCAGGTTATACTTTGGAAAGGACATTGTTCCGTACATATGAACTTTCTGCCGAAACATGTGGAAATTCTGCGGGACAAAGAACCGGACCGCAATATTCTCGTCCATCCGGAATGCACTTATGAAGTCGTCAGCATCTCTGATTACGCTGGTTCGACGAAATACATCATTGATATGATCGAAGCTTCAGAACCCGGTTCAAAATGGGCGATCGGCACTGAAATGAATCTCGTCAACCGCCTGATCAAAGATTATCCTGACCGTGATATCGTATCCCTTAACCCGTATATGTGTCCTTGCCTGACAATGAATAGAATCGACTTGCCTCATTTAACATGGGCACTGGAAGAATTGATGGAAGGCAGAGTGATCAACAGGATTTCTGTCGACTCAAAAACCGCCCAAGAAGCGGTTTCGGCTTTGGAGAAGATGCTATAAATAAAAAATGAAAATCCCGGCCATCAACTTTCTGATGGCCGGGATTTTCTATACTATTAATAGCTCAATGCTTTTTGATAAATCCAGGTCTTCAAGTTTCCGATCGATGGGAAATGGATGGATTCACCGGTTGCCTTGTTTTCGGCTTTAATGATTACATCAAATTCATTGGGAGTAAATGACCAGCCTTCGTTCATCAAAGTGCGCGTCATTTTTACAATCATACTAGAACCTTTGATCGTTTCTAAACTCATCGGTCTCAACTCCTCTTTAGGGATAAATTGCTTCCCTTTATTTTATTTCAAATTGAAGATAAATGAAAGTTTATTGATTTATACCTTAATTTTTCAGATTCTAAACCTTTCGATTTAGTTATTTCATATTTTTATTATGTAAACAAAACAACTATGTATAGATACTGATTAACTTTGTATAGCTATTTAACTTATAAATAAAACACTTCATAAATAAAAAACAGAGGTCAATATTGACCCCCGCTTTGCTCCTTGCTTATAGCTTTTAAATGGGTTTCCAGGATACCCCTTGTCCTTTCAGGATTCCCTTCCGCCCCTTGCAGCATAGAATTCAGCGCCAGGCCATCCATCAAGCCGTAGAGCCTGTCCGTTTCCAAACTCAGATCCGTGTCTTTTTTCAAAAGATTCAACATCACAAGGTTGGACATCACTGATTTCACAGCCTGGTAGACGCTGTCGCGGCCTCTATCATAGGCTTTCCTCGAGTATTTAGAATGCAGTTTGAAAATGAGCCGCGCCTCAGGTGCCGAGTCCCCGCCCCCGCTTTCAGGCAGCAAGCCTGTCAGCAGCTTAAGCACTTTTTCCTGAGGAGGCAGATCCGCCATAAATAATTCCGATGTCCGTTCAGCCAGATTGGCATGAACCAGGTCTTCTGTATAAGCCAATAGTTCTTCCTGTGATGTGAAATAATAACGCAACGCTCCCAGTGTAATTCCGGCCTCCTTTGCGATATTCCTTACTGACGCGCCTTCCATACCCTCCTTCAAAAGAATTTTCCATGCGGCATGTGCGATATCCAGCTTTTTGCTTTCGTGATCTATAAGTTTTGGCATACATCCATTTTATCAGAATACTTTTATTATTCAATAAATATGATACAGGTGTATCAAATAAATTCAATGCCCGGAATCTAATTAATACACTCGTATCATCAAAAAGTTAATAACTTTGCCGCTTTGTGGATAACCCCGTTTCCCTGTGGGTTACTGGATAACCCCTTTCTACAGGGGTTCATCGGCATTCAGAGTCTGAGCATCCTTATCAGAAATATGATCACGCTACCGAAAATTACGAACAGAAAGATCGGCATGAAGAATACACCCAAACCTTCTGCAGCACCGGCCGCCACACGAATTCCCTGGAAGATAAGAAAACTGAACAAAAGGACGGATTCATTCTTCAGCACATTGATCATCAATTGGCCGTTGCGGTATTGCGCTTCGATATTGTTTTCTCTCAAATTCAAGTAATTGAATAGATGCGGATACCTTTCCAGGACTGTCATCGGAATCCACAGCAATACTGCAACCCCTGGTAAAATCCACAATTCCATTTTGCTTCCCCATCTGTCGACATTGCCTTCTCCGTCATAATGTCCAGGAACTCTGTCCGGCAAAGAAGAAAACTGGGTGATGAGATAAATGACGACAGCAGCGAAAACAAAAATCGTCAGCCAATCCAAGAATTTTGCAAACAAAGATTTCGGTATTTTCATTGCAGGCTGTTTCTTCATCGGTTCCCCTCCCCTCTCCAGTTATTTTACGAAAAAAATCCTCTAAAGTTTCAACAAAGGAAAAACCATTCCACTTGATCAGCGGAATGGCCTGAATATAAATTTAAGAAGCTCATTACTCCAAGTTTTTTATTTCACCCATAAAAAGGATAGCGCCTGACTCAACATCTGTAATGGCCAGGAAAAATGGCCTTTCAATTTTCATCATAAACGGTGGCTCTGCATCCCCGGATTCTCCTACAGTAATTGAAGTCGCCGCAGCTGCTTCGGTTCCGTCTTCATTAATATCAAGATAAGTTTTTTGGGCAATTGAAGTGACCACTAATTCAGCATCTTCTTGGACTATATAAGGAAACTCTGCATTTCCATCGAAAGCGCTTGGCATACCCAGTTCTTTCATTGCATCATTCAATATAATTTCATATTCCATTTTAAATTTCGGCATCAAGACTTTTCCTTGCCGGCCGCTGAATTCTGCGTTCCATCGTTTCCAGTTTTCTGTATTCAGCGTCTCTCTGAATTCTTCCAGACTTGAACTGCCTCTAGGCAAAAATAACTTCATATCCATTTCGCCTTCCCCGTAAGGCAGTGAGACCGCCTGAAAACTGTCCGTTTCGAGATATGAGAGTCTTTCTTCCAATTTCATCATTTGGACCGTGCTCTTTTCCCCTCCTTCCCCCATAAATGTGCTTTCCTTCGTTGCGCCGGCTTCAAATTTATGCTGCCAATCCCCTTTGAAATAAACAGCATTCAAAAGTACAGCCGTAATATTCGAGTCTAAAGGTTCTTCCACCATGTTCTTTATTTTATCGTTCGTCGCCTCTTGTACCCAATCATTGATTTCAACCGCTGATGCATTATCCGAGATATCGATCTCCTCAATTTTCGCATTAAAATAATCACGGTTGTTTGCGGCGAAGTTCTCTTGGTAATGGTAATTATCGTTCAGCCAAATGGAATTGCCGATCCGAAGTTCTATCTCCTCCGTGTCAGAAGCTAGGATGGACATCAGTGAGGCATTCGCCTGATTCAAGTCACCCGCCTCTATCCCCTTCACTCCCAATACTTCCGAAATCTCATTTTTCGTGGCACCTTCAGCCCCGTTATAAAGCATGGAAAGTGCCATATAAAGACTGACAGGAGAGATAAACGGGTTGCTCCCTTCACCTTTTCCACTGACTTCGGACAATAAATTCATGCCCAAAAGATTACTGGCATCCACTATCTCCAAATAATCGTCTTCCTTGAATTCCGCATTTCTTGACGGTTCCAGGCTGCCTGGACCGCTTGCCCCTTTTGACAAGCCGCATCCTGTCAGCAAAATCATCATAGCTACTGAAACTGTAAGCATTCTTTTTTTCGTCATCTGCTCACCCACCTTTATACAGTAGACTGTTAAGAATGGGGAAAGTTACAATATCTTCGAGCTTATCAACGATGCAGCCAGCACAATTAATCCAAATAAAAAAAGCCGCTCCAGCAAACAGCTGGAGCGGCTTCGTTATTTCTAGCTATTGCCGAGGAGCGTATTATAATCCTCTTTTATCCTTCTTGTCATTGAACAAGCCTTTATTGGCGTTATTATCTTCATCAATATCAGCTTCTTCACGGCGTACCGTCTCGCTGACATGTTCTGTATCTTTGACTTTACGTTTTCCGACAACCAATTCCTCACTGACGACATCATCTTTCGAAACATTTACACGTTCCTCATTGACATCGACATGAATCGAATCTTTTTCGTTAAAACCATCCCGATCATTTAAGCCCGAACCTGTTTGTTCGTTGACCGGACGACGTTCCACGTATACTTCTTCACGCTCAACTGGAACATCGATGGATTGATCTTCTTCCACAACGTGTTTGCCGACATTAACCTCACCTGTCTGCACACGTTCCTTGTCTACATTCAAACGTTCTTCATGCAGTTTTAGGCTTTCTTCTTCAGTACCTCTTCCGGTGCCGGTACCAGCACCAGAATAATTGCTTCGGCTCATATCTGAGTCAGCAGCAGTTCTGCTGCCTGATGCGAATGTGCCGGAAGTCCCCGCATAATCGCGGTCTACATATAACAGAATGCGGCCGTTTTCTACATGGCTGCCGTAATCCGTATCACGCGTGTTGTCATCGCTGACATTGCGGTACGAACTTCTTTCCGTATCATCACTGGAAAACAGATTGGTGAATTTATCTTTCCAATTGCTGTCTTTATCACCTGACGTGATGTTGGTTCTTGTCTTATCCTGAAGAGTATCGATATTTGCGCCATCTTTGGCTACCACATACATATCCTCTTCACGATAACCTTGTTCTTTCAACTCTTCGATTTTCTTGAAAACCTGTGCCTGTAATTCGAATGTTCCTACCAATTTGTCGTTATTATTATTGTTCACCATCATAAAACCTCCAATTAAATTGTGATGTCTTCTTTCTGATGAAGCTAGTATCTGTCTACCCCGTGGCACTCAATTTAAACCTTTAAGGCTCTGAACTCCTGGTATTAAAGGATTTTCACAATATTACATATTATTTTTTCCTTTGACCGGCAGATCCCTGTCATCTATATCGACCTCTTCCCGCCGTACAGTTTCAGAAATATGCTCGGTTTCATTAATCCTGCGTTTGGTCACTACAATTTCTTCGGTGACCACTTCTTTCTTCGTCACGACGAGCCTTTCTTCTATTACAGGTATATGAAGTTCATCTCCTACCTGATATGGTTCCCGCTTGATCTCTTCATCCGGATTTCCGCTGTCAGCTACCGGCCGCCGTTCCACAACCACATCATCCCGTTCTACGGGTACGTCCATATGCTGCTGTTCTTCCACAATGCGCTTGTTGACGTTTATTTCACCTGTTTGAACCCGCTCTTTATGGACTTCCAGTTGTTCCTCGTGCAATAAGAGGCTTTCCTCACCATTGCCTGACAGCTTCTTTCTCCGTTCAGTCCGGCTCATTTTGGGTGTATCCGCAAAATCATTGTCGGAATGACCGGTCGGTTCAGTAGCAGTTATTGACGCGCTTCTGTCGCTTTCGTTATATACTTCATCATCGGCAAAAAGAAAGATTTCGCCATTTTCAATTTTGCGGTTGTAACCTTCCGCTTCTTCAGTGGTGAATCCCATTTCCTCGAAAACATTTTTCAAGGAATGATTGCCTGAAAACATTTCTTTGAATTTGTCGATCCAGTCTCCATCCTGTTCCGTACTGAAATGGACTTCAGAATAGGAGCGAAGGGCATTGATCTGTTCATTGTCTTTAGCGATCACATACATATTGTCAGATGGATAGCCTTCATTTTTCAATTCTTCTATTTTTTCCTGAACTTCCATTTGGCCGCCAAAAAAACCGAATAATTTATTGTTCTTTTTATCCATTGAATAGATACCTCCAACAATCGATTTTTAACATCAAGGTCTTTATAGACTCACTACCCTTTGCCATTTCAATCAAAACTATCGCCGCACCGGGCACAAACAAAAAACTCTTCCACTTAAGGAAGAGTTAGAAGTTGCCTATTTATTTCTTTGCACGCGATTTATAATCTTTTTCGATATCTTTCTTCCAGTTCCGGTCGATTGATTTACCGGTGCGGAAGGATGATACAGCTTCGCTGAGAACTTGATAATTCAGCTGGGTTCCTTCAGGATCGGCATGATATTCCACCGCAAACTCCTCTTCAACACCGAATTGCCGCGCTGTTGCGACCGCGTCAATATTGGCGCCGAGGAAAATGAATTCCCAATTGAACTTCTGTTTTTGCGAGGCAATCATTTCGTTGATTTTTTTATAATTGTATTCGCAGCTTGCGTTCTCCATACCATCTGTGGTGATCACGAACATCACTTTATCAGCACGTTCTTCTTCCATGGTCCTTTTCTGCGCATTTGCGATTTTCTGGACCGTGGAACCGATCGCATCCAGCAATGCAGTTGTGCCTCCAACCTCGTAGTCATCTTCGGTCAGCGGCGAAATGCCTTTTAACGAGATGCGGTCATGCAGCAATTCATAGCTCTGATTAAACAATACTGTAGTAACCCTGACATCCCCCTGCAATTTACGCTGTTTCTCAACCAATGCATTAAATCCGCCGATCGTATCCTTTTCAAGCCCCGCCATCGAACCGCTCTTATCCAGTACGAATACCAATTCCGTCATCTCATTCTTCATTGTTTATTCCTCCTCAAGTTATCTTAACAACTTAAGGATACGTCACTGGGCATACCATTTGGTCGCTTCAGAAGCGACATTTTAAGCACCGAGCAGAACCTGGTCGAACGCGAATAAAGCTTCGTTGATCTCATGGATCTTATAATTCCCCCGTTCGATAAAATACATGATGATCAGATCGAATTCGTGGCTTCTCGATAGCCGGTAACCCGCCTTTTCCAATAAATCTTCCGTCTCCTGCAAATCCAGTTCGAGCGCCACAGCAAATGCGATAATTGTTTTCTTTAAAGGCGTGTACTTGGGTGAATTACGGATCTTCGAAAATAGTTTCCGGTCGATATTCGCTTTTTTATAAGTCTCCGCATCCGTCATCCCTTTTTCATCGATATACCGGAAGAGGCGTTCTGAAAAAGATTCATCCATATTTTTCAGGACATCTTCCAAGTTGATATCCATAGCAGAATCCAATTTGAACTCCTGCTCCATTTTTTGAGAAATGATTTCTTCTCTAACAACACGTCTGCGCCGAGGATAGGGCTTTTCTATCGCCTCCACTTGATTTTCATCAATATAGGCTTCGATGGATTCGACCAAGTTCCGGCTGATGCCAAAAGATGTTTTATCGAAAACGACTAAAAAGACATCCATTTCATTGGTGGTAAGAAAAGACTCAATTTCACCTATTGCCACTTTCAACGCTTCTTCTTTCGGGTATCCGAATATGCCTGAAGAAATCAGCGGAAACGCAATTGATTCGCAGCCGATCGATTTTGCCAGTTCAAGTGAATTCCTATAGCTGTTGCGGAGCAGTTTTTCTTCATTAGCCTGTCCTCCCTGCCAAACAGGTCCTACAGTATGGATGATGAAATCGGCATCAAGTGCATACGCATCCGTCTGGACAGCCTCACCTGCAGCGCAGTGGCCGATTTTATCGCAAGCCACTTGCAATTTGTCAGCGCCGGCAGCTCGAAAAATGGCGCCACATACCCCTCCGCCCATCTTCAGACCCGAATTGGCGGCATTGACTATGGCATCCACTTTCATCTTGGTGATATCATTTCGCACAATGTCCAGCGGCATATTATTTTATCTCCTTTTACGCGTTATTATAGAAGCATTATTAATAATAAATTTTGAAATAATCGAGAAAAGTTTCATCATTCCAGCCCAGCCGGAATTTCAACTCATATAAATAAGCATAGATAAACGGATCATCCTCGGATTGAATTTCATTGTCCAGCCCTCGCTCCTTCAAAAGATTGCGAATAACGTCTCCTTCGCTTTCACTGCAATCATTCCGCCTGGCAGCTTCCTGCAGTTCATGGGCGAATGCCAACAGCCGGGATTTATTTAACCCATCATAATTTGAGATCTTGCCGATCTGTATACTGTTGAACAGCAATCGAATGTCATGGAGTGTCAATTTCTTTTTGCCGATGAACAACTCGTTCGTTTCTTCTTCCAGCTTCCTGATCAGCGGCACTTCACGCTTTTTGTCTTTCAATTCGCGGACAATGCTCATATAATACCAGCATTGCTCCCTTTTCCCTCTATTGAAACGGGCCCAAATGCTGTCACCGAATTTACTGGCATCCGTCTGGATAGATCGCAGATTATGAAGTTTGTCTGCCAGTATCAAATGGAGTTCGTCTACGGAGTGGTATTGGAGCCTTTCGATGGTGCGCTGTTTCCTGATTTCCCACGGCAATGTCTTATCCGGCTCGGAAGCGGCTTTCACCAGCATCAGAATTTCCTCGCCAAAGATTTTAAATAAATCTTCTTCACTTGTCTCGGTATCTTCCAACGTGTCATGCAATAAACCAGCGGCAATTATTTTGTCGGATTGTTTTTCTTCCATAAGGATCAACGCCACGCCAAACGGGTGTGAAATATAAGGAATATGCGTGCCTTTTCGGTACTGACCATCATGTTTGACAGCCGCAAAACAAGCTGCCTTATCAATCACCAGATTCATAATGTCCTTCCGCCCCTCCATTTTAACTGCCCTTCTATTGCTTTAATCTTACCATAAATAAAGAGTCAGTCTTGACAGGAAACTTATGACGAAAACGTTTAACAGACAATTCAATTAAATAAGTTTATACTAAAATTGCAATAAAATTGAAAGGAGAATGTAGATGAAAAAAATAACAAAAAGCCTGGCTGTTTTATTGCTGGCGACTTCGATCGTGTCGCCAGCCACTTTCGCCAAAAGCGACCAAGCAAAAGAATCTTTGGTAGCACTAGGTGAATCCATTCCCTTCGGTTATAATCTTGGGCAGAACAACCAGAATCCCGCCAAAACTGCTTATCCTTATCTAATCGGTGCATCAGAAGATTTACGTGTCCGTAATCTGGGCATCCCAGGCTGGCAAAGCGAGCAATTGCTGAGCGCGCTGCAAACAGATCAGAAATACCGCCAGGCGGTCATCCACGCAGATTATGTAGCCATTACGATCGGCAATAATGATTTACTTCAAATTTTGCGTGAAGCAGGTCTGGAAAGCGGCGGTAAACAACCGCTGTTCCAGCAATTATTGATGCAAAAACTTTTAAATGATGATGTTTTTGCGAATATAGCGGCAGCTATAGCGGAAACCCGCTCCCTGACGGATGCTCCAATCGTGCTTTATAATGTTTATAATCCATTCCAATTGAATGATCCGCTTCATTATGTTGCTGATCCCATTCTACCCGGGATCAATCAGGCCTTCGCAGCTTTGGCAGCTTCGAATGAGAATGTATACGTGGCAGACGCCTATGCTGCATTTGGCGACAATCAAGCCGAATACGTCATCCAAAATGACATCCATCCAACTGCCGCCGGCCAGCAGGTACTCGCTGATATCGGCATTGTTGCTCTGAATCTTGATTAAAAAAACTCCAATCCCGCCACATGGGATTGGAGTTTATTTCAATTTTTATAAAATTATTGCAGATCCTTCAGCACTTTGGATAATGGATAGATTCCCACACTTTGAATTACTAGGGACAATAAAATTACCGCAAAAGACAGAGAAACCAAAATTTCTTCTTTGCCGGAAGTCGCTTCTTCCAACCAAAGAAGCAAAGCAATGGACATCGCCCCTTTTATCCCTGACCAAGTTGTAAGTGTAATGGTGGAAAAGTCGTTTTTAAATTCATGCCTCCATTTCGGGACCCCGTATATAAAACCGCCAATGACCAGATACCGGACAAGGATGGAAAATATAAAAATCACAATAGCAAACCACCAGCCCGAAAATGCCAGATAGTCAGCTCCTCTAATACCGATGAGAAGAAACAACACTGCAAGCAGTACGGGAGTGGTTATATCCCAGAACCCATCAAGCGATTCCTGCAGATTATCCTCCTTGATTTCCTTGCTCATTTCATAGGACACAAATATGCCGGCAGCCACAGTTGCAAGTACTCCTGATACCCCGATTGCTTCCCCGATATAAAATGCGCCATAGGCACCGACAATACTCAGCATCACCTGATACTTCTTATCTTTAGTAAATCTGATTGTTTTGCTCATGAGCCATCCTATAGTGACCCCCAGCAAAATACCGCCGATCGATACAAGCAATAGTTCAGATATGAATTTACTGAGTGAAAATCCGCCGCCGGTCTGAAACATAGTCAGAAAAATAGTGAAGAAAACGATACTGGTACCATCGTTGATCATGGATTCCCCTTCAACCACATCAGCAATCTGATCAGCACCGCTGCTTTCCTTCAGAATAGCTGTCACGGACACCGGATCAGTAGGCGCAAGGATTGCCGCCAATAGGAAGGCTGCAGTAAATGACACTGCCGTAAACAAGCCGCCGGCAAGATATATCGAAAGTCCGAGCAAAAATACAGTGGCAATCATGCCCAATGTACTCAAAGTGATGATAATACCAATATTTTCCTTTAATTGTTTTAAAGGAAATTGGTAAGCGGAAGTAAAAAGAATGGCCGGAAGAAAAACATTGAATATAATATCTTTGGAGATATTAAATCCATCAAAGAATGGGATGAATGATAAGCCTAATCCTATAGCCACCAATACCACCGGCACCGGAAAGAAATTCTTTTTGATGTCGACTGTGTAAATGATGTAGCCGATAAACAGCAAAACCAGCAATTGATGAGTAAACATAGCTGCCCCCTTCTTTTTTGATTTTAAGATGCCTCTATATCTATTAGCCTAAAAACTTATAATCAAACATAAAAAACCGCGCCTCTCTATATTCAATAGAGAATCGCGGTTTTGTTGCTGATCTTAGTTATTTCTTGCTTGAATTAGAGTTATAGAAGAACTTGGCTGTAATTGAACCGTCTTCGTTTTCCACAATATCCGTTACATGGATCCCTGAATCGGCAGGTGTCGCATTCTGCCCTTTCCAGAAGTAGTAAGATCCTGAGTGGACATTACTTGAAACCGGTGTGATCTCATCGCCGGCTTTGAAGAAATCGGCAGCGTCGCCGCGGTTTACGTTCTTCTCAAGATCATATTTACCGTCAGCCTGAAGCACAGATAAACCATAATGCGTCACTTTCGTGCCATCAGAAGCTGTTTCGGACTGGTTGTACTGGAAGCGTTTGTTCATCCAGTTTTCAACGTTATTCGGTCGGAATCCGGCTGTCTGATAAAGATTTATGATGTTTTCATCCACATGCCAAGCAAGCAGGCCATGCGCATCTTCACCTTGGCGGATCAATCCTTGGTTGAATCCTTTTTGCTGAACGTTCTCGAACAGGAAGTATTCTGTGCCGTTTGAACCAGGGACTTCCATTTTCACAATTCCGCTGTCAGCTGACGCTTCGTTGACCGGAGGCAATGTAATCGTCTGCGGCTCATCACCAGGTTTCACGTCAATCGGATCAGCCCATCCAAGGAAGATTTTCGAGAATGGATCAAATAGAGTCGGTGAGTTTCCTGAGTATGCCGCAGCATCCGGATAGCGCATCCAAGATCCGCCAGCCATCATTGAATAGTTGCCGACGCCTTCGGAAGAATAAACTGTGTCATAAAAATCAGGCAAACCTAAAGCGTGTCCGAATTCATGTGCGTAAACGCCAGGCTGTGCAGGGAATGGCCCTGTCGCAAGAGACTCATCATAAGAATCCGTCGCCGCGTCATAACCCGCTACGTTGCCCCCGATTCCCGGCTGGATGTTGTAGTTATTGACAAGTACGCCGTCATAGGTCATTTCGTTGGCGATAGTATCGTTGATCCATTCCCCTTGTGACACTCCTGCATGAGTAGCAGCATCTTTACCTGTTTCATAATACTTGCCGTAGAATAATGCGCTCAAAAGACTCCATTTATGTGACCAGAACTGCGCCGGGTCACGGCTGAATTCTGCGCCTGTACCTTCATGGACAACAAAGATATTCGGCACTTCGCCGTCTACAGCGTATTCAGAAAAGTCGATCTGATCATCTGCCGCTTTCAGCAAATCACGGACAAATTCACCTGTATGAGCATCTCCGTTAGCGTTGCCTAAAAGATATTTGCCATTTTCAGCATATGTGCCTTCCTGATCCAAATAATAAGAAGCGCCTTTTGGCAATTCGACCCATGCAAAATCGGTGTTTTCCTTACGCACCAGATTTACTTTGCCATTGCTGGACTCTTTATATACATTTTGCATCGTACGGTCCGTCGGCACGGCAACGCCATTATGCTCAGCATATTGTTTGAACTGTTCCAGTTCATAAGGATTGTACTCATCACCGAAAATCAGGTCTTCGTAATATTCAGCCGGCACTTGGCCTGGCATGTCACCGATTGGCTCGTCACCGTCTTTATATTTTGCTAAAAGCACGAGTACCGGTACATCGCCTTCTGTCACATTGTAAGCAGCGTGGTTATCACCAGGCGCCTCAAATTTTTTGCCGTTATTGTTTGCCAATTTTTCAGCAGGATCAGCTTTTGACAGATCAATTCCTAATTCCTTCGCCCGATCTGCGAGTTCTGGTGAAGCACCAACATAATGAGCCAGGCTCAATTCACTTTTATGGCTGACTTTTTCAACAGTTGAGTCGCTGTTGTTTACGCCAGCGAATACTGCGCCGCCCACTAAGGCAAGCGTTATTGCGGATGTAGATAATACTTTCAACATCATTCGTCCCCCTAAATATTATTTTGTACTTTTAAATTGTATAAATAATTCAATATATTTTGAATAGGAGGAAAGGTTTGTTTGTCAATTTAATACATAGCTCTTTATACATGTTTTATCTGTCAGAATAAAGCAAAGTTAGAAATGGCTGTTTATGCAACAAAAGTTGTTTGGTCATTTTCGTACTGAAGGATATAATGAAACTGCACGTAAATATGAAGAGGTGAAAATTTTTGAGAAGCGGAAATCCAAGTTTGAAAAAAGAAGCATTTGAAAAATTCGATACGGTCGGTTCGGGCCAAACGATGACAATCGGCGGTACAGTCAACAGAACATTTATCCTGATCCTTCTGGTATTGGCCACATTCGTCTATTCCTGGAATCAATTTGTCGAAAATCCCAGCAGCATTTTGCCGCTTATCTTGATAGGCGCAATCGGCGGGCTGATTGTGGCTTTGATCACTATATTCGTCCCAAAAGTTTCCCCTTTTACAGCACCGCTGTATGCTTTGCTTGAAGGGCTGTTCCTTGGTGCAATATCCGCTCAATACGAAGCCCAATACGGAGGCATCGTCTTTCAGGCGGTATTGTTGACCATAGCTGTGTTATTCAGTTTGCTGTTAGTTTATAAATCCGGCTTGATCAAGGTTACCCAAAACTTCCGGATGGGCGTAATAGCTGCAACTGGCGCTATTTTCCTTGTCTATCTGGTATCGTTCATTGGTGGATTCTTCGGATTCAATGTCCCTTATCTGCACGATTCGTCCCCAATCGGCATCGCCATCAGTGTCATCATCGTCATTATTGCCGCACTGAACCTGGTGCTTGATTTCGACTTTATCGAAAACGCCGCGGCCAGCCGGGTGCCCAAGTATTTTGAATGGTACGGGGCTTTCGGTCTGCTGATCACTTTAGTATGGCTTTACCTGGAGATTCTTCGTCTGCTGTCGAAAATCCGCAGCAGATAAACGAATCGATTTGACAGTCATAAAACAAACGAAAGCCGCAACTGGTGATTATCCAGCTGCGGCTTTCCTATTTTCATCTCCAGTAACCGTTTGCCGCGGCGACTGTCTGGAAATGTATCGCTACTACTTGTGAAGCCATTGTAAGGCTGTCGGCGTTTTCCGCATATTCCGGGCGCAGACGTTCACGTACTTCTGCAGAAGTCTGAGTATATGCCACCCCTTTTCTCGCCAATATCAATGCAAGTTCAAATCCCTGTTGCGGTGTCTCCGTTTGCAAACTGGTCAGCCAATCTGCCATCCAATCATCTCCTTATATATAAGTTACTCTAAACTTAACCTATTTTTTCAGACAATTCAATCTTATTTAAGGATTCATGTTTATTCCCTCTCTTTAAATGCCTATCAAACAACTTCACCTACACGTTTCAATTGCTCTTCCATATCATCCAGCCACATGACACATCTAGTTTGCAGCCAAGGAAACGGATGATAATAAAGCGGGTGCTGATTGTATCGCAGACCTTTTACTTCAGCAATTTCCCACAAGATCGTATTCGCTTCCTCCGCAGCGGATGATATCTTCGATTTGGCGCCCCATCCCCCAATGACCACACCCGCTTTTTCTACACGCTCCAACAGCTCAGGATAGCGGTCAATGGAAAAGATGCTGTGTCGATTGTCATGATGAAGCTTCATCCATTCCTGGCATTCCAAATAATCCTCAAACTTCCCTGTTAATACATCGGTCAGATTGATGATCTCGATATGATTCCACCCCATCCGATCCATCAGCCGCATCAGCTGATACATCGTATTGTCAGGTGTTGCCTGCAGCATAGGGAGAACTTCCACTTCTCCGGTTAGCATTGAAATGGTTTCTTCACCGTCAACCGGCAGACATCTCCCCGGGTTCAGCAACACAAATAACGCATCCGGTTCTTCTTCAATTTCTGCGCCCTTTCTCCGGACTGCCGCAAGACTGCGGCAGAGATGAATTTTGCCGTGTGTCTGGAGTTTGTAGAAAGCTGCTTCCGTGTTAAAGAGATTTTCCAATTCCTTTGCTGATTGAAACATAAAAATCCTCCTCCAAATTTATAATGTCTTTATTGAAGAGGCATCAGTTAAACAAGCGGCAAAGTGATCCGCCATCCCATATCTAAGTAAACACATCATACCAAACAGAACGTATGTTTTCAATATATAGTTCGAATAATTCTGAAAATAGTTGGCTTATCGGAAGTTTTCCATAAAAAACCGGCTCAGCGTTTTTCGCTAAGCCGGCTTCCGTCTATCTGCACAATCAATTAGATGTTCAAGTCGTATTTTTTGACGACGCTTTCAAGCTTCAATGCTTTAGTCATGTCTCCATCAATCTTCAATTTCCCCGTCATGAAAGCAGTCATGCCATTCAATTTGCCATTCAGGAATTTTTGGAAATTGTCATACGACATTTTCAGTGTGCAGTCCACTTGTTTATCCGATTCAGATAAAAGTTCGGCTTTTTGATCTTTTAACCGCATCTGAAATACTTCCCCATCGATCTCAAACTTATAAACCGTATCCATGCCTGAAATCGGTTCAGGATTATCATTGATTTCCTTCTCTATCTTCTGCATTGTTACATCCAATGTACGTGCTGTCATTCTCTTCATCCCCTTTTAATCTATAAATGGTTCCAAATCAAAAGCCTATTCGATGGCACCTTTTGTTTTATTCTATCCGATACCCTGTGATTCCTCTTTCCTGGCAGAAATAGTATATTTTCTAAAAAAATCCTAAAAATGAATTCTTAAATTTGACAGAATTTTAAATATTCGAGAAAATAAAGCCAAGTTTGTTTAGCAAGTAAACAAAGATAGGGGATGATTTGATGAATTCATTGAATATCGGTATGGTCGGCTATAAATTCATGGGTAAAGCACACAGCAACGGCTACCGGGCGCTGCCTATGTTCTTCCCGGACCGCATAAAACCGAACATGAAAGTGATTTGCGGCCGCAATACTGATGCTGTCACAGCTGCCGCCACGCAATTTGGCTGGGAAGAATATACTTCCGATTGGAAAGATCTTGTATCCAGGGATGATATCGACTTGATCGACATCAACGCTCCGAGCAACGCCCATAAGGAAATTGCAATCGCAGCGGCGGATGCCGGCAAACACCTTTACTGCGAAAAACCGTTGGCACTTTCTTTAAAGGATTCACGTGACATGCTGGAAGCGGCGGAAGGAGCAGGCGTGAAGCATATGGTCGGCTTTAATTACCGTTTTGCCCCTGCTGTGCTGCTGGCGAAAAAGTTGATAGACGGTGGCCGATTGGGCGACATCCATCATTTTCGGACCTGGTTTTTACAGGACTGGCTGGTCGACCCTGACTTCCCCCTCGCCTGGCGGCTTCAGAAAGAAATTGCCGGTTCCGGAGCGCATGGTGATTTAGGAGCGCATCTGATCGACATGGCCCATTTTCTTATCGGAGATATCGCTGATGTCATCGGCATGAGTGAAACGTTCATAAAAGAGCGGCCGCTTCCGGATGAAACGGCTGGTTTATCGGCAACAGGCGGACATTCAGCCAAAACCGGTCCTGTTACTGTTGACGACGCGACACTGTTCATGGCCCGCTTTGCAAACGGCGCATTAGGCAGTTTTGAAGCCACCCGTTTCGCAACAGGACACCGCAGCACAAACTCTTTTGAAATCAACGGCAGCAAAGGCAGTGTCATTTTCGACTTTGAACGAATGAACGAATTGCAAGTTTATTTCACCGACGACCAGGATGACGTCCAAGGATTCCGCCGCGTACTCGCAACCGATCCGGCGCATGCCTATTCTGGCGCCTGGTGGCCAGCCGGACATCCAATCGGCTATGAACATACGTTTACCCATGCTTTCGTGGAATTCATGGATGCACTTAAGGAAGACCGCCAGCCTGTCCCCAACTTCAATGACGGTGTCAAATGCCAGCAAGTTCTTGAAGCTGTTGAATTATCCATCAAGCAAAGAAAATGGATTGAAGTATCCAGCCTTTAAAAATAAATATGAACCGACAGGAGTGTGGAGTCCGTGAAGAAAAAAGCATTGATCGTCCAAGGTGGTTGGGACGGCCATGAGCCGGAACAAGTCGCAGAAATCTATAAAGAGCTGCTCGTTGCCGAAAACTTTGACGTAGAAATCTCGAATACACTTGATGCATACGCAGATGCTGAAAAACTAAAAGCGCTTGATTTGATCGTCCCCAACTGGACGATGGGAGAAATCGATCCACAATATGTACGCAATGTCTCGGAAGCTGTCATCAGCGGTGTCGGTCTGGCTGGCAGCCACGGCGGCATGTGCGATTCTTTCCGAAAAAATGTGGACTGGCAATTTATGACGGGCGGCAATTGGGTCGCTCATCCAGGCAATGATGGGATCGAATATATGGTCAACATTAAACATTCCTCGAGCCCTCTTTTAGAAGGAATGAACGATTTCAAAGTCGTCAGCGAACAATACTATCTGCATATCGATCCGGCAGTAGAAGTGCTTGCCACTACCCGCTTCCCTGTTGCGGAAGGGCCGCATACCCCAAACAAAGCTGTCGACATGCCGGTTGTCTGGACAAAGCGCTGGGGCGCTGGGCGCGTATTCTACAATTCGCTGGGCCATTCAGCGGATATCATGGCGATGCCTGAAGTTTCGTTGATGATGAAAAGAGGATTTTTATGGGCGGCTGAAGGAAAAACACTCTACAGAGATTCCAACAATCACAGCTATGCAGCTTCTGGAAATGCCGGAAACTATACCGGCATGGGCGACAGCCAGTGAAGGAGGAGTAATATGCGCACAATGAAAATCGGCATTATCGGCTGCGGCTACATAAGTTCCATCTATATGGAGAATATCCCGGCATACAAACACCTATCGCTTACAGCTTGTGCAGATTTGGAACTGGATCGCGCCCGCTCCCAAGCGGATCAATATGGCATTCCGAAAGCCTGCTCCGTACAGGAATTGCTGGCTGATCCGGAAATCGATCTGGTCATCAATTTAACGCTTCCGAAAGTGCATGCTGAAGTTTGCCTTCAAATATTGGAAGCCGGCAAACATGTCTATGTGGAAAAACCGCTGGCCATCAGCCTGCAGGAAGCCAAGCAGGTCTTGGACAAAGCACAGGAAAAAGGCTTATTGGTCGGCGCCGCCCCGGACACATTCCTGGGAGCAGGCGTACAAACCGCACTGCATTTGATTGAAAACGGCGAAATTGGCATCCCAATCGGTGCATCAGCTTTTGTAATCAGCCGCGGACATGAACATTGGCACCCGAATCCTGCTTTCTATTATGAAAAAGGCGGCGGTCCGCTGTTCGACATGGGCCCCTATTATTTAACGGCTATGATCGCATTGCTTGGCCCCATCCAACGTATTGCGGGATCTGCGCGCATCAGTTATCCGGAACGGACCATCCTGAGTGAACCGAACGCTGGCCAGAAAATCACCGTTTCTACTGAAACACATATAGCCGGAACAATCGATTTTGCATCCGGTGCGATCGGTACCCTAACCTCCAGTTTCGATGCTTTCGGCGGGTCCACCCTGCCGCCAATTGAAATCTACGAAAACGAAGGCACTTTGCTCGTTCCAGATCCCAATAATTTCGGCGGACCGGTGCGGCTGCGCAAAAAAGATGAAGAAAACTTCACAGACATCCCTTTGATATCCGGTTTACAGGAAAACGGCCGCGGCATTGGGGTTGCTGACATGGCACATGCCTTACTGAACGGCAAAACGCACCGAGCGAACGGCCAACTAGCTTATCATGTATTGGAAGCGATGCAAGGCTTCTTAACTTCATCACGGGATGGCGTGTATCATCATATGGATAGCACTTGTTCAAAGCCGAAAGCATTTGTGAGGAACGAGCAGATTTTCATATGAAACCATCCCACGAATTTTCACAAATAAAAAATGGAGAAGTTCATCTTGAAGAGGATGAACTTCTCCATTATTCCGTCTCGTCCATCCAGGCTTCACGGTCTTTATAAGACATGCCTTCCGGATAACGTAAAATCCTGAGATTATATTAGGTAACCGATATTCCACAAAACAGCTTCGCTTTCCAGCGGGCTCCCGCCCAATCCTCCTCGTCCGCTGCGCTCCCTGCGGTGTATCGGTCGTGTCGCTAAGCCGCAGGAGTCTTCGCTGTTTTGTTCCATATCTCTGGAGAACTTATTAGAATCAAAGATCAGTATAAAATATCGTTTCTCTAGCTCCACTTATATTTTTTATATGAACAAATACAAGATAGCCCGCTCTTCAAATTCACATTTTGAAAAGCTGGCTCTCTTTTTGGAACAACATTTAGCTCATATGACACTATTATATAGAAGCGACAGCCATCTTCCTTCCATGATTATAAATGGTTAATCTTTTCGCTTTATGTGTCAGGGATTTAATAATTATAATTTGTTAATAAGAGCTATTACTAATCAAAGTTATAGCCTTTGCTTTTATCTCTTTCGTAATGGAAGGATGTTTTGACGCAATGACTTCTTTTAGAGCTTCCACTTCCAAGCCTTTTTTAAAAATGCCGATTGCGGATGAGATTCGGATTAGTTGGCCGGACAATTTAGTTGCATTCGGATTATTTTCAAGCAGCTTTTTGGCTAAAGGCATTTTGTCGCTTCCACTAATTTTCTCTTTACTGAATGACAGCTCCTTATAGTCCTCAAAATACTCAATAAAATTCGTTTTACCTATAGATTGCAATGCCCGATGGACTGTACTCACGCTAAACTCCTCATCTCATTTATATATTTAAACTTAGGACAATAAAATGCAGTCTTATTTAGCAATTTTTATAGTGTTGATCATCATTAATCATTGTTGAATAAACCCGATTTAAAGTTTTCAATAAAAAACCTGGGCCTAGCTGTGCATAAATAACATGAACGGAATTATAACAGACTTATTTCTCAATAGTCATCATCTATTCCTCTCAAAACTTCTCCCGCATGCCACATATTCTGATCATGTTCTGTCATGAGCCCTGGCTCTCCTTGTATCTCTTCTGTTACATATACAGGTATTCCTACTCGCTTAGTGATTTCTTCAGCATACTTTCTCGCTTTAACTAGTAAATTACTTTTCATCCCTTCTCCTTGCTCACTAAGTAATTTTACCGCTTCTTCTGCCTCTGCACTTGATATGATCTTATCCATATTAATGTTGCCGATTACATACGTTTCTTTAATATGGCAAAGCCTGCCCAGCTGGACTGTCTCTAATGTAAAAGAGACACCAGTATCTTCGTCATAAAATTCGATAAAAATCAACGGATCGGATGAAGCATAATAGACCTGTACCTCGCCTGAAGTAACACCAATTCTTTTGATAGTCATTATTAATTCCTGTTCAATCATTTCGGCACTTCCCTATTCTTTTACTGGTCGGAGACTAACTTTAATGCGCCATTACAGAAAATACTTGATTCTCAGACTAGCGCCTTTCCCTTTGGGTGGAGCCTGAATAATTTCATCGCCAGTTTGCATTGCATCATACATGGCATCGCAGCAAGTTGCCATTCGATGATTTTTAGAGGGATACCCTCCAATGATTTTATGTAATTCTTCAGAAGTCATATTTAAAAAAGAATCACCTTTATTTCTAGAAATCGATTTAAGTTCTTCAATTTTTGCGTCAAAATCCTTCTTTACAGGTATCATCGTTTTCTCTCCTCTGTAAGTTTCAATTTATCACCATGCAAATAATAATTAATGAACTCTTCAATTACTTGAGTAAATTTGTAATTCATAAAGCCTTCTACTTCGAATTCACAAAAGCTGAAATTTCTTTCTGATAAAACAAGCCAATCAAAAATTCAGAATATCCTTTTTCATATCCGTACTTGGCCATATCATTAAATGTGCGGATCAATATCATTGCTTCTTGCCGCTTTCTAAACTCTCTGATTGATTCATTTCTATTTGACGGTTCTAACATAGCTTCTTGCATAACTACTTTTTCGTATTTTTTTATAAGTGAAGAAAACTTAATATATAAATCTTCCATAATCTTCTTTTCCTCAATATTTTCAGTTTGTTTATAATATGTATAAGCTCTTGTTGGTGCACCAGATAACTTAAGAAAACCGAACATTAGCTCAACTCCCTTTCATCTAATTCATATAATTCATTACTAGCCAATAACATCGTTTGCGCGTTTCTTCCATTTGCGCATCATTATAAACAGGCACTTCCCAAGAGCCTCCAGCAAAATCGAGTATAGCTGTATCTGCAATTCTTTCCTTTTCTACTATCCAAGAACGTTGCTTATTCCTTAAGTCTATAAATTCTTCCTCTGTTAACTCTATTCGTAGAGTCTGATAAATTTCATTTAATAAATCATCCCAAACTGCTAACTGAATATAAGATGCTTGTGTAATTTCGGCATCACTTCCCGTTTCCCAAACCATTCCATAGCTTTGCATATCATCTTCCAACTTATATATTCGGTCTAAATAACGAACATAAAGCGAAGAAGAATCAGTTGTAGTATAAGTCGATGTATCGGTCTGCTCCATTTCTGATTGATCATCTTCCTCTACTACATCTAAGGGTGTCTCAGATTCCTCAGAAATCTCAATTGAGTGTTCAATTGATTCCACATTTGAATCTTCTATTTCATTAAGCTCATATTCGGCAACCTCAGAATCTTTGGATACTTCATTAGACTGTTCATTAACTGTAACTGGAAATACAATTGGATTTTCAGGAATTTCAGGTTCAGCGCTTTCCTCAAAAGCACTAATTGCTTTTGCCAGGATACTTAGGCTTATGAGAGCTCCTAACATTACCTTTCCATAGCGAACATAGTCAAAAGAGAACTTCGGAGAAACTTTTTGAAATTGTGTTTCATCTTTGGGTGTCGATTTCTTTTTTTCTTCTTGCGGGCGTTCCTTAGTTTGCTCTTTGACTTGCTGAAAGTAGGCATATTGCTGATCATATTCTCTTCTTTTTGCCGGATTGCTTAGCACCTCATAGGCTGCTGTTAGTAGAATAAATTGTTTTTCATCTCCGCCATTATCCGGGTGTACTTCTTTAGACTGGATACGATATGCACGCTTAATCAGTTCTTCACTTGCTGTCGGCAATATATTAAGTAATGTGTAATAATCAATAAATCCCCCCATACTTCCTCCCCCCTTCCTTCGTAATTTATGTATCTAATTAGTTTTCAATGACTTCGTAGAATCGGTCGTTTACATAATCTTTTTTTGTTAATTTAATTCTTCCAGATGATTCTAAACCAGAGAGCGTGATACAGACATCTTTATAAATTTGATATCTTCCTGTAGCGAATGTAGCTGGGGGAGCTCCACATTCCATAACTAAAAACTTACTAAATTTATCAGCGGAAATAATTTTGACTTCTTTAATGTATTCATTCAAAATCTCTAAAATATCATGCTCAGCATAATTTTTAGTGAAGTTCATAGTATGCTCAACTGCTGTATCAGTAGAAATATTCTCTTCTTCTTTGTTTGAAATGTATTCTGTCTCCCTTATATATACGTCTTTTATAAACTCATTCCTTTGTTTCTCTTCTATAAATGGATCACTTAATTGCAAAACATCATCCATTAATAAAGCCGTTGACATTTTAATTTCGTAAGCGTCATTTAAGGCGAATGCTCGATACGGATGATTAAATTCCTCTGCTATAAAACGCTGCACAGTAAAAATAATATTGGTAGCTGTGGATTTAACGTAGTAGAGGCCCCGCACATCATAATTGCTTGGAATACTTCGGTAATGGTAGTTAAAAAGATCAAATATATTATTTTTAACTTCTAAGCTGCTTAACGCTTCTTCCCATTTAAAATCTTCTCCCATCTTAATGGCGATATCTAATTCCGCTTCCCATAAATGAATGACTCGGTGATCCATATCAATGGATTGCTCTGTTTTTTCTACAAACCAGACAGGTTTTAAATTTTTTTCTTTAAAATATTCATTTCTCTTCTTAATTTGTCTTACAAGACCTGCATCCTTATTTGCAGTTACATCAGTTAAGATAGAAATAGCTATTTCGGTTTTCTTGTTATCAACTATGATATCCGGATAGTATCTCCATTTTTCGTCCCCTTTTATAATATATCCATATTCAACTTGCAGATTATCATTTATATTTTCTTGGGTTTTCAGTTCATCATAAATAATCTCTTTCATTACCGAGTGACTCTTTGCCTCTCTCTTCGTTTGTTTCTGATATGTTTCACTTGCCTCTGAAATTGCACATGAATTACTCGGATGATAGAAATGTTTCTCATACACATCTCCAGCTCTTAGCTTTAAAATGCCCCTACAGTATGGACAGCTAAATGCCCCTTTATCTGCGGCCTTCTTAAGCCTGCCTATTTCTTCATTCACTGAATTGTTAAGACTTAAATGAGTCCGAAGATTAAACCTTCCTCCCTCATAAAGAGCTTCTAACATTTAGATTCCCCCACATATATTGTTTTCTTATTTTTCAAAATATTAATTTAATAGTATCACTAAAATACCATATTTTTCAATTATGTATTTTTATTTTACTACTCAATATATGAAATAAAGAAATATAATATATTTGATAAAAGATAGTAAAAATAAAAAAAGCCGCATATAAAAAACGGCTTTAAAAGCAGTAAATGTTTATATTCCTCCTCTTTTCTATAGCTCAATTACTCGACTTAAACTTTTAATATTTCCATTAAATTTTATTGAACCTAGTTTATTTTGGAGATACTCTTCCACCGCCATAAATTTTAGTAATAATTTTTCGAAAGTCTGGACAAACCTCGTCTTTTAAAGTTCTAATATAATGTTTTCCGCAAACCTTATTATTATTGTAGAAGAAACAATTCATACAGTTTTTCTTTTTATAATTTGAATGCACTATTTTAAACTGCGACTTAGCATCTTTTCGAAAATTATTATTTTGAACATTCATGAAGGGACCTCCTCTTTTTTAGTTTCTTAGATAAAAGTATGTTTGCATTCAGAAGTTTAACTAATATAAATTAAAGAGATTTATTGCGACGTCATATTGAACGTCAATACTTTAAACTCAATATAAGTCTTTTTTACTTACCGAACCTTTTAACAAAATAGGGTAGTTTATATTTTGTTTAATAGAACGAACTACTCTCTTTAACGCTCTGCCCTCAGTTACAATTGCTAATAGAAATTCAAGTGTCTCCTTACAACCCTCAACATCCAAATACTCATCAGAGCTATGCTCGTTAAAATACCCTGCTGATAAATTCACACTTTGAATCCCATGAGATGCCCAAATACGAGTATCGCTGCTACCCCCTGCTGTACATCTCCAAACGCCTAGTCCATGTCTGCTTGCAATTTCTTCGATGAGTTCACCGAATGATTCATCACAAAATTTTTCTTGCCCCCTACAGGAAGTGACAATATCGCCAGTCCCTCTTCGATCGATTACGAAGGCAGCGTCAACATCACTCAAAAAATCTCCATTTACTTCTCTTGCTCCCTGTAGACCAACTTCTTCTTCAACTGTGAAAATGAATTTCACTGTGCCATTAAATTTTGTCGCATCAAGACGCTTCAGTGTTTCCAATAAGACGGCCACCCCCGCTCTGTCGTCCGCACCTAAAATTCCGCTACTGCTTGACCAGATATTGCCCGCTTTTATAATTTCTCTGCCTTCGTCAAAACTGTATACCGTGTCCAGATGTGCATTCAGTAAGATAACCGGCCCTTTTCCGTTTCCACAAGCCTTTGTAGCAAGTAAGTTCCCTTTACTGTCCACTGTCACCGAATCAGTTTGGCCAACAAGTTTGCTTCGGACGTATTCCCGAATTTCTTCTTCGTCTCCACTTTCTCCGTCAATGGATAGACATCTTTCAAGCTCCATCAGAAAAAAATGCTTATTTAATTCTTCTGTTTCCATATTTAAGTGTTCTTGAGACAACGTACTTAATGCTTCAGCTGCATCAAGCAACTGAATCCGGGGCACTTTTATAGTGATGGAATGTTTCCGTACATAGACCTTAGGCAAACCAATTACAGACAGCACTTTAACCACTGTGTTCATATCCGTATCGCCAGTAAACGAAATACTGGGAAATCGTTTGTCGTGACCATCACAGCAGCAAGTTGTCGACAGATCCAGTCGATTTAGCTGGCGAATCATCCCGGCCATGTAAGTATCGAAATTTTTGATGCCAGGAATGTCCACTTCAGGTCCAAATTGCAGCATTTCTGTCCGGCCTCTGTAGCGGAAGTCCACTGCTCGCAGCCAAAGCGCTTCATCAATTTCTGTTTCATTTATTTGCAATAAACCATTGCCTATAGTGTAGGCTACAAAAATCTCATCCAAAATTCCCTTTAAAAACTCCAGATTCTCTTCCGTTTCTTTTCGGCAGTCGAATTTGCCTTCTGCAATTTCCTCTACAAGGAATCCGTGACGAATAAATAAATCATACCAACTTTTCATGTTTACCATGCTATCCACTCCCTTTCGGTTTATATACCTAGTTTAACCAAAAGGGGATGACAGCCCTGTCATCTTCAAATGCTCGTTTCTTCATCAATTCTGCTCATTACCATAAATTTTACAGAATGATCAAAATAATAGGCTGTAAGTTCTTGACGTCTAGTATTTTTTAATACTTCTGGAATCGTCACTTCCCGCATGCTGCTTCTTAACCTATTAATAGCAGTGACATAAGTATTTTCTTTTAGATTCTTGAGATGGTTATCCAAAAAATAATCCGTCATATCTAACATAGTTGCCGGAGATTCCAAAGATGTTTTTGTAAGCAAGTGACGCAAGATATCCGGCCTATTTCCTAACAACGGTATTTCATCACCGTTATAACAAAGCAAAGGGACACGTTCGTTAAAATATAAAATGATTGTATTCTTAGGTTCCGATTTTATAATTTTTTCGCAGTGTGCTTTCGAACAATATTCTTCTCCCTCAAACGATAATATTCGAAACGCTCTGTTTTCTAGATACTGGTCATTGTTTTCCAGACGGTCATATAAATCTGAAACTTGATAGCTCTTTAGTACTTCTGGCAACTCACTAAATTTCTCATTCATCTTCTCATAACCTTTTTGGGCGATATGTAAGCCACTGTTTGTCATATAAAGATAGGCATTTTTTTCTTGTTGATCATTAAGCAAGTATGATTTTTCTTTACATAATTCTTGGTATATTAGTGTTTTGTTAAAATTGAATGCTGCTTCTGAATAATTCTCATTCCTGTATTTAATAAATCCCACACGGTAATATGCTATAGGATTATTGGGTTCATATTTAAGTGCCAATTTAAAATTCGTTTCTGCTTCTTTAAAATTTTTTATATCTTCAGATTTCAAAAACGCACCATATTGAATCAGGTGCGTTACTACTTTCCGCTTAATGTATGCATATGAGTCTGTTCGCGTTTCTCTTTTTTTGCGCATTAAAATCAACATATTTTCATAGACATTTATCAATTGTCTCTTAATCATCGGATTAATATCAGGATTCATATCTAATAATTCTTGTTCCTTCTCACCTAAGTCATCTATTGTCATATTTTTCATGAACATTCCTCCCTTATACTAAAAACAGGAAATATCCATTTTGCTATGAATACTTCCTGTTCCCTTGGCCTTTTTATTTGAGTTGCTCTTTAATTTTTTCTGTAGTAAGACTAATTTGATTAATTAAGGTCATAACCTCTTTATTTTCGAACCAGTGTTGTAACGACTGCGCATGAGCTAAATCATCCCTTAATCTTTGAACTTGCTTAAAAATACTTTTTGCTTGATTTTTTGATGAAGCTGTTAATGTAGTCAGCAATTCTGTATCATTGACTACTATATCCGTCTTATCACAAAATTGAGTACAATTAATCAAACTTACTTCGAGATTTTTCTCAACTAATTCAGAAAATTGCTCTTCTGCATTACTATATCTCTTCTCATTGATTAATGTTCTCCAAGCATTATCGGGATACTTAAGATTAATCAATGTAGCCAATTCACTTTCAAATACTGTAATCATCCCAAAAAACAACATCCGCACAGCTGGTTTTTGACGATCAGATCTCGTAACTATTCCAATTATATGTGATTTATCTATAATGAATAATTGCTGGCGGCTTTCAAGAAGTGAAAGACAATCTTTCAAATCAGTATTTGAGGTTATCAAGTCATGTATTTCGAATTTCTTAACTCTATTACTTAATTCTTCAAGATTAGTAGTATCCTGTTTATCAAGGAACCCTGTAACCCTTCCATTCTCATTAAAACCCACAACATCAAAATTATCATCATTAAAAAGCTTTGATAACCGATCTCTTTCGTCTTTTGTTACAAATGCTAATGGCTCGGCTATATCCTTGGCCGTAAAAAAACTATTAGTTGATGCAGGGCTAGAAAGATCCATTACATCCCTCCTAATTTTTAATTTACTAAGAATAAGGGTAAATCATAACCAGCACTTTTTTTTCGCAACTTAAGTATTGCTTTAGCTTGGATTTGACGAATTCTCTCGCGAGTAACATTCATCATTTCTCCTATTTCTTCTAAGGTTTTCGGTTCGTCACCATCCATACCATATCTTAATCGTAGTACTTGTTCTTCCCGTTCTGTTAAGGACTTTAATAATTTTTCCAATTCATTTTTGAGTGCATGAAAGTTTGCTACTTGGACAGGATCTTGTTTATCTAATCCCTCCATAAACCAAAGTGAAGATTTTTGCTCAAGCATCATTAAAATGTCTTCTTGGCTATCTTCCTTAAGTGGTGTATTTAATGAAGTTTGCCTTCTGAAAGAAGCCTCTATAATTTTTAATTCATAATATTTCTCTATGCTTAGACCACATAATTCCGCAATTTTTTCAACTTCCGGTTCTCCATCCAGCTTCCAATACTCACGTTCAAACTTATTTATCTTGTTAAGAGTTTCATGCATATGAACAGGTAGTCTGACATTTAATGCTTTATCTGCGATAGCTCTCGTAATACTTTGTTTAATCCAGTAATAAGCATAGGTTGAGAATTCATAGCCATATTCCTTCTTAAACCGATCTATTGCCTTCATTAAACCTAATACACCTTCACTAACTAAATCATCATAAACCAATGAGCCAGTCGAAGCGTAAATATATTTCGAAGCGATTTTTCTAACCAGAGGCAAATTGTTAACAAGAAGATTGTTTCTTACTTCTGGGCTGTTAAAAACTGCGTAATCATCGAATAAGTCCTTGTTATTTTTATATCCAGTTATTTTGTCTGCATTTTTCATACCAGCTTTAAATTTGTCAGACTCCATAAATGCATCAAAATCAAACTCGTCATCACTTTCTGTATCGACAACTTTGATTTCTGTCGTTTCTGAGATATAGGCTAGCTTGGCTTCTTTTACAAAAATATCTTTTTTTACCTCCATATCTGTGCTAGGTTCAAGCTTATTATTTTGATTATCATTTTCTGTGTTCTTTGCTACTGTCTTCTTATCTGCTGTATCTTCCGGTCTTGAATCCACGTTAATATAGCCTTTATCTTTTAAATAAGACTTAATGAAACTGATTGACGGCTCTTCATAAATTATTTCTTCCATTAATTGTTGTACGACCTTCGAATCAACATAAGATTTTAAATTTGGATACATGCTCTTAAGTTTCGCATCAAATTTATATAGACTCGACATAATTTAACACCTTCATTCTAAATTGGGTGAATATTCTACTATTTATTGTAGTATACTTTATTTAAGAAAGAGGTGCAATTTATGAATTACAATTATATCCAGCCAACAAGCTTATTAGCAGCATCAGAGTCACCGAAATTAGCAGTCATGATTGGATTCACTCCTGCTCAACTCGACTCATTATCGGACAATAAACTACTATCCGTCCCATACCCTTGTAACTTAAAAGATTTCAATATAGGTCCTGAGATATTAATGGAAGTCTCAAACAGGCTAAGCAAAAAGCTCGATTATTATTGGTGTACGATGGAAGAATATCAGTTTTTCATTGAAAGTAGTTTCACTAATTTCTTCACATCTACTTTTATCTATAACAATCTTTACCATAGACAGTTCCCTTTACAATACAACTTAGATGAAATTGAAGCGTTAGTTAATGTATTCTCAGTTGACGACGAAAGTATCCCTGACAATATTTCTTGTTCTTTTGATTTTGTAACCAAGTTCTACAGTTCTATTGTAAAGAATGATAGCTATTATGTTACTTATTCTATTTCTGATGAAGTCCAAGAAAAATGGATTCCCTATTTTACTCCAGAAAATAAAGATCTCGAAACAGTACCTTCTGGAGAAGGCGAAGTGATACTGGAGATTTCAGAAGATGAAAATCAATTTTTGGATTTGACCTCAAAAATATTAACCCACTCCTTACAAGGTGATTACGTCTTAGTCCAGAGAGCCGATTTGGACTCTTTCACTAATAATTATCTCGATCGCATACGATTATTGAATCAAATTTCTGAAAGCTGTAATCTTTACATTTCTTTAAAGAGACTTGAGAAAAAGCAAGTCGATGAAACTCCATATGTAGCACTGCTAGAGAAATATTGGGGTTATTCAAACTTCAGGCAATTGTCGATGTACAAAAATCCTGATCAGTCAAAGGAGTTAATGGAAGTTTCTCAATCGCAGATTATTGACGATCTGGTAACTAATTCAATTGCAGCCAATAACAAAAAACCATTCCGTGATGTTTTCATTACGTCACCAACCGGTGCTGGAAAATCTATCATGTTCCAAATCCCATCTTTATATCTTTATGAGAACTTTGGTCTTTTGACTATTGTAATTTCCCCATTAATAGGCCTCATGAAAGACCAAGTTAACAACTTGAAATCTAGAGGCATATCAAGCGTAGAAACAATTAATTCAGATATTACACCATTAAAGAAAACAGAAATATCGGAGAGAGTTCATGCTGGTGAAATTTCCACACTTTATATATCTCCCGAAACTCTGCTTAGCCGTTCAGATATAAAAATGTTAATAGGAGAAAGAACTGTTGGTCTTTTCATCGTTGATGAAGCCCATATTGTCACTACCTGGGGTAAGGCCTTTAGAGCAGATTACTGGTACCTTGGAACTTACCTGCAAAAACTAAGAAAAGAAATGAAATTTCCTATTGCCACCTTTACTGCTACTGCAATTTATGGCGGAGAAGAAGATATGTATAAAGAAACCCGAGACAGTCTGACTCTTTTAAACCCTATTACGTATTTGGGCAGTGTCAGAAGAGACGATATTAATATTGGAATCAATTCAAGAGCTGATGACTATAAAGGTAATGAATACTTGAGAGCTAAGTTTGTCATCACTGCAGAGCGAGTCAAACAGTTTATTAAAAAAGATGAAAAAACGCTTATTTATTTTCCGACTGTAAGCGCAATATTAAAGTTCATGACTTATATGGAAGAAAACCACCCCAGAGCCTCAGAAAAATTAACATTGTACTATGGCCGGCTCAGAAAAGAAGAAAAAGATGTAAACGCTCAGAAATTTAAGGAAGGTACGTCCCCTGTCATGCTAGCAACAAAAGCGTTTGGTATGGGAATAGATATTCCCGACATCAACAATGTGTATCATTTTGCACCAACAGGTAATGTATGTGATTATGTACAGGAAATCGGTCGTGCTGCCAGAGATTTGCCTGATGGCAATGCTTATTTCGACTTTTTAAGCAATGACTTTTCACATGTAAGAAGACTGCATGGCATGTCGACTATTCATAAACACCAATTGCAGTTAGTCGCTCAAAAAATCTTGTCAGTCTACAAAGAAAATCGTAATCGATCACGAAATTTGTTAGTAAGCGCAGAAGATTTTCGTTATATATTTGAGCAAAATTCGTTTAATGATAATGACGGAGATATAGATGGCACGTTAAAAACAGCTCTTCTTTTGCTCGAAAAAGATTTCACATTACGCATGGGATACTCTCCTTTTGTTGCTAGGCCACGAGGGATTTTTTCGAGGGAGTACTTCAGAGTAAAACCAGAAGGCGAAAAGTATCTTCAGTTAAAGAAGAATGCTTCATACAGCAAGAAAATAAAATCTCTTCCAGATAGTAATGTGTATACTGCCATTTACGAACTTGATTTAAAAAAGATTTGGGAGAAAGAATACCGTAATTTGTCGTTTGCTCAATTCAAATACTTCTTCCATACAGGCGATTCTGCAATAACACTTCCATTTCTGGAGTTTGTTGATCCGATAATGGAAGTTAAACTAAGCAGTCGTCTACCGAAGCATTTACTGCTGCCTAAAACCCAGGAAATATTAAACCATCTAGAAATCTTCCTTCGCAATAAAGCTATGGAAAAGACTTATTTTCAAAGCCAAGAACTAGCAAGTTATTTAAGAACTGCTATTAAAAAAAATAAGTATATTTGTGAAGGGATAGCTCAAATTCTATTGCAATCGATGCAAAGATACGGAAAAATTTCTGGAAACATGAATGCCAATAATATAGCGAAAACCCATGAGACTCGAGGATATATGGTATTGCCAGGTTACCAGGACTTCTTGAAATTTTTAACTGGCACACTTGAAACATACCTAAATAATTCGAGCTTAGACTGGAACGAAAAGACTAATGAAGGATCAATGTTTTTACCGAACCGAGCAACTGGGCATAACGAAAGAGCTTCAATCTTATTTGGAGTATTAGAAGCATTCGACGTATTAAGCTATCAAATAATTGGCGGAAATACTCCGGAAATTTATATACGTATCAACTCTGTGCTAGAACTTGAAAGACTAGTGAAACATCCTGAAAAGTATCGAAACCGTATTTTGGAATCGGTTCATTTTCGTCACCGCTTATCTGTTGCGATGCTCACCCATATTTTCAAAAACAAAATGAATACTGAGCAGTTTTGGGAAGTCATTGAAGAATATTTTCTGGGCAGGATACCTGATGAGGTTATTCATGCTACGGAGAGGGTTAACTTAAAAGAAGAAGTTGTTAATTGATTTACAAAAAAAAAAAATTTAAATATTCTCTAATAAAAAACCGCAACATTAGCTCGATTAAATCCGAGAAATGTTGCGGTTTTAATTATTTATCATAGAATTGCTCAACTAACCCCCAAAGCCTTATAAACCGCATCTACGGGATCCGAATAAAACACCGGCTGCACTTTCACCAACAAATCCAGTGGAACAGGCTGCAAATCCATTACAGAAGCAGCTAATAACAATTGTGCTTTCTTGTCCTGGTTTCTCCAAAGCTCCGAAACAAAGGAAAATTAGCTCAGCAACCTACAAATCCTCTATCAATCTACTCCCTTGTAGATTTCTGATATACTTCAGATAATCTTTCATTTTAACGGCAGTTGTATTTCTGTTGCTTTTGCTCTTGGCAATAAATTAAGGAAAGGTTGTATCTAAGCTTTCGCCAACTTCCCTAGAAGATTTGACTATAGACTTATCGAACTTACCTGTGCCGCTTACAACTTGATTCACAAGCTTGTAGAGATGATCAGCCGATAATTTCTATTTCCAAGGAACAGCACAAATCAAATTTCTGTATAAAAATCAAAATTCTATTTCCGTGAAACTATAGTTCAATGGGATGGAGTTTCTTTACCAAGCAATTGATGTGATTTGTCAGAAGTAAGTAGAATTGTTTCTTTTCCAGGAAGTCGAATTTTAAAACATAAAGAAGCTGCTTAAATCATATTGATAAACAATTAATTTTGTTATAAGAAGCTAAACTATTTTGAATAAACATTTTGTAATTCTGTACCTCTTTTAAATGTTATCCCTGTTTCAATCGCTGCAAAATGTTTTTCACCACAACGAATTTTCGCTAATTCTGTTGGACGCAAATCTTCTGCGCCTTTGCTGCCTTTTGTTTCAACAATAAAATACAACTTTTCTTTTCCATTCTCTTCTAAAGATAAAGCCCAGTCAGGGTTGTAAGCTCCAAGTGGCGTCTTAATTTTAAAGTCAGCAGGCAACTTAATATAAAATTTAACATTGCTGTCTTTTTCACAGCTTTCAGCAAACTTTCGTTCAATGTTTGAATCTACAATAACATAATCATATGGAGAGCGATTGCCCCTCACCGGTACAATCTTATCTTCATAAGTTTCAATCTCTTCTTGAATAAATAAAGATTGCTCATAAATTTGATCCGCAGAAACTTTCTCATATTTAATGCCATCTACCATTGCTAACCGTTTCGCCGCATTAATAATTCTTGCTGCTTCCATCATGTAAAGTTGCGGATTTCGTTTGAAAGCACTGAGAGTTCCACTTTCCTTTAAAATAGCAATTAGCGTTTTACGAGTAAGCTTCGTATCATTTTGCAAATGCGTTAATATATCCGGTGCTTTTTCATATTTACGATCATTCGCATTAAAAACAGTAGCTTCTTCTTGGACAGTGGAAATTCCAGCTTCTGTTGTTTCTATTTTATAACGTTCATATTCTAACTTACTAATACGAATTTCTAATTCATCGCTCAATTTATCTGCAGCTTGATTTATAAACTTTTCTGAATCAAATTCGATTGTGTAATTTGTTTTATATTTAATGCGATTCCAAAGCTCAAGGAATGGTCCTGAAAGTGCTTCTTTATTTAATTTCACATTTTCCTTCTTTGCATGATCCTTGATTTCAACTTTATCAACATTAAATTTCATTTCAATTGATGCAACGATTTTTTCTTTCATATCTGGTGCAAGATCTTTAAACTGTTGGGGAATATCAAATGTTTCTTCTTTAATCGCTTTTGCAAGAGCTTCTGTACCCTTATTTTTATCGTCAATATACATTTGGTCTTTCAAATATCTTACTAATTGTTCAGAATGTTCATGACCTAATGGCGTTTTAAAACCTGTGTGTTCGTCGATTGTAATGACTAATGAGCTAAAAATATCTTTTGTAAATATGCCGAATTCCATACCTTCTTCTTCGTATTCTGTTTGCAACCCTTCTGCAAATTCACCATAACTTTCATTTGCCATAACTGTTAATGTGTTTATTTCAAATCCAGGGACACGCTGGCCGTCTTGATTGACTGCAATACGCAGGCCACGTCCAATTTTTTGACGTTTTGTTATGGTATCCTTTGATTCGATTAACGTGCAAATTTGAAATACATTTGGATTGTCCCAACCTTCTTTTAAAGCAGAATGGGAGAAGATAAAGCGTAATTTGTGAGCTTTTTTTATATTTTTTCTTTCCTCATCATACATCGTTAGTAAATCTTCTTTATCCTTCATAATGATTTGATAAGCACTTTCATCCTTCTCGCCACCATTTTTATATCGACCTTTATTATCTATTGAGAAGTAACCATTATGAATTTCTCCTACAGGGACTGAATAATCACGTATTTTTTTATACTTTTCTTGTCTTATAAGATCATGGTACTCCTCTTCAAATATATGTCCATACTCACCTAGAAGTTCAATTCCTTCTTCATCATACTGACGGTAATTTGAAACGTTATCAATAAAGAATAGGCTCAATACTTTAATGCCTTGTGAGTTTAACTTTAATTCTTTATTCAAATGTTCTTCAATCGTTTTACGTATTTGACCACGCTTAATTTCTAAATCTTCATTTTGCGACTGGCTCAAGCGAATAATTGAAGGCTCTCCAGAACACTCGATATATTCATTACCTGGTTCTGCAGAAATATCTGTTATGAAACCGACTGAATGATAAGCTTCTATATGTTTTGACTTACTGTATAAATCATCACCTTTTTTCAGCTTAATCTCTTTCTTTTCGATTTCCTTTTTATTTTTCACAAGCATTTCCACTGTTGCAGTAATAGATGTCTTTGCAGCTTTAATCCCAACAATCTTTAAGTATGCTTCATTTCCATCTATTGAACGTTTAATGCCCGCTACTTCTATTTGCTTTACAAGCTTTTGCTGATAAGCTTCAACCGGCCCTAATTTATAAAGTAATGGGTAGTTTTTATTTTTGTGTGTCGCTGAGAAGCGGAACGCAAATGACGGATTTAATGCTGCAATAGCTTGTTGGGCATTTTCTGTATTATCTACACTTTGCGGCTCATCAATAATGACAATTGGATTTGTTTCCGCGATTAATTCGATTGGTGCGATTCCTTGAAGAGTATCCATGTCATTTCGATAAATGATATTCATATTATCATTATTCTTAGCACTTTTTGAAAAAGCTTGAATATTAATAACCATAATTTCTACATCATCACTCGTAGCAAATCCTTGCACATCATTTAAACGCTGACTATCATACATAAAAGAACGATAAATAAGGCCATGCATTTGTGCTTTGAAATATTGCTTCGTCATTTCAAGTGTTTTCACTACCCCTTCTTTAATCGCAACTGAGGGGACCACGATAATAAACTTTGTAAATCCATACCGGCGATTTAATTCAAGGATTGATTTTAAATAAACAAACGTTTTTCCAGTGCCTGTTTCCATTTCGAAATTAAATTGAGGAAATGGCACAGGAATAGCTTTAGAGAGCGGAATCCCTTGGTTAATTTGAATTTGCTGTACGTTTTGAAGTAGCTTGCTTTGAGATACGTCAATCTTGTTTCCAATTCCTATATCTCCAAATAGTTTACCTTGCGCATCTTGATTCATAATCGTAAATTCAGATTTACGGATTTGCTGTCCTTCAAATACTTTTAGAACCGATTTAATAGCTTCATCCTGATATGTTAACTCATCAAATTGAATTTTCATGTCAGCCACCTCTAGATCGATAGCAAGTTATCTTCTGGATAACCTGCATCTTTTAGTAATTCGATACAATTCAATTTTTCGGAATCATTATTTACAAACCCTGCATCACTAAAAATGACACTACTTGTTTCAATTTCATATTCGTCACGTTTTGCAATAATAGCTCTTGCAATTTTTGTATCAATATTATTCGCTAAACAAATGAACAAGTTGCCATATGCGATATCGTAAATTTTTTTCCATTCACTTCAAATGTATTAACTGGATAAGTTAACTCTAGTCCTTGTTTCAACATGATTTCATATACAATATCTAGTTCGGAACGTCCGTCTACAAATGGCGTTTCAAATAAATTTAACTTATCTTCAATACTTTCAAAATCTATATTCCATTCACGAATATTTGATGTGTCTAATTTTAATACTTTAAAACCGATGTCTATACTTTCAGAATTAATTAAGTTCTTATCCAGCTCCACAGTTGAGTGCTGTATTTCAACAAGATCGCGTTTAATTTTCTCACCAGCTCGACGTAAACGTTCCTCACCAATATCGCAAATAGTTCGATAGCCTTCTATATATGCTTCAGATTTTTCATCTAATACTTCTGGCAACTGAACCATTATGAACTTACGCTTTCCTCCATCTTCAGCATTGAGTTGTATAGTAGCATGAGCTGTAGTCGCAGACCCAGAAAAGAAGTCTAAAACTATACTGTTCGGATCATTCATAACATTGATAAAATATTTTAACATTTCTATATTTTTCGGATTATCAAACATGCTAGATTTCTGCATAATATCTGCCAAAGCAGTTGTTCCATCATTAGTTGAGAACTCTAATATACTTCTTAAGTTTGCTATTGCATTAATAGATGTGTACTTTTTCCCTTCTTCTTCAAATACAAATTCTGGTCTTACAAAGGTTCTTTTTCTCACACTATAAGAACCCTTAGACCCCGTTATCACAATATTTTTCAATTCATTATTAAACTTTGTGATATCCCAAGTAAACGCACCTAATTTCCCTCTTACTTTCGGTGGTCTTATTGCTATATAACCTTCACTAATTAGTTTTTGGTTTGTGGAATAAATCTCTTCTTCACTATTAAGGTGTTTTGCTTTTTCATTGTCATAATCATTCACTGCTAATTTATCTAACGTAATAGGATTATAGTAAACAGTATATCCTAAGTTAGGCCTTGCATTTAAAGTTCCACCCTCTCCTCTTGTCGTTATTGGATCATTTAGATAATAATATTCTCCGTTTTCTTCAAAAACTCTTTTTACATTTTTGCTAACTTGATGTATTGTGGGAAGTTCTTTCCCATTTTTATCCACTATTTTCTTTTTTCTATAGATAAGAATATATTCATGATTTTTCTGCACATTTATAGTATCGTTCTTCGAATTTTTTTTATTTTGAATAATAGGTCCAATTTTGTTAACTTCTCCAAATACCTCATCACAAACTTTTGATAAATTAACATATTCATTGTCGTCTATACTGATAAAAATTGCACCGTCATCTGCAAGTAAATTTCGGGCAATTTTCAAACGTGCATATATCATGTTTAACCAATCTGTATGAAAACGTCCATTGCTTTCAGAGTTTGTGGAGAGCATATTACCTTCCGCATCAACTTGACCTGTTTGCTCTAAGTAATTTTGCACACCGTTTCTAAAATTATCTTTGTATACAAAGTCTTTTCCTGTATTATACGGGGGATCAATATAGATCATTTTAATTTTCCCGTTATATGATTTTTGGAGCAGCTTTAATACTTCTAAGTTATCCCCTTCAATATAAAGATTATCAGTCGTATCAAAGTTTTTACTTTTTTCAGGAACTGGTCGCAATGTAGCTTTAGATGGCTGTTGCGCACCTAAAATTGTCTGTTTTTTCCCGGGCCATGTAAATTGATATCGTTCATTATTGTCTTCAAAAGTTTCTCCTAAAACTGTTTTCAACATCTCGAAATCAATATTTTCGCCATCTGTTAAAATTTCTGGAAACAATTCTTTTATTAGCTTTGTGTTTTGTTGTGTTAAGTCTAACGATTCGCCTGTTATTTTCTGCATTAAGTCATTACTCCTTTTGTATTAGAGCTTGTTTGTCTGCCTTTAATTTATTTACTTCTAGCTGTAGAGGGATTCTTTGATTTATCTGCTTTTCTTTTTTTGCCTGGCTTACTAAGTATTCTATTTTTTCATCCATTACTTTCAGTTGTTGCAATAGATTATTTTCCAAAGTAACTGATTTACTAACGTCGTATTTAACTTGTAGTTCTAGTGCTAGCATTTCTTCAATCCATGATATGTAGAATGCTTTTAAATCTGTTTTTTTTAGTTTGTTAAAATCAAGCTGCGTTTCAACTTGTTCTATTGTAACGTCTGTAGGTATCTCATATACGTCTTTAACAGATAGCATTAAGTCTTTTTTCTTTTCGTGTGTAGCAAATATCCACTTTGTTTGTTGTTCATCTGCAAATAAAACTACTAACGGATTAGGCATAATGTCGGCAAAAACTTTATAAACAGTTGCCGCCTTATTCAATTGCTTTAATTTAATATAAAAAAATTGAATAGAATCATAGCGGGCTTGTTCATCTTCATATTTGAGAATATTTGTATTATTCTGTTGAATAATCGCTAAAATATGAATCCCTCGTGCTACTACTTGCTCAGATATTATTTTTTTTTGCATCGCAGTTAAATGATTTTCAAGTTTATTGAAAGGGAAATTTTTTAATACATGTGTTTGTCTTGGAAAACCAATTGCTTTTAGAAACTTTGCTTCGTTCATAACATTTCATCCCTTATGATCAAAAATGAAATCAGTTCTAAATCGTCTAATTCAAACTCCATATTTGTTTGAATAGATGTTCCTCCGATACTAAAGAAACTATCAAACATTGAATCTTCTTGTTTATCTTTAATTATATCAACTGCTTGTTTCATCAAATCTTGGTATACCGACATATTTGTTCCATTATCTGTCTGTTCATTAAAAAGATTTACCAATTGCTCATTGGGTTGTTCTATTCCCAGTGACAATTTGCGATGAATATCCAAGACTTTCTTAGGAGAAGTATAGTTGATAAACGTTTCCCCTAAATCCGTGACATATAATAATATGTACGGCGCTAAATTATTGTTCTCCATCGCAACTTCAGCATATTGCTTAAAACAAAATATAACCCCGGGTTTTGCCTCAGGCAATTCTTTATTACTTGTAACAGCATAAAGGCCTTTCGGCGCTTTTGCTAATTCTTTTTTGTATTTTTTTAAAGCTACGCTCAAATCACTTTTAAAATCTGTATACGTTAAGTCTGTAATTGAAATTGCACCTGAGACATTTTCTAAATCTAGGACATCATTTTGCAAAGCTTTCAACTGATTGCGCCGATATTCTAAATCATTCATTTCTTTATTCATTGTATCGAGTATATCTTCTTCACCAGAAGCGGATGTATTTAAAATTTTCATTCGCCCTTTTACCCGTTCTTCAAGATTGATGTATTCATCAAGGTCCATATTCGGCCAAAAGTTAACAAGTTGAATTTCTTTATTAATAGAACCGATTCGATCAATGCGTCCAAAACGTTGAATAACACGTACCGGATTCCAATGAATATCGTAATTAATCAAGTAGTCACAGTCTTGTAGGTTTTGGCCTTCAGAAATACAGTCAGTTGCGAACAGAATATCAATTTCAAGGTCCCTTTTATGGCCAGTCTTGGCTCTTTCTTTTGATCGCGGCGAGAAATTCATCAAAATATCGTTTATATCTTTTGTTCTTGTACCCTTTAAAGTCGTTTTATTCGAACCGCTTCCAACCACCATGGCAGAGTGAAGACCTAAAGCAAGTAATTCCTCAGCCAACTCTTCATATAAGTAATTCACCGTATCAGCAAACGCCGAAAAGATAATTACCTTTTTATTATCTACGTTAATCGGCTTTTCAATTTTTTGTTTTATCAAGGATTTTAATTTATTCATCTTTAAATCACGTTTGCTTGTAATCGCTTCTGCTTGTAGGAGCAGATTTTCTAAAACACTTAAATCTGCCTGCAAATCTCCGCGCCATTTCAAAGCGTCAATATCATTTACTTTAATTTGCACTTTATCACTGCCCACCGTGATTGCTTCTAACTGCTCATCGTCAAAATCTTCCGCTTCTTCATAAGCTTCATTTATCAGGGCAGCCTGATGCATTGCAAGAAGGCTGTCTGTATTTTCAATTCTATTTACTAGTTTTTGCAGCGTAAGTTTAAAAGAGAAGATTGAGCTTTCTAAACGTTTAAACAAATTCACCTTCATTAAGGCAGCAACTGCAAATTCTCGGTCCGTTTGCTTAAATGTTGTCTTGCCGTCTTTTACTTTCGTATCATAGATTGCTTCGTAATAATTTCTTTTTTGAGGCAATACGTATTTCATTGGCTGGTAAATACTAAAGTTAAGCGATTCAAGCAGTTCATTTACTTCAGACATTTTCAAGAATGCGTCTTGTGTATCTATATCTGCTTTAATTGAAACAGGAATCAAACGCTTAGGGAATTCACCCATATCTTTCACATTGTAGTATTTTTCAATGTGCTTACGACTACGTGCAATTGTTAGCAAATCCAAAAGTTGAAAATATTCTGGGTTTACCATTTCTAGGAAAGAGTCTGTTGTACGTTTATCTGATTGAAGTGTTGTCCATTTATTAAAAGCTGTTTGTGCAGCACGCAGTGTCTGGTCAATACTTTCTATACCTTCCTTTGTTAGCGCGGTATCGATGTCTTCAGTAATAAATGCAATTTGATTTTTTATATCATTCATTTTGTTATTTACAGGTGTAGCAGAAAGCAATAATACTTTCGTTTTTACACCCTTTTTAATAATTTCCTGCATAAGTTTCTGGTAACGTGTTAAGCGGCCTTTATGTGAATTGTTGTTACGGAAATTATGTGATTCATCAATAACTATTAAATCATAATTAGACCAGTTTAGTGTTTCAATATTAATGTCTCCAGAAGTTCCTAACTCACGGCTTAAGTCTGTGTGATTTAAAACATCGTAATTAAAACGATCTTCACTAAGAGCATTTCGTTTATCGTTTTGTGTATAAACTGTCCAATTGTCGCGAAGTTTTTTAGGACATAAAACCATTACACGATCGTTGCGAAGTTCATAATATTTAATAACAGCTAGAGCAGAGAATGTTTTCCCCAATCCAACACTATCCGCTAAAATACATCCATTATACTTTTCGATTTTATCGATCATACCAACTACTCCATCACGTTGGAATGGATAAAGTTTATTCCAAATGGCGGTCTCTTTAAAATTTGTTCCTTCCTTAATAATATTTTCTTCTGAAATACCATCTAGTTCTTCTGTGAAAATATTGTAAAGTGTGACATAGTAAAGCCATTCTGGCGAATTGTCCCTTGAAATCAACTCTAATTGCTGGAGCACTTCACTAGTCACTTCTTTTACTTTCGTTTCATCCTGCCAAATACGGTCAAATTCATTCATTAGTTGCCTCGTAATTCCAATACTATCAATAATTACTGGATAACTAGCATATCGATTTGACTGAGTAATGCCTAGCCCATCTGCAGTAAATTCAATTTCAGACTGTATGTGAATATGGTTTGCCTTAGCATTTTCAATTAACACCTGTTTCGGAAAGCTGTTTTCCCCTAAAATTGTTTTAAAAGAAGCATTCTGGTTAATCCAATCTATAAGTTCACGTGCCATTGATGGAGTTAACATTTTGTTTCGCAATGGAATTTCAAACTGATTCCCTAAAAATGTAGGATAATTATCTTTTTGTTCAAATATCTTATATTGATGGTTTTGGTCTTTTTCGTGATTATAAAAAGTCGGTTTGGTATATAAAAAACGAAACTCTTTGGATTTGGCCAACTCTTTCTTTAGTTCTTCTAAAGCATAGATGCTAAAGTAAGCTGACGCAACTGCTACTCTAGAACCCTTCTTCAAGTCACTTTTTAGTGTTTCAACTAGCGTATTTTCGCCCTTGTTATCTACTAATTTTATCTCCAAGTATATCCACCTCTAGTTCACTTAAACATCTAATAATTTATCAAAATACCCGTCTCTCTCATTGGGATTAACATTAATTAATGTCCGACGATCTAATAATAAATTTCCCCATTCACAAGATGTTTCTGAAATAAATGTGCATGAATGGCAAGCTGCACCATTGGCAGTTGTATGATATTCAAAGTCACCATCGGAGCATATTGGATCCGAGGAACAATGATTCATATTTTCTAAAGCCCGTACAATGATGGGGTATAATTTTTCCTTGTCAGCCAACCTTGTTAGCCCGCCTAGACTTCCTTCAGAATCACCAGATGCGGTATAGATGAATACTCCATGCATTCCATCCATCGAATAAATACGCTCTTTTAGAGATGTTGTAGTATAACCACAATATGCTGCCAATTCTTTCAGTAAAGCATGACTAAAAGTATGAATTAAAATATGGCGCGGATCAAATGGAATTGGATCATTATTAAACTCTTGACGATAGTGGCTATAGGCTTCATAAACCGCTTGAGTGACCCGCTCCGACTTCTCCCATTCTGACAATGTTGACAAATTAAATTTAAAGAAGATGCCTTCCCCATAATTTCGCACTGCTGGCAGCCAATTTGAATCTTTGCTCACTACTGGTTGTAACTCAACATTATCATCCATAAAGCGGTCGATATAATCTAATCTTGTAAATCCTTTTAGTACTTGTACTTCCGGCACTAACTCGACACGATGAATGGCATCAAAATATGGCATTAATTCTGGGTGCAGTGCGATACGTTTTGACATAAATTTTTCTTCATCGATATACTCTTGAATAAGAGTATTCCATTCTTGTTTTCGTATAGATTCATACGTAGAGCTTTCTTCAATCGTTATATCTCCGTCTAAATAGCTCTTTATTGTTGTAATGAAAGCTGTAGATATGGATTTAAGTACACAGGCATTTTTAATGCCCTCTTCTCCCATAGCTGCATAAAGGTTTTTAAATATTTCTTCATCTTTTTTCATGACGTATAAAACATCATATTCAGAAGTGGATGAAGTTAAAGGTACTTGTAAAAAACTTACAACGGAAGGTGAGTATACATTTGATGCTCCCCGTAAAGTAGTTTTCATTTTGTAATTACAATTTCCATTAGAATGTGAACCGATCCATGGTCGCTCGCCTTTACAGCTAAACAAATCATGATTTCGTTCTTCCGGCTTCATTATTGTCCCTAAACTTTCGCTATGCTTGCAATGAACACAAAATACGTGTAAATCTGAAAGTGAACCACTATTTCCACGTGTATATAGTTTTAAGAATGGCTCTTTAGAACTTTCTGAACAAGGCTTATTTCGATGAACCCATTCATGATATGGGAATTCCGAAATATGCCCTTTCTCGCAAACTAAAACAAATCGGCTAGCATATAAATCGCGAATCTCTTCTTTTTGTTTACAGTAATAGCACTGCTGATTATCATAAGTTGTCATTGAATTACAGGAAGGACAAATTTTCCATTTTGGAAAAGGAACTGCTTTTATTTTTTGCTTATCAGGATTTTCATTTAAAATCCTGACGTGTTCTACTCCTAAAATTGAAGTGATTCTAACATCCTCTTCTTTTGGGGCATTCCTTGTATTCCATTGATCAGCAGACTTAATCATAACACTTTCATTTAATAGATCTGCAATTGCTCCTGGTCCAGATTGGTAAATCAATTGTGATGGACGGATGGTTTGCTTCTCTGCATTCATGATTTTGACACCTCTATTTCAATTGCGCCTTCAACGTTTCTTAGAGATTGCATAGCAGGACGAGCTTCTTCTATTTTCCCTTTTTCGTTGAATCCATGTAGCAAGTGATACTTAACATATTGTGAAGAACGATAAGCTAATTTCTGGTTACTATACTTAGTAGCAGCTTGCTTCCACCATTCCAATAATTCATTTAATTCATTCTCCAAAGTTTCAACATTCGCATCTTTGACTCGATTTGAAAACTGAAGCATTTGTTCTTCTATTTCACTTTGCATGCTTAAAATATTACTTGGACTTTGTTCAGCATTAATCTCCATAAGTGTTTGGCGAATAAAACCAATAAACGCTCCTGTTAATCCTTTATTTAACGCGCCTTTTGCAAATGGCGTTACACTCATCGTTTCTACATGACGATATAATGATTGATGATAAACTTTAAAACGTTCAAAATGCGAAATATCACGAGAGCGCGCCGAATTTAAGAGCACGAATACTACCCCGGGATGTTTACGGCCAACACGGCTCGTTGCTTGAATATATTCAGAGGTCGTTTTAGCTTGCCCTTGGACAATCATTGTCCCTAAACGATCTACATCTACACCAACTGAAATCATATTAGTGGCAAGTACACCATCTAACACCCCTTCTTCTCCCATTCCCTTTTCCATTCGATTCAATAAATGAGGAATTTCCTGGGCTTTTTTACGGCTAGTTAGCTCTTCAATTACTAAGTCATGGTTGAATGTGTCAGTTGCGTCCAGCATATTTAGACGGCTTATTACTTCATCTTTAAATGTTGTAACCATTCCAGCTAATTCTTTGATTGTATTAAAATAACCGAGCATGGTGTAGTAGGGATCTACATTAAATTTAGATTGACTTCTTGTAATAGCTGTATAAGCACTATACATATGAATTGCTTGAATCTTGTTACTTACACCTGGCGCACAAACCCCAACATAATAACGGCCATGTTTTTCTGTAGTTGGAATTTCTTTCGATACGAAATTATCATTTGCTTTTTGGACTGCTAATGGAAATTGCAGCATTTTGCGTCCGTATAATGCTCTTACTTGTTCTTCGGCTCCACTAATTGTAGCAGTTGAAGCTATAACCTTTGCGGGGTGACCGTTATTTCTCGTTAGTAAATCTATTGCTACTTCATATAACCCCGTTAACGAACCTAAAGGGCCTGAAATAAGATGTAGCTCGTCTTGGATAATAAGTTCAGGGGGCTTCAGACGATTAATACGGCTATATCCCCTTGGGAGTGTTTCACTATACTTAAAGCCATATTCGCGACTATATGCGTTTTTATTTCCAAATAACTCATGCATTTCTTTTTTCCAAGGTAGTTGTGCAACTTTATCAACAGTTCCAATTAATAAAGTCGGGAGTTTTTGATAGATTACTTCATCTACTGTATAAACGGGAATACCATGTCTAAAAGCGCATTCCTTATTTCCACAGCATATCTTTTGATGTTTCTCTGTGATTTCGTATTGCTCTGTTCCTAATTCGTCACCGCACCATGGGCAATTCATCAATTGCATTGGATTTCCTACTTTTACTTCTTGGCCACTGCGAAGTAACTTTAGCTTTTCCGTAGCATCTTTTAATTGGTTTGGTGAAGATTCTGCGCCGATCCACAAGCCAATACTGAAAGATTCGGTTCCTAATTGTTTTGGATTATGCTTGCGTAACATCTCAGCAGCACAAATTAAAGCTGCCGCACGCTGAAATTGCTGTGTTGTTAATAATCGTAATGTGTAACGCATTAATATTGTTACACCAGCGTATTTATCCACTTGATCAGGAGCTTGCAAGCGACGATATGCCATAACATAAGCTGCCACGCCTAAATAGGCTTCTGTCTTTCCTCCCCCAGTTGGAAACCAAATTAAATCGACAATTTCTCGGTCTTCATGGTTTTCATCTGAGGCACCAGCGATACTCATTAGTAGGAAGATTAACTGAAACAAACGCCACTCACCGTTTGGCTGAGGTTTAACCCGTCTTTTTTCAGACCGGTATATTCGAGCTACTTCAGAATAAGCTCGCTGTAACACCATTGCTTTATTGGCAAATTGGAAAGCTAAATATTCAAGAGAACTCGGATTGCGTGTTACTAAATCAATACCTTCTTCTATACGGCGAATGATTTCTTCGACTTTTTTAACGTTTTTATCCGCTTCTTCTTTCAAATATAAAGGCAATTCATTTACAATAACTTCTTGTTCTTTTAACCAGCTTTTATAAATCGCTGGAATTGAATCTAATTTATTTTTTAATTGTTCTACTGGCAATTCACTTAGCTCTCTCATCGAAAATGCCTGGCCTTCAATTCTGCTATGCTCTACTGTTGGCAATTCATACTTTGGCATCCAAGTTGAAAAAATAGTTGTGATATTATCTATGCTTTGCCAGTCAACACCTACACCATGTCCTATTGCCACTTCTTTTTTATCTCGATAAAGCAACTCATTCTGTAAGTGATATTGATCTGCTTTTGACGTAAATTCGCCGATTGCTGTTTTTGGTACATGTACTTTCAATTCACATTGGAACATTACTTCGCTTTGGAGAGGATATTCTTCACGTTTTAAATGATTAAATAAAAATATGCTTACATGGTACAAACCATTTCTAAAACGAATTGAGTACCTAACTTTACCTAACTTTGAATCGTTCTTGTTTTCCAATGTAGTCGAATGAATTTTTGATAGGTCAACAATCCATTTTTCCGAATGTGATATTCTCTTATGCTCTTCTCCTTCATACACGGCCCAATTAGCTTCTATGTCAACTGGTAGAAGATCCTTTAATTTAAAACTAAAACCCATACTCGAAGGTCTGAAGATTTTCTTCGTTTTCAGCTGTTCATCAACTTCTTCATCATTTATTTCAACATGCGTTTCAATAGCATTTTCTCGTTCATTAACAACATCTGAGGTGGAACCGAAAGGAACGAGCTTTCCTGATAAATAGACTGTCATAGGACGCATTTTTTTCCCTAGAATTTCTTCCTTTTTCCTAGGACCTACTAAAAAAGATTCTAGTTCTTTTATTAGGTCGTTTCTTAGCACTTGGTAATTAGTCATCGATTAACCCCCTTAACTTAATATGTCTATTTTATTTTTAGATTTATTAGTAAATAATACCATGAAAAATCAGTTTTTTCTTTTGTATTTCTCTTTTTAGACTTCCATTTACCTGGACTCCGTATTAAGAAAACAATAAACAATTACCTTATTCAGGTTATAAACATCGATTAGAGGTATTATTATTAGTCAATATTTTTCATTGTTTGTTTTGGGTTTACACTATAGTTCCTGTTCATTTATTTCCTCATACTACGGCATAATATTCTTAATATAAGATGACATTTGACACCTTTTACTGCTCTTTACTAAGCGCATTAAAGATTCACAAGATAATGAAGAGGTGCTACCACTGGATATTTGACAAACCAGTTATATGTAATAATTGTTTAAAATTATGATTCTTTGTATGGTCATATGCTCATTAAAATATTTTGCATTAGTCTAAATTTTCCTTCTAAACTCAATCCTAAAACCGTATTCCCAAAAGACGAAAAAAACAGCAAGCCAATAAATAGCCTGCTGCCAAAACTATTAATATTTATTTCGAAAGTTTAGAATTTATTTAAACCCTAGCTCTTTTCCATTCAACTCACCAGTCAACTCTTCAAACCACTCTCTATCCCCAGTCTGCAAAGCCAGATCAATCAGATCTTCAAGCTGAGCCATGTCTTTTGGTGCAATCTGAGGCAAAGTCTCGACATGCTGGACCGCCAGCGGAATCGTCAAACCGACAATACCAGGGTTATCGCTTTCCGCAACCGTTACATATACAGCTCCTTGGACCATGCTCAGCGAATCGATGAATCCAATGACCATTTCACCTTTAATTGAAGTTCCTTTTACCCAATCAGTTGTTTTTAAAATCGTCGTCTCTTCATTCATATCTTAACACCCGCTTTGTCATTTATTTTTGTATTAATTCTACTTAGATTATTTCACTATAATCTTCAATACCCTCTTTTAATTCCCTTACGCATTAATATGAGAATATTACTCTTATTCGCTTTAAGGTTAAGACAATCAATCAAAAAGAGCAGCGGCTACATAATGCCGCTGCTCTTTCTTATATCATTATCTTTTCTGTTTATCTTAATTAACCGCCTGCTTCTTCTCATTCAATTCAGCAGACAGCTCTTCGAACCATTCTTTATCACCAGTCGCCAAAGCCAAGTCGATCAAAAACTCGAGCTCGCCGGCATTCTTGGTTACGGCCGTCGGAATGACTTCCACTTGAGTGAAATGCATCGGAATCGTTTTGCCGATCAGCTCTTCGTTATCACTTTCAGCGACAACTACATGCACAGCTTCCTGCTCCAAACTCATTGAATCAACAAAACCGATGATCATTTCACCGTGGCGGGAAATGCCTTTTACCCAGTCGTTATTCTTTAAAATCGCTTTATATTTATTCGTCATAGGTTTACACCTCTTCTAGTAGTATTAGCAGAAACCGCCTGGTCCACAAGCCATTCCTTCAAACAAGACTTTAGGTTTTTGTTTCTGCAGTTCTTCGTCGATCAGCTGTTCGAGTGTCTCTTTCGTATGGATGCCGGCGATTTTAGTATCCCCGATCACGAATGTGGGTACAGCCGTTATATCAGCCTCTTCATATGAGTGCTCAAGTGCCTGCTGGTGAGCTTCTTTGTACTTACGGGACTCAAGTGCTTCACGGTATTCTTTTTCATCCAAGCCGACTTCCCCTGCCAGTTTCGTCAATACTTCGACATCACCGATATCCTGGCTCTCCTGGAAAAAGGCTTTCAGCATGCGTTCATTATATGCAGTGCCTTTCCCTTTTTCTTTGGCATATTGAAGCCCTTCAAATGCCAAATGGGTATGGGGCTGCGGCGACACATCCGGCAATACAATCTCGATTCCCATCTGTTCAGCCATCGGGTAAACCGACTGCGACCAAGTCTTTTGGAGATAATCGTCTTCCGGGCGCAATGTCGGATTTGGTGCTGGACGCAATTCGAAAGGCATCCACTCAACTTCCACATCTTTTCCTTTGATCGCTTCCTCTAACGGCTGTTCTGCCAGGAAACAAAATGGACAAACATAATCCGAATATACTTTCACTTTTACTGTCATATCAGAAACCATCCTTTCTGCTAACCAGATAGTTATATAATTAAAATCAATCAATTTACATCTGTATATCTTTTCAATAAAGCCCCAATAAATTTGGTGACTAATGGGAATTTTACGCCGGTTTATGCATGAACACAATAAATATGCTCTGATTTCAAGATAATACATAAATCATATTCCTCTATTTAAATACCTTCACCTATGTAATTGGCTGGCAGAATGATATGGAGCAAAACAGCGAAGACTCCCAGGCGATTAAGCGAAGTGCCGAGATCCACTCGGGCGAAGTACAACGAGTCCGAGTTAGCTCGGCGCAAGCCGCCAGGAAAGCGGAGCTGTTTTGCGCAATATCATGTTTCTAAAATACCCTTTACTTCCCCCCTCCCTTCATTTACACTAGAGCCATCGGGACAACCCGAACACAAAAACCGTATACCGTTTTCTGCACTGGGGGTGCTTATTTAGCTGAGATGCGAGCGAAAGCTCCGATCCCTTATGACTCGATCAGGTTAGGACCTGCGTGAGGAAGTGCGGTGACTTTCCGCAAAACGAACTTTTCAGGAGCTAGTATCTCCTTTTAATTTGCATGGAACAGTGGCTGCATCTTCACGGATGCGGCCTTTTTTGTGCACATTTTTAAGGAGGAATATTGTTATGGAACCATTGCAATGCGGCACAAGGCTGATTGTCGGATTTCGCTTCACGCTCAATCCGATGTCTGGCGACTTCATCAAAATCATCAAAGGGGCGCTTAATGAAACAGACACCTCGAATGTCTGGATGCACACGGATGACGTATCCACTGTCATCCGCGGAAAACAGAACCACGTCTTCAATGTTGCGAAAGCCTTGACTTTGCATGCAGCGAAAACCGGCGAACATGTGGCTTTGAATGGCACATTCTCCATCGGCTGCCCGGGAGATACGTCAGGAGATGTCTACCTCAACAAAGATGATCAGTTGTTGAATAGGGATCTCACAAAGCAATATGTATCGTCGCAGTTTGCGCTTTATCCGATGAACAATCCGGATTATATGAGCGTCATTTACCGTGAAGTTGAAAGGGCAAAAGAGCACGGCGTGTGGAACGATTCGATGCATTACGCGAGTGGTATCCACGGCGATATACATGATGTCTTTGCATTCTTTGAAGAATCATTCACTCATGCACGTTCTGTTGAACATCACCATCTCGTCATGACCGTATCGATGAGCATCAACAGCCCTTCTCATGCCAAAGCTGATGGAGGAAAAGCCGATGCTTAAATCGTGGAAACTGAAGGAAATTGTGTTGATGTCCCTGTTTGGAGTCGTATTCGGTATCGTCTACCTGTTATTCATCCACCTCGGCAATATATGGGCAGGGCTGATCGGCCCCATCGCCTATGAATGGATGTTCGGCATCTGGTTTATCGTTTCAATCATCTGTATGCACATTATCCGTAAGCCCGGCACTGCCTTGATTCCCGAAACCATGGCGGCGATCATCGAAGTGATGCTCGGCAATGCGGTTGGTCCCCGCCTTATTCTTTCCGGGATTGTTCAGGGCCTCGGCGCTGAAGCAGCTTTTACTGTGACGCGTTACCGCCACTTTAATATTTTTGTCTTTATGCTTGCAGGCATCGGTGCGGCAGTATTTAGCTTCATCTACGGTTATTTCGTTTCCGGCTATGCGGCGCTTGATCCAGGTTTTGTCGCGTTGATGTTTACGCTTCGCGTTTTGAGCGGAGCAATCATTGCCGGAATTGGCGGCAAATATATCGGCGATGCGCTGCTTGCGACCGGTTCACTTCGCGGCTACGCCATCGCTCGGACACAACCGCGTGATGCAAATGCATGACACTATTTTTGAAATGAATAATGTCAGCTTCCGTTTTCCGGATGACCAATCACCGACACTTTCATCGATCTCTTTTACGATCGAGCGCGGCGAACGTGTTGCCATTTCCGGTCCCAGCGGCTCCGGCAAGTCGACTTTGCTGTATTTATTGAACCGGCTCTATCCTGCCAATTGCGACGGCATTGTGGATGGCGAAATTCACTTATTCAGCAAACCCGCAGATTGTTATTCACCTGGAGAAATCAACCACCGCGTGGCGACTGTTTTCCAGGATCCGGATTCGCAGTTCTGTATGCCGACGGTCGAAGAAGAACTTGCCTTCACTCTTGAAAATTTAAATACCCCGGCAAGCGAAATGGAGGAGCGGATCCGTCATGTCCTGGACATTACCGGCCTCTGCCACCTCCGGCATGTTTCAATTCAAACACTATCCGGCGGAATGAAACAGCGGGTTGCCACTGCCTGTGCATTGGTCATGAATCCCGAAGTCCTGTTGCTTGATGAACCGATATCGCATCTTGATCCCTATACCGGGAAAGAATTCATCCTGTGGCTCGATCAATTGCAAAAGACGTTCAATCTGACAATCATCGCTGTAGAACACAGGTTGGATTACTGGGAAACATTTTTTGACCGTGAAATTAAGATAACGAGCGATGGCAGAATTTCAGAAGACACCATCTTCAAGCCGCACGAGACTTTGCGATACCCGCTCCGGCTCCATTCAATATTGGATGAGACTGTAATATCTGCGACGGGACTTTCAGTAAAGATGAAAGGAAACACTCTGCTCCAGCCGGTTTCATTCCATGCGCAAAAAGGAGAATGCATCGTCATCGCGGGACCAAATGGCAGCGGAAAATCGACATTGGTGAAAGCGATTTGCGGCATTTATAAAAAAGAAGCTGAGAAGTTTTCATCAGACCCTTGTGGCTATGTACCGCAATCACCAGAATTTCTGTTTTTAACTTCAACAGTCTTTGACGAACTGGCTTTTGGCGGAACGTCTTCCAAAATGGAGCTGGATGATTTGATAGAGTCTCTCCGGCTAACAGAAATCAAGGAGCAAAATCCTTTTTCCGTCAGCCATGGCCAAAAACGCCGGGTGGCGATCGGGGCGATGCTTGCGGATAAACGAAATGTGCTGTTTCTAGATGAACCGACTTCAGGTCAGGATGAAAGTGCTTTATTGGAACTGTTCCGTCTCATCGACAGCCAGTTGGACCAGGGAGATACCGTTTTTCTTGTGACGCACGATATGGAGTTCGCCGCCGCAGTCGCTGATTCGGTTGTGCTCTTGAAAGACGGCAGAATGACCGGGAAATTCATTGCCGATAGAGTGTGGCAAGACGAAGAACTGCTTGCAGCCCATAACCTTTTGCCGCCGAAAGGAGTGAAGCTACGTGCGGAATCTTTTGCATGACATGAATCCTGCAATTAAGTTCATCACTATAACAATCGCGATGCTTGGTCTCGCATTTTTCTTCAATCCATGGACACCGTTGCTGTTCTTTTTCAGCATCCTCGTCCTTCAGCTCGTTTTCAGCAGAATCAACTGGAAACTTTGGAGCTTGTTCATGCTTCCTTTTGTGATCGGCGCATTCGGTTATTTGTGGACGACGATTGTCTTTGGTGCTGAAACCGGCGGCACCGTTATCTGGTCGCCGTTCGGCTATGATGTGACGGATGAGCAATTAGCATTGGCCTTATCCTTGGCGTTCCGCGTCCTGGCATTTTCTTCCCTGTCTCTCCTGTTCGCTTTGACGACGGAACCAGTGAAATTCGTCATGAGCCTGATGCAGCAGCTTAAGCTTTCACCCAAACTTGCTTACGGCGTACTGGTCGGCTATCAGTTTTTGCCGGTGCTGAAAGATGAATTCTTTCAGATCCAGCAAGCCCATCGACTACGCGGAGCCACCGTTGAAAAATCCTGGTGGAAACGGGCTCTTGGTGTGCGCAGAGTGATCATCCCGATGCTTGCGGGAGCTGTACGAAAAGCGGAACGCTCCGCATTCGCGATGGAAGCGCGTGGATTTACCGGTGAACCACGTACCGAATTTTACCGGCCCGTTCAAATTGGAAAGTTGGATTTTGTGATGAGTCTTGTAGTTTTAGCTTTGTTTCTGGGAAGCTGTGTATGCGGAGTGTTATGGAGTGGTTGATATGAGGAGCTGTCCGTATATACGGACAGCTCCTTTATTAAGTCCTTATAGCTAATCAAAATTTTTGTTTGTTATTATGATTCCGGTATTACAAAGTAAAAAGTCTTTCCAATATCCGAAGAAGAACAATCGTTCAAACTGTATTCAATGCCCAGGTCAGTATTTTTGCTTGTCATTTCAGTACAAGTTGTACTCTGTGTCCCTTTATCAGAACCCGCATATCCATCTTGTGAGTCATCGTAGGTATAATGTATTTTATTGCCATCATAATTTAAATTATAAAAAACGGGGTCGCCTTCAACAGTATAGAAAGTAATGCGAATTTCATCTGTGACACCGGCGTCGAAATTCTTGGTAAATTCTATAAACTTATCCAAGTTGGTAATCTCTCCAAAAATATCGACAACATCCCCATTTTCTATCGCCTCTTCAGGAGGATAAGGGTTTTCAGGATTATCGACTGCGACTGCAGGAGTATCAGTTCCAGTCGACTGTTGGCACCCGAATAAAAACATCGCGATAAGCAGCGTACCTAACACAGTCAAAAAGCTTTTCATTAAACGCCATCTCCTTCCTTTTAAAGGATCTGTTCTTTATATAAATCTTAACATAATAGTTTAGATCTTTTTCCAGATTTTTGGCATTATCATTTTCCAAACTATTAAATGGCAAAAAAAAGAAGGCTTTATCAGCCTTCAATTTTCCCATATGTAATCTCGTCTTCATCCCGCACATCCACGCCTTCACGGATATGCACAATCGTCCGCAGAATCAGACGCGCTTTATCGGTTTCCACCAGCCAGCGTTCATCCGGTACGATTTCAAATTGCTGCATCACTGTATCCTTCGATTTGACTGAACCGGCAAACTCCATCGACTGTTTGGAAATGACTGTTTCAATAATGTTGAAATCACTGTCTTCGCGGTAATCATCGATCAGCTTGATGACATGCAATTCCACATAATCGACTTCTTGGTCGGAGTCTCCCCCTTCGAAATATATGGTGCCGTTCAAGGTCTCGCCTTCTTCCAAATGCGGCCTCTCCACTACTGTTTCGACTTTCATCGAGCCAAAGCCGATTGATGATAAAAACTCTTTGAATTTCATTTTCGGAAACCTCCAAATTTTTGTATTACCACTTTACCACTTAAGCTTTAACTGTAAACGTTTAGTGCAGTTCTGTATAATCATATTGATTTTCAAGTGCAGGTTCATGTTTATTGTAGCGGCGTTTGAAGAGCTTGAATATGTGTGAAACCAGTACGCGCAGAATCGCGTATGCGGGTATCCCCAAAATTACACCCGCCACCCCGAACAGGGAGCCGGCCGTTAAAAGTACAAATATGATTGTGACTGGATGGATAAAGAGCGTTTTCCCCATAACCTGGGGCGAGATGACGTTCCCTTCCACTAATTGTACCACTGTCCAGACGATCGCAAGCTTTACCAGCATAAACGGAGAAGTTACAAGCGCAATGATGACGGCAGGCGTAATAGCTATTGCAGGACCGATATATGGCACCACACTGGTGAACATCGCCAGTACACCGAGTAGAAGCGCATAATCCATTCCAATTATCAGGAATCCGATATAAACCATCACACCGATGAGGAAAGCGACGATCAATTGCCCTTGAATATTGGCGCTTAATTGTTTGTCCGCTTCTCCAAATACTTCGCGCGTGTCATGACGGAGGCGCGGCGGCAAAAGCTTCAAGATGTATTCAGGAAGTTTTTCACCGTCTTTCAGCAAATAAAACAGGATAAACGGAACAATGACAATCGACAGGACAAAGCTTGTGATCGTCGACAAAAATCCGGTGACCCCAGTAATGATGCTGGTGACTGTGTCTTGCAGGATGCCTGCCAGATTATCCGGCAGTGTGTCCATCAACTGGTCGATGTCGAAATTGGAGCCCGTATAGTAATCACCAATATAAGAAGTCCTCAAAAATGCGTCAATGTCAGTCAGCAGCTGCATAAAATACTGCGGAAATTCTTCGATCAACATTTGAAGCTGGTCTCTCAGAAATGGCAGGATCAGAAACGTGACCAGTGTCAACAGTCCGATAACACCCATGAAAATCATCAGGATGCCCCATATTCTTTTAATGCGGAATCGCTCAAGAAGCCGAAGTACCGGACGCAGCAGATAATACAGAATCATTGCTAAGGTTACAGGCAAAACTACTGTCTGCATGAAAACGCTCAGTGGATTGAAGATAAATGATACTTCCCGGAATATAAATATGATTAAACCGATCAACACTAAAGCGATTAAGGTGAATAATGTATTTCTGCCCCCCAGGAACTGAATATAGTTCGTTTTGAAAAAGGATGGCTTTTCTTCTGGCTCCATGGCGTTTCCTACTTTCCATATGGACTAATCAATTCTATTTTACCATATTTTCAGAATTTTTCATTGCAGTGGCTGATTTAAAAATTCACTCAACGCTTGGCGGTTCTGCTCCAGGTTGATTTCAAGCACGGATCCAGCCTGGGCGTAACTGCCATAGCTGTAGCTGCCTTCGACCGGAATCGTCAGCCGTTCTACACCTTCAGTTCCTCCAGTTGCCAAATCAGTCGCAACCTTCACTTGGTCAAGCGTCGGCATATCTGTTTGAACATAGCCCTGTGCAGCTCCCGCTAATTTCGGGAATTTCGGAATGGATGATATGCTGATCATTTCTTCCTTCAACGAGGCAAGCACCTGCTGCTGGCGACGTACACGCCCGAAATCCCCTTCATTATCAGCACGGAACCTTGCATAGCCGAGAAGTTCCTTGCCATTCAGGTTCTGTTGCCCTTGAGTAAGTGAGACACCGATATTCTCAGACATGTCCTTTTCGACATCCACTTCGACGCCGTTTGGCGCTGCGATATCCACCAGTTTTTCAAAGCTTGAGAAATCAACCAAGGCATAATGCTGAATTTCCACTCCAAACATATTGCGCAGTGTATCAGCCAATAAGTCAACTCCGCCCAAATAATAAGCCGTATTCAATTTATAGGATTGATATCCCGGAATCTCTGCATATATATCCCGCATGAACGATACAACTTTCACATCATTCGATTCTTTGTTGTGCGCAACAAGCATCATTGTATCGGTACGGGATTTTTCTTCCCCGCGTGAATCTACACCCAGGACAAGAATATTTTCATAACTGCTGTTTTCTTCATCATTATTGAATTCAACTTCAGGCAAATCCGATTCTTCAGCTAATTTCTTGCCGCTTTGGTACTGCATGAAGAAGTAAGCGCCTAAGGCAAGCAATACAATTAATAACAGGAACAGAATACCCCGTTTCCGAAATCTCTTTTTCTTACGTCGTTTTCCTCTGAGTTGGCGTTCTTCTTCCATTACTGACACATTCCTTTCTTTGTTCCATGCCCAATATGACGAATGGAACTTACGGAGGTTTCTGATGGCCGGGTTAATTTAGATATTGGTTTTATAATGATAGAACTTCTTTAAAGATGAGATAAGTTTCTATCGTTAATGACTAATTTATCTTCATCTTCATACAGTATAAACAATTTTATTGTCTGGAAACAGCTGCAGTGGTACTATTTCTTTTATGAGCGACAGGAGGAGATATTTATGGCAGAGAAAGCGACATTTGCAGGCGGCTGTTTCTGGTGTATGGTAAAGCCGTTCGACCAATTTGATGGAATAGAGAAAGTAGTTTCGGGTTATTCCGGCGGACACGTCAAAAATCCCACTTACGAACAAGTTAAGACTGGCACCACCGGCCATCTGGAAGTGGTCGAAATCACATTCAACCCGGAAGTTTTTCCATATGAACAGCTGCTTGATATCTTCTGGCAGCAAATCGATCCGACGGACAATGAAGGACAATTTCAGGATCGCGGCGATCAATACAAGCCCGCCATTTTTGTCCATAATGACAGACAGCGTGAAATCGCAGAACAATCAAAGCAGGAACTGGATGCTTCCGGTCGATACAATAAACCGGTCAACACACCGATTCTTGGCGCTGCGCCATTTTATGCAGCAGAAGACTACCACCAGGACTATTATAAGAAAAACTCTGAACACTACCTGGAAGACCGAGCACAATCCGGCCGTGATGAATTTCTCGATGCCGTATGGAAACAGGAATAAATAGAAAAATAATAATGACGGACGCTGCCGAAATGGAAGCGTCCGTTTTTTTATGTATCAAAATTATTTAGATTAAAGAAATAGCCAATTAACCGTTCATCAATTGAGAAATTTCTATAGATATGGAGCAAAACAGCGAAGACGCCTTGGGGATCAGAAAGGGAGTTGGATTTCCAACTCCCTTTCGAGCGAAGTGCTGAGATCCACTCGGACGAAGAGTATCAAGTCCGAGTTAGCTCAGTGCGAGCCCCCGGCAAGCGAAGCTGTTTAGCGGAATATCGGTTCCAAAAAGACTTATTCGCCATCAACCTAGCAGCTTCGCCATATAATACTCATCTATGTATTCGCCGTTAATCTTCAACGAGTTCTTTTTGATTCCTTCTATCTTATAGCCCGCTTTTTGATACAATGCGACGCCGGCGCGGTTATGGATCATCACGGTCAACTCGAGGCGATGGATTTTCTTTTCTGCAGCCCACACATCCAATTGCTCGAACAAGCGGCTGCCTACTCCCTGTCCGCGGTTCGCTTCCCCAATGCCTATGGCCAGATACACACTATGGCTCGTCCGCTGAGGGTTATTGCCGATGATGAACAGATAACCCTTCAGTTCGCCGTTATCTTCCGCTAACAGAATCGCAGAACTTTTATCCTGTTCAATTGCAGCTATTCTTTTGCTCAATTGCTCCGGAGTTATTTTTCTTTCACCCGGCTCAAAAAGCATAAACCCCGATTGTTCTGCGTCAGCCATCAATCTAACTAATTGTGCTGCGTCTGCAGCCACAGCGTTTCTGATAATCACTTGTATCCTTCCTTTCCTTGCACAAAACTTCCATTAACGATATCTATGATTTCCAGAAGATCTTTTATTTCATAAGTCGGTTGTATAGCACTTTCATTGTTTTTGCCTTTTGGATTGAACCAGACTGTATCGATTCCATAATTGATGCCGCCCTGGATATCTGAAGTCAATGAATCGCCGACGATAATCGTCTTCGCTTTGGCCGCAGTTCCGATTTTAGAAAAGGCATAATCGAAAATCCCGGGATTCGGTTTTTGGTAACCTGCCTCTTCCGAAATCACAATGTGATCGAAATGATTGGTAAGCGCCGAATTATGCAGTCGCGATTTCTGTACGTCGCCAAAACCGTTCGTCATAATCACAAGCTGGCAATGGGATAATTGCTCCAGAACTTCAAGAGCACCAGCCATCAAATGGGCTTCCTTACCCAAATAATTCAAATAAACGCTGCTGAAGTCGAGTGGATCTTTATCAGTTTGATGTTCCAGGAATAATCGCCGGAACCGTTCTACTCCAAGCTCGCGCAATGCAATGTTCCCTTGTTCAAGGTCATTCCAAAGCACTTTGCTGATTGCTCTATAACTGTCGTGCATGTCGACAAAGCCATTAGGAATATCAAAATCATTGAATGTATTCTTTAATGCTGCATGTTCGGACAGCGCAAAATCCATTAAAGTATCGTCTATATCGAAGATAATAGTAGTGTAAATCTGCTCTTTCAATTTGGACTTCCCCTTTTTAATTCGTATTGATTTTATTCAGCTGCAGGCTTTTCTTTCAATAAAAAAGCAAACACCATCAAGATGGCGATGAAACCCAGAAACATGCCCAATGAAATCATATGATTTTGAAACCGGTCATAAAATAAGCCGATTGCAAAAGGCGTAAGCGCGGAAATGATGTAGCCCCCTGATTGGATCATCGCCGTCCAGCTGTTGACGTCGTCCGGCGTCGAATTTTCATCCAACGGCATCATCAATGCCAACGGGAATAAGCCACCTAGAGTGATGCCAATAAATATGGCTGCCGGCCAGATGGTTGCGATACTACCAAACATCAATAAAAGAACACCGGCCGCTCCGAATCCCAGACTGACCATAATCCATAAATGCCGGCTTGGCCATTTTTCAAGAAGCATCGGGATCGACAGATTGCATGCGATTTGGACTGTTGACATGACCGTCAAGACCGCGCCTGCTACAAGTATCGACATGCCTTTTTCAATGGCAATCGGCGCAAGCCAGGTAATGATGGAAAAGAACAAGGCCGACTGGAAACCGAAAAACAGCAGCATATACCATGCGCGCCTGTTTTTCCAAGGTGAAACGACTGCTACACCTTCCATCGGAATTTCAGCTACTTCAGCTGCCGGCTCCTTCACGCGAAGCCATAAGATAATCGCCGCAATCGACAGCAGTCCCCAGCTTGCCAGCGCAATCGGCCATCCTGCAAACGAATAAAAGACGCCCGTCAATCCTGCCGCTAATGTTGCCCCAAGCCCCATGCCGAATGAATAGACGCCGATCAACGAAGCGGTCCGGGTCGGGAAATTCCGTTTGATCATCGCAGACAGCAGCGGGCTGATGATGGCGATTGATAGACCGATAAAAAAGGCACTGGCCAACAGAATGGGATACGTCGGCAGAAATCCACGGAGCAATGTGAATGCCCCTATCGCCGACAGCAGAATCGCGATGGATTTTTTCAATCCCAGCTTTTTATTAAAAACAACCGCAAGCGGAGCAAACAGCCCCATACAGAAAACAGGCACCGACGTCAGCAGACTAACCTGGCTGCTCGTAAGCGAAAGATCTTCCCGAATGGTATCCAGCAGCGGGCCAATCGATGAAATGGCCGGCCTCAGATTTACCGAAACAAAAAGAATCGCCAGCACCATTATGCCGAGCGCGGCTTTTTTTTGCTTGTCTGTCAAAATCGAAACACCCCTTTTACCTGCCAATCAAACTTGTGTTCGCCGCAAATTTTTATTAAAATAAGAGCAGTGAAAGGCGGTTACTTTTTATGAAACTTGTAAATTGGAGTTACGCGAAACGTTATAATATAAAAGCTATTTTTGATGAATTTCCGCACGTCGTTGTGTGGTTCCGCCAAATCGGCGGCTATTATTTCATCTTTACCATGAAAGGCCTGACACCGGAACATATTCCGAACCGGCGTGATTATGTAAAAATGGAGTATTTACTCAATAAAGACCTCGGCTTGCTTGAAGCCTATAAGGCAAGGAAATATAAGGTTTAAATCTAAAACATCTCTTTTCTGACCACACTCTTTTAGTTTATCTAACACTGCGCTCAGATGGTATCTGTTTTAGGCTGTTTCGTGGTATACTAATGGCATTGTGAAATTTAGGAGGTACGTATTAATGATAGCAGTAAATGATGTAAGTTTGCGTTTCGGGGACCGTAAATTATTCGAAGACGTGAACATTCAATTCAACCCGGGGAATTGCTACGGACTGATTGGAGCCAATGGCGCCGGTAAATCGACGTTCATCAAAATCCTTTCCGGTGAACTAGAAGCACAATCCGGAAATGTCTATATGGGTTCAGGCGAACGATTGGCCGTATTGAAACAGGATCACTTTGAATATGAAGAAAATCAGGTTCTGGATACCGTAATGATGGGCTATAAGAAATTGTATGATGTTATGACAGAGAAAAACGCCATTTACATGAAGGAAGATTTTTCTGATGAAGACGGTATGCGCGCTGCCGAACTTGAAGGCGAATTTGCAGAGCTGAACGGTTGGGAAGCTGAATCCGAAGCGGCAATCCTTTTGCAGGGGCTTGGTATCACGGATGATCTGCACGACAAGAAAATGGCTGAACTTTCCGGTTCCGATAAAGTAAAAGTGCTATTGGCACAGGCTTTATTCGGAAAACCTGACGTTCTTCTTCTCGATGAGCCTACCAACCACTTGGACCTTAAAGCGATTCAATGGCTGGAAGATTTCCTTATGAACTTTGAAAACACTGTCATCGTTGTATCGCATGACCGTCACTTTTTAAATAAAGTCTGCACACACATCGCGGATTTGGATTTCGGTAAAATCCAGCTTTATGTCGGCAACTACGACTTCTGGTATGAGTCCAGCCAATTGGCGACTCGTTTGGCTTCTGACCAAAACTCTAAAAAAGAAGAAAAGATCAAAGAATTGCAAGCCTTTATTGCCCGATTCTCAGCCAACGCTTCCAAATCGAAGCAAGCGACGTCGCGGAAAAAAATGCTTGATAAAATCGAGTTGGACGATATTCGCCCTTCTTCAAGAAAATATCCGTTCGTCAACTTTACAATTGGCCGCGAAATCGGCAACGACGTATTGACGGTAAAAGATTTGAACCAAACAGTGGACGGCAACAAGCTGCTGAACGACGTCAGCTTCAATATGAACAAAGACGATAAAATCGTATTGATCGGCGACCCTCTTGCCAAGTCTGCGCTTCTTCGCATTCTTGCAGAAGAAGATGAGCCAGAAGAAGGCTATGCACGCTGGGGCGTTACAACTTCACGCGCTTACCTTCCGATTGACAACACAGCTTATTTCGAAGGCAGCGAGTTGTCGCTAGTCGATTGGCTGCGCCAGTATTCACCGGAAGACGAAAGCGAAACATTCCTTCGCGGTTTCCTTGGAAGAATGCTGTTCTCCGGCGAAGAAGTGAAAAAGAAACCATCTGTATTATCAGGTGGAGAAAAAGTCCGCTGCATGCTTTCAAAAATGATGCTGTCCCATGCAAACGTGTTATTGCTTGATGAGCCTACCAACCACTTGGATCTTGAATCAATTCAAGCACTCAATAACGGCATGATCGCTTTCAAAGGCGCGATGGTCTTCACATCCCATGACCATCAGTTCATCCAGACAGTTGCCAACCGTGTGATTGAAATCCGCGAAGACGGGTCAATCCTCGATAAGCAATTGTCATACGATGAATTCCTTGAATGGAAAGAATCACAAGGCATCACTAACTAAACCAAAAAATCCCGCCACACTTTGAATGTGTGGCGGGATCTTTCTTTATTATTTAAGGAAACGCTTCACCATTTTGCCTGCTGGCAGACGCGATGCCCATTTGTTTCCTGTGCTGGCCAAGCGGCTGATCACCATAAGCAGATCCTCATCGCCTGCCCAATGTGATGTAACGATTTCTTTCGGGTATTTATTCAATAATGAATTCACGATATAAACTGCTACCACTACATCATCAGCAAAACCGGCAGGTCCCATCAAAACTTCCGGCAAAAGATCGACCGGTGCAAAGAAATAAAGAATACCCGCTCCGATCATTGATTTGCTTTTACTGTCGATGCGACTGTCCAACATCATTTTCGTCAGTAAATGGAAAAAATCAGGTGCAAATAAAACATACTTCAGAAATTTGCTCCCTTTGCCGTTTTTACTGTCTACCCAGTTCTGGATTTTATATCGAAGCTTCTGATAAAAATCACGTTGTTCGTCTTCACTTGGAAGCGGCTTTTTAAGATTCTCGTTCGTCATTGGTACTCCCCCTGTTAACATATTTATACTTACTATAACCTTATCTGCCTATTCATCAAACTATTGAAAGAATAGAAATTAAAATTTCATTGTAACGTTCGTCGCAATACGTTCACGTTCAGGATTTCCTTCAACAATATTGAATTTAACTTCCTGACCAGGCATCAGGACACCCAGATCCATGTTAATGGAAATCGATTCTACGAAAAATTCTTCCCCGTCCGCAGCTGTGATATAGCCGTAACCTTTATCCCCATCAAACCATTTTACCTTACCTTCTCCGGCCAATACTTCTTCTGACATAAAAAAACCTCCCATTATCAATTCCTCTAATATTATTTTATACCCTCCAAATACCGAGGCTTAAACTTTCTTCTATTATTGTCAGATCATCAACCTTAAAAAGAGGCCCACAATCGTGGACCTCCATCGTTCGCATTTCTATTAAGTTTTTCTGGAATCAGTTGACCCCTACAGCAGAGAAAGCGGCTTTCACACTTGCAACTTCTGCGCTGGAAGCTCCGTAAAGATCAGTAGCAGCCTGAATGGTTGAAGCGCGGAAATGGCTGTAATTAGAGTTCGGCGTCAAATACTGTGTCAATGTGCGGTAATAGATATCTCCCGCTTTATCATTTCCGATGGCATTTACGCTGACACCGTAATGCGTCCCGCCGTTCGCTAATAAATAAGCGGCTTTATTGCTTATGCCTGAATTGATATGAACTCCGCCGTAATCACCCGTGCCTGTATAGCGTTTCGAATAATGGTCAGGGTCGCCGCTCAAAGTTGGATCCTCCATTGAACGCAATGCATCACCGGCGATTCCTGGTGTATAAATGTCCTCGCCCACTTGCCAGTCCGGGTTATTATTGAAATGATATTCAACTAGTGTTCCAAAAATATCAGACATGGATTCATTGATAGCACCCGACTCATTCTGATAGATCAGATCTGCTGTCGTGTCTGTAACAGCATGCGTCAGTTCATGGGCAATTACATCAAGTGCTCCGGATAACGGGATAAACTGGCTGCCGTCCCCGTCTCCATAAACCATTTGCGAACCGCTCCAGAAGGCATTATTGTAGCTGCGGCCATAATGGACTGTCGAAACCAGTTGCGCCCCGTTTCCGTCGTAGCTGTTGCGGTTGTGGACATCCTGGAAATAATCATAGGTTTGCCCTGCATATGCATGGGCATCGACAGCTGCACCGTCATAAGCCGCGTTGTAAACATTATCGCTGTCGAGCCATAAAGTCCCTGGTGTACGCGTGCGATTTTTAGCGTCATAAGTGAAGATGCCGTCGCCTCGTGTACGATCCACAAGATACGATCCATTATTATTCAATAAAGTATTGAAAGTTTTTGTGTCGCCCAGCACACCTTTACCGGTGGCTGTAGAATCATTCCCCGTTAAGGTGCCGCCTCCGGCAGATGGCTTGGCTTCATGGATTTGATTGTAAGAATCCAGAACTTCCCCTGTTTTTGCATCGATGAAATATTGATAATTCCCCGGTTCCGGATAGAGGAATTCAAATTCAGCGCTATAGGCAAAATTAGCAGCTCCGTCTTTTACATAAACAACCAGCTCAGCGCTGGCTTCATGTTCCAGTTCAGGAGATGCGCCAATTTTCTTTTCCAAATCAGCTGCCGCATTTTTAAGAGCAGCATCCGCTTTTACTGTTGCTCCTTTTTTCAATGATTGCTTGTCATACAATTCAGGGGCAAGTGTACCAGATACCGATGTTAATACACCTTCTTGATTTACATGCGCATTGATGACAGAACCGAATACCGGCACGCCTTTAAATACTTGCTGTAATTTCAGTTTTGTAAAACCGAGTTCATCTTTTTTCTGGCTGACAATCTTAAAATTGGATGAGCCGTTTTTGCCGATCTTATAAGCTTCTTCTTTTTGCTCCAAATATGTAAAAACGATTTCTTTCACCGGTTTATTGGATGGAGCTGTAAGTTTCCCCGCAATGAAATCAGGGGTTTGGGTTTCTTTGTTTACGTGCACCTTCTCAGATGCGTTCTGCCCTGGTGCATTATTTGCGGAAACTGCAGTTGCTGATAATGCCAGTGATGCTGTCAAACTTAAAGTCAGTAATTTTTTCTTGTCCATCAAATTCACTCCTTCTCGTCTTACCGGCATCGCAGCTCGGTGTTAACAGCATAACTGTTTCATTATTCTGAATATATAGGCTGGATTATGTGTTTTTATTTACCTTGAAAGGAGATTATTGAACTTGTCGGTTTCTTCGTTTTCAGATTATTTAATAAACTGATGGGTATATTCTCTTTATCTGTCTTTACAGCAGATGACAAAAGTAATGGATGCTGTTTTTACATCCATTAAAAACTGAATATTCCGTATTCACTAAATTGAAACTTTGCATAAAAAAAGAGCCGCTCGCAATGAGCAGCTCTTGGAGATTACAATTTAGTTACGTTTGTAGCTTGAGGTCCGCGGTTGCCTTCCTCTACTTCAAATTCAACTCTTTGACCTTCGTCAAGCGTTTTAAAGCCTTCGCCTTGAATCGCTGAGAAGTGTACAAATACGTCATCTCCGCCTTCAACTTCGATGAAGCCGAATCCTTTTTCTGAGTTAAACCATTTTACTGTACCTTCTTGCATGTTAAAAAACCTCCTGGTAATAAAAAAATTTTCAATATGGAATTTCAATAAAAAAATTCACATATTCCAAAAAGTACCATCACTTGCTGATCACTTTTTGGAATATGTGAATAGCTGTAGCTGGTGAAGATAGTATTTATTTCCTCTATAATACCTAAATTGCGTGTAAGTGTCAAACAAATCTAAATATTTATAATTATTTTTTTGAAAATAATCATAGGTTCGACATAGCTTATTGAAATCTCTACTTGCATTTTGCCAAATTAACCGCCATCTGTCCAGTGATTTGCATTTGGTATAAAGTAAAATTCCGAAGTTTGTATTGACTAAGTCTTTCCCGTAAAATGAGGATAAAGACAGCCTGGATGAAACTTTTCAGGTATTCAATCGTATGTATATATGGAATAGCATTTAAGGAGTGATTTCCGCATGAACCGAGTCCAAAATTTCATAAGACGACAATCGGTCAGCCTCCCAATCACTGGAGTAATGTTTCCTATTCTTTATTTGGGGGCGGAAATCGGATTGCTTGCTTCTGGAGCAGTAGCTGCCGGAACCTATCTTGCCAGTAATTCGACGATTAAACAAGTTCAATTCTCTTCCACTTCGAAAGAACTCGGAATGACGAGAAGTGAATATAAACATGTACTGAAACAAGTTCAGGAAGCAAAAATGAAAACTAAACGCCTGCAGGGCCAATACTACCGTGTGCGATCCATTTCGTCATTCCGGCAGTTGATGGAAATGACAAAACTCGCCAATAAGATCATCACTGTCGTGCAGCAGAACCCAAGAAAATTTTATCTCGCTGAATCCTTTTTTTATTCGCATCTCGATTCGGCACTGGAACTGACCGAGAAATACAGTTTGCTGGTCGGCCAGCCAGTGAAGGACCGCGATATAAAAATCGCATTGCAGGATACACGCGAAACTCTGCAATCGATGAACCGCGTTATGCAAAATGATTTGAAAAAAGTGCTGTCGTCCGATGTTGAACAGCTTCGGATGGAACTCGATTATGCCCGTTTGGCCGTCGATAAACAGCAAAATCAGAAACTATTGGTTCAACCCTTGACCGATGATGAAGGAGACGTGGAAAATGAGCGAAAATCAATCGACACGAAATGAACTGGACGATCTGTTGGAATCGCCATTCGGCATTCAAATGGAAAAAGAGCAGTCCCCTGCCGAGCAGCAGACCGGACGACCTGTATTGCTGATGGATAAACTGTCTAATGAAGATAAGAAAAAAGCGCAGGAGCTGGCGAAACAGATTCCTGCCGGCAACCATGAAGCGATCCTGACTTATGGCGCAAATGCCCAGAGTCAACTCGGCAATTTCTCGCATAAGATGCTGGATCATGTCCAGCAGAAAGACATCGGTCCCGTGGGCGACGTCCTGCATGACTTGATGAAGAAATTGCAGGAGCTGAATCCTGAGGAATTAACGGAGACGAAAAAATCCGGCATCCGCAAATTGTTTGCCAAAGCCAAATATTCCGTTCAGGAAATCATGACCAAATATCAAAAATTAAGCACGCAAGTTGATCGCATCAGTATTCAATTGGACCATTCAAAACGCGGGCTGCTTGAAGATGTGCAGATGCTCGAGGAATTATACGATCAGAACAAAATGTATTTCCAGGCACTTAACGTCTATATCGCTGCAGCAGAATTGAAACGGGATGAAATCCTGAACGAAACCATCCCTGCCCTTCGCAAAAAAGCCGAAGCGTCAGATGATCAGATGGCCTATCAAGAAGTCAACGATATGGTGCAATTCGTCGACCGTTTGGACAAACGTCTTTATGATCTGCAGTTGTCACGCCAAATCACGATTCAAAGTGCGCCGCAGATCCGGATGATCCAGCAGACCAACCAGACCCTGGCTGAAAAGATCCAGTCATCGATCATGACGTCAATTCCGCTGTGGAAAAATCAGATTGCGATCGCTCTGACGCTCAATAAACAGATGAAAGCCGTGGAAGCCCAGAAACAGGTCACTACCACTACAAATGACCTGTTGCTCAAGAACTCTGAGATGCTGAAAATGAATTCGATTGAAACCGCGAAAGAAAACGAACGCGGCATCATCGAAATCGAGACATTGAAGAAAACGCAGGAAAACTTGCTTACCACTATCGAAGAAACATTGCAGATCCAAAGCGAAGGACGCAAGAACCGACGCGCCGCTGAAATGGAAATCGGCAAAATGGAAGTGGAGCTTAAACAGCGCCTGCTCGCCATCCACGAAGGCGAAAACTCCAGAAGTGAATAACAGAAAATCCCGTGAAGCTAAAATGCTTCGCGGGATTTTTATGTTCTATAGATAATTTCATCATCTTCAATCACTATGCATTAGGCGGGCGCTTTCCGCGGGGAGCTGCCTGAGCCTCCTCGGTCGCGTTGCTCCCTGTGGGGTCTCAGGACTCGCTCTGGTCCCCGCAGGAAAGACATTAGCCGAAGCTTGCGAGGACAAGTCTTTGCGACGAAGCAGCGTAGCGATGCAGGAGCACATCTTTGCCCTTCGCCGCCTGCTGCTTCATTCTGGTTCTGTTTACAATTACAGTACCACTTCACATCATGAATTGAGAATTTAAGTCCTCCCCATTATAGAAAGTGATCTGAGATATGGAGCAAAACAGCGAAGACTCCCAGGTGAGTAAGCGAAGTGTTGAGATCCACTCGGGCGAAGTGAAACGAGCCCGAGTTAGCTCAGCGCGAGCCACCAGGAAAGCGGAGCTGTTTTGCGGAATATCGATTTTTATTTTTATCCCGACTGAATCACAAGATGCAAGGTCCGTTTCAGCAAACGAAGCGTCTGGTCAACGAAATGCTCTAGTGAATCCGCACTCACGGATTTATTGCCATACATCATGCGGTAGAAAGCGGCCTGCTCTTCTGTGATCGGTTCACTGGTGAGAAAAAGATGGAGCAGCTCGACCCCCTCTTTCTTCGCTTCACTTACAGCATTCGCCGTATCCACTACCCCGTTCTCGGCATAATTATAAGCTGACGGCTCACCGTCCGAGAATACCAGAACGAAGCGATGCTTCTCGCGCCGGCGCTTGATCCGGTCAGTCATCCATCTTATCGCAAAACCATCCCGGTTATCTTCATGCGCTTCGAACGATACAATTTCCTGCGCATGGTCGCGCATGCCATCTTCGAATTTATGCATCCATTCAAAATAGTTCGGCTGCTCACTGTCACTCGCCTCAAACGCGTCTTCGTAAAACAGCACAATTTCATGAGCTATGCCTAGACCGCGAAGCACGTCATGGAAAAGCAGCACAGCCTGCTTGGTTTCATCCAGCTTATCAACCATGGATGCGGATCCGTCAATCAGCAGACAAAACACGGCATCCAATTCCTTGGAAGGTGCAGATTTCCGGTAAAAAGGCTTAGGACGCTCTTCAAGTGCAAGCGGCAGCAGATTTTTGGATAGCCTTCCCGCATTTAAATTTGTACGGTAATCCTGATGGCGCTGAGTAATCCGTTTCTTCAATTCCTTCAGCAGGGACCGGACATAAGGGGCCTGTTGTCTGCGCCAGTCAGCAATCAGCAGGCTATGGTCAACATGCGCCAACAGCCGCTGTTCATGATAAACCACTTGTTCATTGGCGCGGCCGAATTTGCCGGCTGCCCGTTTCGGACCACTTTCCATATCCCTGTCATCTTCATCATTATCTTCCAAATGGTCACCACTGGAATCTCCCCTGCCGGTCTGCTGGACTTCATCTGCGCCCGCTTCTTCCCGTCCGCCGGTAGCCGATTGTGACTCCCCTTTTTCGAGTTCAAATTCCATGGCGGAGGAATCCGTCAATTCTGTTTCGCGATGCCAGGTATTGAACCATTCCTCGATTGTTTCAATTTCTTCCTGTTCTTCCGCTTTTTCAGCTTCAATTCCTTCATGGTAATGAAACGGAGGAGCTTTATCCGCAGCATCGCCGAAAGTGTAATAAGTATGGACCATGTCATTGCTCAGCAAGTATTCCAGACGCCCTGTCATACGCTCTACAATTGCACTTGAATCAGCAGTCGACTTTGCGTCAAACATCTCTTTCCAAATCAGCAGTACAGCTCCCCACGGGTCACCCATTTCAGTTTCAATATCCCGCAGGCTCAAGTATGCCGCATTTAGAAAAGCATCCGCTAAAAAGCCTCGTTTCAGATTTTGATTGAACTGATCCTGATGATATTCGCGGTATACCTCTTCGCGTACAGCAAATGCCGCTGCTGTTCCTGGCCGTTCTTTGATTATCTTCTCTGATAGCCTGAACTCTTCAGCACACAGCAGCAGCTGTCGCCTCAATGAAGTGACAGGGGTTTGTACGGCTATAAAATTCTTCCATGCCGACAAATTGAAATTCCTCCAAAAACCTGCGCTCAGCAAATAAATATCCGACAGGTATCCATGCTGCTCCGCAAATTTCGATCGATGCCGCCAGAATACACTGACAGAAACCGACGACTCCGTTGGCCGAAATTCAATCAATTTGCGGGTCGTCACCTTTAGATAAGGTGCATCAGCCAACGCGCCCGCCAGCATTTCCATCCGGTACAGCATCTTCGTATCGATTGTTTCATTATTGAATTGGATAAAACGATTGACTGACGCCATCCCACTCACCTACTTTTTCCAAGTATTGGCCAAGTCCATGAACAGCTCCCGCTCACTTTCATCTTCGAGCTTTTGCGCAATGGCATAATTGACGGCTCGGATCGGATCCATATGTTCAGCCAGCGCAGTCGCATCCAGTAAACTGCGGATTGACGCTGCTTCTTCTGACAGCAGCCCATTTTCGACCTGCTTCATCAGATCTTCTGCGAGATTCAGCATAAATTCTTTCAATTTGGCTTCAGCGTCCGGAAATTCCCGGTCCCATAACTCAGAAAGCTGCTGACCCGTGAGGTAAGGAATCGGGTACGCAATAAAGCGGTTTTTCAATGCCTCGTTCATCGGCGCCGTCCCGATATAGCCTTCATTGATCGCTGCAATTACACCGAAGTCGGGATGCGCTTCAATCACTTCGCCCGTAAACGGATTTGTCATCATGCGGCGGTGGTCAAGCGCTGAATGCAGAATCGGCAAAGTTTCCGCCTTGGCCATATTGATTTCATCTATATAAAGAAGATGCCCCTTTTTCATGGCTGTCACTACTGGCCCTTCGATAAATTCAATCTGGCTGTGGCCATCCCGCTGCACTAATGTTTTAAAACCAAGCAGCGCCTCAGCGTCAAGATCCACCGAACTGTTGATGCTCTGCATCGGCTGTCCAAACACTGCTGAAATCGATTCAGCCATGCGGGTTTTCCCAGCTCCGGTCGGTCCTTTCAAAAGAACCGGTTTGCGCAAGACGACTGCAGCCATTACATCCTGCCAAAGGTTTGCATCCGGTGAGATATAGCCGCCTGTACCGATCAATTTTTCATACCCTTCATGTTTCCTGCTTTTTCGTTCGCTTATTTCTTTCTCAATAAAAACCATAAACAACCCTCTTTCCATAGAAAAAACCGATGTGTATGCATCGGCTTTTGTCATTTTCATCTTTTATTCGAAATAAGTTTTATAGAACCCGCCAATTTTGCCTGTGTTATCCACAACAAAAATAAATTCGTCGGTTTCATTTTTCACTTCATAAGTTTTGCCGGCTGTCAGCACATTCGACACCAAAAATTTCGCGGCGTCTGTGTGCTTGCAAGTCACCGTGCGTATCGTTTCTTTTGTTAACCATTCGTTGTGAATCACAGTCCTCATCCTTTTCCGTATGTCTATGTATTTAGTATAAGGATAACAGCTTCATTTTTCAAATCGATATGTTTTTCCGGCCTTACTTGCTCGCTTTTCGTGCCTTGTAAAAATAGCGGCCCAGCAATAACACAATTACTGCAACCGACAATGAAACTAAAAATCCCTGCAAATGATTCAGGATGGAATTGTAGGCATAAGGGAAAGTGCGGCCCAGATTAAAATAAACCATCATCCAGACGAATCCAGCTGTATAAGCGTAAAATACGTATTTTAAGAACGGATATTTATTTGCGCCGACAACATACGGCATCGCCCAGCGTATGCCCGGCAGGAAAAAGCTAAATGAAATAGCAATCTCCCCGCGCTTTTGCAAAAATCCGGAAAAATTCTCGATGGGTGTTCGCAATTTTGTTCTGCTCAAACGGTCCAGCAGCTTTTGGCCGAAGAATCGTCCGATGAAATAAGCGAATGTATTACTGGTGATCAGTCCGAGATATGCCGAGATAAATGCATACACCGGCTTGAAATAGCTGATTTCAGTCAGGACGCCGGAAAAAGCGGCAGCCACTTCGTTGGGAATCGGCATACCGAATAATAACAGCCAATTGAAGATGAACATGCTGATATAGCCGTATTCTTTCACTAACTCCATAAAAAATGACAAATCCATCCCATTCGACCGCCTTTTGGCTCTTCTTCTTTAATCATGACAAAAATTTGGAAACCCTGCAACGCAGAACCCCCAGAAGCTTAAATTTATCAAAGCTCGGACAGGAAATTGTTAATCTTTAAGTTACAGTGAGTTTATCGGACAAATTCTAATAAATAACATGAAGATGGATGAACTTTATTGTTGCTAAATGAGAACTAAGAATTTTTATAAATAATTTTTCTTTAAAATGAATATCGCTTGAGAAAACCTCGAAAGATATGGAGCAAAACAGCGAAGACTCCCATGAAAGCGAAGCTGTTTTGTGGAATATCGTCTATCTAGTAATTTTTCTTAATTATAAATATTAAAAACCGCCCACCAGCATCTGCCGGTGGGCGGTTTGAATTGATTTTATCAGCCTTGAAGCAATAGATCTTCAGGATTTTCGATCAAGTCTTTGACCATTTTCAGGAAGCCAACAGAATCGCTTCCGTCGATTACGCGGTGGTCATAAGAAAGAGCCACGTACATCATCGGACGGATTTCGATATTGTCGCCAACAGCGATTGGACGTTTTTGGATTGTGTGCATTCCAAGAATACCGACTTGCGTACCGTTAAGGATTGGCGTCGACATCAATGAACCGAACACACCGCCGTTAGTGATAGTGAATGAACCGCCTGTCATATCAGCGATCGAAAGTTTCTTATCGCGTGCTTTTGTTGCAAGCTCGCCGATAGAAGCTTCGATTTCCGCGAAGTTCTTCTTGTCAGTATCGCGGACGATAGGAACAACTAGTCCTTCTTCTGTAGAAACGGCAATCCCGACATCATAGAATTGTTTCAGCAATACATCAGTGCCATCAAGTTCAGCATTCACGTAAGGATATTTTTTCAATGCAGCAGTTACTGCTTTTGTGAAGAATGACATAAAGCCAAGTTTCACATCATTGTTTTTAAGGAAATCATCTTTTTTACGGCTGCGCAGAGCCATAACGTTTGTCATATCGATTTCGTTGAAAGTAGTCAGCATCGCTGTTGACTGCTTCACTTCAAGCAAACGTTTAGCGATTGTCTGACGGCGTCTCGACATTTTTTCACGGACAATACGGCCGCTTTCTTCGTCAGAAGATGCTCCAGATGCAGCAGCTTTAGGCGCTTCCGTTTTAGCCGGTGCGCTCTCAGCCGGTTTAGATGAATGAGCTTCAACGTCCTGTACACGTACACGGCCCATTGGGTCTACTGGTGAAATCGCTGCAAGGTCGATGCCTTTTTCACGTGCCAGTTTGCGCGCTGCAGGGCTGGCGATTGTGCGGTCGGAAGAAGATTGCTCTTCAGCAGCCGGTGCTTCTTCAACTGCTTCCTGTGTTGCCGGAGCAGATGTTTCAGCTGGTACACCAGTTGATTTGGTTTCTTCCTCTTTTTGTTCAGCTGGCTCAGATGCTGCAGCTTCGCCGGAACCTTCTCCAACGATTGCAATTACCTGGCCGACTTCAACTGTGTCGCCTTCAGCAGCCATAAGCTCCTGAACTACGCCAGCTTCTTCGGAAATAACTTCAACGTTTACTTTATCTGTTTCAAGCTCAACGATGAATTCACCTTTTTCAACTGTATCGCCTGGCTGTTTCAGCCATTGTGCGATCGTTCCTTCTGTAATCGATTCTGCTAATTCTGGTACTTTGATTTCTGCCACAAAAAATTCCTCCTTAGATTATGCTCAAGATTTAGCTAATGCTTCATCAATGATGCGTGCCTGTTCCACTTTATGCGTTTCTCCGTCGCCTTCAGCCGGGCTTGAACGAACGACGCGGCCATAATAATTTATATCAATGCCATCTGCGATTTCACGAAGCTTCGGTTCTGCAAATGACCATGATCCCATATTTTTCGGTTCTTCCTGAACCCATGCCAATTCTTTAAGCTTCGGATAACGCTTAATGATTGCCTGGATTTTCTCGGAAGGGAAAGGATAAAGCTGCTCGACACGGACAATATGTGTATCCGGATATTCAGAACCATCTTTCACGCGGTCTGCGAGGTCGATGGCCATCTTGCCGCTGGCAAATAGAAGACGTTCCACTTTTTTCGTGTTCTGTCCCATCCCCGGCTGCTCGATGATTGTCTGGAAGTTGCCTTCTGTCAGATCTTCGACATCTGCTCCAACCAATGGATGACGCAATAGGGATTTAGGTGAAACGATAATCAATGGACGAATCGACTCTTCTCCAAGCATCTTCGCTTGTCTGCGGAGAATATGGAAGTAGTTGGCCGCACTTGAAAGGTTCGCTACTGTCCAGTTGTTTTCACCTGCATTTTGAAGATAGCGCTCTAAACGTGCACTCGAATGCTCAGGTCCTTGTCCTTCATAAGCATGCGGAAGCAGCATAACCAATCCGGATTTTTGGCCCCATTTAGCGCGGGCTGCAGAAATGAACTGATCGAACATCATCTGTGCCATGTTGGCAAAATCGCCGTATTGGGCTTCCCAGATAACCAGGGCTTTATCGTTTTCAACGTTATAGCCATATTCAAAGCCGACAACAGATGCTTCACTAAGTGGGCTGTTGTATACAACGAATGATGCTTTTGCATCGGAAATATGATGAAGCGGCACAAGCTCGTTGCCGTTCTTTTCATCATGCAGTACAAGATGGCGGTGAGCAAATGTTCCGCGCTGTGCATCCTGGCCGGATAAGCGAATTGGATTGCCTTCTTGAAGAATCGAGCCGAATGCCAATGTTTCCGCATGTGCCCAGTCGATTTTGCCTTTGCCGTTGAATGGATCTTCACGGCGTTTCAGGATTCGGGCAAGCTTGCCGAATGCAGAGAAATCACTTGGCCATGACAGCAGATCTTCATTCATCTTCGTAAGTACATCTTTATCGACGCCTGTAGGAACTTCAGGGAATCCTTGCATAACAGCTTCAGGTATTACTACCTCATGCGCATCACCCGATTTGTTTTCTTTGACACGGTCGTATGCTTTTTGCATTTCGGCAAGAATATCGCTGTCCAGTTTTTTCACTTCATCTTCTGAAAGCACTTTGCTGGAAGACAATTTTTCACCATAGATTTCACGGACTGTGCCATGTTCATGGATGCCATGGTACATCTTAGGATTTGTAACGAGCGGCTCATCCATTTCGTTATGGCCGTAACGGCGGTAGCCGATCAGGTCGATCAAAATGTCCTTGCCGAATTTTTGGCGATATTCAAATGCCAAGCGCGCCACAGCAATTACTTCTTCCGGTTCATCCGCATTGACATGGATGACAGGTACTTCGTAGCCTTTTGCCGGGTCGGAAGAATAATGAGTCGATCTTGAATCATATTGTTCAGTAGTAAAACCGATCAGGTTATTTGCGATGATGTGAATTGAACCGCCAGTTTGATATCCGCGGATACGGCTAAAGTTCAATGTTTCTGTAACGACTCCCTGTCCCGGGAACGCTGCATCACCATGAACCATGATGGCATATGCTTTATTGACATCGATTGGCGCCAATCCGCTTTGCTGAGTGAGTTCCTGTGCAGCACGGGTCTGTCCTGCAACTACCGGGCTCACGATTTCAAGGTGGGATGGGTTATAGGCCAATTTGATATTGGTGCCCTTCGGTGATGTAAAAGCAGCACCCATATGGTACTTAACATCGCCGAACCAGCCTTTAGTGATCTGCAAAGAACCATCTTCAGGGAGGAATGCTTCATCGCCGACATGCGCAAATCCGGCAAACATCATTTCATATGGTTTGTTCAAAATATGTGTAAGCACATTTAAACGACCGCGATGCGCCATCCCGATCATGATATTTTCTGTGTCGGCTGTTTCGGATAGACGGACAAGTTCATCCATCAATACGACCAGTGTATCGACACCTTCAATTGAAAAGCGTTTTTGGCCGACAAATGTGCGGTGAACGAATTTTTCAAAACCTTCAACACGCGTCAACAGTTCAAGAACTTGTTTTTTCTTATCCGCATCAAGCGATGGTTTGACTTCACCTGACTCGATTTTGGATTGGAGCCAGCTGCGCTCCTGTGGCTGAACGATATGAGAAAATTCAAAAGCCACTTTGTCTGTGTAAAGCGATTTTAAATATTCGATGGCAGCAAGACCATCTTTAACATCCGCAGGTGCATTTTCCAACAATAATGAAACTGGAACTTCTTTCAAATCCTGTTCCGTTAGTCCATACGTTGATGGCTCAAAACGTTCCGTTTCACGGGGCTGATCTTTCAAAGGATAAATATCCGATGCCAGATGACCGTGAGCTCGAATCGATTCAGCCAATTGGATAGCGCCGAGGACTTTACCGAATTTATCGGATTTCACTTCAGCTGTTGCTGCCGGCTGTTGTTCAGCGCTTGGCTCAACAGGAGGTCCGTATTGCTTGAATAGCTCAGCGAATTCCGGATCGATTGATTCCGGGGAGTCCTGATAAATGTCATACATTTCCATAACATACCCAAGGTTTGGACCTGAAATGGAACTCCATGGGGATTTCGAATCTGAATAATTGCTAGACATAAAAAAACCTCCAACTATTTTGCCTTAAAGGCAGTCCTATAAATACATATGTCTTCCATATTTTATCACGCAAACCGCTATACACAAAGCAGAAGGCGTTCAACCCATTGAAGAACAATTTTCCATATCAATCTTACTACTTCCATTAGAAAAAACAATGCTTTTGAGTGAAATTATTCACATAACGAAATGTTAAGCGCTTACAAATTGAAATCAACGATAAAAATGGAAATTAATGTTTGGCATCCGTATTGTTTTCATAAAACCTAACCTGATTTCTGCCGGATTTTTTCGACTCGTAAAGAGCTGAATCCGCCAATTTTACCAGATCCTCAAAATTATCCGCATCCTTAGGATAAAAGGCTATGCCGACTGATGCAGTCGGAGCGAAGTGATGGCCGTCGATGGTCCAGCCTTCTGCCAGTTTTTGATGGATTCTATTTATCAGGTTCTTAATTTGCATTCCCGCTTTTTCGGAATTTATGCCTGCCGCAGCTATTATAAACTCATCGCCGCCAATTCTGGCCGCCATATCCCCTGCTCTGATGCTTTGTGTCAGAGCTTGGCCAAAGCAAGCAATAAACTCATCACCTATATTATGTCCGAAATTATCATTGACCGATTTGAAGTCATCTCCATCGATATACAGTAAAGCTATTAAACTCTGGTCTTGATCAGCGCCTCTTTCAAGCAGATCAAATTCCTGCATCATCAGCCGACGGTTCGGCAAGCGGGTCAGAGTATCATGATAAGCCATGAAATGTAATTTCTCTTCAAGCTGTTTCCTGTCTGTAATATCAAACATGATCGCCAGGACTTGATAAATGATTCCTGCCTCATTTTTCAGTGGGATGATCGTTGTATCTACCCAGAAGAAATCGCCGTTCTTTTTCAGGCTTTTCATTTCACCGCGCCAGATAGTCCCTCTGAATATGATGTCCCGGATATTGTCATAAACAGCATCCGGAATGACTGCCCTGCCTATGTCAGCGATCTGCATCCCTAAAAGTTCTTCTTTTTCATAACCCGTTGTTCCTTTGAAGTTGTCATTTGCAAAAATAATGGTACCGGATGGTTTCCATATCGTGACCATCGCCGCATAATTCAAGGCATCCTTATAACTGTCGAGTATGTTTTCAGTCTTTTTCAACTCTTCTTTCAGTTGAACCTCATCCGTCAATTCCCGATAAACGATCTGATAGGCGCGAATGTCTTCCCCAATTTTCACAGGAGAAAAGCTGACCGAAAATTTCCCTTCTCCGCCTTCTTTCATTTTGGCACTGGTAATAAAAGAGGAACTGCCTTTTCCGAAATTTTCTTTCCACAATTCGGAAATGACTCTCTTAGTGAACTTCTCGCTATTGGACGGAAGATCCATAAAAGATTTTCCGACGCATTGCAGTTTCATAACGCTGAATATCTTCTCATACGCCGGGTTCATATCAATCACCATGAAATCTGAAGAAATCATGATCATCGGGTCGACCGAGTTTTGCACAAGTGATTGATAGAAAAGGTAATCCTCTTCTATCTTTTTCAGTTTGCTTACATTTTTTGAAATCGCCAGTAAAAATAATTCACCTTCGAAATTGAATTTTGTGATTTCAGTTTCGTTGGCGACGTTATTTTTACTGAAAAGATTGTAATCCCGGTAGCGATGAATTCCATCCATCGATTCCGCAATCAGGTATTGTTTTTTAATTTCATCCGTTACGGAATCAGGCATACTCTCATCGACTGTTTTGCCGGTCAGCTCCTGTTCGAATGTACTGGAGCATAGGGCATTTACATATTCATATATGTAGCCATTCTCCATTTTGCGCATGAAAAAAACCAGGTCTTCAGCATTTCCGTATAACAGATCCAATTGTTCCTTCGTAAAAGGGCCGTGCATAGAATCACTCTTTTCTTTAGGCAAATCGCTCGACAACTACAGAAATTTCATCAATGAATTTTTCATATAGACGTTGTTCATCAAGGGTTATAGAGGATGCAAATTCGCTGTCGGGCGTGTCTTCCGCCCATACGAAATCATGGACTGAAATTCTGGTCGCGTTGCCTGTCAGCAATAAATCAAAGTCATACCCGTTTTTATTGACAGTGCATTTCACCATGCCTCCGGGATTATAGACCGCCACTTCGCCGAAAGGCACCATGCCCGACATGCAGCTGATCAGAGCTGAAGCCGTCATTGCTGTACCGCAGGCGTTGGTGAAGCCGACACCGCGTTCATAAGTGCGCACAAAAATGCCTTGCTCAAGATGTGTCACGTAACTGACATTCACGCCATCAGTGAAATAATCATTCTCACCATTGAATTTTTCCGCCCATCTTTTCTGATGTTCTGGCGACTTTTGAATTTCTTCCGGAACAATACCGATTAAATGGGGATTCGGTACCGCAACTGCGGAAAACATGATTTCTTCGGATATTTCCGGTATCGCCTGTTGGATCAATGTTGCCTGATTTCCGTATTCCATCGGCAAATCTTTCAGCTCGAAGGAAACCGGAGAGATCTGAACTGAATAAGTCTCGATTCCATCCATTAAAGTCCCTTCTCTTCTCACTGCCAAATCGGCTTTCATTGTTTCAATCACTGCATCTTTAATGCCTTGCTTCTCACAGACATAACGCGCCACGCAGCGAAGCCCATTGCCGCACATCGATGCTTCCGACCCGTCGCGGTTGAATACACGCATCTTTGCGTGAGCCGACTTTGAAGGCAGAATGACCAGCAATCCGTCAACTCCACGATCCATCTCACAGAGCTGCATTGCCAGTCTGTGATAATCGTCTCTTTCCTCGCCGTCAATCATGTAGAACGTATTCATCGATCCATGGACTTTTTCCAAAGTTACTTTCATATCTTTCACTCCAATATCAGCGTTTCTTTGTATGTGCTACGACTAACTTCGCCATTTCATATGCTGTTTTAGGAGGTTCAGCCTCCGTCATTTTTTCAATCAGCAGCTCTTCATCCGCTTTCAGCTGGTCCAAAGCTTTCATAAACTGCTCAGGGTTTGCCTCTTCTTCTTCGAGAACCAGCGCAAAGCCGTTTTTACGGAACAACTCCGCATTTAATATTTGATCGCCCCGGCTTTTTTGCCTGGACAGGGGAATCAGCAGCATCGGCTTCTTCAGCGCCAAAAATTCAAAGATTGAATTGGATCCTGCGCGCGATACCACAAAGTCAGTCATATGCAGAAGATGCGACAATTCATGTGTAACATATTCAAATTGGCAATATTGCTCGATGCCTTCAAGCTTTTCATCGATATTCCCTTTCCCGCAAAGATGGATGACATTGAATGTCTGCATAATAACTTGCAGATTGGAACGGATGGCCGTATTGATCACTTCGGATCCCTGGCTCCCGCCCATCACCATAAGTACAGGAAGGTCATTATCGAAATGGCAGATTTCCCGCCCTTTCGCTGCAGAGCCGTCCATCAATTCACTGCGGATAACCGATCCGGTGCATGTGGATTTCTCTTTCGGGACATGTTGCATCGTTTCTTTAAATACTGTGAAGATATGGTCGGCAAAAGGCATCGCTATCTTATTCGCCAGACCTGGTGTGACATCGGATTCATGGATGATGACCGGGATGCCCATTAATTTCCCTGCCATTGCTACCGGTACAGACACGAAGCCGCCTTTTGAGAATATGGCAGCGGGTTTTGTCTTCCGGATGATATTCATTGATTGCCCAAGGCCGGCAACTACTTTGAATGGATCCGTGAAGTTTTTCATCGAAAAGTACCTTCTTAATTTACCGCTTGAAATTGAGTGATATTTTATATCGGGGTAAGAGTCGGTGATCAATTCTTTTTCGATGCCGTCTTTTGATCCGATGTATTCGACATCGTAATCCATACCGGTTATTTCAGGTATCAATGCCTGATTCAATGAAACATGGCCGGCAGTTCCACCGCCAGTCAGTATAATTGTGCGTTTATGCATTCTAAAATCCTACTTTCATCTTTTGATTTGTCTGATTGATTCAATTTTGTGCAAATTTATATCGAGGGTTTATATGCTATACTTGTCTTAATTTGCCCTAAGGCTATAGTATTTCAGGAGGATGGACGATGTACGAAACAAAGACCAAAGCTGAGAAATTAAAATTATTGATAAAAATTGTTTTTCCGATATTAGTTACACAAGTTGCTATGTATCTTGTGACATTTTTTAACATTTACATGACAGCACGATATGGCACAGATGACCTGGCCGGAGTTTCCATCGGATCGTCATTTTGGGTTCCGGTTTATATCGGACTCGCCGGAATTTTAATGTCCATTACTCCAATTGTAGCACAATTGATGGGAGCCAAGAAAAAAGAAAGTGTCAAAGAAGCCGTGCAGCAAGGGATTTATCTTGCAATTCTGCTCGCTGGGATTGTCTTTCTGTTCTTCTTCTTTTTCATCGACACTCTACTCGGATTTATGGAACTGGAACCTGCTGTCGCGGATGTGGCAAGCAGATACATATTTGCCATGAGTTTGGGCCTCATCCCATTATTCGTCTACAATGCACTGCGTTCTTATATCGATGCGTTGGGTGCAACCCGCGTCACGATGGTAATCACATTATTGTCTGCACCAATCAATGTTTTCTTCAACTACCTGTTCATCTTCGGAAACTTCGGATTTCCGGAACTTGGAGGTGCAGGAGCCGGCCTTGCTTCAGCAATCACTTACTGGCTGGTGCTAGTAATTGCTTCAGTAATCATCCATACCCAAAACCCTTTTTCGGGCTATCGCATCTTCCGCAATTGGGAGAAAATCTCTCTTACTCGGTGGAAAGAGATCAGCAGGATTGGAGTACCAATCGGCATCTCCATCTTTGCAGAGACCAGCATATTCTCCGCAGTGACGTTCATGCTTGCTGTATACGGAACAATCACCATAGCTGCACATCAAATAGCTTTGAACTTCACCTCCCTTCTTTACATGCTGCCGCTCAGCATTTCGATGGGGGCAACTATTCTTGTGGGATATGAAGTCGGGGCTGCACGCTATAAAGATGCGCGCCAATACAGCTGGCTCGGAGTCGGAACGGCTATATTAATCAGTTTTGTTTCAGCGGGTATTTTGTTCTTCCTGCGCGAACCGATTGCAGAACTGTATTCTTCAGATCCCGCCGTTATCGAGCTTGCCGTTCAATTCCTGGTATTCGCTGCATTATTCCAGCTATCGGATGCAGTCCAGGCACCAGTGCAAGGTGCGCTGCGCGGTTATAAAGACGTTAACATCACTTTCATCATGGCCTTGATCTCTTACTGGGTGATTGGCCTGCCGGTAGGTTATTTACTTGCCAGATTCACCGATTACGGCGCCTTCGGTTATTGGATCGGATTGATTGCAGGACTGACTGCGGGAGCCATCACATTATCCATCAGGCTGCTTATCATACAAAAGAAATTCAGAATGAGCCAGCTGAATTGAGGATTGAATTATACAATTTCATGAAATAAAAATAACCGCCCTGGATTACGGGCGGTTATTTCTTTCGCTGTCGAGAAACATCATCTTCTTTAATCACTTCGCTGCAAATCTTTTAATGTCTCGAAGCTAGCGAAGCGATGCAGAGACAGGCGGACGCGTTCCGCAGGGAGCTGCCTGAGCATCCTCGTCGCTTTGAAAACCTTGTGCTCCTGCAGCGCTCTGCGCTTCGTCGCAAAGGTTCGACCGAATGCTGTTCGGTCAAACCTTGCCTGCGGGGTCTCAGGACTCGCTCTGTTTCCTGCAGGAAAGACATTGGCCGAAGCTTGCGAGGACAAGTCTTTGCGACGAAGCAGCGCAGCGATGCAGGAGCACATCTTTGCCCTTCGCCGCCTACTGCTACATTCTATTTCCATAGAAATGTGTAATTAATTTTCTCACAAAACCAAATTATTTTGATTCTATCTTTATTGAAAGCGATTCTGAGATATGGAGCAAAACAGTGAGACTCCCAAGGGATTAGAAACGGAGTTGGGTTTCCAACTCCGTTTCGAGCGAAGTGCTGAGATCCACTCGGGCGAAGGGGACCGAGTCCGAGTTAGCTTAGTGCGAGCCAAGCGTGGCCGAAGTCCTTCCGGCCGGCGCTTTGCGACGAAGCTAGCGCAGCGATGCAGGAGCACGGGTTTCAGGAAAGCGAAGCTGTTTTGCGCAATATCGATTACTTACCTTTATCTTTTTCTCAATAAGCTAAAAAATAACCGCCCTGGAATACGGGCGGTTATTTTTTTGCAGTTCAGTCCAGCTGGGCTGCTATTTTTTTATATTCTTCAATCAGCTGCTGTTTCTCTTGTTGACCCAATTGGGAACCATTGATCCGCTCAATCGCAAGATCCAGCTTTTGCTGTTTTGTTTTACGGACACGTGGATGGGTCAGCTCATCTTTCAACTCGATGATCATATAGCGCTTCATATCTTCTTCTGAAGCTATATTCGTTGTTGCCTGCCGCTGCGGCCATATTTGTTTAAAAGCTTCTAAGATATTCACGGCAACTCAACTCCGTCGATGCCTTCTCCAATCACAACGATTTGCGGCTGCATTTTCATATACTCCGGAAGCCACTGAGCCATTCCGTAAGCATACTGGAATGAATGCGGGTATTTATCGCCGTCAAGCGGCACATATCCTTTTATTCTGTAGACTGTCTCAGGTAAAGTTCTTAACCAGTCTTCAAATCTTTCGCGATTGACCGGCTGATCGAATCGGAGCACTTTCGTATTTAAATTCAATTTGCCGATTTCAGCCTTTTCAACTGTTCCTTTATTACTAGCTGACAACGTTTCCAATAATTTAAAAGGTATTTTTGAATTGGCAGTTTGGACAATTTGGGCTTTAGAATTCAACGATTGCATGCCAAAAACTGCGTCGCCTTGTTCCTTCTCATCCAGCAAATCCATTTTATTCGCCAGTATCAGATCGGCGTGGCGGATCTGTTCAAGGAATAGGGAACGGATCTGTGGAGACATTTGGCCTCTATCCAGCCAACGTTTACTGTCAGCAACTGTAACAATTCCTCTGAAATTCAATTGGTCGGCAAACAGCGGAGAAAAAATTGCGTCGAGCGCTTCCACCGGATGCGCAGCGCCTGTTGTTTCAATCAGCAGAACATCAAAGGTTTCTTCTGCGAGCAAAGTCTGTATTTGTGCTTCAGATTTTTCAGAACCCGTGCAGCAAATACAGCCGTCCAGCAATTCCTTAAGAGGCACACCATCTTCCACTTCATTTGAATCGACATTGAGCTCACCCAACTCATTCATAAATACAGCCGGCTTTAAGCCAGCATCTTTTATCTGGATCAGCATATTTTTAAGAAGAGTGGTTTTACCGCTCCCCAAAAACCCGCTGAATAAATAAACATCAATCATGTAAACCCTCCTCTATATCCTTAAATTCTAACATAGTACACCAAAACAAAAGGCCCGCTTCCGCGGACCTTTGTCATTTACTCTGCAGATTCTTCCTCAGCCTCTTCCGCTTCTTCATCCGATTCCGGAGCTGAAGCTTCAATACCGGCTTCTTCCATCACTAATTTCTTAGCTTCAAGAAGCATAGGATCCTCTTCTTCAATTTTAGCGCGCAGTTCATCCATCAAGGCGTAAATGCTGTCGCCTGTCAGAATGCCGGTCACTTCAAGTTCCTGGTCTTCCTGGAACGCCTCAACCGCCTGCGTCATTTCTTCTTCAAACACACCATCAACTTCTCCAACTTCATACTCAAGCGCTTCCAGCATTTTTTCAGCTGTACGCACCTGTTCTGAAATCGTGCCGTCCTTCAATTCAAGAGAGGCATCGATAAACGGAAGTGAAGCGTATTCCGGGTAGTCAACCGCCACATCCGGTTCGATTCCCTTTTCGTGAATCCAATTGCCGTCCGGCGTCAGCCATTTGGCAGTAGTGAATTTCAAGTTTGATCCGTCAGCAAGGTCGTTTGCTGTCTGAACGGTACCTTTACCAAAAGTTTTTTCTCCGACAAGCTTGATGCCGGCAGACTCACTCATGGCACCTGCAAGGATTTCAGAAGCCGAAGCACTTCCGCCATCAATCAACAATGTGACAGGAATATCGACTTTATCTTCATCAGTCGCCAAATAGATTTCAGGATCCTGCCCTTTAGCCTGGACCTCGAACATTTCTTTGCCTTCATCAATGAAAAGGTTTGAAATATCAAGAGCAGATTGCAATAAGCCACCTGGATTTTGGCGAACGTCGATTACCATCGCCTCCATCCCTTCTTCCTGCATATCAGCGATGGCTGTTTCCAATTCACTGAATGTATCCTGGGAGAAGCTGGTAATTTGAATATGTGCTACATTATCGCCAATCATTTCGGAATAAACCGTTTCAATCGGTATTTCATCTCGAACGATTGTTACTTCTATCGGATCTTGCATCTCACCGCGCATAATCGTCAAAGTGACTTCCGTCCCTTTTTCGCCGCGGATGAGCATGACAGCTTCAGTTGTGCTGAATCCCTGGATGCTTTCCCCATCGACTTCGATTACTTGGTCATTTGGTTGAATGCCCGCTTTTTCAGCAGGAGAATTTTTTATCGGTGAAACGATTGTAATATAACCGTTTCGTTCCTGAACTTCTGCTCCGATCCCTTCGAAGCTTGAAGAGATCCCTTCAAGGAATTGTGAAGCTTCTTCCTCATTCATGTAATCGGAATATGGATCTCCTAATGAGTCGACCATCCCATTGATCGCACCATTGATCAATTCTTCCCGGTTGACGTCTTCATAATAATTGTTCTGAATTTCATCGTACGCAGTGTAAAGTTTCTGGAATTCCCGTCGTTCCGGGGAGTTCACTTCCACTGCTTTCTCATCGCCAAAGGTCAGCGCAAAAACTGTTAATCCTGCAGTAGCCAGTATGAGTACAACTACCAGCATGATGAAGGAAAAAGTTTTCAGGCGTATATAATGGCCCCGCGATTCCTCTGCTGGAGGCAATTGCTCATTTCCCTCTTCTGGACGTTTATCATCCATTTATTTCACCACTTTCGTAATTGCCGGCAAACCTTAACGCTTCAGCCAGTCTTCAATATTCGAAAAAAAGACTGCTTTGAACAGTCTCTTTTTTTATTGCATAGTATTTGTTATTCCTGGATTGCAGCTTCAAGTGCAACAACGATCATATCATTGAAAGTTGTTTGGCGTTCTTCAGCTGTAGTCACTTCACCTGTCAATAAATGATCGCTTACAGTCAGGATCGACAAGGCTTGTGCACCGAATTTAGCAGCCAAAGTGTAAAGTGCGGAAGATTCCATTTCCAGGGCAAGCACACCATATTGCGCCCATTTTTCATGCTCAGCATGATCGTTATAGAAAACGTCTTCAGTGAAAACGTTGCCCACACGCAAGTTCAAACCTTTTTCAACGCCTGCATTATAAGCTTTAAGCAATAAATTGAAATCAGCCGTCGGAGCGTATGACACATTGCCAAAAATGATTGAATTCATATTTGAATCTGTTGAAGCGCTCTGCGCCAGAATTACGTCGCGGACTTTAACATCCTTGTGGATCGAACCGCAAGTGCCAACACGGATCAATTTCTTCACATCGTACTCATTCATCAATTCTGTTGTGTAAATTGAAATCGAAGGAACGCCCATTCCAGTACCTTGAACAGAAATGCGTTTCCCCTTATAAGTACCTGTGTAACCAAACATGTTTCTGACTTCATTGTACAAAGTTACATCTTCCAAAAACGTTTCAGCGATATATTTTGCGCGAAGCGGATCTCCTGGAAGAAGAATCGTATCGGCGATGTCGCCTTTTTTAGCATTAATATGAACACTCATGATAAAACCTCACTTTATTTTAGTCGTACTAATCATACTGTTTTTTGCCATCGAGTGCAACGAAGAGTATTAACGGCTGGTAAATTCATCCCATAATTCGTCGAAAACCGATGCTTTCATGATGGGATGTGCGCGTTCTTCGAGATATCTTGAAATCTTTTCAAAGTCCTTAGTTGTTTTCGGAAACGAATGATCCAAAAACATTGCATCGGCAAACCGGGAAAAATCATCGGCATCAGTTTTTCCCCGATAAGATAAAGCAAATTGATAAAACGACCGCTCCATTTGTATGAACCCACTCCTTATCTAAAAATGAAAGCCCCGGACAACCGGCCCGGGGCTAATAATTTCTTCGACAGCTATTCAATTATGATAATCGAAATACTTAGAAAGTCAAAGTCATTCTTGTTCAAATAGCTCTTTGTATTCTGGGTATCCCTCTTGATCAAGGTTTTCCTTCGGTACAAACCGGAGCGCTGCGGAATTGATGCAATAACGCAAACCGCCAAGCTCTGACGGCCCATCCGGGAACAAATGGCCCAAATGTGAATCGGCAGATGCTGAACGCACTTCGGTACGCCGCATGCCATGGCTTGTGTCAAAATTCTCTTTTACTTCTTCGTCTTCGATTGGTTTGGAGAAACTCGGCCATCCGCAATGTGCATCGAATTTATCTTTTGAGCTGAATAATGGCTTTCCGGAAACGATATCCACATAGATGCCGTCTTCAAAATGCTGATCATACTCTCCTTGGAAAGGCGGTTCTGTACCGTTTTCCTGAGTCACGTGATATTGCATCGGCGATAATTTTTGCTTCAGTTCTTCCTTCATTATTGCTCACCCCAATTTTTTTGAATAAAAGCGGCTCTGCCGGATCCGACAGAATAACGCTCATAATGTGCTGAATTCTTCTTATAATAATCCTGATGGTACATTTCAGCCAAGTAAAATGGCTTGGCTTCGAGAATCGGTGTCGCAATCGGTTTATCGAACTTGCCGGAAGCTTCCAGCTGGTCTTTGGACTTTTCAGCCGCTATCCGCTGTTCTTCTGTATGATAAAAAATTGCCGGTGCATATGAAGAACCTCGGTCAAAGAACTGCCCGCCGCTATCGGTAGGGTCAATTTGAGACCAGAAAACTTCGAGCAATTTTTCGTAAGGATAGATTTCAGGCTGGAATACAATTTCAACGGCTTCTTTATGGCCTGTCAGATTTGTGCACACTTGTTCGTAAGTGGGATTTTCCAAATCTCCGCCAGTATAACCGCTGACAACCGATTCAATTCCGGGCAGGCTGTCGAATGGTTTGACCATACACCAGAAACAACCTCCTGCAAATGTCGCTTTTTCGGTATTCATATTCCTGCACCTCTTCCTATTGGGTTATTGTAACACGCAGCCTGATGTCATCTTCTTCCAGGTTAAACGCTTCTGCTCTTACACTGATGCCATCATCAAGCGGAATATCAGTCAAGCGGAGCAAAATTTCCTCGGATCCGGGATCGACTTCCATAAACTCGGGCAACGTCACCGAATCACGCAGCAGCTTTAATGCCGATTCGGGTGGAATATCAAGCATTCCGACATTCACCGATTTTTGCTCGAGCAGCAGATTTCCATCCTCCTGAACATGTGGTTCAAACTTAAGCAGTATCGGCAATGTCATCGAAAAGACCTGTAACTCCGTAGACAGGGATACATCATCGTTAATCGCTAAAGTCAAGGGGATGGGCTGGTCTTTCATTGCATCCTGAATATAGGTGTTCGCAATTCCTTCGAAATCGGCTTTGGAAGTTCGCACAGTTAAGGTATTGCCTTCCGCAAAGGCTCTTTTTTCCGCTTCATAGCTGATATAATCCTTTGCGGGTATAGTCACATAAAACACGAATGCGATCAAAGCCAGTATATTAACAGCCAGTAAAACGATAAATGCTGTACGCCATAATTTCAAAAGCACTTCACCCCCTGTCTTCAAATATTAAACCGCATTCCTCCATGCGTTCCAAAATACGTTCTGTCATCAAATCATAACCTTTCCCGTTTGGATGGAAGAAATCAGTATGATAGACAAGATTATCATTTCCTTCAAATAAATCCTGTACCGGTACAAAACAAGCCTGGGGATCGTCCGCCAAAGCTTCTTCCATTGCGCCATTATAAGCCGCCATGATTTCATCAAATTCCTGAATTTCATCTGTGATCAGCGAAAAAGGGTTGTAGACGCCCACCATGATTAAGGGAGCTTGAGGATTCATTTCACGGATCGTGGAATAAATATTTTCATACCTGTTTTCATATAACAGCAACTCTTCCCTAAAAGCTTCAAGGTTCAGGTTGAATAAGTCGCGTTTTACAATTCGCATGATGTCATTCCCGCCAATTGTCATGACGATATAGTCTGCTTCAGTGACGGGACCTGTCAATTCACCTTTTTGAAACATTGATAATAATTGGTCGCTTCTGCGGCCGCGTTTAGCTGTATTTTCTACAGCAGCCCCGCGGACCCCGGGCCATTCCCTGATCTCCGCAGCCAGACGGCCCACATAACCGCCTCTATTCGCTTGGTCACCGACCCCTTGTGACAGCGAATCCCCCAATGCGGTTATAACCAGTGCCTGAGGAACAAAGTTCGGCGGCACCTGATAGCCGGCGAAAACCGTCTGAACTCTTGGTGCCGCTTCGTCATTTCCAAAAATAAAAGAGGAACTGCATCCCGCTAACAAAACTATGGCTAATAAGACAATATACAGGATGCGTTTCACTTATTTCTCTCCTTTACCTTCCTTAAAATCTGTAATACTCATATTATTCGGCATAAAACATGAAGCCTATGGCTCCGATTCCGGTGTGAGTTGAAATAACCGGAGTTGTGAAATCAAAGTTTATATCTTTAAATCCGGATTCGATAATCTTTTCGCGCAGAGGTTCTGCCATCGCCAATCCACCAGCATGCACCAGCCCTACACCTTTAACCGTCTTGCCTTTAGTCCGCTCGATAAAATCTTCAAAAAGATAATCGACCACTTTTTTGTGGCTGCGGGCTTTCGCCACAGGAGTATATTCTCCATCGTCCAATGAAGCAATCGGCTTAATCTTAAGGAATGAACCTACCACTGCGCGCCCCTTGCCGATACGCCCGCCTTTCGCCAGGTTATCAAGTGTATCCACTACTACAAACAGTTTAGTGTTTCTTCTGATTTCATCGACTCTGGCCACGATTTCTTCCATAGACTTTCCTTCTTCAGCCATTTTAGCGGCTTCTAATACTTGAAATGAAAGCGCGTATGAAATATAACGTGAGTCGATTACGGTTACATCGGTATCGGTCAGTTCAGCTGCAGCACGCGCAGATTCTACTGTACCGCTCATGCCCCCTGTCATATGGATGGATAGTACCTGGTCGCCGTCTTTACCAAGTTCATCGTAGAGTTCCTTGAAAACACCCGGTGCTGGTTGAGAACTCTTTGGCAATTCTTCGGAATCTGCCATCAGCCCGAGAAACGATTCCGGTTCAAGGTCCACTCGGTCCAAATAAGTTTTGTCTCCAATTTGAATAGTTAATGGCACCATATGCACGCCATACTGCTTTAGAACTTCAGGACGCAGATCCGAAGTCGAATCCGTCACTATATGAATCCTTGACATGACATCACTTCCTTTTTTCTTATATACCTTATTTCCTATTCTAAAAACATAACAGTACCATAGCAAATGATATGACTGCCTTTAGATTCAAACAGTCATAAGGATTCTGCTAGTTTTGAGGAAATTCCATATCCTCCAGAGCATTTTCAATCTTATTTTTAACAAACTTTATAGCTTCTTTTGAAGAGAGAGACCTTAAAAGTTCCGATTCGATCGGCTCCAGAATTTGCAAGTTCACTTTCGCCGGCTGAATTTTATTGTCGTTTTTCTCCATTATGTCCGCTGTCCCTCGGATAGCAAGGGGTACGATCGGTACACCCGCATCTGTCGCGATACGCATGAAGCCGGCTTTAAATTCGCCGATTCCTTGTCCTTTGCTCCGCGTTCCTTCAGGAAAAATCAGAATGGAATGGCCTTCTTTTAATTTTTGCGCTGTATCGGAAATCGATTTCAAGGCGCTTTTTCTATCTGTGCGATCGATGAAAACGCAGTTCATATCTTCCATATAAACTGGAATGACCGGAAGTTTTTTTACTTCTTTTTTGGAAATGAACCCAAAAGGTTTCGGAATGCTCGAAAGAATGACTGGGATATCGAAATTGCCTTCGTGGTTGCTGACAAATAGAACCGGTACATCCGGAAGCAATTCGAGTCCACTTACCGAAATGTCGCTTTTAGTCCTTTTCATAATGCCCGCAGCCCATTTTCTCGGTTCTGTATGGATCAACTCATCATACTCCTGTATAGTCATTTGCGGTTTTTTCTTTTGGAAACTTTTCAGCTTTACAGCTGCAACCGGCAAATATCCGAACAGGAATGAAAAAGTTCTCATCGAATTAAGCATCTGGTGATCCTCCGTTTTTGCGTTCAAATATTAAATAAGTGAAAGAAACACCATTTGATTCAAAACGGTCTGATTCAGAAGTGAGTTCCCACCCTTCACCGTATTCCGGGAAGTAGGTATCTCCTTCAAACTCATCATGGATCAATGTTATATAGAGGCGGTCGGCTGTTGGAAGAACTGTTCTAAAAATTTGTTCGCCTCCGATGATCATCACTTCCGGGTGGAATTCTTCCGCCAGTTTCACAGCATCTTCAATCGAATGGACGACATCAACTCCAGCTATCGTTAAATCCTGCTGGCGGCTGACAACAATATTGCGCCTTTTCGGCAAAGGCCTTCCAATAGACTCGTACGTATTGCGACCCATGACAATCGCTTTATTTATGGTGTGTTTCTTAAAATACGCAAGATCTTCCGGTATATGCCACGGCAATTGATTATCCCGGCCAATTACTCGGTTTGGATCGTGCGCTACCATCAATGAAATCATTTCTTTTCCTCCTAAACAGCTACAGGTGCTGAAATCCTTGGATGCGGATCATATCCTTCTATACTTATGTCATTCATAGTCAAATCAAAAATCGATTCGACATCATCATTGACTTTTAATGTCGGAAGTTCTTTCGGTGTTCGGCTGAGCTGTTCTTTTACTTGTTCCATATGATTCAGGTAAAGATGTGTATCTCCAGTCGTATGGACAAAGTCGCCGACTTCCAGACCGCATTCACGCGCAATCAGATGCGTCAGCAATGCATAGGATGCGATATTGAATGGCACCCCGAGAAATACATCCGCGCTCCGCTGGTAAAGCTGGCAAGATAATTTCCCGTCAGCCACATAAAACTGGAACATCGTATGGCAAGGCGGCAAAGCCATATCTTCAACAAATTCGGGGTTCCAGGCAGTCACCAGGTGGCGTCTGGAATCCGGATTTTTTTTGATGGCTTCAATCACATTTTTCAATTGATCGATTGTTTCCCCAGTGGTCGCCTGCCATGAACGCCATTGTTTGCCATAAACAGGACCTAAATCACCATACTTTTCTGCAAAAACATCATCTTCGAGGATTTTCTTCTGAAATATTGCCATCTGTTCATTATAGAGAACCGCGAATTCTTCGTCTTTTTGCGCACGGCGTCCGAAATCGGTCATATCCGGCCCATCATACTCTTTGCTTGAAACCCATTGGCCAAAAGCCCATTCGTCCCAGATGTGATTATTGTCCTGCAGAAGAGATTTTACATTCGTATCACCTTTTATGAACCAAAGAAGTTCTGACACGATGAGGCGGAATGCGGTTTTTTTCGTAGTCATTAATGGAAAGCCTTTAGTCAGGTCATACCGCATCTGATAACCGAAAACACTCAAAGTCCCTGTACCCGTGCGATCTTCTTTTTTTGTTCCGTACTCTAAAATATGTTCACATAAATCCAAATATTGTTTCATTCTTTTCGCCTCCATTATAAGCTTAATCATAACAAAAAAACCGCTATAAATATAACGGTTTTACGACAGCCATTTTGGCGGAGTATTTTTGGACCAGTAAATATCGCCCAATGTGATGTGCTGCTGGAAATCATCATCTTCCAAATGGTAATGGAAGTTAAAATAATATCCTTCTTGCGGTTTTTTCTCTGTCCGGACATGGAAACGGATTTTGTCCTTATTCGTTTCCGTATCATAGATATGGAAAATCTTCTCTGAATGCGCACCGGAAGGCTTTTGCGAAATAGCCAATCGCCGCAAGCTTTCAGAATCTACCTGCGCAAGATGCAGATCGATCGCCTGCTGGATGTTCGGCAAAATGGCCGTCTTGAATTCATCACCGATAACCGGGCCGATGCGGGAGCCAAATTTCATGTAGGCCTGCTCTTCCGCGGTCTGGTGCACTGTGTCTAGTATGGTCGGATTATTGTAATAGAATTCAGACGGGTCCAGCCAATCATATGTAATTTGAGTATTCGGACTTTTCTGGGCGTGGGTTTTGAGTTCCGGCTTGTCATCGAGCAATGATTCCCAAATCGTATGGTTCGGGGGAATCGTACCGAGGCTCAGGACAGCTACTGCAATCACCAGCGATTTTTGCCACCAATTTTTCATCTCATTCACCTTCAATTTCGAACAATTTGTAAACGCTTTTGTTTAATTATACGAATTATAATGGTAAAGGTTTCATCTTCTTGAAATTCATTGTACAATAAAATCAGCAAATACGCGCTGTTTTTTTGAAAAAGGAGGAATTTTTCATGGATGCATCGATTCTTATCGGCCTTGGCCTATTGCTTATGCTCGGGTACTTGACTTCATTAAGCTTCACTGACTAAAATTCAACCGATAAACGCCCTTCCTGTTTTCAGGAAGGGCGTTTATCATATCATTTTATTTTAATGACCCCATAGTGAAATTTTGTATTCGGCCGGACACGCCGTTCAAAACCAAATCTTTCAAAGTCCTTCGAACGAAAATGCGCCTTCAAGACAATTGCTTTCTTTGCGACTCTTTTTGCTTGTGCCATCCATTCATCTGTGAGTTGCCCCATATCCGCACTGGAACGGACGGGAGTGAAATTGGACGCTTCTTTGATTTCTTCGGTAAACATCGGGTCCATATAGACAACGTCAAAAACCTCATTATCCAGTGTTTGCAAATAAGCGACGGCTTCTGAGCTAATTACCCGCACTCTTCTCATCGCTTCTGTCAGATGCGGCATCGCAGCATAATGGGACAGCCCAGTTTTAAGAATATAGGCTATATTCGGGTTGCTCTCACAGCCCACGATGTTTCCATCAGAACCAAGATATTGCGACACAGTAATTGCATCCGAAGCCATGCCAAGGGTGCAATCCAGGAAACTGTCACCTGGTGTGAGGCCCGAGACTTCTATAAGAGGATCTTGTTCCAATTGCCGTTTGGTGCGGAAAGCCGCTGAATTCGGGTGAAAAAAGAACGGCTCTGTTTTACCCATAGGATAAAACTCAAGCCGTTCTTTTGAAGCCACCAGGATATCCGCTTGTTCATCGGCATGCATTTTCTCAACCGAACGTTTATTGCGAACAACAAATTGGATATCCAGTTCCTCAGCAATCCTTTCAGCTTCTGCAACAGTAGCTGCAGTTGGCCGATATGCTGTGGTGACAATCGTTGCCATTATTCAGCGACCTGTTCCAAAGCCTGTTTCAGATTATCACGGATATATTCTACCGAATAGCCTTCGATTTGTTCACGCGGAATAAAATGAGCAAGCTCTCCGTCTTTTAGAACCGCAATGGATGGGGATGATGGCGGAACTTCTTCGAAGAAGCTGCGCATTTGTGCAGTCGCTTCTTTTTCCTGGCCAGCAAAAACTGTCACCAGATGATCCGGTTTTGCTTCTGTACTGTTAAGTGCTTCAATAACGCCTGGACGCGCAAGCCCTGCTGCACAGCCGCAGACCGAGTTGATAACAGCCAGTGTTGTGCCTTTTGCTTCGGTGATGTGCTCATTGACATCTTCCGGAGTCAGCAATTCTTTAAAGCCCTGGTCAGTCAATTCTTTGCGCATCGGTGTTACGATGCCTCTCATGTACTCATCATATGCATTCATTCCACTTACCACCTTTTTATATACTCGCTCCCTTTTACTGAAGCTCTTAATTCCATTCTAACGGAATCATCAGGTGTTTTCATGCATTTGAGGTTATTAATATTTCGGATACTCATTATTGATGAACTCAAGAAGCTGTTCGAACTGGTCAGCCTCATACCATTCATACGGCACCTGCTGGTCAACGTTTCCATCTTCCTTGATCTTTAAGCTGGTTGCTGATAATTGCACTATGCGGCTATCATCCACATCGTCATTTTTATCAGCTATTGCATGGTCATTGAAACGTTCCGAAATTTTATTGAAAAGCTCATCCCTGGCTTCTTCATTTTTAAATTCCCACGACTCGTATTTCCCCTGGCTGATTATTTCAATTGAAAAAATATTTCCTTCCATATTAAAAGCCCTCCTTTTCGTTTAAACAAAAATAGCTGTTTCTGAAGGTAATACCTCTTTCTGGATAGGTGGAAACATCCTTCACCCGAATCAAAAGGCACATTGGCAATAAAAAATAATCAGCGGCTGTAAAAACCACTGGTCGTTTCCGAATTCAAAGTACTATTATTTCTGTTCTTTCATGGCCTGGCGGGCTTCGGTCATTTGTTTCCAAACGGAACCTTCCGCTTCTTCGCCCTGTTCAATGCGGGCAATCGCCATTTTAATCTGCAATTTAACTTCAAATTCCGGATCATTTTCAGCTTCCTTAAGTGCAGGAAGCGCTGCTTTTGTTCCGGTTTCATAAAGGAACATTGCTGCTCGCCAGCGGACCAGCTTGTTTTTATCTTTTAGCGTTTCAATCATGATCGGTTCGAACTCTTCAAACCCCAAATCGCTGATTGTATCACCGGCAGTTCTACGGACAGCCCAGCTTTTATCTTTCATGGCCCGTTCGATGTATGGCACTACTGCTTTATCATCAATATCGCCCAGATAGATGGCAGCTTGTCTGCGAATCGACATTTTCTCATCGTCCAGCGCTTTATCCAATAATGGCAAATCTTCCAGATCAGCTTCGATCATTTGGTCAAGCAATTGAAAACGCGTTTCCCATTCCGGAACATCAAATTCCTGTGCGGATACTTTTTGTCCCCGTGAAACAGCTTCCTGTTTTTCCGGATCTTTTGTTTGCGTTAAAGCATCCAGCCGCTCCTGTGGATAAGCCGCTTCAATTTCTTCTACGACACTTTTGCCGATTTCATCTTTTTCACCATAGCGCACACCGTAATCCGCCCACTTGCGCTGCAGCAGATAATTTTCTTCTGTAGGGTCCATGACGACGCTCATCGCTGTAACAAAACGCTCAGGCATGCCGAAACGTTCTTCAGAGGCGTTATCAAAAACTTTTACCTGAAGCGGTATGCCTTTGAACTCCTGAACATGTACATATACTTCTCCGTAATGTTCATCAATCGCGATTTCCTGTTCCATGTTGTCACTGTCTTCGCCCAGCGCTCTCCGGACATCGGCCAGGATATTTTCCCAGCCGAACTTGGCGATTCGTTCGACCGCAAGAAAATCGGCGACGTGATATACGCCCTTTACCCCTTCAATGGCCAGGATATTTTGAATTTCCTTTGGCGCACCTTCTAAATTATCCTGATTATAATTATGGCTTTTGCCGAATGGCAGTTCTTGATCTATGATCACTTTCATTGTATTCGGGCTTGGTGTAGGTTCAATTGTTTTGATCTTCACAAAAATCCCTCCTATAAGTATTGATTTACCCTTCAGCCAGATCCTGGAGATATGTCCAGCGTTCCAGCTTTTCATCGTATCGTTTAGTCAATTCGTCAACTTCTGCTGTGAGTTCACGTAATTTATCATAGTTTGCTCCAGCTTCCGCCATTTCCTTCTCACGGTCTTCTATTTTGGATTCCAATGAAGAAATGTCTTCCAGAATCGTACTGTACTCCTGCTGTTCTTTGTAAGTCATTTTCTTTTTAGGCTCCGTTTTCGAAACATCAGGTGTCAACGCAGCCACCGGTATTTTATCGTCTTCTGTCATTGGTGTTTGCTTTAGTTTGATGAATTCCGAATACAAGCCCTGATATTCTTCGATTCTGCCTGTACCGGTCGTCCATAATTTATGGGCAATCCGGTCAAGGAAAAACCGGTCGTGTGAAATTGTCAGCACAACGCCAGGGAATTTTTCCAGGAAATCCTCCAGAACACCGAGTGTCTGGATGTCAAGATCATTTGTCGGCTCATCCAACAACAGGATATTCGGCTGCTCCATCAATAATTTCAAGAGATACAGACGCTTGCGTTCACCGCCGGATAATTTGCCGATTTGTGTACCATGTCCATTGGATGGGAACAGGAAGCGTTCGAGCATTTGAGTAGCAGAGAGTCGCACACCTTTTTCCGCTTCATAGTCATTTGAAATTTCCTGGATGTATTCAATCATGCGCTGAGATTCATTCATCTCCGGCAGATGCTGAGTGAAATGGGCGATTTTTACGGTACTGCCATATTCAAGTTTGCCTTGTGTCGGTACGTATTCACCGGCAATGATTTTCATAAGCGTGGATTTTCCGGCTCCATTGGGACCAACGATTCCGATTCGGTCGCCGCCCTGCAAGAGGAAGTCGAATTCGCTGAAGACTTGCTTATCGCCGAATGCCATACCGACGTTTTCACCTTCGATGATTTTCTTGCCAAGACGCTGGCTCTGCATCGACAATTCCAGGGAAGTATTATCGTTTTCTTTCTGCACATTTTCTTTTATTTCGTCGAAGCGCTGTATACGTGCTTTTTGTTTTGTTGAACGAGCTTTTGCGCCACGGCGGATCCATTTCAATTCCGAACGGAAGCGGTTTTCAAGTTTCTGCTGTGAAGCAGCTGCCATTTCTTCGCGCAACGCCCTATTTTCCAAGTAATCGCCATAATTCCCTTTATGTGTATACATTGTCTGATCGGCAATTTCAAAAATATGCGTCGAAACTGCATCCAGGAAGTAACGGTCATGCGTCACAAAGAGCATTGCCGAATTCATGCGCAGCAAAGTTTCCTGAAGCCATTCCGTCGACAGAGCGTCCAGATGGTTAGTCGGCTCATCCAACAGTATCAAATCACAAGGCTCAATCAATGCTTTGGCAAGCGCCACACGCTTTCGCTGGCCGCCCGACAATTCGCCAATCGGCCGGTCGAACATATCGATGCCGAGTTTCGTAAGCGCGGTTTTTGCCAATGCATTGATATCCCAGGCATTTTCACGCTCCATGCCTTCCTGGATTTTCATCAATTCGTCCTGAAGTTCAGTAGAGCTCGAGTCAGTCATCATATTGGATAAAGCCTGCTCATAAGATCGATTCAATTGAAGAATCGGTGATTCACCAGAGAATACTGTTTCCAGTACTGTCAGTGATTCATCGAATTCTGGATCTTGTTTTAAATAGGTGATTTCATATTTTTTCGGATGATCCATTGAAATCGAATCCGCGTCCATTTCACCAGCTATAATGGACATCAGCGTCGATTTTCCTGTTCCGTTGACGCCGATCAATCCGGCACGGTCGCCTGGATATAATGAAAATTCAACATTCTTGAATAAAGTTTTGGCTCCGACCGTTTTGGTCAGTTTCGTAATATTTAAGTGGCTCATGCATTACCATCCGTTTCTTTTTTAAGTTGCTCTAAAAAGGATAGCATATATTGATGGCGTTCATCAGCTATTTGCCTTCCAGCATCAGTATTCATCCTGTTTTTCAAAAGCAATAATTTCTCATAAAAATGAGTTGCGCTGCTTGTCGGCTTATTGCGGTATTCCTGTTCGCTCATTTCTGTTCTCGGCTTCTCTTCCCAATCATAAAGTTTTCTTCCTTTTGCTCCTCCATAGGCAAACGTCCTCGCTATTCCAACAGCTCCGATCGCATCAAGCCTGTCAGCGTCTTGTACGACTTTCGCTTCGATGCTGGAAGGCGCCTCACCGTTGCCTCCTTTAAATGAAACCTGTCTGATGATTTCACTGATCCGGCTCATTTCCTTGGTGGATAAGCCCAATGATTCCAGAATTTCCGTCTCAGGATCCGAATCATCATTTTTATATTTTGGGTCAGAAACATCGTGAAGAAGAATCGCCAATTCGACGATGAACGGATCAGCTGATTCTTTTTCCATGATACGGTTAGAGTTGGCCAAAACTCTCTCGATATGCTGCCAATCATGGCTGGCATCGAAAGTGTCGTAAATTCCCTTAACTTTTTCTTTGCATTTACTTATAATATTTTTGGTCATACTTCCGCTCCTTGGTCTGTTAAGCACATTTTTTCTTTAGCTATTGTGAAATTGACGGTTTCATAGGCTTCGTGTATAGTATAAGCCATCCATTATTACTATATTAATGGTACCACGAAAGTACTCAATACCGAGGGGGAACGTGCATGCACCAGGGAATTGTAAAATGGTTTAACACGGAAAAAGGCTATGGTTTTATTGAGTATAATGATGGCGACGATGTTTTCGTCCACTTTACCGGCATTAAAGGCGATGGATTTCGCACATTGCAGGAAGGCAAACCCGTCTCGTTTGAGATAATTGATGGAAATCGTGGTCCGCAAGCCGCAAATGTAGTTCAGCTGGACTCAGAGTAACTTAAATCTTCAAATTGAGCATAGAAAAAGCAGAAACGGGAAATTCCGTTTCTGCTTTTTATTTGTTTGTTCCTGTTTTATTCAATTCATTGCCTAAAAATTGCAGTTGGGTGCCGATGGTGCAATTGCTGATACAGAAACGGTGTGCAGCGGTTTTACCTTCGTCTTTACGGATTTGCGTCCTGACGAAACAACCTTCACAGTAGGTATTCAACATTTCATCTATTTCGTTTATGATCGATAATTTATTCACACAGTCACCTCTTATAAAATTGCCGTTTCATCATTTTACTACTTGTTTGTTTTTTATTCCAACAATAGTTATACTGTCAAAGGATATTTTATTGTCCAAGCGGTTCGTGAACTCCCGCTTTACCAAAACTAAGGAGGAAAATAATTTGTTCAATGAATTTTTGGGCCTCGGATTTGTCGTGGCCAATTTTGCAATGCTGTTAATTATGTATAAGTTTTTTGGTAAAACCGGGTTGTTTGCCTGGGTTGCCATGTCGACGATCCTGGCAAATATCCAGGTGACCAAAACGATTGAAATCATCGGATTGACCGCCACCCTTGGAAACAGCCTCTATGCTTCCACCTTTCTCGCGACCGATATTCTCAACGAGAAGTACGGCAAAAAAGAAGCGAAAAAAGCAGTGTGGCTTGGATTTTCGGCTTTGCTGTTCATGGTTGTAGCGATGCAATTCGGACTCCAGTTCATCCCTGGAGAAAGCGATTTTGCCCACGGATCACTTGAAACAATCTTTGGTCTGGTGCCGCAAATTGCAGTTGCCAGTATGATTGCTTATTTGGCAAGCCAGCATATTGATGTGCTGATTTTCTCTGCTCTTCGGAAAATCTTTCCGAAAGACAGCCAATTCTGGATACGGAATAACGGCTCTACCCTGCTGAGCCAATTGATCGATACGCTGATTTTCACCAGCATCGCTTTTTATAACGTTTTTCCATTCGATGTATGGGTTCAAATCTTCATTTCGACATACGTGTTGAAATTTATCGTTTCCCTTCTCGATACCCCATTCGGTTATATCGCGAAAAAAATCACACCAAACGATGAAAAGCAGGTGTAGCTTATGATTGAAGTGTTTATCGATGCCGCCACAGCCGGCTCTCCAAAAGTCAGTGCCGTCGGCGTATTTATCCGCGGCGAAGGCCATTCGATCAAGCATAAAGAATTTGTCGGCGAAATGGATAATCATGTCGCAGAATTTACGGCTTTGGTAAAGGGGCTCGAACTTGCCGAGGAATTGACGTCGGAAATGGTCTCCATAAAATCCGATTCAAAAGTGGTCGTCGATGCATTTGAAAAAGAGTTTATCAAAAACCCTTTATATAAACCGCTCCTTAACGAGGCATTGGCCCGTTCCAAATCATTTTCATATTGTTTCATCAAATGGATTCCTGATTCCCAGAACCGGGCTGCCCATGATTTGGCAGGTACTGCCTTGCGCGCGAATAAAAAATAAAGCATGCATTCCTGTATCTTTATGGAATCACTCCCCAAGCATTAGCAGTTTCTGATAAGATAAAGAGAGTATGAGCTAATGGAGGAATATCATGAGAACAAAATTGGGGACTGCACTTGATATATTCATATTGGTCATTGGACCATGGATTATTTACACTCGCATTATTGAAATTATGGAAAGCGGACCAGCTGTTTATCCGATCATCTCGATTGTCATTGTGACGCTTGCCGTTATTTTTGCCATCTATAATTTATATATGCTGTTCAGTGGCAAACAGCAGGACAATTCTAGAAAGTAGTCTGGAAAGGTGATTTTGTGAATTCTGTACTTTTTTATATAATTCCGCTTCTCATTTATGCAATCGTCAATAATACCGTCGACAACCTTTATTGGCCGCATTTTTTACTGCTGCTGGCATCGTTCGTCGTCTTTCAGCTGGCGCGCGTAAGGTATCCAAAAGATAAAATCCCCACTACCGCCAAGGTCGCACAAGGCGCTTTTTATATCTTGACCGTGGCTTTCATCTTCCGCGATCAATTCCTGGAACCGTTGCTGATCAACGTGTTCCTTGGAATTACAATTGGTCTCGTCATCATCGAAATAATGCAGGGCAAAAAACAGGTTTCCAAGTGAAACCTGTTTTTTTGAAAATTAAATGCTAGAAAACCGATATTCCACAAAACAGAATAAAAGAAGGCAATAACTATGGCTGGCCAATCATTCAGAGGAATGAGTTTTCTTTAATGTAGTAAAAAATTCAAATTAAATCAGCAAAAAGCGCGGAGAAATTCTCCGCGCTTTTTTGGTTTAAGCTGTTTAGTCTGCTTTAAACCTCTTCTTCCTCTGTCTTTCTGGCTTGCTGGATGATAAAGAAGATGCCAAATGTTCCTGCCAGCATAGACGGCATGGATCCGGAGAACATATAAATCCATTGATCGGTAAACATGGAAATAATCATAAAAATCATTGGAAATCCGATTAATAAAAATAATGATACAAACAAGGTAATCTTCGACAAATTCCTCATATAGCACCTACTTTCCGGATTACAAGCAGCAATGCATTTACTTTATGAATTTCACCATTAAATCTTCATCAATGTATCTGTCCCCTGTTTTCATCGCATGAATCTCGGTTCCATATTTCTCAAAACCGTATCGCAGATAAAAATGCTTAGCCCGCAAATTATGGCTTGCGACCATCAAATCAAGCTGTTCCAGTCCTTCCCACATGTCAGCGTACTCCATCAATTTCTTCATAAGGTCATTGGCTGCGCCAGTGCCCCGGTAGGCGGGACTTACATAAACGGCTACGATGGAAGCTCTGTGGTTCATCTTGGGTACAGTGTTTCGCGCCAGTGTCATGTTCCCGATCAATTTTCCGGCTTCGTATGCGCCAAAGGTTACGGAATGCTCCGAAGCCAATTGAGAACGCGTTTTTTCAATCGGTTTATTTAAGGCGTCTTCGTATAAAACGGCAAAGGCATCTGGCGTATCCAGCAATGCTTCCAGCCTGAGAATATTATATGCCTCTGCTTCATTGGGTGTGACGATTCTGATTTCCATAGCTATTTACATCCTTCTTATATGAATTTCTGGTTGACTTTTCCTTTGCCTTCGCGAAATTCAACTTCAGCGTAAGACCCATTGACAAAGATAATCTGTGGTGGCATATGGCCGCAATCCACATCATAGAGGACAGGGATGCCTAGCTCGTTTTCCAAATCCCTATACATTTTCTCTGCTGTGTAACCTTCGGTCGGATGGTTTGCGGCGCTTCTGCCAAAAAGAATGCCTGCACAATTTTCAAACCAGCCCGCATATTTCAGCTGAGTCAAAGAACGCTTTAAATCCGCTATCGACATTTCACAATTCTCGAGATACCAGATGACCGGTTCACCAGGAATATGCTGTTGTCGGAACTCGTTAACATTGCCGTAAGGAGTACCCGCAAGATGGTGGATAACGTCAATGCATCCTCCCAGCAGCCTGCCTTCAAATTTCTTTTCATTCCCCGAAACTGCCTTCCATTCCGTCTTCTCAGTCAAATGGAATACCATTGGGGATGGGTTTTCATGATCCCAGCTCTTCTGGTATGACTCCGAAGATTGCTGATCGATTTCTTTCCCTCTTTCAGTTGATAGGACATCAATCCATCTAGCAGTTGTGTCATCTGTTTCCGGCCCGCGCAAATCAATGATATTGGTGCCATGGGCAGTTGCAATTCCAGTTTTCAAGGTTACTGCAAGAAGAAGCAGGCTAATGTCTGAATAGCCGAGAATCCATTTTGGAGTTATGCTGCCGAAGTCCACGTACTCGAGAATTTCGATGAGTAATTCGCCGCCCCAAGGTGGGATGATGGCATCGACCGCAGGATCATTCAACATTTCCATCAATTCCTGCGCCCTATCTAGTGCAGGTGCCGATTTTGCATTCTTCTGTGTCCAGGCGGTCTTACCGGCTTTTACCTGAAACCCTTTTTCCTGCTGCCGTCTGATGGTCTGCTCTAGAAGCGGATGAAGCTCTCTGTCCACTCCGGATGAAGGAGCGGTTACACCAATCGTTTTAATATCATTCGAAGGATATCGAATCATTTAAACTCCCCCTTCCTTATTACTTTTCAAATCTTCAAGTCATGGTCAGTAATGCGAGAAGCATGGCGCATAAGATGACGCCGCCGAGTAAAAATAAAAAAGCATGCACTAGAAAATCGAGAAATTTATTGCCTTCACGGTCAAGCGGCTTGGCATCCATATTAGCTACGCCGTAGGACAATCCGGTTTCTTTATAATGCTGTTTTGTTTTCCGGAATTCCTTTCTGCTTTTCCTTGGCTCCATAAAACCCCTCCTCAATCATTAAATGTATATAAGATATGTGATATTCTTCATTATACTAAACTTAAATTGATATGAAAGACCTACTTTCTAATAATTCCGAAAAATTGATCAGAAAAATAATATTTGTATCCAAATAGTTTCAGAAACCACATTTTTTCATTAAAAAAAGAATCCCGGCAAGGGACTCTTTTTTTAAGCTTGAACTTGTTGAGTTGATTTGAAGCTTTTAATCCCGAGAACAGCCTGGAAAATTCCAGCCACTGTACATAGAATAATTGCCGCATAGCCTAAGCCGGTGATCGGCTGCAGCATAAAAGTCCTGATGACAATCAGCAGAAGCATGGCAGCCAGCGCGAAATTTACGATATACGGTCTCTCATAAAATTTCTTTAATGCGAAAGCCGCAAATACTGCAACGATTACGATAGCCAAAGATATAACATTTCCCATTAGTACCCCTCATTCGTTAAAAGATTTTCTTAAATCTTACCATGTTTTCGGAACATTCGATATAGTCTTGGAAAACCTCTTGAAGATATTTAAGCGGCGTAATCTGAAGCTTCTGTAAATTTTGCATGAAAGCATTCATTTATTGCCAAAATACTTATATAGTAGAAAGTGACAGTCAGTAGAAAAGGAGAGGAAAATATGAATAACCATGAAATTGATTTCAAATTGTACGGCGATGATATGCAATTTGTAGAAGTCGAACTTGATCCGAATGAAACGGTGGTGGCAGAAGCAGGCGCACTGATGATGATGGAAGATGGCATTGCTATGGAAACAATTTTTGGAGATGGATCTGACAATGGGACTGGCGGCGGTGTTATGGGCAAGCTTCTTGGCGCCGGCAGAAGAATCATTACAGGAGAAAGCCTGTTCATGACCACCTTCACTAATAAGGGGAGCGGCAAACGGACCGTCTCTTTTGCATCCCCTTACCCGGGCAAAATTGTTCCCCTTGATCTAAGCAGACTCGGCGGCAAAGTGATTTGCCAAAAAGATGCTTTTCTTGCCGCCGCCAAAGGTGTCTCGATCGGAATTGAATTTCAGCGGAAACTTGGAACCGGCTTTTTTGGAGGAGAAGGATTCATCATGCAAAAACTCGAAGGCGATGGTATGGCCTTCATTCATGCGGGTGGCACCCTTTACCGGAAAAACCTCCAAAAAGGTGAAGTACTGAAGGTTGATACCGGCTGTCTGGTGGCGATGACCTCTGATGTCGATTACAATATCGAGATGGTTCCCGGTGTAAAAACTGCTTTGTTCGGCGGTGAGGGTTTATTTTTCGCAACTCTTAGAGGTCCTGGCAGCGTATGGGTCCAGTCTCTTCCCTTTAGCCGTCTTGCGAGCAAAGTATTTGCTGCAGCGCCACAAAACCCAGCTGGCCGTTCCAAAGGCGAGGGCAGTGCTGCAGGAGGTCTATTCGATTTATTGGGCGGAAGATAAAAATATTGAAAAAGGTCCCATATGCCAATTATTTGGCTTATGGGACCTTTTCGCTTAATTTTTTTGTTTTTTCATAATTTCAACGGCCTCATTGTATTTATCAAAATCAAATTCCAGGCTATTGGGCTTGTAGAAAAACAGGATCGAATCCTTTTCTCCATGAGCCAGTAAATGGGTAACGACCTCTTTCGGGCTATTCATGTTCACTCCAGCGTGATCGGCGTCCGCTAAAAGCGCCAGAATGTTCGGAGGGATATTAGACATCAACAAGCTCCTTTCAGTAAGTATATTTTATATATGCCATTTATTCGTAATTGCGTATGTCGGCTATCGTTTCCAAATCCCTGAAATCTTCCCGCTCAAAAAGGCGGATCAATTTTTCAGCCGTTTGTTCTGGTGTACTGAGCATTCCTTGTTCCTTATATTCTTTGAAGTTCTCAATCATTGGAAAATCTGATACTGAACTTTCACGGATTCTTCCTTGCATATCCGTATCGATGATGCCAGGCGCTATCGATATCGTTTTGATATCTTTGTATTCCTTTTCAATGCATAAACTGAAATGGTCTAGTCCCGCTTTGCCGGCACAATAGGCACTCCATCCTTCGTAAGCATGTCTGGCGGCGCCTGAAGAGATGTTGACAATTCTTTTTTCTACTGCAAAATCAGCAGCCTGAGCGATGAAGGCGCCACTCGCTGCCATTGGCGCAGTCAGGTTCAAAGCGATGCTATTGCTGATTTCGTCTGCATGATTGCTTCCTGCAAAGCCGATGGGCGAAATCGTCCCCGCGTTATTGATGAGTGTTATGCTGCCGACGTCCTCAGAAATAAAACTGAAAATTTTTTCTATCAACTCAGGAATTTGTGATGTTTGCAATAAATCAAATTCAAAAGACTTGGTTCCCGTCCAGTTTTCCGTAAAAGACCGGGCAATCCCGTAAATTTGATGCCCTTTTTCGCTCAGTTGTTCACTAAGAGCAAGACCTATGCCTTTAGAGGCGCCGGTAATGATGTATGCCCCCATCGTCATTCCCCTTTCTTAAACATGATTTCTCCCGCTACAATCGTCAGTTCGACTTGCGCTTCGAGTATTTGCTCTTCATTTCCTTCAAATAGGTCGCGGTCGAAAACACTGAAATCGGCATCGTAGTTTTCAGCAAGTATACCCCTTGAATCTTCTTTACAAATGGCAGCCGCGCTGCCGCTGGTATAAAGCTGAATGGCTTCAAAACGGCTCAGCTTTTCTTCCGGCATATATCCTTCGTGAGTTTCATACGGTTTGCGTCTTGTTACAGCAGCATAGATCCCCTGCTTGGGATCCACTTCTTCAATCGGAGCATCTGACCCTCCCGCACAAATCAACCCGCGGTCGAGCAGTTTTTTCCATGTATAGGACCATTCCAGACGATCTTCTCCCAGCCGTTCAACGACCCACGGGAAATCCGAAGTCACGAAACTTGGCTGAAGATCAAGAATCGCATCTATTTTTTCCATGCGGTCAACCAGATCTTCCCGAAGAACCATGCTGTGGATCAAACGGTCCCGCTTCCCTTTCGAAACCGGGTGAGCTTCAATCGCATCGAGGGCTTTCTCCATTCCCAAATCACCAATTACATGGATGGCTATCGCCTCACCGTGTTTGCGCGCAACTGACACCAGCCGTTTCAATTCGTCATCCGAATGGATGGCAACCCCGCTGGTGGAGGGGTCATCATTATATGGTTTGCTTAAAAGAGCTGTGCGGCCGCCAATGGATCCGTCAGCAAATATCTTCATCGGACCCGGATCTACAAATGGCTCCACGTATGTGGCATTTTCCATCATTTCTTCGAAAGCGCTGTGAGCACGCAATAAGTGTGCGCGGAATTTCGTTTCGCCGCCCAATACATTCTTGAATGCCTGCAATGGTTTTGAATAATGGCCGTAATAGCCCATATCTTCCGTGTGTGCGCCTGTCAGTCCCAACGCCAACAGATCATCGACAGAGGTCTGTAACGCTTTCGTTAAGTACTCCACACTCACTGGGGGTACAACATTCGCTACAAGATCCTGAGCCGCGTCCAATAGATAGCCTGTCGGCTCGCCATCTGCGTCGCGCACAATCAGTCCGCCTTCCGGGTCTGGTGAATCTTTCGTTATGCCTGCGAGCGCGAGCGCGCTGGAGTTTGCAAGGATGGCATGCCTGCATACACGTTTCAACAGCATCGGAGACGTTGATATTTCATCCAGCTCCAATCGGTGAAAGATTTTGCGGTCGGGGAAATTATTCTCGTTCCACCCTTCTCCGATAAACCAGTCATCTGCCGCCAGACCATCCGTAGATTCAACCAGCTGCTGTTTCATGTCTTCCGAAGAATCGATTTTCGAAAGGTCTACACGGAGCAATTTTTCACCATGTCCAATCATGTGCATATGGCTGTCGACAAATCCGGGATAAAGTACTTTTCCTTTCAGGTCGATTTCCTGATCAGCCTTGTCTTTCAATTCCTTCAGTGAACCCATTGCTTCTATTTTACCGTCAGAAACGAGAACAGCTTCCACTGTTTCACCTTCTGCCGCCATAGTATAAATTATGCCGCCATGCCATACCGTCTTCATGAACTCACTCCTTTTCTCTCATTCATCATAAGTTGAATTCACAGGATATTCAATAAATCCCTCATCATTTTTTTGAAATATCCCTATTGAACCGCCAGACACTTATGAGTTGGCACGATATGTTATAATGATTCCATATTTGGAAAGCAGAGGTGAACCTCCTATCAAGGGAGGATTAATTGGACAGTTTACTTATCTTGAATTTATTCATCATGTCGCTGTTAATAGCGATGACAGCACTATTTGTGGCAGCGGAATTCGCCATTATCAAAGTCCGTGTTTCCCGCATCGATCAATTGATTTCAGAGGGCAATAGGAGCGCGGCGATCACTAAAAGAATCATTGATAATCTGGATTATTATCTATCAGCGTGCCAGCTTGGAATCACTGTTTCTGCCCTCGGCCTCGGCTGGCTGGGTGAACCTGTGATTGAACAATTGCTGCGTCCGCTGTTTGAAACGCTGAATGTCAACGAACCCGTCACCACGATTTTTTCATTTGGTGTGGCATTTGCAATCATTACATTCTTCCATGTTGTGATTGGTGAAATGGCTCCCAAGACGATGGCGATCCAAAACGCTGAGAACATCGCTTTAAAAGTTGCATGGCCGCTTTATTTATTTGGCCGCTTAATGGAACCCGCGATCCGCCTGATGCATGGCGCTTCAAAAGGGCTGTTGAGTATGGCCGGCATCAAAACCGTCGGTTATGAGCAGGCTCATTCCGAAGAAGACCTGAAAATCATTATGACCCAAAGTTATAACAGCGGTGAAATCAATCAAACGGAACTTTCGTATATGCAGAATATTTTTTCCTTCGATGAAAGAATGGCGAAAGATATTATGATTCCCCGTACGCAAATGGAAACCATTTCTATGGAAATGGATCATGGCGACTTGATGGAAATTGTACGTGAGCATCAATACACCCGCTATCCAGTAACGGAGCAGGGAGACAAAGACGATATTATCGGTTTTATCAATGTCAAGGAAATGCTGACGAATTATACACAGGAAAAAGATTTGAAAAAGAGTATTGCGATGCATGACATCCCATTCGTGCATGATATGGCGCCGATCCAGGATGTACTGGTGAAAATGCAGAAAGAGCATGTCCATATGGCGATTGTGGTTGATGAATACGGCGGAACTGCCGGTGTCATTACTATGGAAGATATACTCGAAGAAATTGTCGGGGAAATCCGTGATGAGTTTGATGAAGATGAACGGGACGAGATAAAGGTTCTTGATGCTAATCGCTATCTGCTGAACGGCCGTGTGCTGTTATCTGATCTTGAAGATCGCTTCGCGTTGAATTTTTATGACAGTGAAGATGTTGACACCATCGGAGGATGGGTGCAGATGATGAATACGGAAATTACCGAAGGCGGCAAGGTTGAACTTCCGGGCCATACCATAACGGTGCGGGAAATGGAAAATCATCAGATTATCCGCTTGCTGCTGGTGAAGCATGAGTAAATTGGTGACATGAATATTCTTCAATTATAAAAGGGGTACCGGATATTTTTCCGGTACCCCTTAAGTTTGTCGAGAAACTGCCGATTTCTTCAATCATTGCGCTCTAGGCGGAAGCTTTCCGCGGGGAGCGGCCTGAGCCTCCTCGTTCGCTTCGCTCTCTGCGGAGTCTCAGGACTCGCTCTTTTTCCCGCAGGAGTCACCGCCTAGCGCTTCATTCTGGATTCATGCAGAATCATTATGAACATCTTTCTATATTATATAAACCTATTAAGCTACTCCATTTAGAGAAGGCTAACAGAGATATGGAGCAAAACAGCGAAGACTCCCAGGTGACTAAGCGAAGTGCTGAGATCCACTCGGGCAAAGTGGAACGAGCACGAGTTAGCTCAGCGCGAGCCACCAGGAAAGCGGAGCTGTTTTGCGGAATATCGGTTTCCTGGCTTTCTTTCTCAAAAAGCTGAAGGGGTACCGGATTTCTTCCGGTACCCCTTTTTCGAAATTCCTACTTGCTTTACTTCTTGTCCTGCAGCAGGGATTTTTCGTATTCAAATTTCTTCATCAGCATTTCCCCGCTGTATCCTTCTTCGATCAACTTGGCTAGAATTTCGCGGGTATCTTCATCCGCGGCTTCAGGATGTTCCTCCCGGTCAATTTCCACTTCGTTTTCCGGATCAGTTATCCAGTCGGAATAGCTGCCTGTGTAAAGACGCAGTGATTCATAGCCTTTTTCCGCAAGCATTGCGTATAAAGGAGCTGCCGTAACTCCACTTCCGCAATAAACAACTACAGGTTCGTTGGGCTGAATTACGGAAGAGAAGTCCACGTCGGTATCCAGTTTGCCGTGGTGAACCAGCTGGCTCCAGTCAAAATTATGCGCCCCCGGGATTCTTCCGGCTACCCGGTCCAGTGGTTCTTCGGTTCCCGAATAGCGCTCAGGAGATCTTGCATCAAGAAGTATACCCAGTTCTTCGCCTTTAATCACATTTTTAACGTATTGACGGTCAGCGTAAATTTCGCTGTTAAATTCAGGCACATAGTTTGAAGGAGATAGTTCAAGGATTTCTTGCGATACTGCCGCTCCTTTTTCTTTCATTTCTGAAAAGCCCATTTTGCTGATAAAGACATTTTCAAAACCGCAATATTTCAATAACCACCAAGCTCTTGCTGCAAAAGGTGCGCCTCCTTGATCGTAGACGACAATATGATCGTCAGATGTGAGTCCACTTGCACGAATCAATTCCGTCAATTTTTCATGAGAAGGCATCGGGTGCCGGCCGGCCTCAGATAACATGTCACTCATATCTTTTTCCAGATCCCAGTAGATGGCACCTTTAATGTGCTCCTGCTGATAGAGAGTTTTCCCCATTTCAGGTTTCCCAAGTTCATACCGGGTATCAATCCAGCGATATTTATCCGTTTCCAATGTTTCGATGAAAACTTTCATCTCCTACACCCTTTCGCTTATCAAATTTGTATAAATTTCTTTCCATTGAGCCAATTTTTCTTCTTGCTGCAATAAGGTCCGTTCTGAGTCGATTTGATCAGTGCCCTGCCGGATAATATGCTGCCTCAACCCTTCAGCCTCCTGCTCGATCCAGAACTCTGCCCATTCGGATAATTTCCGCTTCTCTTTCTCGAGATAAACACTGGCGTCCGGTTCCATTAATGCCTGCAATGCATCACGCAATTTTTCTTTTTCATTTTTCTCAAAAAAGCTTTTGTTGTTTCGATAATAAGACTTTACAGAAGAATAATCTGTGCCTGTAAATGCCTTATCAGGTTCAAGCATCGACGCTTCTGCAACTTCATAAGGCGTGAAAGAAAAATCAGGATTTTGTCCCCGCAGTTTATCTGTTTCATCCCGGAAACGGTTTTCAATATTTTTCGTGATTCGCTGAGCGAGACGGAAATTAGTAACCCTTATTTCCTGTTCGAAATCAAAGGCAGTCATTTCAACCAGTTCATGCAAAGCTGTGTTTATAGCTTGCTGTGCCGATTTTCCAGCAAATAATGATGGATTGAATGATTCCTTGAAAAAATCATTAAATCGGTAGAACACGCGCTGATTTACATAATATAATAACTCACTAAGTTCCTGAATCGCATCTTTGATCATAACCGGTGCAGGTGAATCCGCGAATTGTTTGCGGAGCTGCTGTTCCAAAATCTTGAGTTCCGCCAACCGCTCCTCTTTACGGGACATATTGGCATCGGTATGTTCAATCAGGGATTGGAAACGGGCAACCGTTTTTTGCTCTTCTTCAGCAAGTGATTGGACAGCCATCCCTTTCAATTCATCTTTCAGGAAGTGCTGGAAAGCATCTTCGAATTCCGGCATTCCTGATTGCTGGCGATTTTTCAGCGCCTGAAGGCTGGAAACACCGAATAATCGAGGAAATCTGATGCCGAATCGCTGCAGTTCCTCTCTTACATAATTCTCAACCGATTCCTGTTCTTCTTTGTTTTGAGCTAAATCGATGGCATTTACAACAAAAAACATTTTATCCATTTCGAAAGCGTCTTTTACACGTCCAAGTTGAATCAGGAATTCTCTGTCTGCTCTTGCAAACGCGTGATTATAATAAGTAATGAACAAAATAGCATCCGCATTCCGGATATATTCAAACGCTACATTCGTGTGGCGGGCATTAATCGAGTCCGCACCAGGCGTATCGACTAATGTAACACCGCTCCTTGTTAATTCGCAATCATAATAAAAATCGATTTCATCCACAAAGCAGCTGCGTTCTTCTTTAGCAACATATAAACCGAACTCTCCCCGGTCGGTCCTGATGGTTTCTCCGAGACGGTCTTTAAAATTGCGATAACCAGCTTTGAACGCTTCAATAAAGGATTTGTGCACTTGCTGCTCGGTTCCGCCAGCTTCCGGAAGTTCGTCAGCTTTTCGGTAAGCATCATCCAATGTCTGAACTTTAACACCAAATATCTCAAAGGAATTGCGTACATCTTCCGTCATTTCCTGAACGGTCTTCAAACGGACATCGGCCGTTTCGTGAGGATGATTTTCACTTACTGGACGGATGCGGTTGATCGTCGCTGTCGTCGGATTAGGAGAGACAGGCAAGACAGTTTCTCCCATCAGCGCATTTGAAAATGAAGATTTTCCTGCGCTGAATGCACCGAATAATGCTATGGTGAATTCCTGTCCTTCCAGTCTGGATGCTTTTCTTTTCAGGTAATCGGCTGTTTCTTCAAAACCTCTGATGGGTCCAAGAGCTGAAGCTGTACTTAAAGCACGTTTCAGTACAAAATCCTCATCATGCTGATTGATATCCAAAGATTGCGCAGGCGGCTGTTCTTCCTCTCTTTGGGCAGCTTCTTTATCGGCTAGCATCGATGGATCAAACTCGATCATCTCATCTGTGGATGCCTGGAATTCTTTGCGCCAATCCTCTAATAGAGTTTCCGCGGAAACCTTTTGGTTCGGCAGCATGGCAGAATATGCGCGCTCCACTTTTTCTATTCTTTCATCCATTTCTTCCAGCGTTCTGATGGCGAGCAATTTCTGGTTCAGTGTTTCGGCTTTCATGCCGATTTCTGTGCCTGCATCTTCAGAAAGCGATTCAAATTTCTCTTTCTGGGCATTTTTCCAACTTTCAGTTTCTTTTATAAACCACCGCTGAATGGCGACACTTAAACTATTGGCAAAGTTAAGTACCGTATCTCCTGTAATCAGGACACCTTTTGGCATTTGATCCTCAACGACCGAAAACGGCACTTCGAGTTCCATATCATCGATTGCCAAGGAATCGGCATCAGTCAATAAAGCCGCATCTTTCAAAGCGGATTTCATCAATCTTTTCAAATGGACTGTAATTTGCGACGGAATCACTGTTCCAAGTTTTTCTTTGACATCGTCCCTGCGGGCATCACGTTCCGCTTCCGTCTTTTTGCCGCTGAACAGCATTCCCACTTTGAAATCGGGTTGCATGGATTCAAGATAAAGCGTTAAGGAATTGCGCAGTTCATAGGGCATGATATTGGCATTTTCAAGCATTTCTTTACGGTTCTTTTCGAAATCGCCTTTCCAGCTTTCAAAATCCTGTACGGATAAACGCCGCTCCACTTTATTCGTTTCAGCTTTAACTTCTTCCCGCATTTCCCATTCTTCCGGACTCAGTACATTCGAAAAAGACTCCAGCCTCTCCATTTTCTCATCTTCCAAAAAATCAAGATGTTCATCTTTCAGTTGAGAAAGCGCGGATTCCGCAGCTTTGCCGACATTGCCTTCCCAGCCTTCCATTGAAGAAGAGACGAGGCTTTTCACTGCTTCAAAATCATTGCCTTCCATTTTAAAATCACGCAATGAAGTGAAAAATATTCCTTTTGGTTCAACACCCCATGCAGAAAAAGAGTCTGCTACGGATTTTTTAAATGCGGGAAAATCCAATTCGCTGTCCTGATGCTTGTCGATTTGATTGACGATCAAGTAAAGGTCTGTGTATTTTTGCAGTTCTTTCGTGAAGTTGAAATTCAGTTCGGATTGCACATGGTTATAATCCATTACATAAAAAACCATGTCCGCGATATGAAGTGCAGATTCAGTGGAAATCCTATGGGCGTCATCTGTTGAATCCACTCCCGGAGTATCCATGACGCTTACACCGTCCGGCAAAACTGAATCTTTATGGCCGATGTCAATCTGAGTGACATCGCCGCTTTTGCAATATTGCTTAACGGCTTCAAAATCATAATTCTCAGGAAAATAAACCGGTTTCCCTTCTGTTTTGTTGACAATCGCAAAATCCGAATCCGCTTTGTGCACATTCACGATATTGGCACTGGTCGGTATCGGACTTGATGGCAATAAAGTTTCGCCAGTCAATGCGTTGATCATGGATGATTTTCCCGAAGAAAAATGTCCCGCAAAACCGATGATGAACTGATTTTTCAATATTTTCTTTCCGAACAATTTCGCTTTCGCTGCACGGTCAGTGTCGTCATTCTCTTCAAAGATGCGGTGCAGCCGCGCAGTTTCTATTAATTCATTATGATGGTCCAAAGCTGTCATATTCCGGTATCCCCTTCATTTTATACTCCTTTTATCATACCATTTATCGCGATAAACGAAAAACATCCCCTCCATTTAAGGAGAGGATGTGTTTGAATTTCCATTTACTGAAGTCATTTCACTCTGAGCGGGCGCCTCCGCTGCTACGTCGCAATGAGATGGTCTAAGTTACGTTTGGCTAATTCAAGCTGTCGAGAAACCGGAAACTTCTATAATCATTCCGTTTTAGACGGATGCTTTCCGCGGGGAGCGGCCTAAGCCTCCTCATCGCTTCGCTCTTGCGGGGTCTTAGGACACGCTCTTGCTCCCGCAGGAGTCACCGTCTGTCACTTCATTCTAATGATGTATCGGAATAAAGCATCCACTTCTATACTAGAAACAAGTTGATGCGAATACCTTATATAGAAAGTGATCTAAAGATATGGAGCAAAACAGCGAAGACTCCCAGGTGACCAAGCGAAGTGCTGAGATCCACTCGGGCGAAGTGGAACAAGACCGAGTTAGCTCAGCGCGAGCCACCAGGAAAGCGGAGCTGTTTTGCGGAATATCGGTTTCTAATCTTTCTCTCTCGATAGCAATAGATATCTCATTTTACCTTTGAACTATCTATTGCTTGTCGGGGCAGAACGGGCGCTTCCGCTTTTCTCTGTCCAGTCTCCAACAGCCAACTCTTCGGTCATAAGTCAGCCCAGCTGCGTGGCATAAAGCGCCACCTCACCAAATCATCTAAAATCTTATTGCTCCTGCATCGCTGCGCTGCTTCGTCGCAAAGAGATGGCTCAAATTCCATTTGAGCCATCTCTTGCCTGTCAGAGCTGAACGGCTGTTTCCGCTTTTCTTAAGAAAACCCATGTATCGACATGCCTCCGTCTACAAACAGCGTCTGGCCCGTTATATAGCTGGATGCTTCTGATGCCAGGAACACGACCGGCGTGGCAACTTCCGGAAGTTCACCGACGCGCTTCATCGGGGTCACAGCCAAAATCGAATCCAGATATTCTTTGTCGTTCAACAGTTTTTCCGTCAAAGGCGTCCGGAAATACCAAGGACCGATGGCATTGACACGAATATTCTTCTCGCCCCATTCCATTGCCATTACACGAGTCATCTGGATGATGGCTGCTTTTGATGCGGCATACACGACACCTGTTTTTAATGCCCGCTCACCGCCGACTGAACTGATATTGATGATCGAGCCGCCACTCTGCATTTTCTTTGCTGCTTCCTGTGAAAACATGAAAACGCTTTGGGCGTTAGTATCCATAATCTTATGCCATTCATCATCCGTCGCATCCATCAGCTTTGAACGGATGTTCATGCCTGCATTATTTACAAGAACGTCTATTGCGCCAAATCGTTCCATCGTATTTTCAACCACCCGGCGAATTTGGCTCCGGTCGGTTATATCAGCAACTGCATATTCTGTCCGGTCATTGCCGATCAGTTCCTTTACATTCTGCAAATCTGATTCCGTCCGTGCAACAAGCATAACGTTGGCGCCTGCTTCCGCTATTGCCAGCGCAATAGCCTGGCCGATCCCTTTACCCGCACCTGTCACAATTGCTGTTTTTCCTTCTAAACTGAATGACTTCAACATTTTATCGCCTCCGGCTCCTATTATAATCGAAAATTCCGGTAATTGTCCCGCCACGATTCAATTAGATGGGCAGAGGAAAAGATTCTTTCAGGAAAATAAAACGATTCTGTCACCCTTCAATCTTTACCAGCTGTTCTTTTTCGACATCAAAGCCGCCGATGCCATCCGGGTCTTTATTATATTGAATAATACCCATCGTTTTCTCATCGGCTTCAAATTCCTGAAATTCCTCATCAGCTAGAACTAAAAAAAAGTCTGCATACACACGGCCGTCACCAATAATGACGTTCCCCTCATAGTTCACCTGAACTGCCAAGCTGTCTAAATGGATGTTACTGTCAGCTTTTTTGGCAAAAAGAATCGCTTCGCCTTCTGCTATCTCGGGAAGTGATGGAACAGCTTCACTATCTTTGCCATCCTCCACTTCTCTCAGCAACTCCTTGTCGATCAGATATCGTGCAGAAGTTACATCCATGATCAGCAGCCGTTCTCCGTCAGCCTCCATAAGTTTTACCAAAAGTGAATCTTTTTCAATTTGGCCTTTATGCTCTTCTTTAAGCGAGGCCAAAACTTTTTCTTCATCCCCGTAAAGGATAATTCCATTTGCTTTGTCTAAAATATTGCAGCTTGACAAAATTATCGCCCCCGCACATAATGCCGTTATCCATAATGTGATTTTTTTCATGATCTTCTCTCCTCAAATCATATTTTTTACATCCACAGTTAATTATCAGGATCAGTCTGGGATGTCTTCAGTATAGGACGGATATAAAAAGCCAGCATTTACTGAAGATGACGCTAATCTTACAGTTTCGTCATAAATAAAAAAAAGCCGTCCCGATTGCAGCCGGGACGGCATTAGCATACATATTAAGCTAATTGATAGACTTTTGAATATTTCTCTTCCAGGTATTTCGCCAGATGCTCTGCATTCAGCCCTTCACCGGTCGCTTCCTCCAAAATTTCGAGAGGTTTTTTCATCGAACCATGTTTGTGCACATTCTCTGTCAGCCAGTTCCGGATTGGTGCAATATCTCCTGCAGCCAAAAGTTCATCATAATTCGGCAGGTCCTTCAACATGGCATTCTTGAACTGCGCTGCATACATATAGCCGAGCGCATATGATGGGAAGTATCCGAAGCTTGCGCCAGCCCAATGGACATCCTGTAACACGCCTTCAGAATTGTTGGAAGGGCGGACACCAAGATATTCTTCATATTTATCATTCCATAGCTGCGGCAGGTCCTTCACTTCCAAATCGCCATTGAACAGCCCTTTCTCCAACTCGTAGCGGATCATGATATGAAGTGCATAAGTCAGTTCGTCCGCCTCAATACGGATGAGTGAAGGCTTGGATTCATTGATAGCACGGATAAACTCTTCCTGTGACACCTGTCCGAATTGTTCCGGTGAAAACATTTTTAACATCTCATAATTCTTTTCCCAGAATTTTTCACTGCGGCCGACAAAATTCTCGAAAAATAACGATTGGGATTCATGAATGCCCATAGATGCGCCAGTCTCCACTAATGTTCCACTTAACTCTTCCCCGATATTCTGTTCATATAATGCATGTCCGCATTCATGGATAGTGCCGAATACTGCCGTACGGAAATCCTTTTCATCATATTTAGTCGTGATCCGAACGTCTTGGCGATTGATGCCGATCATGAAAGGATGCACCGTTTCGTCGAGCCGTCCGGCATCGAAATCATAGCCAAGCTGCTCCAGAATCTTATCACTGAAACTTTCCTGTGCCTCTTTCGGAAACTGGCGATACAGGAAATCTGTCTGTGGTTTGTTGGGTGAATCGGCAATTTTCTGCACCAGTGGGATGATGCGGCTGCGCAAGTCGCCGAATACCTCATCCAGAATTTCAGTAGTCATGCCAGGTTCATATTGATCCAACAGCGTATTGTAGGCACTGCCGTTCTTTTCTCCCCAATAGCCGATCATCTTTTTCGTCGTAGCCACCATCTTTTCAAGATAAGGCTGGAATAAAGAAAAGTCATCTGTATCTTTGGCTGTTTCCCAAACAGATTCAGCTTTGGATTGAAGGATCACGAATTCCTTGTATTCATCAGCTGGAATCTTTTTGCTTAAATCATACTGTTTCCGCGCTTCTTCCACAGATCGAAGCATCACCGGTTCCAGCTCCTCTTTTTTCGCTTCCAGTGAAGTTATCAGCTCACCGAATTCATCTGAAGTTGACATAATAAAAATATCAGAAGAAATCACACCAATTGTTTCTGAACGCAAATCGACACCTTTTTTCGGTGCGCCGGTGCGCAAATCCCAATAAAGCAGTGATACAGCTTCATTATAAGCTTTCAGTTTTTTCATATGATCCGTAAATTGCGTTTCCAATGACATATAAATCCCCCTTTGTCGAATGGGTCTATTATATCATGAATGGATTACTATTTTAGAAAATTTTGAGCAGTGACCGGCAACACCTCTTGCCAAAGGTGCTCAAGAGTCAGTTCATCATCATTTAACAACAAGTGGATTTCGCCGTGGTCTTCAGACGTACGGATCAATCGCCCGATGCCCTGCTGAATTCTGAGCTGCATGAATGGAAGATCGATTTCTTCAAGCGGATTGGAGCTGAATTTCCGTTTTGCTTCAAAAACGGGATCCTGTGGCGGGAACGGCAAATCGACTATGATGACTTTTGTCAATGCATCTTTCGGCAAGTCCAGCCCCTCCCACAGATGGTAAGAACAAAGCACCTGGAATTTGGCATCTTGGAAATCCTTGACGACGGTAGATAATTCACGATCACCTTCGAACTCAATTTTATAAGCATGGTCAAGCGGCAATGATTGCTTGAAATTCTCCATATCCATTTTCGATTTGAATAAAATCAGTGTCTGTTCTCCACTCGACAGTAAATCATAGGCACGTTGGAATTTATCCCGCTGTTCCAGTGGATGTTTCAGCACTTTCATGACATCTTCATAGTCAAAAGGCGAAGGTACAGTAAATGACTGGTATTTATCAATGCCCAGGCTGTCCGACAAATAGCTGAAATCTTTTTTAATGGATAATGTCGCAGATGAAAAAATGATCGGCACTTTTCCATCGAAAAGTTTTTCGTCCAGAATATCTGTCACCAGACGAGGCATGATGACCAGTGTTTCAATGTCATCTTTTATTTCGAGCCAGTGCACTGCGTCTCCCTCTTCCGTGAATAAACCCATCGAGAAGATGTATTTCTCAAAGAACTCTTCCGCCAGACGCAATTCATATTCAGGGATTGTAAATAATTCACCTTCAAAAACAAATTCCTCTAATAAGAGATTAATGTGATTGACCAGCCCTTTGCCTAAACTGATCAACGCCGGATCTCTGCTAATCGCCTTTCGGTCTTCATCACTTGCCACTATGTTTTTCCGGAGCAAGAGGAAAAATTCGTTATGCAGATCGATCGTCTCTTCAATCATGTTCAAGGTCTTTTCACGGACATTATCTGCCAGTATACTTTCTGTGACATCAAGGAGTGTGCTTTCCTGAACTTCATATGTTAAAGCTCGCTGAGCCGCGAATTCCAAGAGGTGGCCTTCATCAAGAACGATTTGGGAGAACTCAGGCAATAGCGGTGTCTGTCCTTCCCGGATACGTGTTTCTTTTGTCCACAGATGCTCCATCAGGAAATCATGGGAACAGATGACGAGATCAGTCGCTTCCCGGTAATGGTTGCGGTGTATGGTCTGACCGCATTTATTGCGCAGTTCACAAGCTGCACAGTTTTGGATCGGGTGGTAGTTGACCTGCTGCCACTGATCGTCATTGATTTCCGGAAAACTGGAACGTTCACCGTAGGGATAGGTGTTCTGCAATGAAAACGTTTTGTTGACGAATTCCGGCAGCCTGGATTCTATGTCATCCAGAAAATCCGCTCCGCTTCTTTTCTTTGCACCTTCGAGTCGCTGCAGGCATAGATATTGGTCACGTGATTTTGCCAGCCGGACATCCAGGTTCAAGTTAAAGAGCTCATCCAAACGGTCAATATCCCCGCCTTTTTTAACAAGCTGTTCAATCAGTGTTTCATCGGCGCAGGAAATTAACGCCGGTTTTCCTGTATATCTGGCGTAGGCGATTGCCGGAAGCAGATAGGCAAGCGTTTTCCCTGTGCCTACGCCTGCTTCCGCAAACATTACCGATTTTTCTTTTAAGGCTTTCTCCATTTGAAAAGCCATAAAGATCTGTTCATCGCGAAGATCGTATCCTTTTTCCGGCAGCTCATCGTAAAAAACGTCTCCGATCCAATCATTCAAAGACTCAAAGAATGTTTTATCTTTCGATAACGGAAATGGTATTGGTTGTCTCATAAACTCTCCTCACAGAGAAACGGAAGAGCTGATGCTCTTCCGTCTCATCATTTTTATTTTTTCGGACGTTCTCCCCAGAACTGGAACAGGTCCGTGCGTATGAAGCCGTTGAATAATTTTCTTTTTTTCGTAGCCGGCTGCCCGTAAAGCGATTCAAATCTGCCCATTGAAGACAGGATATAAACAGACCAAGTCGGGTGTTTTGAAAAAATATTTCCCATGTCCTGGATCATCTCTTCAATAATTTCAATTTCGCCGATTCGTTCACCATAAGGCGGGTTACCGATAACAACGCCATTCTCTTCGGTGGTTTTAAAGTCTTTTACTTGTCGCTGTTCGAACTGGATGATATCAGCGAATCCAGCTTCAAGCGCATTTTGCTCGGCAATTTTAACCATCCGATGGTCAATATCGGTACCCAGAATATTTAATGGCTGGTCATAATTCGCCATTTCTTCTGCCTGTTCCCGAACTTCATTCCAGATGTCCTCACCGATCCACGGCCATTTTTCGCTGTCAAATTCACGGTTATAGCCCGGTGCGATATTTTGACCGATCATTGCCGCTTCTATAACTATAGTTCCAGACCCACAAAACGGGTCGACAAACGGACGGTCAGGCGTCCAACGTGATAATTTCACGAGAGCTGCTGCAAGTGTTTCCTTTAATGGCGCTTCACCCTGATCGACACGATAGCCTCGCTTATGCAAGCCTGCGCCGCTTGTATCGATGGACAATTGCACTTTATCTTTTAAGATAGATACTTCAATTTTAAAGCGTGGACCTGATTCATCCAGGAAAGAGTTGCGGTGGTAAGCTTTTTTCAATCGTTCGACAATCGCTTTCTTAACGATGGATTGGCAATTAGGCACTGAGTGCAGTGTCGATTTCACCGATTTTCCTTGCACCGGAAATTCCGCGTCCACCGGCAGGAATTTTTCCCATTCAATTTCTTTTGTCTTCTCGAACAACTCATCGAAAGTAAACGCGTTGAATTCACCCGCAATAATCTTTACACGGTCCGCTGTACGCAGCCATAGATTCGTTTTGGCAATATCCCGCTCGTCTCCCTCGAAGAAAACTTTGCCGTTTTCAGTTTGTGTTTCGTAACCCATGTCTTTCACTTCACTGGCGACAATTGACTCAAGGCCCATTGCAGCAGTCGCTAACAATTTATATGTAGCCATACTTACACCCTTTCCTGTTGACTGATGTTCCATTCTTCCATATAGTAACTGATGCTTTCGGCAGGCATCGGCTTGCTGAAATAATATCCTTGAACAATACCACAGCCAAGTCTGCGAAGCAATTCGACCTGTTCACTCGATTCAGCACCTTCGGCAATGACATCCATATTAAGGCTGGAGGCCATATTGATAATCGCGTTGACAATCAGCTCGTTTTCTTTGATGCTGTTGATGTTGCTTATAAAACTCCGATCAATTTTTAAATAATCAATCGGAAAACGATGAAGGTAGCTTAAGGATGAGTAGCCGGTGCCAAAATCATCTACCGAAATTTTAAAGCCGAGGTTTTTAAGTTCGTTCAATTTATCGGCTGTTTCTGTTCCACTGGCCATAATTGTATGTTCCGTTAGTTCGAGTTCAAAAAAAGAAGGCTGGCAATTCATTCTTTCAAACACTGCCTTTAAAGTTGAAACAAACTGGCTTTGCTGAAAATGTATGCCTGATATATTTATGGAAATCGGAAATCCATTGCCGCGTTCCATATCGAACTGTATAAAGTCTTCACAGACTTTCTCGAAGATAAGTTCACTTAATGGTGCGATTAATCCCGTAGCTTCCGCATGCGGGATAAATTCAGCCGGTGATACCTGACCCAATTTTTCGCTTTCCCATCTGACAAGAGCCTCATAACCGGTTATTCGATTATTTCTAATGTCAATTTTCGGTTGGTAGACCATTTCAACGCTTTTCAACTCTATTGCTTTGCGCAATTCACTTTCAATGATGACATGCCTTTTTGAGGATGGCTTTAATTCATCATGGAAAAAACAGAATTGGTTTCTGCCATTTTCCTTGGAAAAATACATCGCTTTATCCGCTTTTCGCAATAATTCATCCGTCGTCTGCCCATCATTGGGGTAGAGTGAAATTCCTATGCTCGTGGATATATAGACTTCTTCTTCATTCAAAAGGAATGGCCGGCCGAGAGCCTCTATGATGCTTTCGGCCAGATGTGCGGCTTCCCTAGGATGTTTGATTGCCGATAAGGCGATAACGAATTCGTCGCCTCCGTACCGGGCGATTATATCTTTGTTTTTTATCAATTCACGGATGCGCTGTGAAACTTCAACCAGCAGGAGATCCCCAATATCGTGACCGAGAGAATCATTGATTTGTTTAAAACGGTCAAGGTCAAGGAATAGCAGGGAATGGGTAATTTTGTATTTTTCGGAAGTCTTCAAAAGCTGCTGCATCCGTTCCGCAAAGTCATAGCGGTTTGATACACCGGTGAGAGAATCAGTCAACGCCATTTCCTTAAGTTCTTTTTCAGCAGATTTCCGGTCGGTCAAATCCGTGAAGATGCCACAGTAATTCCGGATTTCCCCGCCAGCATCACGAATTGCCATGATATTAAGCCATTCAGGATAAATTTCCCCGTTTTTACGCCTGTTCCATATTCCGCCTTGCCATTCGCCCTTATTTTGGACTTCTGCCCACATACTTTGGTAGAAATCACTTTTATGGATGCCTGACTGTAAAATTTTCGGCGTATGGCCGATAACTTCATCCCGCTGGAATCCCGTTACAATTTCAAAAGCCGGATTAACATGCAAAATTCTTTTGAAAAGATCGGTAATCATAATTCCTTCCGAAACCTTCTGAAATACTTTTTCGGATAATTCAAGGGGAAATCCTGAAATCGAAAGCTTTTCCATTTCAACAAATCGCTGATCAGCCAAAGACACCGCATCCTCTTCTATCTGTAATCATAAGAAAAGCCCTCCCTGGGGAGAGCTTTTTTTAATTGCAATTTAAGACCATCAGAAATTCTATAAGCCATGTTTTGTTTTCCACGTACTCAAACGGCTTTCGCCTTGTACACTTGGAAGGCAATCATCTATCTGCAGGCGATGCCTGCCTTTTCCTCGGTTCAATTCCTCCGGAAAAGTGCCCCTACCATAGTTTGGGTTTCTCACTCGCGGGGTTTACCTCGTTCCACCTGCATAATTTCTTATGCAGCTCCGTCACTGTGGCACTTTCAGGGTATTTCGGCCATATCCGAAGACTTAGGCGTTCTACCCGCCGTCAGCTGTTAAGCTGCCTTAGCTTATTGTTTCGCTAAGCGCGATCACTACGGCCGTCTCAGGTCCGTGTGAGCATGGACTTTCCTCTCCGGCCGGTAGCCGGAGCGATTGCCAGAATTCCAATGGCTACATAAGTATACTGCATTCCAGGCAATAAAACAAAGAGTATTACTCGTTGTTCAGTTTATTGCCGAAGACGTGATTTTCCAAATGGGAAAGTCTGCGCAGAATATCGAAATTCGTTGTACCTGGTGCAGGAGTCGCCTGCTTGCGCGGAGCGTCTTCCAATTCAGCACGTAAACGCTTGTTTTCGTTCATTAACTGATCGATTTTCTTCGTGAACACTTCATAATCCTGAATGATATCATCAAGGAAGTGGTCGACTTCATCCTGGTTATAGCCTCGCATACCTGTTTTAAAATCTTTTTCTAAAATATCTTTAGCTGTGAATTTATTGTCCATTTTAATCGTCCTTCCATAAAAGACTGCTTATGGTAAGTATATCATAAGCATTATTTTTGTGTTTTAAAACTTCTCATTTGAAGGACGAATTTTTTGTTTTTTTATTTCCAGGCGGGCTATTCTTTTATCGATGTCCTGGACAAGCGATTTTCTGACCTTTGCATGGCTGCTGGACTCTTTTGCAAAGCCTGCCATAATTAACGCCTTGTCGTAATCTTTCAATTGATGTTCATATAATTTAGCCGCATGTATCCAGGCTTCCACTTCGACTGGCCCCTTTAAGTTCGGTGCCGCTTCCGTAAACAGCTTTACGGCTTCTTCATATTGGCCGCTGCGTTTCCGCTGTATCGCCAGAAAATAACGGGCCAGTGCTGAAGAAGCTCCCCGTTCAGCTGTAACGTGTTCAAGATAGGCAGCGCTTTGGTCAAATTGTTTCAAGTCCGCATACCATTTCCCTATATTCGTATAAGCACCGAATGTTTCAGATTCCAAATCTTCCATCAAAAGATCTGATGACAGTATATAAAGGGAAACGAGTGAAAGAATATCCAATTCATTGTGATACAGGACTTTATCCAGTGCTTCCGGGTATCCGCTTTTGACAGCATCCAAATAGATGGCTGGTATCAGAAATCCAGGGACATCGCCTTCCCTGCTGAAACCAAGCTTTTCTTCTTCAATGGTGCTCAGCTTCATCCTCGCCAATTCGTTTTTCCATATTCTTTTTGTGCCATGGAATAGGTCGATTTGCCGCAGGGTTTTCAGTTTCGGCAAAATATTTCGGTGCATCGTCCATCTTGATGTCAGCTGCGGCCAATCAAAACTTTTTCCATTATAGGAGAAAATGATTGGATCTTCTGATCGCCACAAATCCGTTTCGTACAAAAAGGCGGCTTCATTGGAAGGATCCGGCATAATATACTGGACCATTTCAAATCCTTCGTCCGTCCGCTCCAATAATCCCACAAGAAATATATATGCTCCTGTGCCGCTTAAGCCAGTCGTTTCAGTGTCAAAAAACAGGATGCGCTCTTCTTTCTTCAACTTGAACGGATGGTCAAATTCAACATTCTCCCAAGCTGACAGGACCCTGTCCAATTCATTTAAGGTGCTATTTCCATGACGTGTCTCAAAAGGATAGCGTATCACCTTTTTAAAAACGAATCCGAATTCGTTTTCTACCAGTTCAAGGCCGATATCCCGCCATCTGTCTTCATGCAGCGGGCGCTGCTTTCCCTGTTTGGGTGTTTTCGATTTCGATTTGGCGCCTGTGTCTTTTTTCAGCATGCCTTTCATCTGCAGCAGTTTATTTTCGAACGACATCGGCTATCACCTCTCTTCGCGAAGCTCGTCGAGTAATCTGATGACATTTTCCTTCATATTGATCATTGCATCCTGTGCCCCAATACATGATGGACAGCCATCAAGGCAAGGACATTCCGCTACATGGCTTCTCGCCTTTTCAAGCAGCGGCAGCCACATATCATAAATCCGCTCACTGATGCCGATGCCCCCCGGATAGGAATCGTGGATAAAGAAAGAAGGCAAATCGTTGTGCGGCGATTTCACCTGTGGCACGACATGCACATCACGGCGGTCACAGGATACGAAGATCGGGATGAATGATTCGATGGCATATGCCGCGCCGGTCATCATATCCGATAATTCCGAATCCGAAAATCCATCCGGTTTGCTGAAACTCAGCCACGTCGAAGAAGTGTGAAGTTCTTCGGCAGGCAAGGATATAGGTCCGGAACCGATATTATCATGCGAATCAAATCTGATTTTCTTGAAGATGGTCGGCATCGCCAGTACCGCAATATCGCCATAAAAAACTTCTGATCTTTGCATATCTTTTGTTTTATCTTCACTCATCACTTTTAACTCAACTGCCAGATTGGCGTCTGTGAAATAATCCACATCCACTTCCCGCACATAAGCTTTCTTTTCTTCCCAATCCAAAATTTCAACTTGGAACTGGGTTCCCTGGTGAAGATAGATCGCTTCTTCATGCAATAATGTCAACGCGCTGAAGCGGTCCATTTCCCCAATCACCCGCGTATCAGCGGGGACTGACTGGTCAATGATGACCACATTTTCCTGTGAGGCTGACCGCAATGAAATATCATGTGCCGGAAACCGGTCGCTCATCCAATGCCAGCGATCGGAAGTGCGGACCAGCACGCCTTGTTCCTGCAGATATTCAAGCAATTCCTGCACTTCAAATTCTCCGTACATTTCATCTGTCGAAAAAGGCAATTCAAAAGAAGCGCATTTCAAATGATCCATTAAAATGATGATGTTCTCCGGATGGATTCTCGCTTCTTCCGGAGATTGATCCAATAGATAAGCCGGATTATTTATAATGTATTGGTCCAGTGCCGTCGACTGCGCTACATACACGACCAAAGACTCGTCCTGGCGTCTTCCAGCCCGTCCGGCCTGTTGCCATGCGCTGGCGATATTCCCGGGATAGCCCGTCATGATGCAAGCCTGCAGCTGACCGATATCAACCCCAAGTTCCAGGGCGTTTGTCGAAACGACACATTGAATCGAACCGTCCCGCAGACCTTTCTCAATCGCCCGCCGTTCGGTCGGCAAATAACCGCCTCGGTAGCCTTTAATGGATTCATCCTGAAGTTTCATCTTAGTGACAGCCTGGAGATATGTCACAAGCATCTCGACTCTGACACGGCTCTTGGCGAATACGATTGTCTGTATCCCTTGTTTTAACAGCAAAGTTGCTAAATCTCGCACTTCAAGCACCGCACTTCTTCTGACTCCGAAAGTCGGGTGGATGATTGGCGGGTTATAAAATACGATATGTTTTTTTCCTGAAGGTGCCCCGTTCTGGTCGATCAACGCATGTTCTTCATTGGTTAATGCTTCCGCCAACTCTTTTGGATTGGCAATCGTCGCTGATGTGCAGATGAACACCGGATTGCTGCCATAAAATTCGCAGATCCGTTTAAGGCGTCTGATTACATGTGAGACATGCGTTCCGAAGACTCCTTTATAAGTATGCAATTCATCGATGACAATATATTGGAGATTTTCAAACAACGAAACCCATTTCGTATGATGCGGCAAAATAGCGGAATGCAGCATATCCGGGTTGGTCATGACAATTTGTCCCGCTTTGCGGACTTTCGTTCTGATTGCCGGAGAAGTGTCGCCGTCATAAGTGTAGGATAAAATCTCTTTTTCCGTTTTTTCGATCAGGTCATGCAGGTCACTTTTCTGATCCTGCGCCAAAGCTTTTGTCGGAAACAGATAAAGCGCCCTTGCACCCGGGTCATTTAAGATTTTATGGAGCACCGGCAAATGATAGCAATATGATTTACCGGACGCAGTCGGAGTGACTGCTGTATAAGACTTGCCTTTCTGAGCCAAATCAAAAGCTTCGCGCTGATGCGTATATAATTGCTCAATGCCTTTTTTCCTGAGTGCAGCTTTCAGGCTGTCATGCATCTCTTCCGGAAAATCAGCATACCTGGCCGGCTTTTCTTCCCTCGTATGCCAATGGACAATCCGCTCCATCATATCGGGCTCTGTTTTCCATTCATCCATCAATTGAGGCAATGTTTTCTTTCTGATCATCTCATATCGCTCTTTTCATCTATGGCCAGCATAAAAGTCTGTAAGGTATACTGGGCCGCCTGTATGGTTTGGATAAAACGCTTCTTGCTTGTTTCCTTATAAAAACTCTGCACAAAAAATTGCGTCATTCCTTCCGCCGCTGTATCAATCTGCGGCTTATGGACATATTTCGGCCGTTCCTGCTGTATATAAAGAAGCGATTCCTCTTGCCATTGATTTATCTTATCGTGCCAATAGTCGGCATATGGTTTTACGTCTTCGTAAAAATCAGGTACCGCATCCCGTTCACGCATATCAAAAAAGCGATCCTGGCATTTTCCGCACTCATCATATAATAAGGAAGAAAGTTCACGAATATTCATTTTTCAAGATCCCTCCAATGTCCTCAGTTTATCATATACGCCTTTAGGAGACGACTATGAACGAACAGACATTCTTTTCAATTGGCTTTCAAGCGACTATCGGCTATCATGAATCTAGCGAAATGGAACTTCAGGGCTCATTTATCGTCTAAATCTATGTGATATGATAAAGTAAGCGAGGTGTATCACAATGGCAATCAACTATCCGAATGGAAAAAAATTCGTTCCGCAGAAAGAACAAACTTCGGATCAGAAGAAGAAAAAGAAGAAAAAAGATTTCTCTTTCAGTAATCGGGGTAAAACACTAGAGGATGAATTAAATGAGACAAACGACTATTATCTGCAGCTTGGACATGCAGTCATCCACAAAAAACCGGTTCCTGTCCAGATCGTCAGAGTCGAATATCCTTCCAGAAGCGCCGCTGTCATCAAGGAAGCCTATTTCCGTTCCCCATCCACCACTGACTATAATGGTGTCTGGAACGGCAAGTATATAGATTTCGAAGCAAAGGAAACGGAGAATAAAACTTCATTTCCACTGAAGAATATACATGAACACCAAATCCATCACATGGCACAGGTCGTGAAACATGATGGAATGGCTTTCCTGATCATTCGCTTTTCTTCCATTGATCGTTATTTTATTGTTCCTTTTGAAGCTTTTGAATTTTTTTGGAATAGAATGATGGACGGCGGCAGGAAGTCAGTGACTTTGGCGGAAATTGAAGAAACCGGTATCGAATTAAAACCCGGTGCGTTTCCTCGCATCGACTATCTGCCCCATTTGAATAAGTTTCAGTAGACAGCACCAACGAAAGTGAGGAACATTTTGTGAGCGAAAAACAAATGTCGCGCGAACAGCGCAGAAAAGCAATGGAACAGCAAAAGAAAAAAAATAAGAAAAAGAAAACCTCCGCAGGCGGCTGGTTTAAAAGGATTATCTTAACTATTCTCATCATCGGAGTCATCGGCCTGGTATTCGGCATCGGCCTTTTCACTTACTACGCCAGCGGTGCGCCGGAACTGGACGAGGAACTTTTGCGCGATCCGATCAGCCCGACATTTTTAGCGGCAGACGGGGAAACGGAAATACCGTATATGACAGTTGAAGACCGGGAATATGTAAATTACGAAGATATTCCGAAACTGATGGAAGATGCAATCCTGGCGACGGAAGATAATCGTTTCTATGAACACCCAGGTATTGACATTATACGACTTGGCGGTGCTGTGATTGCGAACGTAACCGGTGGATTCGGTTCCCAGGGCGCCAGCACAATTACCCAGCAGGTCATCAAGAATTCATTCCTGAAAAACGACAAGACACTGGAACGGAAAGCGCAGGAAGCCTATCTTGCATACCAGTTGGAACAGGAATACTCAAAAGAAGAGATTTTTGAAATGTATTTCAATAAAATCCTGATGTCCGGCAACACCTATGGTTTTGGAACGGCTTCTGAGAATTTCTTCGGCAAGCATGTTTCGGAACTTGAACTGCACGAAGCCGCGATGCTCGCAGGTATGCCGCAGAGTCCTAACGGCTATAATCCTTTCAATAATCCTGATCGCGCGCAAGATCGGCGCAATATCGTACTTAGCCTGATGGAACAGCATGGAAAAATAACGACTGAAGAAAAAGAAGCTGCCCAGGCTATTCCGGTAACTGAAACCCTACTGCCTGAGGAACAGCGCCCTACTCCACCAAGCGGCGAATATACAGCTTTCATGGAAATGGTCGAAAATGAAATCGAAGCATTGGATGAAGATATTTCCCTTGACGAAGGTTTAACTGTTTACACAACTCTTGAACCTGATGTTCAAAAAGCCGTAAATGACACGATGGCCTCTGATATTTTCTTCAATGATGAAGTCCAGTCGGCTTTGACGGTCGTCGATACTGAAACCGGTGCGATCCGCGCAATCGGAGCAGCCCGCGAGTACAGCGGAGATGTCCGACGCAATTACGCGACAGCCCGTGACCGCCAGATCGGTTCCACAATCAAGCCATTGCTGGATTATGGTCCCGCTATCGAATACCTGAACTGGTCTACTGGCAAGACTTTAGTGGATGAACCTTATTCATATGAAAAAGACGACCAGGAAGTCCGGAACTTCGACGGCGATTTCCTTGGCGAAATGACGATGCGGGAAGCTCTTTACCGCTCACGCAACGTACCGGCTGTTAAGACATTAAATGAAGTTGGTACTGAAAACGCGCAGGAATTCACTCAGAAACTCGGATTGGATTTCGGAAGCATCTATGAAGCATCTGCTATTGGCGGAACCGATAAATATATCAATACAGTCGAATTGGCTGGAGCTTTCGCAGCTTTCGGCAATGACGGCATCTATACAAAACCGCATACGGTAACTAAAATTGTTTTCCGTGACGGCACGACTGAACAAGTTGTTGCGCCTGATCAGGTGCCAGCAATGAAAGACAGCACAGCTTATATGGTTACTGATATGCTGCGCGATTCACTGGATCCCAATATCGCAGGAGCTTCCGGTAAGGCAGCCGCAGTCAGCGGCGTTGATATTGCCGGCAAGACCGGAACAACGAACTTCACGGCTGACGAACTTGAAAGTTACGGGCATGACAGCAGTTCTGCCCCGGACATCTGGTTCGCAGGATATTCTCCAGAGTATTCAATTTCTGTTTGGAGCGGCTACCCTTCCAAAGAAGGAGCAATGGATACCGCTTCCAACGAACGATTATTATCTCAACAAGTATTCAAAGATGTCATGTCTAAAATCTCTTCTCCTGATGCAGGAAGATTCCAGCAGCCGGAATCAGTTGTAGAAGCAACCATTGAAGTCGGCACTGAACCACTTCAATTGGCTAGTGACTATACACCTTCAGATCAAAAGAGCACAGAATTATTCGTCCGCGGTACAGTTCCAAATGAGGTGTCTGAAGAATTTGTACAAGAAGACCTTGATGCACCAACAGGTTTGCGTGCTTCTGTTGACGGATCGAATGTTGAATTGACATGGAATTATGGTGACGTTGAAGATGTGCAGTTCGAAGTTGCTGTTGAAGCTGAAGGCAACCGGACAGTGCTTACTACAACTGACGATAAATCCTATACCTATGAAGCACTTGAGGAAGGCCGCGCTTATACTTTCAGCGTAATTGCGGTCAAAGATGAACAACGAAGCGATCCCGCTTCCGTTATCGTTGAAGTGACACCACCTGAAGAACCGGAGGAACCGGAAGAAACTCCGCCGGCAGATGAAGAAGCCCCTCCTGAAGAAGAAGCTCCACCAGAAGATGAAGCCCCTCCTGAAGATGAAGGAAATGAAGGAAATGGAGAAGGCAACGGAAATGGTGAAAATGAAGGCAATGGTGAAGGCAACGGTGATGGTGAAGCTCCGTTGGAAGATGGTGGAGATGGTGAAGGAGACGGTGAAACTCCTCCAGAAGATGGCAGCGGCGATGGAGAAAATTCCAATGGTGAAGCCAATGGTGCTTCTGTCCCTCCCGCTAATGGCAATGGCAACAATGATAATGGCAATAATGGCAATGGCAACGGAAATGGTAATAACAACAGCGACAACAATGATGACGAAGAATAATTCCTCAAAAAATACCCTTAAGCATTTTTCGCTTAAGGGTATTTTTCTGTTCAATTACTATTTCTATTAAGAATTGCTCGTTTCGATGCGATTTTCTTGTGCATTTCATTGAATAACTCCTGCAGTTGCCGATATGCAGCAAATGTTCTGCAATTCGCTTCTACGAAAGCCAGTCGCTCAAGATTATTCAACGGTTCAATTTTTTCTTCGTCCGAACTGCATTGTTCCAATAAAGATTTATATAAAATAATTCCTTCATTCATTAATGCCGCCGGACTGCTGTTCTTGTTGATATGGAGAATCTTGATATTTTCTTCTAACTTAGTCCATGCTTCAAAAAATGGTGTGATGTTCTCTTTTTCAATTGATTTCCGTAATTTGCTCACGCTTAACCAGCCCTTTTTTCTCGCGTTTCTGCCCTTCTCTGCATCTGTCGAATAAAGGACAGATATGGCAGCCGGGATTTTGAGATTTGCAGTGGTAGCGTCCAAAGAAAATAATCTGATGATGGGTTTTAGACCAGTCTTCCGCCGGCGTCTTTTTCATGATGGTCTCTTCCACTTGCAGCGGCGAATCTTTCCAGCGATTAAGCCCAAGACGCTTCGCCACACGTTCAACATGTGTATCAACAGCCAGTGCGGGTATACCAAAAGCTACTGAAACAACAACATTTGCAGTCTTTCTCCCCACTCCCGGCAATGTCGTCAGCAAATCACGATCCGCTGGAACTTCACTGTTGAATTGTTCGATCAGAATATGGCTCAATGCCTGGATGTTCTTTGCTTTATTTCGGAACAATCCGATTGAACGGATATCATCCTGCAATTCTTCAAGCGGCACAGATGCATAGTCTTCCGGAGTGTGGTATTTCTTGAAAAGGTCTGCGGTCACTTTATTGACCAATTTATCCGTGCACTGCGCGGACAGCAAAGTCGCAATCAATAGATCGAAAGGATTGCGGTGAATCAGCTCACAATGCGCATCAGGAAACATATGATCCATTTCCTCGAGGCATAATTGCCATTCTTTTTTTGACATCATTTCAATCACCTGCTAATTCCGGTCTTCCAGCCAATTATAGAATTTCACTTTTTTTGCAGTGTTGTCTGTCGAAGGCTGAATCTGGATATTTTTTTCTCTGAAAGTTGCTGCATGTTTCGTGACTTCCGACGAAGTCTTGATATTCTTTTTCTTCCATTCGAAAAGGATGCGGTCAACATAGCGGAGACTCATTTTCTGAGAGATAACTGCTTCTTTCAGCGCCATCCTGATGACAGCCGGTGTATGGCCGTCCTGATCCATCCACATTGAAATCGTTTCTATCTCCATCGGAGACAAGAATCGCCCGAATTCCTGTTCAAACAACTGGAATACCTGGCCTTCCATTTCTTTCTGGGAATGAACCTTCTCCTGGTGGACCTCCTGATCGATACAATCAAGCAAACGATCCCATAAAGGCTGCAGCGAGATATTTTCTGTAAGGATTTCATTCGCTGTTTCCTGCTCTATGGCAATGAATCCCTGCTGCATCAGTTTCTGCAGCATCGTCGTGACGCTTTTTTGAGAGCACATCATACGTGCTCCGATTTCATCTGGAGTCGGGAAATGGTTCCCTGCCTGCTGAAAAGCCTGCACATGCATCAATAACATGGCTTCTTCATCCGAAATCTTCAATTCCTTATAAAATTGAAAAAAAAGCTGGGAAATGTGAACATTCCCCTTCTCGATCCATGTCTGAAGTCGATCTGGCTGTTTCATATCCCAACCACCTTTCTATTCGTTATTTCTATTTTTAAGATTTTTTATATACGATATTCCGCAAAACAGCTACGCTTTCCTGGTGGCTTGCACTGAGCTAACTCGGACTCGCTTCACTTCGCCCGAGTGGATCTCAGTACTTCGCTGATCACCTGGGAGTCTGCGCTGTTTTGCTCCATATCTTAGTCGAACTCATAAGATGAATGAGCGGAAGAAGGCGAAGAGCAAAGATATGCTCCTGCATCGCTACGCTAGCTTCGAGGCATGAAAAAGAGCTGGAGCGAATTCATCTGATAATAGCGTATATTACGGATACAAACGGTTCAATAAACGCGGGAACGGAATGGATTCACGGACGTGCTCTGCTCCTGAAATCCATGCGACAGTACGTTCTAAACCAAGTCCGAAGCCCGAATGCGGCACTGCGCCGTATTTGCTGAGCTCCAAATACCAAGCGTATGCAGACTCATCTAGATTATGTTCTTTGATGCGCTGTTTCATCAACTCGTAATCGTAGATACGTTCCGATCCGCCAATGATTTCACCGTAACCTTCCGGTGCGATCAAATCGGCGCAAAGAACAACGTCGTCACGTTCCGGATGCGGCTGCATATAGAACGGCTTGATGCCGATCGGATAGTTAATGATGAATACCGGCATATCATAACTTTCAGCGATGGCTGTTTCGTGCGGTGCGCCAAAGTCGTCGCCCCATTCAATGTCATCAAAACCATTGTCGTTCAACCATTTGATTGCTTCATCATAAGTGATGCGCGGGAATGGCGCTTTGATTTTTTCAAGTTTCGATGTATCTCTGCCCAGACGATCCAGCTCAAGTTTGCAGTTTTTCAACACAGATTGAACAATATGGGAAACAAATTGCTCCTGCACTTCAAGACTTTCATCGTGCTCCATGAACGCCATTTCCGGTTCAATCATCCAAAATTCGATCAAGTGGCGGCGGGTCTTGGATTTTTCAGCGCGGAATGTTGGTCCGAATGAGAATACTTTTCCTAATGCCATAGCCGCTGCTTCCATATAAAGCTGCCCAGATTGGGACAGGAATGCATCTTCTTCAAAATATTTAGTGGCGAAAAGTTCAGAAGTCCCTTCCGGTGCAGAACCGGTTAAAATAGGCGGATCCACTTTCACAAAACCATTATCGTTGAAGAATTCATAAGTGGCGCGGATGATTTCATTGCGGACTTTCATGATTGCATGCTGTTTCCGAGAACGAAGCCATAAGTGGCGGTTATCCATCAGGAATTCTGTGCCATGTTCTTTTGGTGTAATCGGGAAATCTTTCGCTTCATGGATTACTTCGATGCTAGTTACCGCTAATTCGTAGCCGAAAGCAGAACGTTCATCTTCTTTCACTTCTCCAGTAACATATAGGGATGTCTCTTGTGTCAATGCTTTCGCTGCGGCGAAGACTTCTTCTCCCACTTCAGCTTTTACCACTACACCCTGCACAAATCCTGAGCCATCGCGTAATTGAAGAAACGCGATTTTACCGCTTGAGCGTTTGTTTGCGACCCAAGCACCCAGTTTAATCGTTTGACCATTATATTTAGCCATTTCGGCAATTGTAATTTTTTTCATACTAGCCTCCAAGAAAATGTTTTCAACTTATTTCTGCCATCTTGACGATACGAATTTACCGATTCGCTCCACCGCTTCATTCAACGCTTCCAACGACGTGGCGTAAGATAGACGGATTGTGGATGGTGCCCCAAAGCCTGAACCAGGGATAACCGCAACATTTGCTTCCGTCAGCAATGCTTCCACGAATTCATCGACTGATGCAAAACCTGTCTTCTCCGCTGCTTCCGAAACATCAGGCAATAAATAAAATGCCCCTTGCGGCCGAATCACATTAAAGCCGGGAATTGCTTCCAATTTTGGAAAGATCTCTTCCAGTCTGCTTTCGAAAGCCTGGCGCATTTCTTCCACAGCCCCTTGAGGACCATTATACGCTTCAATTGCAGCATATTGGGAAGTCGTTGTCGGATTCGATGTCGAATGGCTGGCAAGATTGGTCATTGCTTTGATTAATTTCGAATCGCCCGCCGCATATCCAATGCGCCAACCGGTCATTGAATGGGATTTGGAAACTCCGTTTACAATGATGGTGCGTTTTTTTGCATCTTCAGATAAAGTTGCAATGGAAACATGCTCGCTGCCGCTATAGATTAATTTCTCATAAATTTCATCGGAAACAATCAATATATCTTTTTCGCGGCAAACTTCCGCCAGTTCCTGAAGTTCTTCTTTCGAATAGATCATGCCAGTCGGGTTGCTTGGTGTATTGATCATCACCGCTTTCGTGCGGTCGGTAATCGCTTCGCGTAATTGCTGAGGTGAAATTTTATAATTCTGGCTGGCTGTGGCTTCTATGTATACCGGCACGCCTTCAGCAAGTTTCACTTGTTCTGGATAACTGACCCAATACGGTATTGGAATAATGACTTCATCGCCTTTATCCAGTAAAACCTGGAATAAGGTATATAGAACGTGTTTCGCCCCCACACCCACCATCACTTCGGCTGGCGCATAAGTCAGCTGCTGGTCACGCTGCAATTTTTCGATGATCGCTTCTTTCAAAGCCGGCAAACCGCCCGCTGGCGTATATTTTGTTTTGCCTTCCATCATTGATTTGTAAGCTGCCTGAAGAATATTATCAGGAGTGTTATAATCCGGCTCTCCTGCTCCAAGCCCGATTATGTCGACTCCCTGCGCTTTCAGTTCGTTGGCTTTTGCTGTAATCGCCAATGTGGTTGAAGGCGTCAGAGTTTGAACACGATTCGCTAATTTAATCAAAAGTCCTCAATCCCTTCACAAATTTAAAATCCTTTTATAGACGGAACCATCTTCCGTGGAAATATAAACATAATTTAATTTGTCATTTTTTGTAACAAACACTACTTCCCAAATCGACTGATTGTCTTCCTGTCCAAGTTTGGTATGGAGCACTTCTTTCACATCCATTCCCTGAAAAGCGATGCCGCGTGCTTCCTGGGCAGTAATCTTCCCTTCCAGATCGATTTCAGAAAGTTCCTGGCCACTCATCGGCACAAATACAGCTTTTAACTTTCCTTCGCTGTCAGTTCCGATAACGGTTACCGATTTCTGTTCATTGGAATAAACATACGATCTGCTCACCTCAGTTAAGAGATTATCGCTCTTAACCTGTGCAATAGCGGTTTTTTCCACATCAGAAAAAGGTTTATTGCCGAGAATCAGGATTAAGATGGTCAGCACAATTGCCAAAAACGATAAAAATCCTGCTATAAATAGTATCCATTGTTTCATCTCATCACCTGAACCTATGTTTTATAAATCGTGAAGACCGCTTTCTCCGGATCTTCTTTATCGAGTGCAAGGCCGAACATTAAATTATCATGTTTTAATGTGCGGTTGAGCGCATCCACAACTTTATACAAATCCGGCTGGTAAGCGACATTCACAGTGGAAAGTACTTCAATTTTCGACTCCATCTGAACGACCTTCCTTTCATTTTTCATTGCTTATTATACCAATGTTCAATATCTGTTACCATCTTTTCCAAAGACACTTTTGATACCCCGACATCAGGCAGTGCATCCAAGAACTCCTGCCCATAGGATTTTGTTTCGATGCGGCGGTCCAGAACGATGAACATCCCCTGGTCTTCTTTGGAACGGATCAACCGGCCAAAGCCCTGCCTTAGCCGCAACACCGCTTCAGGAAGCGCATAATGGAGAAACGGATTGATGCCTTCTTTGGAGATCATTTCTGATTTCGCTTTGAAAACCGGTTCATCAGGAGATGTGAATGGCAGCCGGACTACGACTACTGCGCGCAAGGCGTCACCTGGTACATCTACGCCTTCCCAAAAACTGTTCGTACCAAAAAGCACAGATTTCTGAAAACGCTGGAATGATTTCAATAAGCGCATTCGGCTGCCTGAGGAAATGCCTTGGGCAAAGAGCATATAATCATCAAGCAGCCCAGTATCCTGAATAAGTTCAACAGTTTTACGGAGCATATCCTGGGAGGTGAATAAAACAAAGCAGCGTCCCTCCGTCACCAGAACAGTGCGAATGACTGCATCAGCTACAGCTTCTATATAGTCATTTTGGGAAACCTGCTGTATATCCGGCATATCGTCTATGACAAACACACGCGCTCCCTGATAAAAATCTTTAGGCGGCTCGTATTTTGTAATCGGCACAGAAGCCGGAACGCCTAATTGGCTTACAATGAAGCGTTCATTGGACGGAACTGTCATAGTGCCGGACAGCCAGACAATTGCTTTTTCACCACGGATCGGTGCTGTCACCTTTTCAATGATCGACTTCACTTCGAATGGTCGCTTGTAAAGGGAGAGGCTATTCGGCAGGCTGCGAAGATCGCCTTCGATCCAGCTGACTTCATCATTGATCGGAAAGACGAAAATTTCACTGAATTCCACAGCTTTCAGCATCAATTCCTGCGTCCAATAGCGCCATTCCGCTATTATCAATTTTTCTTCAATTGTTTTTTCATTAATCATTTCCGCTTTCTGCAAAATGGTCTGGGCAAGGTCGATCCACTCATTCAGCATGCGCAAAAGGTCAGTGAAATCATTTTTCTCTAAAATCATTTCGCTTAGCAGCAGTGAATTCTTCTTATGCCTGCGGGCTTTGAATTTCTCCGAAAACTCAACAGACAGTAAAGTGCTGATCCGGTCGAAAACGGAAGTAAACCCGATAAAAAGGGCATCGAGCTTTGCCAATTCGGCCGCACTCGCAAAACCGGTCTTTTCAGCAGCCAGTTTCATTTTAGAATACAATTGCTTTTCTTCAGACGTGCCGATTTGGCCGAATATATATTTCCACTGCGTATAAACGAATGTTTTTTCATATTGTGATATAGCGGATTGAACAGCCTGATGGGCTTCATCCCAAATAATCGCATCCACATTTTCCAATAATGAATGGCTGGATTGTGGTTGATAAAGGAGATAGGAATGATTGGTGACGATGATATCTGCATTTCTAGCGCGTTCGAGTGCATATTCATAAAAATCATAAGACTTTTCTTCACGGCCCGGCCTTCTCGTATAGGACCGCCTAATCTTATCAAGCAATAATTGGCCCCCGCTGGAAACATTCAATTCATTTAAATCCCCGGTTGACGTTTTAGTCAGCCAGATCAGGATTTGCATAATCGTGAATGTTTCATCATAGGACTCATCTTCACCATATAAAATTTCAGTAAACCTTGTAAGATCTATATAATGGCCCAATCCTTTGATCAAAGCTATATTGACCGGTTCACCAATGAATTTTTCTACAATTCCTGCTTCATTCCATAATAACTGGTCTTGAAGATGGGTGGTATAGGTACTGACGAGCACCTGTTTTCCCGTCGCCAGTGCATGATTGGCCGCCGGCAATAAATAAGCGATGGTTTTCCCCATCCCTGTTGACGCTTCAATAACCATTTCATCAGCATTATTCAATGTATCATGTATCGCAGACATCATTTGAAACTGGCTTTCACGGCGCTCAAACTTCGGAAACACTTCGCTGAGTCTTTCATGCCAGTCCGTTTTTGGCTGATATTCTGCACGTTTCAAATTGACAGGCTTTCTCCTTGGCTTTAAAGGCACTCCATTAAACTGATCCATCTCGTTATGATGGGAACCTCTTTTTTTAGCGGTTTCTTCATATAGCAACCGCGACAAATCAGATTTCAATTGAAATGAGCGTTTATGTAATAATGCCAGTGTTTCATACGGCAATAATTCGAGATCTTTTTTTGACCGTAAAAAAAGCTCAGCTGTCGCGTAAGCATCATCATCTGCGCGGTGAGCGTTGCCTAGCGCTATACCCAGATCCGCTGTAATATCCTGCAATTTATAGCTGATGGCTGTCGGATAAAGCAAACGGGATAGCTCAACAGTATCCATTGTCAGGCCCTGCCATTTCGGCAGACCGCTGCGCTGCAGTTCTTTTTGTAAAAAAGGAAGGTCGAAATTTGTATTATGAGCGACAAAAATCGCATCCTGCATTTTTTCGAAGACGGTTTCCGCATAAGCTTCGAACGGTTTTGCGTGCGCAACATCCGCGTCGGAAATGCCCGTCAAATCCTGGATGAACATCGGAATTTTGCGTCCTGGATTTATGAATTTCGTATATGTATCCAGTATTATGCCATTTTCAATCGTTACAATTGCCAATTGGATAATCCGATCACCTTTTACAGGGGAATGGCCAGTCGTCTCAATATCGACGACAACATATTTATCTGTGTTCATGACAATCCCTCTTTCTAGGTGATTCTAATATAGAAAAGCGACAGCGCCCGCTAAGCTCTGTGCTCCTGCATCGCTGCGCTAGCTTCGTCGCAAAGCCTTGACCTCGCAGGCTTCGGTCAAGACTTGGCCGCTGGAGTCTGGACAATAGAAAAGCGGAAACGGCCGTTCAGCTCCGACAAGCGTAAGGCGCTCTGGTGTAGCGGCGTTTTTCCAGCCGCTTAGCCAGAGAGACTTACGACTCGAGGAGTTGGCCGTTGGAGTCTGGACAACGACACGTCCTTTCCAGACTCATTTCATTTTTTGAAAAACCCTGCTTTCTTATCCTATGGAAAAATTGTAACATATCCCGCTCTTTTGCGCTTTTTTGTTCAGCTGCAAACAAGGCTAATTCTTGACCAAATTTCGTATAACCACAATGGCAAAAAGAAAAAGCCTTCTTTGGGAAGGCTCGGCTTTACATTATTGTCGCTTCAGGTTCGTAGCTGATGATTTCTTTAACTTTATTGGATCCATCCATGATTGCGACGGTCGGTTTATGGTCTCGCGCATTTTCATCCATAATATATGCGTAAGACAGGATGATGACAATGTCGCCTTTTTGAACGAGGCGCGCTGCCGCTCCGTTGACACAGATGACGCCGCTGCCGCGTTCTCCTGAAATTATATAGGTTTCAAAGCGTGCGCCGTTATTATTATTGACGATATGAACTTTTTCATTTGGCAGCATGCCGACTGCGTCGAGCAGATCCTGGTCAATGGTGATACTGCCCACATAGTTTAAATCGGCTTCCGTTACAGTGGCGCGGTGAATTTTTGAATTGAGCATCATACGAAGCATTGTCAGTTCCCCTTTATAGTAAATATTAGATTGTCGATCAAGCGAGCTTTTTCAAATTGGACAGCTAATGCCAAAATAGCTTCGCTCTCCACATTTCCCTTGAGATCCGGATAGGACAGCATTTGGATATAATCAATTTTACCGGATATGTTATCGGTTAGATGCTGCTCCATAAGCGGAATCGGATTCTCTCCGTCCAATACAGCTTGTTTGCCAATTCCAAGTGCTTTTTTTAAATGCGGCGCTTCGGCACGTTCCTGTTCACTCAAATAGACGTTGCGCGAACTTTTCGCAAGTCCGTCCGGTTCTCTCACTGTAGCAACGCGTCTGATTTCCAGCGGAAAATTATAATCCTCTACCCAAGACTCGATGATGGCTAATTGCTGCGCGTCTTTTTGGCCGAAATATGCGCGGTCAGCTTGAGCCAGGTGAAATAGCTTTGTTACCACCTTCAGTACGCCATCAAAATGCCCCGGACGTGATTTCCCGCATAACTGATCCGCCAGTCTGCCGGCGGATATTGTAATAGCAGATTCCCTCGGATACATTTCATCTGCTGCAGGAGCAAAAATTACATCCGTTCCCGCACTTTCAGCCAATTGCATATCCCGTTCCATATTTCTCGGATAGCGTTCGAAATCTTCATTTGGCCCGAATTGCGCCGGGTTTACAAAGATGCTCATAAGCACCGCATCATTTTCCTGTTTCGCTGTTTCGACAAGTGTCAGATGCCCTTCATGAAGAAAGCCCATAGTCGGCACCAGCCCGATGCTCATACCGGCACTCTTTTGTTCCTGAACCCATTTCTTGAGTTCTTCGATTGTTTCGATCTTACGCAATACTTCTCTCTCCTTCCCGGAAGAAAGCCGCATATAAAAAGTCCTTCCCCCCAATATGGGCAGAAGGACAGAAAATGTTTGACTTCATTTCTTCCGTCCCTGTCATGCAATAGATCAAGGCAGATTCATAGTTTTTAAGTTGATGAATATATTTTGCCGGTGCAGTTCTTTTTTAAGATACTGCCCGCTAAAAACACTATAGCAGAACATGTTGCAAAAAAACAATTATCATTTCTCCATTTCAATGTCCGCTGAGTAAATCCCGTGCAGCTGTCCGTCAGCTGTCCGGAGCTGCAGAACTCCATCATCTGTGATGCCTTCTGCAATGCCTTCCAGCGTCTCTTTTGCCATGCGTGCACGGACCTTTTTTCCTATGGTGGTGGAATAACTTTCCCACATCAGCTTCAAAACACTGAAACCTTCCTTGATATAAATTTCCGTATATTGTTCCAAATAAAACAGGATTGAACGGACCAGTTCCTGCCGGCTGACATGGTTGCCTGATTCCATTTTCAGTGAGGTGGCAATGTCCCTGACTTCTTCATTGAAATCCTCTGTTTGCTGATTGGCATTCAAACCGATCCCGATAATCAATGCCTGGATTCCGTCAGCGTCCGACTGCAGCTCTGTTAATATGCCGGTACATTTCTTTCCATTTACCAAAATATCATTCGGCCATTTGATATCCGGCCTTAACCCAGTTACCTCTTCTATTGCCCTGACCACAGCTACTGCCGCAATCAAAGTAAATTGGGGGGCACGCTGGATCGGTACATCCGGCCGAAGAATAACGCTCATCCAGATTCCTTTGCCGTATGCTGAATCCCATTTTCTGGCCATTCTCCCCCGTCCCGCAATCTGCTCTTCAGCCAATACCGCGGTTCCGTCCGGGACCCCATTTTGCGCCAGTTGATGGGCGATAATTTGAGTCGAGTCACATGAAGCAATATATTCGATTGTCTTGCCCAAGCGCTGTGTTTTCAGTAATGGCTGGATCGTAGAAGCCTCAAGTGAATCCGGAAGACCCATCAATACGTATCCCTTCTTTTTAACAGAAGTGATTTCGTAGCCTTTTTCCTGAAGATCTTTTATATGTTTCCATACAGATGTTCTGGAAATGCCGAACTCATCCGCCAATTGCTGACCTGACACCGGTTCACCGGATGCTTCCATTAATCGTTGCGCGAGTTTATTCGTTACGGTTATATTCACTTATAAACCATTCCTTTATCTTATCTTTCTCATTTTCCTGTTCATTGCAAACGACCCGCCGTTCAATAATGCTCAGCAGCTCCTTCAGCCATGGCCCGGCTTTCTTGCCGCTCCAATCCATGAGGTCACGGCCGTTAACAGCCAAATCCGATTTTGATTGAATAGGCAGCCCGCTTTTTTGTGAAGCCGGATTTCCCTGTCTATCGGTCAACGCAGCCGCCAGTTCCAGCTGCCGCAGTGTAAACCGGTAATAAGTCCATGAATCCCAGTTTTCCACTGTCGCTGCTTCAAGTGCTTTCGACAGAGAACTCTTTTCTTCATTGGATAATTTATAACTGGCCAGAGCCTGCACTTCTTTTTTATTGAACCATAAAGCATACAGCCACCCGCTCAATGGATCACCGGTCGGCTTAAAACTTTCCCAATCTATATGAAACATTTCACCTGAAGGCAGCTGGACAGATAAACCCGAATGAATCAGGTAATCAATGCTGCGTGCTGCATGCTGATTTGCCAGAATCTTATCCAACTCGATTTTAATGCGTTCGACTGCAATAGATCGAATCAAAGCGGCATTATTTTTAATGGCCGCAAGTGTATCAGCGTCTATTGAAAAATCCAATTGTCCGGAAAATCTTACTGCGCGCAGCATGCGAAGGGCATCTTCCTGGAAGCGCTCGTCCGGTTCTCCCACAGCCCTTATCGTTTTATCCTCCAGATCTTTTCGGCCGCCAAATAAATCGACAAGCTCCAAGTCTTCTGTCATAGCCATGGCATTAATGGTGAAATCCCGCCGTTTCAGATCTTCATCCAATGACTTTACGAATTCCACTGAGTCCGGGCGCCTGTTATCAGTATAATTGCCTTCAGTTCTGAACGTCGTAACTTCCACACCGGCGCCATTCATCAACACAAGAACAGTTCCATGCTGAATACCTGTATCCACCGTGCGCTCAAATAACTCTTTAACTTGGTCAGGTTCCGCAGAAGTAGCAACGTCAAAATCTTTCGGGTTCTTGCCGAGAAGAAAATCACGTACAGCACCGCCGACCAGATAAGCATCATAACCGGAAGCTTTTAGTTTTAGAATGATTTCAATTGCTGTATTCATTGCTGCTCACCTTTATTCAGCATACGTTCATAGATATCTTCATATTCTTTTAAAATTCTGCTGGAATGGAATTTGGATGCTACTGTTTCGATTGCGCCGGCTCTTAACCGCTCCCCGATTTCAAAGTTACCCAATAATTCCACGCCATGAATGGCTGCTTGTTTGGTATCTCCAAGCTCCACAAGATAGCCGTTCTTGCCGGATTCGATAATTTCAGGTATTCCCCCGATATTAGTTCCGATACCGGGTACACCGCAAGCCATCGCTTCCAGCATCACCAGCCCAAATGCTTCTTTTTCAGAAAGTAATAATTTCAAATCGCTAATATTATATAATTCGGATAAATTATCCCTTTTTCCGAGAAATAAAACATCTTCCTCCAACTTCAAATCTCTCACTTGCTCCTGGATTCCGCTCATTTCTGGCCCATCGCCTACCAGTAGTAATTTACTCGAAACTTGCTGACGAATCCGGTGGAAGGTATCAACTACATCTCCAACTCTTTTGACTTTGCGGAAATTGGAAACGTGGATTACAACTTTTTCATCTTCTTTGATACCAAGCTCTTCTTTTAGATGATCTGAATCTTTTACTTGGTACTCCCTTTCATCCACAAAATTATAGACCGTCTCTATATTTTGATCAGGATCAATCAAATCATAGGTCTGATCCCGCAGTGAATTGGAAACCGCTGTCACCACATCTGATTTCTCGATGCCGTAGCGGATTGCTTCTTTTAATGAAGAATCAGAGCCCAAAACGGTAATGTCTGTTCCATGCAGGGTTGTGACGATTCCAATATCGGATTCGGCCATATGCCGCCCCAGGATCGCACACACCGCATGTGGAATCGCATAGTGCACATGCAAAAGATCCAGTTTTTCATTTTTGATCACTTCTGCTATTTTCGTCGCCAACGCAATGTCATACGGGGCATACTGAAAAACCGAATACGTATTGACGTCCACTTGATGGCTGAACACATTGGAATACATCCGGTTTAGCCTAAACGGCGTGCTTGAAGTGATAAAATGGATTTCGTGCCCTTTCTCGGCAAGAAGTTTACCCAGTTCTGTAGCGACAACTCCCGATCCTCCGACAGTCGGATAACAGGTGATGCCTATTTTCATTTTACGCATTTTTTGACACTCCTATCCTCTGCGCTCCCGTATCAGGCGCCAGTCAACAAAGCCTTCCTTGAGGCCTTTCAGCAGCACTTCCGCTGTACCCATATTTGTCGCGAGCGGAATATTATAGACATCACAGAGGCGGATCAAAGCGGTTACATCCGGTTCATGCGGCTGGGCAGTCAATGGATCACGGAAAAAGATGATCATATCCATCTCATCCTGCGCAATCATCGAGCCGATCTGCTGATCCCCTCCAAGAGGCCCGGAACGGAATTTATGTACAGGCAATCCCGTTTCATCAATAATTCGCTGACCAGTCGTACCCGTAGCATACAACGAATTCTCCGTAAGGATCGGCTGATAGGCAATTACAAACTGTATCAAGTCATCTTTTTTTCGATCATGCGCAATTAATGCGATTTTCATGCCATCTTCCCCTTTAGTCGATAATATTTTCCAATCCGTAAACCAGATTTTCAATTTCCATCACTTTATTGACAGACAACGCCACGCCTGACATGAAAGATCCGCGGTTGAATGAATCATGCCGGATCGTCAACAATTGGCCTTCTCCACCTAAAAGAACTTGCTGATGTGCCACCAGTCCAGGCAATCTCACACTATGGATTCGCATCCCATCGTAATTAGCCCCTCGCGCGCCAGCAATTGTTTCTTTTTCTTTTGGATGACCCTGGCTATGTGCTTCACGTTGATCAGCGATTAAATTAGCCGTCTTCATGGCAGTTCCTGAAGGAGCATCCAGCTTTTGGTCATGATGCATCTCTATGATTTCAATATCTGGCAGGTATTTCGCTGCCTGCTCAGCAAATTTCATCATTAACACCGCACCTATAGCGAAGTTTGGCGCAATGATGCAGCCTATTCCATTTTGCGCGGAGTAAGCAGTAAGCTCTTTAAGTTCTTCATCCGAAAATCCCGTTGTGCCGACAACTGGGCGAATCCCAAGTTGCAAAGCTTCCCGCGTGTGCTGATAGACCGATTCAGGAGATGTAAGATCCACCAGGACATCCGGTTTTGTTTTACTGTGCAGTTCAGTAAGCTCCAAAAAGATCGGTACTGTAAAGGTTTGGGGAAACAATTTTGTATCTGCAAGGGTTTCTCCCACTTCTTTATAGTCCAAAACTGATACCAGTTCCATATTTGGATTTTTCATGATTGTATGTACGGCTTCCTGCCCCATTCTTCCACGTGCTCCCGCAATTGCGACTCGAATTGTCATTCGTTATCATCCTTTCTGGTCCAGCGATTTTTATCTCTTGTATTGAATTTTTCCAGGACTTGATCTAAGGATTCCGTTAAATCGACATCCAGAGAATTCGCCATCGTAATCAACACGAATAATAAATCACCCATTTCTTCGGAAATACTTGCTTCCGCTTCACTGGATTTCTTTTTCTTCGGTCCATAGACGTGATTCACTTCCCTAGCCAATTCACCCAGCTCTTCGGTTAAACGAGCGATCATCTCCAGCGGGGTAAAATAGCCTTCCTTGAATTGCGATATATAATCATCAACATCCTGCTGCAATTGTCTCATTGTTTTTTGCTGTGCCATATTTTCACACTCCTATTTTAATCGTAAAGAAAAGGGATGATGTTGTCAAAATCCTGTCTATAACCCATAATACAAGAGTTGAGCATAAAGAATGGAGTTGACCTCAAATGAAAAATCTTCAAGTTAAAAACATTTTCTTCATTTTATTGGGGGCTGCCATCTACAGTTTTGGTTTTGTTCACTTTAATATCCAAAACGAATTAGGTGAAGGCGGCTTCGCGGGAATTACATTGATCTTATATTTTCTTCTAAATTGGGACCCCGCATTGATGAACCTATTGTTGAACATCCCTGTGTTCTTTGTAGGCTGGAAACTGCTTGGAAAAAAAGTGTTCCTTTATACAATCATCGGAACAGTTGCCGTGTCTGTTTTCCTGAAGATCTTTCTCGTATATGAAATTCAGATTGATCTGGAACATGATTTGTTCCTTGCATCGCTGTTTGCCGGAATTTTCGTCGGAGCGGGGCTTGGCATCATTTTCCGTTACGGCGGCACGACCGGCGGCGTCGATATTATCGCCAGACTTGTTCAGAAATACATAGGCTGGAGCATGGGGAAAACGATGTTTCTATTTGACGCCGCTGTCATCCTCCTTTCCTGGATCGCATTTCTTGATAATCGTTCGATGATGTATACACTGGTTGCCGTCTTTGTCGGGGCACGTGTTATCGATTTCGTGCAAGAAGGGGCTTATTCCGGTCGAGGCGCTTTGATCATCTCCAACTCACAAGAGGAGATTGCGAGCCGCATTGCGATTGAAATGGACCGGGGAATCACAATTCTCCGCGGCTATGGCCACTTTTCAAAAGAAGAACGCGAAGTCCTGTACTGTGTAGTGGGAAGAAATGAAATTGTGCGATTGAAAAATATCATTAACTCTGTCGATCCTCATGCATTCGTTTCGGTGATTGAAGTCCATGATGTCATCGGTGAAGGATTTACGTTGGATGAACAGAAAATGCCGTTGAATTAACTAAACTGCAATATAAAAACCGTTCCGATTTTCCTCGGAACGGTTTTTTACATTATTATGAACGGTTCATGCTTGAGTAGATCAATAAAAGACGAGCCAATTCCAAAACAGCAACTGCCGTAGCAGCTACATAAGTCATTGCCGCAGCATTCAATACTTTTTTCGCGTGAGGTTCTTCTTCATTGCGAATAATATTGGCTGACAGCAATTGGTCCATCGCTCTATTGGAAGCATTGAATTCAACCGGCAAAGTAATGAGCTGGAAAATAACACCCATCGCCAAAAGGACGATACCAATCAGCAAAGCTCCGCTGAGTTGTGCGAAGAAACCGATCATGATAAATACCCATGACATATTGGATGAAATATTTACGAGCGGCACCAAACGATGGCGCAGGCGCAGGAAAGAATAATCTTCCGCGTCTTGTATCGCGTGCCCTACTTCGTGCGCCGCAACCGCTGTACCAGCTACTGAAGCTTCGTGGAAGTTATGGCTTGATAACGCCACAGTTTTTTTCAATGGATTGTAGTGGTCACTTAACATTCCACGGCTTTCAATTACTTTTACATCGTATAATCCATTCTGATCCAATATCATGCGGGCAACTTGAGCCCCGGTATGTCCGGATGTTGAGCGCACTTTCGAATACTTGCCATATGTTTTTTTCAATTTAAATTGAGCCCATAAAGGCAGGATTAACAAGACTGCGAAATAGATGAGATATGAACCTAAGCCCATGATGCAATTACACCCTTTCTTTACTATCTGTTACCCTTATTTTACTTGGTTTGGTCAGTGTTGGTCAACTGAAACGGCGCGGATTTATTGAGCCAGGCTACAAACAAAGCGAATGCAATACAGGCTATCGACAGCCAGAAAGTAAAGTACCCGATTTGGTCGCTGTACTGCGATAAACTGCTGTAAATCGGCATCTGGCCAAACACGTAATCGATTACGTCATTATGCAATGTCCAAACAGCAGCTAGTGCAGCGGCGAACCAGCCAAAGCGGTAATGGTCTATATATAAAACTGCCTGCAGCGCCATCGCAAAATGCGAAACGACAAGCATCCATCCAATCCAGCCGATATCCCCCGTCTGCCAAAGCGTCAGCAGATTCATCACCACTGCCCATAAACCATATTTGATCAAGGTGATAAAAGCGAGTGCTTCGATCAGGCTGCTTCTTTTGCCGATCAGCCAAAGACCCAATACGATGGTAAAGAAAAGACTGGCAGTAGGACTGTCCGGCACAAATATTAAGTATTTCGGTTCGGTAATGGCTAATTGCCAGCCATACCATATGTAGCCGTAAATGGTGCCGCCTAAATTCACAAAAAATAATAATAGCAGGAATGGCTTGAACATCAGCCAGGCGGACAATTTATTGACGAAGGAAAGCATTTGATTTCTTCCTTTCAAGATAGCAAAAAAGAGCCGGTTTCCCGGCTCTTTTTTTAGTATGTTATTCTGCTTCAAGGCCAGCGATAAACTCAGCCATGACTTGCAGGTCTTCATCCGTACCATCCCATGAAGGCGGCATTGTTTGTGCTCCGCCCTCTTGGATACCGTTGACAGCGATGTCAGCGATTTCTTCAGGAGTAAGGCCAGTTCCTACTAATGTAGGTCCGACAGCTCCTTCCAGGTTATCACCGTGACAGCTGATACAAGCAGCACCTGCATAGATTTCATATCCAGGATCAGAGGTATCAATTTCAACTTCTTCCGTAATTTCACCCTGAGCTTCAGCAGCTTCCCAGTCATGGTTAGCTACAGATTCCCAAGTAAGGAAGATGATTGAAGCGATTGCTAAAAGCATGAAGCCTGTTGGAAGAGGCCGTTTCGACGGACGTCTTTCCGGACCGCGATCCAAGAATGGAGCCAAAGCCAAAGCCCCGAAAGCGAGACCAGGAATAATGATGGCACCTACGATATTGAATGGGCCTGAAGCGAATTCGTATTTAAGTAATTGATATAAGAATAAGAAATACCAGTCTGGCAGTGGAATATATGCCGTATCTGTCGGATCCGCCTGACCTTCAAGAGGTGACGGGTGAGCGACAGTCAAAAGCAGATAACCGATCAAGAAGACTGCACCAATCATCCATTCTTTCAAAAGGAAGTTTGGCCAAAAGGCTTCTGTCTTACCAGGGTATTCGGAATAATCCTTCGGGATATTCGGCTTGCGGTGTTCCATACCTGGTACACGCGAATCCCCTACAAATTTCATCCCTTTTCCGCGATGCATAGTGTCCCCTCCTTTAAAAATCCGTTAAGCCGCATTGTTTACAATGGGCCTGAAATACCCTGTCTCCGAATCATGATAAAATGCGCCGCAAGCAACCCAAGCAAAGCAGCAGGCAAGAAGAATACATGAATAGCGAAGAAGCGGGTCAAGGTTTGTGCACCAAGAATCGTAGCATCCCCGGCAAGCAATGTTTTGATCATACCGCCGATCAAAGGCACAGAGGCAGCGATTTCGATACCAACTTTAGTAGCGAACAATGCTTTCATATCCCAAGGAAGAAGATATCCTGTGAAACTAAGTCCAAGGATAACACCGAAAAGCATAACGCCGACAACCCAGTTCAATTCACGCGGTTTCTTGTAAGAACCTGTGAAGAATACGCGAAGCGTATGAAGGAAAATCATTACTACTACAAGAGAAGCTCCCCAGTGGTGCATACCGCGCACGATTTCTCCGAATGCAACTTCATTCTGAAGATAATAAACCGACTGCCATGCATTCTCGATATCTGGTACGTAGTACATAGTTAAGAACATACCGGATAAAATCTGAATTACCGTGATGAAGAACGTCAATCCCCCAAAACAATAAACGAATGCTGAAAAGTGGTGTGCGGGGTTTACGTGTTCCGGTACTTCATGGTCCGCGATATCACGCCAGATAGGCGTAATGTCCAGACGCTCATCAACCCAATCATATAACTTGTTTAGCACTGGTGTCGTACCCCCTAACTATTAAACTAATGTGTTTGGTCTTACTGCTCCGATAGCTACATAGCCATCTTGTTCCTGAACTTCATACTCATCGAGTGGTCCAAGCGGTGGTGTACCAGCGATATTCTGTCCGTTTTTCTCATAACGTCCAGCGTGGCACGGGCAGAAAAATTGCGTTGGCTGTTCCGGATCGCCGGCCCAGTTGACTGTACAACCCAAATGTTTGCAGACAGGTGAAAGCGCGATTAATTTATCGCCTTCTTTGTATACCCAAGCTGAATTTGTTACATCAGATGTATACCATGCATCTACTTGTTCAAATGAAAAGTCGACACGCACTGGTTCTTCAGTGATATCTTCCACTCGTTGGTCTGTCAATACGAAGTCGCCTGCGCCCTTCTGCTGAAGAACCGGGTCAACCGCAAAACGTACCATCGGCATTAGCATTCCTGCTGCCATGAATCCGCCGACACCTGTTAATGTGTAGCCTAAAAATTGACGTCGTGATACACGATTGTTACTCATCCTTTTCCCCCCTCTAACATTCAAGGTCAGTCCAATGGACATACTCATTCAAATATAATTACTAGGACAACCTAATGATATATCAATAGAAAGTTCAGGTCAATAATGCTGTGAAGCTAAATACCAGTTTGTGAACATTTCATGAAGCTTAAGACCATTCTTTTAAAAATAATGGGAGCACTTGGCGAAGCTGGTCTTCCATGACCGATTGCTTGAAATTCCTGTCCATATGTTCGGTTGGAATCGCCGGCAGCCACAAGACATTCTTCAGCTCGTCGTTTGATCGCCATTCAGCATCTGTTGTCATATAAAAAACATGTTTAAAGCCTGCTTTTCCCATTTCTTCTGCGATTTCTTTTGATAATCTTGACCTGTCAGCGTTTTTTGTATATGCGATAGGCGGAAACAACAAAATGCGCCCTTTAAATTGTTTTTCCAGAAGTGTGGTGAGTGACTGAAGGTATTCTGAAGCACCCGCACTGGATTTTAACCCCGTTTCACTCAGGTCCAGCTGAAGCAACGGCACCACTGCAGTATCCACATAGTCTTTCTGGCTGAGGTATTGGTCCATGTCTTTGCCGATAAAATGCATGAAGTTTACTCACCTTTCATTTTTTTGATCGCTTTAATATTATGCAGCAAAGAAGACAATTCGAAGAATTTATCCTTGTCATTGGCATCCAGTGCTTCATCAATCTGTTTCAGCAGCTTTTCCTCTTGGAAAGAAGATAAGCTGTCTGCCAGGATTTCTTCTGCAAGCTGCCGATCTTGTTCGTTGATGGTTTCATCCAACGGTATATAGGGATTCTCTTCAAGGACGGATAGATAGAGCGGTGTTGGAGGCCGGTTTGGAAAATTTAATTGAAGATAAAGATCCTGTTCCGGGTTTAACCGCAAATCATGAAAAGATTTTTCAGCATCGGCGGTCATTAAATTGCCTTTATAGAAACGGAACGGCAATTCTTTTGACTCCGTCGATGACATAACCATCGCACGGGGGCAATAATGCGCATCTTCAACAAAATGGGTTTTTTCAAGAAGATCATCATTGCTGAGCATGTAATTCAAAATCCAAATACATTCCCTGCGTTTCATTTTATATGATTGAAGAAACCATCGCACAAACTGCTTTTTATCCCCAACTGAGACTGAAGCGGTCATGTAAAATCCTCCTCTCATTCAAAAGATTGCTGCATATCCAGCCATTCCTGATTGTCAGGTTCCAAAACTTGAAGCTCTTTTAATATTTCAAGAGCGCGCTCTCTTTTTCCTTCTTCAATAAGAAAACGGACATACTTCCCAAGAAATTCCGGATCATCGCGGAAAGCAGGGTAGGATAAGTCAAAATATGTGGCTGCTTTTTCAAATTGTTCCGTACGTTCATACGCTTCTGCGACCATCGGATATAATCCTGCCCAGTCGTCCCCGCTTTCAACGGCCGCTTCCACCAGTTCCAGCACTTCTTCGTCCATTTCCTTCGAGTGGAAATATGACACAAGCGCAAAGATCGCTTCCATGTATTCGGGATCAAGAGCGACAGCCTGTCTGAGATTTTCCACCCCTTCTTCGGTGTTCCCCAACTTCATCGCCAGTTTACCTGCAAAGAGATATAATTCCTTGTCAAACTCATCTCTCTTCAAACCTTCTTTAATTGCTGTGTAGGCAGCTTGATAATCCTCAGCCATATTCAGGCTCTGCGCCTTCAATAAATAAGCGGAAAAATAATCAGGATCAAGAACAATCAATTCATCAAGCCGCTGCACCGCGCGTTCGTATTGCTGTGTTTGAAAGGCCGCAACAGCTGCCCCGAAAAGAACATCCGGCTGAATCTGATCTTCCAGTGCTTCTTCATAATAAGGCAGCGCTTCTTCATAAGCAGCTCCGGCACTGTAGACTTCTGCGAGGCGCTCAGAAAAATTCACGCTTTCAATTTCGACTCCTGCTGATTTGAGATCCTGATAAATTTTAGCGGATTCCAAGTATCTTCCTGAATCCAGAAGCAATTCAGCTTTCGCCTGCATCAGCAGCGGTTCATCCGGCAGCAGGGAAATAGCTTCATTCAACCTGTTCTCTGCCGCTTCCATCAATCCCTGCAGCTGAAATAAATCCGCCAGCGTTACGAGTGCCTGCGAATAATATTCATCGTCTTTCGGTATTTCCATCAAAAGGTTCAAAGCTTCGTCTTCACGATCAGCTTCTATCAACAGATTAGCTCTGTCGATTTTTAACTGGCTTTCTTCTGGAAACAGATATTCGAGATGCTCTAATACTTTGACAGCCTCTTCGACAAAGCCTATTTCCCCCAGCCATTCCGACAATCCGTATTGTTCATCCGGATCGCCATCCAATAAATAGGAATCCAATAAGGCATTCAGTTTGCCCATATCCCCCAGCTCTACAGCTTTTTGAATCTCTTCTACAGTCGCCATACAATCACCTATTCTTTCAATTTCCTATTTCCATCCTACACGATACGCAGTTTTAAGCATAATAAAAACCCCCCCGAAGGAGAGTCAGACAAGCAGAGCATTCAGATGTTCAAAAAACCCAGGATATGACACGGCAATACAATCTTGATCATCAATTGTAACTGGACCTGAAGCTGCCAGTGCTGCCACTGCCGCCATCATTCCCAGCCTGTGGTCGCCATATGTCTTTATGTCAGCTCCACTCAGCGGAGTTGGGCCGTTAATGATCATTCCATCTTCAGTTGCTGTAATGTCAGCGCCCATTTTTGATAATTCATCGACCACAGCCGTGATCCTGTCTGTTTCTTTTACTCGCAATTCTTCAGCATCTTTTATAACAGTTGTGCCTTGGCATTGAGTCGCAATCAAAGCGATGATCGGAATTTCATCTATCAGCCTTGGAATCAGTGAACCTGCGATTTCAATTCCATTCAGCTGGGAAGATCGAATCACCAGATCAGCTGAACGTTCACCCTCAGTTTCTTTCTCGTAAATTTCGAAATCCGCTCCCATTTGGCTGATAACATCAAGAATACCAGTTCTTGTCGGGTTAGTCCCCACGTTCTCCAAATGGATTTCACTTCCCGGTGTGATAAGTGCAGCGCCTATGAGAAATGCTGCCGACGATATATCTCCAGGAACATTTACGTGGCGAGCGGACAAAGTTTGACCACCTGACACTTCAATGATATTTTCATGCCTTTTGATATCCGCCCCGAAATGGCGAAGCATTATTTCTGTATGGTCTCTCGTTGCTACAGGTTCCTCAATCGTCGTCTTTCCGTCAGCGTGCAAAGCAGCCAGTAAAATTGCGGACTTCACCTGAGCACTGGCAACCGGCAACGTGTAATTGATGGCTGCTAATCGCTTGCCTTGTATGGCAAGTGGAGTGAATTGCCCGTTTGACCTGCCACGAATATCCGCTCCCATTAACCTAAGCGGATCGACAATTCTTTTCATCGGCCGCTTGGCTATAGACTCATCCCCAGCTACAACTGAGTGGAAGGGTGTACTGGCCAAAAGTCCCAGCATCAACCGGGTGGTTGTGCCGGAATTACCGGTATCCAAAACCTCATCCGGTTCCTCCCATCCACCGATTCCTTTGCTTTGAATGGTTACTTGGCTGCCGTCCAATTCAATTTCCACACCAAGTTTGCGGAAGCAGGAGATCGTACTCAGGCAATCAGCGCCCAGCAAAAAACCTTCGACCGTGGTCGTGCCGGAAGCGATGGCGCCAAACATGATAGAACGGTGAGATATTGATTTATCGCCTGGCACTGTGATGGTGCCTTTCAAAGATGGTTTCTCATATTTTAAAATCGTTGGCAACTCGAGTTCCTCCCTTCATGAAATATAGACATCGTAAACAGTTCGCTCAGCAATACAAGCCTTCGCATTTTCCCGGTCTTCAGCGGTCAGAAAACTTATCACTAAAATTCCGAAAACATCTTCACGGGTCTCTAAAATGCGGAGATTGACGATGCTGATCTCCGCTTCTGCCAGATAACCTGTCAGTTCAGAGATGACACCAGGAACATCCGGTACATCAATATAAAGGTCGAATACTGAATACATAGCGCCATGCCCTGCAATCGGCAATTGATCCCTTACGGATTTAGCTTTCTCAAAATACTGGCGGATCGGCTCTTCCTCATTAATTTCGAGTAAATCCTTTAATTTGGACATTTCTTCTATCCATAATTTCAGCTGTGCTGTAATCATGCCATTGTTCTGGGTGGTGATGTCCCTCCACATTATCGGATCTGAAGATGCAATGCGCGTGATATCGCGGAAACCTCCAGCTGCAAGTTGCCTTGTAAAAGGATAGTCCTGTTCACGATCGAGTTGATGCACCAACGAAGCGGCAATCAGATGCGGAAAGTGGCTGACAATTGATGTCATATGATCGTGTTCCTTTGCCGTCAAGACCTCAACTTTCGCTTTTGTGACAGACAGCAGCTTTTTCAATTTAATAAGATGTGATTCTTCAGCCAGTCGCCCTGGAGTCAAAATATAGTATGCATTTTCAAACAGCACATCTTTTGCGGCTTCAACTCCGCTTTTATGGGAACCCGCCATTGGATGGCCACCGACAAATACATGTTCCAATTTTTCTGCAGCATCCATAATTTCCATTTTGGTGCTGCCGGTGTCACTGATAACCACATCTTCTTTCAAATTCCAGAATCGGCTTTGCTGAAGCAATTTCTTAGCAGCGCCGACAGGAGTAGCCAATATAATGAAATCCGCTTCAGAAGCCGCTTCCTCGAGTGACAATGCAGCCCGGTGGATGATTCCCATTTTATAAGCTTTCCGGACTGTCAGCGCATCTGAGTCATATCCATAAATTACAGTATTGTCATGTCTCATTAAAGCTTTTGCCAAAGAACCGCCTATCAGGCCCAAACCGATAATCAGAATATTAATTTTCACCGGGAATCCACCTTGCTGTCTTTTAAAAGGTCCGGACGCAATTTCACTGCATCATTCATATAGACATGATGAATATCTTTTTGGCCCACTGTAGTATTGACATGCATCATGACTCGTATGCATAAGGGCATGCTGCCGGGCACATCCATCTCATGGGTGCACATCACTGGCACAAATGTCCAGTTTTCAATCGTCCTCACAGCTTTCGCAGGAAAAGCGGAAGAAATATCAGTGGTCGTCGATATCACTACTGAAGCGACAAATTCCGGGTCTATCTGATTTTGTTCAGCCATTTCCAACACCAGTTTTCTGGTCTCCTTCAGTATTTCATCAGGATGATCCTCAGAAACGGTAATTGCTCCTCTTATGCCCCGCATCATCATATAAGCATCTCTCCTAACTTAGCGCGTAAAGCCATAAATGTTCTTTCCGCGGTCTTTTCATCTATTGTTTCCATATAAGGTCTGCCTGTCTCTTTAAGCAGCACAAAGTTTAATAATCCTTTAGACGACTTCTTGTCCTTTTTCATGACAGCTGACAATTCTTCAAAACTAATCTTTTCGATTTCGTTAAGCGGATATTGGTTGGTAATACACCATTTCAGAAATTCAGCCGATTTTTCATGACCGGATAATTCCAAGGCATACGCCATACCGATTGCCACAGCTTCTCCATGTGTTATTTTTCCATATCCCGATACCGCTTCAATTGCATGAGCCAGCGTGTGGCCGAAATTCAGAAATTTCCTGACTCCGCTTTCGAATTCGTCCTCTTCGACTATTGCCGCTTTAACAGCAATCCCCCGCTCCAGGTGAAAGGCAAGGTCCCTTTCGTCCAATTGAGACAAGTCTTTAAGTGCCAACAATTCATCAAGCCAATTTTCATTAGAAATAAAAGCATGTTTGATCACTTCAGCCATACCAGAACGGATCTCCTGCAATGGCAATGTCTTCAAAAAATAAGTGTCATAAATAACCGCAGCAGGCTGATGGAACGTCCCTATCATGTTTTTACCCGCAGGATGATTGATGGCCGTCTTACCGCCTACGGCACTGTCATGCGCCAAAATAGTAGTGGGAATCTGGATGAAATGGATTCCTCTCATGTAAGTGGAAGCTACGAATCCAGCCAAGTCTCCCGTCGCTCCGCCGCCAAATGCCAGAAGAATGGATTTCCTTGAAAAATTATGCTCCAGCAAGAAAGTTTGGCAATCCATAAAACAGTCAGCCGATTTTGATTGCTCGCCCGAAGGAATCTTCTTGATATAAATTTCATTGACATCCTTAAGATGCTTTTTGAGATATTCAAGATGTAATCCTGCAACTTCTTCATCCGCGATGATGCCGATTTTATCCGCGCTTTCCAGCAATTCTCTGTAATTTTCTTGAAGTGCCTTTAAAATACCCAGTCCGATATGGACTTCGTAAGGTTTAGCCGCTTCTACTGTCAGCGTAGTCATAGAATCAGAACTCCTTTGTATATGTCAGGTAATCAGCGATATTCGCTTGCAGGCGCGGCAATTGATCTGCGTCAAATTGCTCCAGCAATGCGTTTGCGACTTCCCAAGCCACCACGTGTTCTGCCACAATTGATGCGGCAGGTACAGCACAACTGTCAGATCGTTCAATACTCGCCTGGAACGGCTCCTTTGTTTCAATATCAACACTTTGCAGGGGTTTGTATAAAGTCGGAATCGGTTTCATGACACCGCGGACTACAATCGGCATACCAGTCGTCATACCGCCTTCAAAACCGCCTAAATTATTCGTTTTACGTTTATAGCCATCGGCTTCACTCCATAGTATTTCATCATGCACCTGGCTTCCCGGCTTTCTCGCCATTTCAAAGCCGATGCCGAATTCCACACCTTTAAAAGCGTTTATGCTCATAACAGAAGCTGCAATCTTGGCATCGAGCTTACGGTCATAATGCACATAGCTTCCGATTCCGGCAGGCATGCCCTCAACAATAACTTCAACTGTTCCGCCGATGGAATCTCCGTTCTTTTTCGTTTCATCAATTAAATCCGTCATTTGCTGAGTCACTGATGGATCGGCGCAATATACAGCATCCTTTTCAACAGCTTCCCTGATCTCCGCCGCCGATTTGCCGGTATAACTCTCAGGATTGACTTTAATGCCACCGATTTCAGTAACGTGCGAGACCATTTCAATTCCCAGTTGGGATAATAATTGTTTTGCCACCGCGCCGACAGCCACACGCACTGTCGTTTCTCTGGCAGAAGATCGTTCGAGTACATTGCGTAAATCACGGTGTCCATATTTCATGCCGCCATTTAAATCCGCATGACCTGGACGAGGACGTGAAATTTGCCGTTTAACTTCATCCGTCTCCTCAATCGGTTCGATGCCCATCACATTGGTCCAATGTTTCCAGTCATCGTTTTTAACAACTAGGGCAACCGGAGATCCGAGTGTTTTCCCGTGTCGTACTCCGGAAACAATCTCCACTGTATCGGTCTCAATCTGCATTCTTCTTCCGCGGCCATGTCCGCCCTGTCTTCTTTTAAGTTCTTTATTGATCATTTCAGCTGTCAGCGGCAATTGTGCCGGCAAACCCTCTATGATTGCTGTCAATTGTGGGCCATGTGATTCTCCTGCTGTCAAATAACGCATAAACGCTTTCCCCCTTCAACGCACTAAAGTATTTATGTATCACTATAACACATAATATTTCATCAATTCTATACGAAATTGCCAGGAAAGTGAACTATACCAACACTTTATATTTAAGAGAGCTAAATTGGAAAAAAAGGGCAACAAAAAAAAGAGGCGGCTTCAGCCACCTCTTTTAACCGGATTAGTTAACCCAGCTGCTCATTGTTTTTTCGTATGATACCAATTCTTCTTCTTTGAAGAACAAGCCGATTTCACGCTCAGCGCTTTCAGCTGAATCTGATCCGTGGATCATGTTTTTGCCGACAGTAACTGCGAAGTCGCCGCGGATAGTTCCTGGAGCTGCATCTTTAGGGTTAGTTGCGCCCATCATTTGACGTGCTGTCAAAATAACGTTTTCGCCTTCCCAAACCATTGCGAATACAGGACCAGAAGTGATGAATTCAACCAATTCACCGAAGAAAGGACGTTCTTTATGTTCGCCGTAATGCTCTTCCGCCAATTCAGTTGGGATCTGCATCAATTTAGCTCCAACCAAGTTATAACCCTTTTTCTCAAAACGGGCTACGATTTCTCCGATTACATTGCGTTGCACACCATCAGGTTTAACCATTAAAAATGTTTTTTCCATTAATGAACACTCCTCTATTAAAAGCTCGGGCATAAGTTGCCCACCTTAAAAAATACTATCATTATGAAGCTGATTGTCAACTCTCAGCTTAAAATTTTCTCTTCCCAATAAATAAGGCGATTTTTCTCATGGTCTTGCTGGCATTCCCTTTCGGAAGATGCACCAGCTCCTGCAGTGCCTTATCAAGATAGAGATCGCTTACGGCCTTCGCTTCTTTTAATGCGGAGCTGTTGCGTATCATTTCAACAATTTCCATACGTTCGCCATCAGTCATCTCTTTTCCGACCGTTTCTTTCAACCGGCTGTATATCGCCGGGTCTTTACGCGCGAAAAGAACGGGCAGCGTAATATTCCCCTGAATAAAATCGCTGCCTGCAGGTTTGCCCAGTTCTTCATCTGACGAAGTGAAATCCAGAATATCGTCTGTTATCTGGAATGACATCCCGATAAAATAACCGAATCTGCGCAAACGTGCAGCAGTTGCTGCATCCGTCCCTGAAACTGTTGCCCCGAGTTCGCAGCTCGAGGAAATCAATAACGCTGTTTTCCGTTTGATGCGGCGCAAATAATCACGCACCGTCTGATCCAACTTAAACTTATCCTCGATTTGAATAATTTCACCGCGACAAACTTCAATCATCGTCTTGGACAAGATGTCGTGGATTTTCGAATCTTCAATAACAGTGATATACTCCAGCGCACGCGCCAATATAAAATCCCCCGTGTACATCGCCACACTATTATTCCACTGCGCTTTCACAGTGGCCTGCCCCCTTCTCATTTCAGAGTCATCAATGACATCGTCATGAACGAGGGAAGCCATATGAATCAACTCAAGCGGCACCGCCACTTGTTTCATCACATCGACGTTATAATCGCCGAATTTTCCTGCAAGCAAAACAAAAACAGGCCGGATTCTTTTTCCTCCGGCCTGCAATAAGTGTAGGGAAGCTTCGTTAAGGAGGAGTGAATTGGAGCCTACAGCAACTTCCAATTCTTTTTCAATCATTTCCAATTCCGGTCTAAGGTCGGAATAGAGCAATTTCAACTTCACCTTTTCCACTTAAAAACCTTCTCCCGCTATTTTACTTTTTTGATCCCCATATGGAGTGCAGCAGCACCGCCGGTATAAGGCTTGTATTTAACTTTTTCAAAACCAACTTCCACAAACAGCTTCGCCAATTGTTTCATGCCTGGAAACCCTTTAGCTGATTCCTGAAGCCATGAGTATTCCTTATAGCTTTTTGCAAAAAGCTTTCCGAATACTGGCATGATAAAGCGGAAATAGAAACGGAAAAACGGCTTGAAAAGAAAGCTTTCCGGTTGGGAAGTTTCAAGGCAGGCAATCATGCCGCCCGGTTTGAGAACTCTATGCATTTCAGACAATACTTGTTCATAGTCCGGTACATTGCGCAATCCAAATCCGATTGTCGCAAAATCAAACGAGTTGTCTGGATAAGGCAATGACATTGCATTTCCCTGGACCAGTTCGACCTGGGGCAAATGTTTTGTTTTTTCCACACCGACATTCAGCATATTCTGACTGAAGTCAAGTCCGACTACACGTCCGTTTTTACCGGCCGCTTCGGCAAGTGCAATGGTCCAGTCAGCCGTACCGCAGCATACATCTATCGCTGAAGCTCCAGGTGCCACCTGCATTTTATGCATTGTATCTTTACGCCATTTATTGTGCTGCTGAAAACTGATGACCGAATTCATCTGGTCATAATTCTCGGATATTTTTTCGAATACTTCATGAACACGCTGTTCTTTCGTTTTTGGCATTTCAGTCATCCTTCTCGGGTAAGCTGTTCAGCTAAATGCTGATGCGGAGTGATTTGATGGAGCATAAAATTCTTCAAGTTGAAATCCATCGAATGAGCATCCAATGCTTTCGTCAGTTCGGTATGCAATGAATCCAATTTGTCCAAAAGCCACCGTTCTGAGTATAGGGGCAATGGCAATGCGAGCGTCAACTTGCGCAGAATATTGGTTTCGACGCCATTCCGGTAAGCGTCCAATTGGTTGGAAAAATAAACATACTCCAAAGCCGGCTTAGAAATGGACGTGTACTGGGAAAAACCATAATAATCATAAAAAATATTCAATAATTTGGTTTCTATAACCTCAGCAGCTGATTCTACACCGGCTATAGGCATAAGAGTTTTTTCATATAAATCAGCCTTTTTCTCGCTGACGCCTATAATACCGCTCGCTAATAATTGAATAAGCTTGATGTTATTGGTATTGCTCAGCATTTGATAATAGATTCCACTGTAAAAATCTCCAGCCAATACAGTTAATTGCTGGCTTTTGCTAATTGGGGAATCTTCTTCGACCTGATCGTGGGCATGTAAAGCAGCATAGACAATAGCTACTGTTTTAGCAGAGTCTTCCATCTCGTTTGACCATTGTTTTCCATCAAAAAAAGGCAATAGTAAAAAGAACAAACGCGCCCGATCAATTGAGGGGCCGGCTGTATATTTTTCAAGTGTCCGCTGATGCAAAGCCTGCAGGACATCGATTTCCATTGATGTTATTTTCGAATGTATTTGTAGGTCATTCATACCGCGTGCTCCATTCGTGATTTAGCAATTCTACATAAGTTCTACATAAGTATAACACAGCATCTAATATGCCTTCATCCATTTGGTCCTATTTCTTGGTTTCACTTTCAACCACGCCATGGGCAGAATGGATTTCAGCTTTGCCGCGTATTTTCATTGCAGAAGTATGTTCAGTGAATTGGGCGATCATCACTTCGCCTTTATCAAGTTTTTCAGTATGGTGAAATTTTGTATCGTTTCCGCGAGTCAATCCTATGACATTGACGCCATCTTCTTGAGCGCGAATTACAATATATTCAGTTTGAGCCATATTTCCGCCTGCTTTCCAGAATTTTAGTTTTTGGTGATATAAGTAATCACTTCTGAACGCTTGATAGGGTCCGTCTCAAGTATACCTCGAGCCACTGCCGTTACAGTTGTGGCCCCTGGTTTTTTGATGCCCCGCATCGTCATGCACATATGTTCCGCTTCAATCATGACGAATACACCATGTGGATTAAGAGTTTCCATCATTGAATCAGCAATTGTGGATGTAATGCGCTCTTGGAGCTGTGGCCGTTTTGCCACAGTTTCCACTGCGCGAGCCAATTTACTTAATCCGGTGACAACCCCATCCCGTGGGATATAGGCAATATGAGCCTTTCCAAAGAACGGCACTAAATGGTGTTCGCACATCGAATAAAATGGGATATCTTTTACCAGAACCAGTTCTTCGTGCCCTTCATGAAATACAGTCTTAAAGTATTCCTTTGGATCTTCCTTAAGGCCTGAAAAGACTTCTGCGTACATTTTTGCCACGCGCTTTGGTGTATCATGCAGACCTTCGCGGGAGACATCTTCTCCTACCGCTTCCAAAATCATCGAAACAGCCTTTTCAATTTTTTCAAGGTCTACATTCTGCAATTCCGTATCGGTCACAATGGTTCCTCCTGTAAAAGACGAATTCGTATACATCAATTGGTATGTATTTTTCTTCATCTATGATTAATAATTTGATGGATAAATGTAAAATGAATAAGATCTTTTTTGGTATCCAGGATAGGGTTCAGGAAAATTTGTAACTGCAACCTTATCAATCTTAGCATAAGAATCTTAGCATAAGAATCTTAGCATAATAGCAGGGGTTTCGCAAAATTAGCGCTCAATGAGAAAAGAATGGCTCCGGCGGAATACAAATTCCGGCGGAGCCATTCTATGTACAGCACTGTAGCTTATTTCACCGCGTCTTTAAGCGCTTTACCTGGCTTAAATGCTGGGACTTTGCTAGCAGCGATTTCGATTTCAGCACCAGTTTGTGGGTTGCGTCCTTTACGGGCAGCGCGTTCGCGTACCTCAAAGTTACCGAAACCGATCAACTGTACTTTATCACCTTTAGTTAATGCGCCTTGAATTGCTTCAAAAGCAGCGTCAACTGCTTTAGCAGCATCCTTACGAGAAAGCTCAGCTGCTTCAGCAACAGAGTTCACTAATTCTGTCTTGTTCATGCTATTCACCTCCTCTCAAAGGGGATGTTTACCATCAATCCTGTAAAAAGAGTATCACATCGAAAAACGCATAGCAACCACTAATACCGCGGTTTCAGCAGTTTCAGCCTAAATACTGACAAAATATTCTAAAAAGAATGGTTTTCTATCAAAAACCTCGTTAAAACAACATTCTTTATTCATTCAGAAAAATTGGCTCTCTGTTCTCATCGATGGTGTACGGAAGTGAATATGCGGGCAATACTGCGTTATCTTCATATAAAAGAAAACGTATATCCTGCCCCTGTTCCAATTCTCCTTCATAATCCTGCAGCGCCGTAAACAGATCCATGGAATAATCTACATGAACTACCCCTCGCCCGGTAACTACAAGCGGAAGATTTCTGCCACTGTAAGGACTGACTACTGTCGGTTCTTCGTTAAAACCCATGGCATCATAATTAAATTTATATACATTATCCGCGATGGTTTCTGCTATTGGAGCCTGGCCCCCGTTCGCGCTCTTTCTGACGTTGACAGCCCGTATGGTTTCAGCGATGCGCAAATCAACTAATTTCACGGTCGGATTATCTTCTACGTCCATCAGCACATACTGAAATATCCCGCCAGTTTCAAATGCATTTGTAGGAATTTCCGCCATATAATCCGGAACGATTTTACTGAAATCGACCGGGTATTTGATGAATTGATCCACTTCCATATCGCGTGTTTTAATCGGCAGTAACCCGCCGCTTGCATTCTGGTATTGGTTCACTGCGTTCTGCACTGAAATCAATTGATCTTCGTACGGAATTTGATTTTCTGCCCGTTCACTTTCCGGGAACATACATGCACTTAAAAGCAATGCAGTGGAAATCAAGAACAGAAAAAGCAATGTTTTTTTCATATTTTTCACCTCATGCGCCGCCGGTTGGTCCGCTGAATACTGTGAAAACCATAATGAAGAATCCAAGTATCAGCAGTATATATGCAACTAGGGCAAAAATAAATTTAATGATGCCATTGTTTAGTTTGTATCTGCTTAAGTAAATCATTCCCATGGAGATAATTAAAAAAGCAATACCAGCAAATGATACCCACATTTTATCCAAAGAACTCATAAAACAGCCGCCTCTCGTTCAGTTTCAGTCCATAGTATAGCATAAGATGGCCCCTGTTGCCCGCAGAGAATTTGACAACGACAGGACAATTTACAGCCTCTTAATCAAGTACGGACAAGACATAGTAAAAAAAAAAGAAGCAGCGCATTTGCGCCGCTTCCTCAAGTAATTGCCTAAAGCAAGTCGATAAGATCTTCCATTTCATTTTTCTTCATTCTGCCCATCAAATGTCCGACCGCTTCATCGGTTGGCACATTCTCGAACAGGACACTGTATAGTGCTTCTGTAATCGGCATAGGCACTTCAAACGCTTTCGCCATTTGATGCGCAGCTTTTGTTGTACGAATCCCTTCGACTACCATTCCCATTTCTTCCAGGACTTCATCGAGTGATTTGCCTTTTCCAAGCATATTGCCTGCGCGCCAGTTTCTTGAGTGCTGGCTTGTACAGGTGACGATCAGGTCGCCCACACCAGTCAAGCCGGAGAACGTCAATGGTGTAGCGCCCATTTTAACACCCAGACGCGCTATTTCAGCAAGTCCGCGTGTCATTATAGCCGCTTTAGCATTGTCGCCCAATCCAAGGCCATCTGTGATGCCAACCGCCAATGCGATGATATTCTTCAACGCACCCCCGACTTCGACACCAATTACATCGTTATTTGTATAAACACGGAAATAATGATTCATGAACATGTCCTGCACCCGTTCAGCGGATTGAGTGTTTTCACAAGCTGCTGTCACTGTTGTAGGATGTTCGAGGACTACTTCTTCTGCATGGCTTGGTCCCGATAATACAACAAGATCCTCTATCCATTTTCCAGGGATTTCTTCACGGATAAGCTCGCTGACACGTTTCAGGGTATCAGGTTCGATTCCTTTGGAAACATGTACGAAAAGTGAAGGCTTCTCAATGAGGCCTGCGATATCCGCAGACACTTCACGCATCGCTTTAGTCGGAACTGCGAGTACGTGGACATCTGCATGCTTCACAGCTTCTTCCATGTCGCTGGTAGCTTTGAGGCTTTCAGGAAGCTTTATGCCTTTCAAATATCTTTCATTGCTATGACGGTTTATTTCATCCGCCTGTTCGGTTCGGTGAGACCAAAGCAATATATCATGGCCATTTTGCGCGAGTACATAGCTTAAAGCTGTTCCCCAGCTACCGGCTCCGTAAACGGTAATTTTTTCCATATCTAAACAACCACCTTTATCTTATTAAGTGCGGGCACGGGTAATAAGACGGAGGGGTGTGCCTTCAAAATCGAAACTTTCCCGTATCCTGTTCTGTAAAAATCTAATATAACTGAAATGCATCAATTCCGGCTCATTGACAAAAACGACAAATGTAGGCGGCTGGACTGCCACTTGCGTCACATAATACAAACGCAATCTTTGGCCTTTATCCGATGGTGCCGGATTCATCGCCACTGCGTCAGCAATAACTTCGTTAAGAATACTGGACTGAATGCGGCGCGAATGGTTTTCATTCACTTTATTGATGGTCTCAAGAATGCTGTGCACACGTTTTCCGCTTATAGCGGAAACGAACATGATCGGCGCATAATCAAGGAACAGGAAATGTTCCCGGATTTTCCGTGTCATGACATTCATCGTTTTTTCGTCTTTTTCGATTGCATCCCATTTGTTCACAACTATGATTACAGCTTTACCCGCTTCATGGGCATATCCCGCAATCTTCTTGTCCTGTTCCTGAATACCTTCTTCAGCATTCAAAACCACCAGAACAACATCTGAACGTTCAATGGCACGTAAAGCACGCAGCACACTGTATTTTTCAGTGGTCTCATACACTTTACCTTTTTTGCGCATACCTGCAGTATCAATGATTACATACGGCTGGTCTTCATACTCATACTGAGTATCCACTGCATCCCGCGTTGTACCCGCCACTTCACTGACAATTACACGCTCTTCCCCAAGGAAAGAATTGACCAGAGATGATTTACCCACATTCGGACGTCCGATTAATGAAAACTTAATAACATCATCAGGATATTCCCCTTCATCTTCTTTCGGGAAATTCTTGGCGACTTCATCCAACAGATCCCCAAGACCAAGTCCATGAGATCCAGAGATAGCGAAAGGCTCACCCATGCCTAATGTGTAGAAATCGTAAATCATCGATTTCATGTCAGGATTATCGATTTTATTGACTGCCAAAATGACAGGTTTTTTTGCACGGAAAAGAATTTTAGCAACTTGCTCGTCCTGAACGGTTACCCCGTCCCTGCCGTTGACAAGAAAAATGATGACATCGGCTTCATCCATGGCAATCTCTGCCTGCTGCCGAATTTGTTCCAGAAACGGTTCGTCTCTTAGATCGATGCCGCCTGTGTCGATTATATTGAATTCATGTGTCAGCCAATCTGCAGAACTGTAAATACGGTCACGCGTCACTCCTGGAATATCTTCCACGATGGAAACACGCTCTCCTACTATACGATTAAAAATCGTAGACTTACCTACGTTCGGCCGGCCGACTATTGCTACTACCGGTTTTGACATAATAATTTCATCCTTCCACTTCTAATATACCTATTATACACGAAAAAGAGGACGGCATCTTGTAAATGTCCATCCTCTCCAATGGTGCAATATTCAGTTTTTCACCGAATGCGATAAAGCAGCAGGATCGAAGCCCCGAGCAAGCAGATAATTCGCCAGATTTCCAGAAATAACAGTCGGACACTTCTGCAGATCCCTGATTGTTCCTGCTCCTAGGGCAGTCATCATCATTGCCAGATCTTCATGAAGTTCAAAGACGGTTTCAATCAGTTTAGACTCGCCTTCATCAACGGCCACTTTCAGAAAAGATCCCGCGAGGCCGGCTGCATCTGCTCCAAGCACAAATGCCTTTATCATATCCTGCGCGCTTTTAATGCCACCCGAAGCCAATACGGTGCCATTGAAAGCCTTCTTGACTTCAACAATGGCTGCGGCTGTCGGAATACCCCAGTCCTGAAAATATTCCAGCTTTTTCGCGCGGCGCTCATTTTCAATTTTCGCGAAATTCGTGCCGCCAAAGCCACTGACATCAATAGCCGCCACTTTAGTGCCGGCCAGTTTCAAAGCCGTTTCATATGAAATTCCGAATCCTGTTTCTTTAACAATCACTGGCACTTGGAGAGATTCAGAAATAAGCTGAATTCTCTCCAAAGCTCCTTTGAAATCACGGTCGCCTTCTGGCATCGTCAGCTCCTGTACAACATTCAAATGAATTTGCAGTGCATCTGCTTCAATTATTTCAACTGCTTCTCTAGCCTGTTCAAGACTTGCTTCACTGCCGAGATTCGAAAAGATGATGCCTGTCGGATTTTCTTTTCGAACCACTTTGAACGATGCTCTTTCCGCAGGATCTTTGATGGCCGACATCTGTGATCCCACAGCCATAGCCATGCCGGTTTCTTTAGCGGCTCTGGCAAGCATTGCGTTCAGTTTTTCGGTATGATCTCCGCCCCCGCCTGTCATAGCATTAATAAAAACAGGTGATTTTAGATTCAAATCACCTGTTTTTGGACGCAAATCGATATCATCTACAGCAAGACCCGGCAATGCCTGATGAACAAAACGGACATCATCAAACATTGTTCCCGAACCCTGACCAGTAGTCAAAGCATAATTAATATGGTCCATCTTGCGCTGCGCTCTAGACATTTACTCGGATTTGAACCCTTTCAATTTATCGCCGATGACATCACTGATGGAGAAGCCGCTGGATTCTTCAGGCATATCGTAGTCAGAAAAATCCTGCTCGCCTTCTTTTTCCTGAAGTTCTTTGATGCTTAATGACAGGCGTTTATCTTCTTTATTCACATCAAGAACTTTCACTTGAACTTCTTCACCTTCGCTGATCACTTCGTTAGGTGTTGCAATGTGTTTATGGGCGATCTGTGAAATATGCACCAGGCCTTCTACTCCAGGCAGAACTTCTACAAACGCACCATAACTGACAAGGCGTTTCACTTTTCCGGTATGAACAGATCCCTTAGGTGCTTTCTCTTCAATGGAATCCCAAGGCCCAGGCAAAGTATCTTTGATGGAGAGGGAAATACGTTCAGCGTCACGGTCTACTGAAAGAACTTTAACTTTCACTTCCTGTCCTTCAGTCACTGCATCCGACACCTGGTCGATATGTTCATGGGAAAGTTGAGAGATATGGACAAGTCCATCTACTCCACCGATATCTACAAATGCGCCGAAAGAGGCGATTCGCTGTACTTTTCCTTCAATGACATCACCAGGGTGGATGTTATCCATGACTTCCACTTTCTGTGATTCTTTTTCTTTCTCAACCACGGCGCGGTGAGAAAGAATCAGACGATTATTTTCTTTTTCCATTTCAACTATTTTAAAAGTCATTACTTTGCCTTTATAATCTTCGAATGATTCCACAAAATAATCTTCAACAAGCGAAGCCGGAACAAATCCGCGGACACCAAGGTCGACTACAAGGCCGCCTTTGACCACATCTTTCACTTCCGCCTCGATGATTTCACCGGAATTGAATTTTTCTTCTAATTTATCCCATGCTTGTTCGGCATCCACTTTTCGTTTGGATAAAACAAAGTTTTCGTCTTCCACTTTTGTAATCACCAGATCAAGTATATCTCCAACTTGAACTGAATCTGATGCTTTTTCAATATGGAGGCTCGATAACTCACTGATTGGAATAACCCCATCAAAAGGAGCACCTTCGATTGTAACTGTTACTGCTTTCTCTTCGATTTTAGCAACTGTACCTTTGACGTGATCTCCAGTTTGGAACTCACTGTTTTCCATCATGTTCATTTCCTCAGACATAAGTAGCCCTCCTTCACAAACTATCCAACTTCTATTTTATTCGAATTCTCTAATAAAAACAAAAATTATCCCTTATTTTTCCGAGTTTTCGTCCAGAAGTTTTTGGATACTCTCCATGATGACCGCCGTTACTTCTTCTGCAGATGCTTTCCGTTCACGATATGGCGCCATCAAAACAGGCTCACCATAGACGACTTTCACTTTCCGGAATGGTTTGTACGGTCCTATAATAGCACATGGCATAACATCGGCATTGCCTCTTAAAGCGAAAAACCCTGCGCCGCTCAGCCCTTTTTTCAAAACACCGTCAGTGGAACGCGTCCCTTCAGGAAACAAACCCACTACATCTCCATTCTTCAAAATTCTCAACGCACTTCTCAGCGCTTCTCTGTCACTCATTCCGCGTTTTACAGGAAATGCGTTGACCTGTGGAAGAATACGTCCAAGAACCGGCACTTTAAATAATTCTTCCTTCGCCATGAAATGCACTGTGCGAGGCGAAGTCATTCCGACAACCGGAGGATCCAGTGCATGTATATGGTTGGAGCACAGTAAAATGCCACCCTGTTCAGGAAATTTCTCCGTTCCAGTCACTTCAAACCGGTAAAGTGGGGTTAAAGCCGTCTTGACCAATGCTTTGCCGAATGTATATAGATTCACATCAGTTCAACCTTTCTTCCGCTAATTTTAATATTTCGGTTGCAGCATCGACAATCGTTAAATTCGTTGTATCAAGATACAAAGCATCTTGTGCCTGGCGAAGCGGTGAAACTTCCCGTTCACTGTCCATCTTGTCCCTTGCCGCAATTTCTTTTTGCAGGTCATCAAGAGGCGTATCAATCCCTCTTTTTTTATTTTCCTCATAACGGCGACGCGCGCGTTCTTCTACAGTTGCAGACATGAACACTTTCAGTTCGGCATTGGGCAAAACTTGTGTGCCAATATCGCGCCCATCCATTACAACACCTCTGCCGGAAGCCAGAATCTGCTGAAGCTTAACCATTTGTTTCCGAACGGATTCATGAGCTGCCATCTGAGAAACAGAATTCGTAACGTTTTGTGACCGGATATCTTCTGTCACATTTTTCCCGTCCAAAAAGACCAATTGCCCCTCTTCCGAAGGCTGCAAATCTATCTGAGTGTCGGCAAGCAAACGCCCCGCCTCTTCCCCATCTTCCAGATTAATGCCTTCTCTTATGGCTTTTAAAGTAATTGCCCGGTACATTGCGCCTGTATCGATATAAACATAGCCCAATTTTTCAGCTACTATTTTTGCGATTGTGCTCTTGCCCGCAGCTGCAGGACCATCGAGCGCTATTTGAATTGATTTTGTCAAAAAAGTCACCTCATCGTATGTATTCAAGTTATTTTAACACAAGAAAAGCGGAAGCGACCATGTAGATTCGAAAGGCATAAGACGATCTGGCGAAGCGGCGTGTTTTCAGCCGCACAGCCAGAGTGGCTTATGATCCGAGAATCTGGTCGCTGAAGTCTAGACAAAGAAAAGCGACAGCGAAAGATGGCCCGAATTTTTTGGACCATCTTTTGCGACGAAGCAGCGCAGCGATGCAGGAGCACAGGGCTGGCTTTTGTCCCGTTCAGTTCCGACAAGCGCTGGAATGCAAATGCAAAGAAAAAAGCCCGAAGACCCCGGGCTGTATACCAATAATATTTAATTCAAGGCATTTTCGAATTTTGCTGGTGGTAATGGGACAACGACAATAAATGGGCCTGTTTCACTTTTCTGAGGCCGAACCACCACAGGAACAGCATAAACGGAACTGCCCCCGCTAATAAATTGTTATTAAATGATAAGCTGGCATTATATAGAAGATGAAGCATGAAAGGTACGAACAGCGCCAGGAACAGCCACTTGTGCTGTACTCCATCGTGTGAAAATTTGGCTTTTCCGTAATAATACCCCATGACCACACCGAACAATGCGTGGCTGGAAACCGGCAGCAGCGCCCTTATGAACGCGATATCGGTACCAAATTCCAATAGATAGATTATATTTTCGACAGTCGCGAACCCAAGTGAAACACTCGCTCCATACCAAATTCCGTCATATGGATCTTCAAAATCAACGTGCCTGAAAATGGCAATCAGCAAAACGAGCCATTTAAAAAATTCTTCTATTAAACTGGGAAAAAGAATATTGGTCGCCAAAATATTACTGAAAACCTGTTCTTCTTTAAATACATATTGTAAAAAAAGGATTGGAAATGTCAGTACCGCTCCATAAATGAAGCTTTGAAACAATAATTTGGACGGCTCCTGTGAAAACTGATCACGCAAATAAAAATAACTGAAAAGTGCCAGGCTAGGAGCTATCGCTACAGTAAGTAATATTATCATCGTGATGCTCCTTTGCTCATAGTACTTTCAGTATATCACGATATATTAAGAATTTTTAGCCGGTTTCTTAAAAACATCCAATTAAATGGCAAATGTTTGCTTATCAATCTTGCCGGCAGCGGACAATGCCACAGCCAGTTTGATACGGGCTTTTTTACTGTCATAATCACTTCCCAGAAAAACGCCTTTTGACAACAGGTCATGTGCACTTCCTGGATAACCGTAAGAAGGATAAACATTGCCTTCCTCTGCACTTGTCGTCAGCACTAAAAACACGCCCTGCTCCACTGCCTGGCTGATCGATTCCACCATCAATGGAGAAACCTGCCCACGTCCAGCCGCTTCCAGAACAATGCCTTTCGAGCCGCCTTTGACGAGCATATCGATGATGTAACCATCTTGACCTGAATGGCATTTCACGATGTCCACCCGTGGAATACTATTGATTACATTATGTATTTCGCGATAAATGGGCTTCTGATAAACTCTCACTTTATCGTTATCGATGATTCCCAAATAACCATGTCCAAAAGAATCAAATCCTTGCAGATTGCTGGAATGCACTTTTTTCACATATTTAGCGGAATAGATGCGTTCATTGAAGACCACTACAGTTCCGACGTCATGAAGCGTCTTATCCACTGCAGCGTTTATTGAATTACGCAAATTCGAATAAACATCTGTCCCAACTTCTTCCGGAGCACGCTGAGAGCCAGTTACTACAACTGGACGGCTGTCTTTAATTGTTAAATCCAGGAAAAAAGCAGTTTCTTCCAATGTGTCTGTACCGTGTGTTACCACAACTCCGTTCACGGATTCATCCTGAAATTCCTTTTCCACCGCTTGTTGGATTTTCAGCATTTGTTCGAAACCTATATGCATGCTTGGCAATTGAAATATATCAATTACTTTTACTTCTATATCTATTGGCAGCTGGCATAACTCCGCCAGCTCCTGGCCGGATATGGCCCCGGATTTCAGCAACCCTTTCGAGATCTCCCTGGATGCGATTGTGCCTCCTGTTGTTATCAGTGATACTTTTTTTTTCATAAAGCGAAACCCCTTCCGATGCTCTTTCTGCATTCTATGTCGTTATCATTCAGAATATTATTTACTGCACTCATTTTAGCCTTTCTTTGGCAAGTATTGCCGCTGCAATCTGTTCACCATGGAATCGGCCATTTTCAATAAAAATTTCATTGGCATTATTTCCTGCCGCGATCACTCCCGCAATAAATAAACCGTCCACTCCAGTTTCCATGGACTCTTCATCAAATTCGGGGCGTCCCGTCGCTGGATCGATCGCAATGCCCATGCTTTTTAGAAATTCATGGTTTGGATGATAACCGATCATAGCAAAAACGAAATCATTTTTGATGAATTCTTTTCTGTCATCGACGGTAAGTTCAACAGAATCATCTGTAATCCGATCGACCATCGAATCGAATAGCATGCGGATTTCCCCTTTACGGACCAACCCGTCGAATTCAGGAAGTATCCACGGCTTGATGCTTTTCGAATAGCTGGTTCCGTGGTATGAAACGGTGACATGGCTGCCTGCTTTATGCAATTCCAATGCTGCGTCAACCGCTGAATTTTTTCCGCCGATCACTAGAACATCCTGGTTGAAATAAGGATGTCCTTCTTTGAAATAATGCATCACTTTCGGAAGTTCTGCACCCTCAACTTCAAGTGCGTTCGGCTGATCATAGTAACCTGTAGCGGCGACCAGATATTTTGATCGATAAACACCTTTTGTGGTAGTAATGATGAAATCTTCATCTTTTTCGACTGACAGAGCTGTTTCGTATGGTCTTACATCAATGCCTGTCATTGATACCACGCTGCGATAATATACCAGAGCCTGGTTCCTTCTCGGCTTTCTTTCTTCCGTAATAAATGGAATGCCACCTATAGACAACCGCTCACTGGAACTGAAAAAGGTCTGATGGGTTGGATACCGATAAATAGCGTTGACGACATTCCCTTTTTCAATAACTATCGACTGTAGTCCTGCTTTTTTCACTTCGATTGCAGCTGACAAACCACATGGGCCGCCGCCGATAATAACAACATCTGTTTTTTCCATTATAGCCAACTCCTGCCTGATGCATTTCTGTTCTATATTATTAAGCATAAAAGATTAATCAGTTCGCTGCCACTCACTGTGGGCTACTTTTTGAAACAGGCAAAAACTCTAAAACGTGGTATTGCGCCTCCGCCCCCAAACGCAATGGAAGGGACGTGGTTCCGTATCCGTTGGTGACAAGTTGATACCGGCCACCGTTTTTTTTGAGTGAACCTTTTTTATAAAGTCCAAATCTGCCCAATCTGATTTGGCCTCCATGCGTATGCCCAGCCATCATAAATCCGGGATCTTCATCAGATCGCAAGTATTTGAAAACAGCCGGTGTATGTGACACAAAAAGAACTGTATCATCGTGATGCACGCCATTAAAAGCTTTTTCCAGCTTTTCTTCTCTGTCACTGAAAAAATCAACTCCCACCAACTTCAAATTTGGGTTATTGAATAATTCCACTGATTCATTATCAAGTACAGTCACATGGAAATGAGCCAGCAATTTACGGAGATTACGCTCCCCTACTTCTTCATCATTATTGCCCCAAATAAAAAATACCGGTGCAGCCTCAGTTAAAATACGCAGATTGTCCGCCGTCCTCTTCATTGGCACACCCCGTTCAGTAAGATCTCCTCCAATGATGATCACGTCCACCGGATTCGTGATGAAATTTTCCGGCAGTTTTTTCCGGTGGGTGTCTGCAATGAAAAGCAGGCGGAAAGGCCGGAACCCTTTTTTTGTTTCCAATTTAATAGTATGTCTTTTTTTATGGATTCTATTCGCGTTTCTGTACATGTATAAGAGCAGTGCAGCAGCTGCAAGCCCCGTGCGGAAAAAATATTTCAAGTGCACCACCCCTCCAATCAATAAAGGGGCATAAGCAATTTCTGCTTACGCCCCTTTTATTTTCCTATTAATCTTCTGAAATATCCAGTACACGGAACCCGGATTTTTCAAGTTCTTTGACAAATTTATCAACATTGTCTTTTTTACGGATTTTCAAAACAATTCTTCGAACAACTTTATCGGTTTCATCAAATGTCACAAGGGAAATGACCGATTCTTTGAATTTCTCGATCAGCTCTCCCAAACGGCCGATGCGGCCTTCAGATTCCACAGATGTAAATGTGATGCGGTACCCGGACTTTTTCATCCCGAATGCGCTTTGAAGCTGATTCACCAGGTCGAAGCGAGTAACAATCCCCAGAAATTCCCCTTCATTTACAACTGCTATGATCGGAAAATCACTTAACTCAACCAAAGCTTTTTCATAAACATCATCGAGGCTAAGGAAAACATCTTCATTCACCAAAACATCTTTAATTTTAGTTGAACTTATGTATTCTTCCTTGCTTTGTCCTGCATTAAAGAAAGCTTTGTAAGCATGGTACCAGGTGAAAATGCCTTTAAACTTATTGCCTTCTACTACCGGCAAGGCATCAACTGAAAATTTCTCCAGCAGATCCAATCCAACCTGAACCGAATCCTCGGGTTTAACCGTATAACATTTTTCTTTTCTGATCATTGCACTTTTTACGAACATTTGCCCACTCCTGTCTTTTAATAAGATTTAAGTATTTACTCTTTATGTGAGTACCCTCTTTTAAGGAAGGATTAACTTCTGCCCGACGTAAATTTCATTGGAACTCAAGCCATTAGCCTGTTTGATTTTTTCTACAGCCGCTCCAGCTCCGGAAGCTCCGTAATTATTGACAGCGATTCTGTATAATGTTTCGTTTTCTTTTACAATGACTGTTTTGGCTCCGCCAGTTTCACTGCCAGCAGGTTCTTCGGCTTCAGGTGTGCTCGGCGTTTCAGGTGCAGGTGTTTCCTGTTCTGCAGGCGTTTCGCTTTCAGCCGGTTCTTTTGTTTCTTCAGGAGTTTCTTCTTTTACCGTCTCTTCAGTTTTTTCTTCAGATTCCGAATTTGTTTCTTTGGATTTTTCGTCCTCAGCCTCTTCTGTTTCATCCGCTACATCTTCCTCTGTTTCTTCAGGAATGAGCACAGAATTTTCTTTAGGCGGGGAAGTATTTTCAAAACTTACTTCATTTTCATTTTCCGCTCCGATCAAGGTATCGTTTGGCTCGTAAACAAAAGCTACATATATCAAAATCGTTACCGGAATAAGGATGAAAATAAAGAACAACGCAGGCAATAAGAGATTTTTGCGTTTCTCTGTCTTTTGACTGCCCGATTGCCGATGCGCTCTCCGTGACAGGGTGGAATTGCTATCCGTAGTAATTTCCTGGCGATCTTTTTCCAAGGATTCCCGATAATTTTTTTTGTCCATTTACTAATTACCCCAATCTTATCTGATAACTTTATTATGACGAAAAAAGTCCCATTTGTAAATGCCATAATAATACATTATTAACATGGTAAAATGGCATTTAATCGGTTTTCCCACGAATCCAATACTTGGAATTCCAATGTTTTCCGATGAGACAAGAAATCATTGTAACTCAAATGATCATTGATACAGCAGTTTTCAGGCTTATTTTGCAATTGCTGATCAAAACATTCAAGAATATATTCCCTGATACAGCTATCCAAATTTATCAGAGTCCTGATTTTGGCAGACTGTTTCATTTTTTCATTTTTTTGTTGTGCGATTTGAATAATGGTGTCTTGCTCATTCAGATGATTTTTCCAATAGGAAATCACTCTCAAAGAAGTTTCCCTGACAATTCCTTGTTCGACCAATTGAGTTGCATCCTCTGTACTCCGGTATACTTCCCGTATTTCATTTTGAGTCGGCAAATCGTCCAGAACAAGGCTTTCGAGAAGTTCCTCGTCACCAGCGGCATACAATAGAGTTGCCAGCGCCGGTTCACCATTCCGCCCCGCCCTTCCCACTTCCTGAACGTAGCCTTCAATGGAAGTCGGAACCTGAAAGTGGATCACGTGGCCAATATCAGGAATATGAACTCCCATACCGAAAGCATTAGTTGAACAAACCCACTCCAATTCACCATTTTGAAATTGTTGTTGAACAAAAATCCGGTCTTGATGTTCCATTCCTCCATGATAGAATGCAGCCCTTATTCCCGCTTGGCTCAATAAATCCGAGAGTTCCTGTGATTTTTTTCGTGTCCCTGCGTATATTATTCCCGGGCCTTTATTGGCAGCAACAAAAGAAGTCAGCCATTCCAATTTCTCCTTGCCATTTTCAAATTTTTTAATATCATAAGCTATATTTTTTCGGTCCATCGGATGTGTATAGATAAATGGCTCCGAAAGCTTCAAATACTGTTTGATTTCTTCCGTCACCTTTGCCGTAGCAGTTGCGGTTAGCGCAAGAACTCGCGGATGTCCGAGAATCGGCATTATTTCCGCAATTCTCAGATAATCCGGCCGAAAATCAAAGCCCCATTGGGAAATGCAATGAGCTTCATCAGCGACAAGCAGCGAAACTTTAAGGGATTTCAATCTATTTTTAATATAGGGCTGCACCAGCATTTCAGGGGAGATAAAAATAAAGCGATAATTGCTTAAGCTGTTCAAGATACTTGAACGCTCACCAGGATCCAGAAAAGAGTTGATTGCTGTGACAGATTTTTCGCCCATTTTTTTTAATTGTGCCACCTGGTCCTGCATCAGCGACAATAGCGGCGACACGACCAAAACGCTTCCTTCCATAAGATGGGCCGGGAGCTGGTAACACATTGATTTGCCCATACCTGTGGGCAATAAAGCAATCACGTCATTCCCTCCTAAAATCTTTTCTATCACTTCTTTTTGACCAGGGCGGAACGATGTAAATCCGTATGCATCATATAAAGTTTTTTCCAGATTCATATGTTTTCCCCCTTTGTCGCTAAGGCAAGGCGAATTTGGAAATATGTAGCCTCAGGAACATGCTCTTTAATATCCCGAAGTCTTTTGGTATTCATGGACTGGCCGACAGCGATTATTCTGCTGTAAAGCGTTCCTTCCATAAAAGCAAGAATATCAAAACCGGGATCATTCATCGCCAATTCCACAAAATGATCTTCAATCGTACTTGTTTTCAAACCTCTCAAGGCAGCTATTTCTTCAAGCTTGCGCCCGTTTCTGAAATAGCTTTCCGTTTTTCTGGCAGTCTCCGTCAATGAAGATTGCTGGACGATACTTTCCAGGAGACCCTTCATCATTGGATACTCCCCTGTTTCCAAGGTATCCATCCAGGCATGCAATGTTTCAATCGCCAGTAATTGTACATCGATGATTTCCAATTCTTCTGCGGCCGCTATTTGCTCCCAAGTCAATCCTCCAATTTTATATCCCGAAAGCCTCTGGACTACAATTCTTTTGCCAGCGTCTTCCACATTAACTTTTGACAGGCTGACACCCAGCTCTTCTTTAAATTTCCTGCAGCTTTCAACGTTACGGTAATCAATTCTATGTAAATACGTTTTCACCCATCGCTGTACATCTTCAGCTATTACGACCGGATCGAAAACTCGCTGATTCTGTTGGATTTGCGAAAGCGTCTGCACAATCAATGACAGCCGGGCCATAAATAATTGTTCATTTCCCCGGTACTTCCAACCATTCAGCAAAGGCACAGCTGCTTGATGGGCCTGTGACGCCTCCGTCATTCGGACTACCTGGCCATCTGTAACGATATAACCCTTATCGAATAATTTTTTAACGGCTTTATCGTAGACCTTTTTTTCTAATTTCGGCATTACCCCAAAGTAAGGGTGAAGTTTATAATAACCGATATCCTGTATTGTCTGGCCGGATTTTTTTCCTTTTATCAGATGATAAGGAGAGGAGATCGTCCGCTCGCCATCCACCGCTTTTAAAATTATGATAAGAATATCTTCAAATAGCAAGACTGCGCCCCCTAGCGGTTTTTGGTTGAAAAACTAAACAAACACCTTTAGAATGAATACGATAGTATAACTGAACTTGTTCGGAGATAAAGGAGAGGAATAAGATTATGGCTAAGTATACCATTGTCGATAAAGATACTTGTATCGCATGTGGCGCCTGTGGAGCTGCAGCACCCGACATTTATGACTATGATGATGAAGGAATTGCGTTTGTTATCCTAGATGATAACATGGGGAACACTCAAGTTCCAGACGAATTGGAAGAGGATATGGAAGATGCATTTGAAGGCTGTCCAACAGATTCCATCAAAGTGGCGGACGCTCCTTTTGAAGGCGATCCATTAAAATATGAAGACTGATAAGTGAAAGCACAGAAAATCCCCTGAGAAAATTTTCTCAGGGGATTTTCTTATTTATTTTATTTTTACTGTCTCATCATTTATTTCAGGTTTGATAGAAAAGACGCTGCTTCTCGATCCACCTGTGCATGCTGCTGAACATCAACAGGACCACAAGGGTCAGTAAAATGCCTTTGATCAAATTGAATGGCAGTATACCAAGTACAATTGTTCCAAACAATGCATTGCCAGTTTCAGCAGGCATGTTCAGGAAGTACGTGTACATCGGAAGAAACACCAGATAATTCAGGATGCTCATTCCAATGGCCATAGACAAAGTTCCCGCGGCCAACCCAAAGATCATGCCTTTTTTAGTTGAAATCTTGTTATAGATGTAATAGACAGGCATGAAAAATAATATGCTAGTCACAAAGTTTGCCAAATGACCTACTGGCACTCCTGTCGGGCTTCCCTGGAATAACCAATCCAGCACGTTTTTAAAGAAAGCCACCAGAATCCCCGCTACCGGTCCCATTGTGATCGCCGCTATCAATGCTGGCACATCACTAAAATCCACTTTCAAGAATGCCGGCAATGCGGGCAATGGGAAGTTCAACAGCATCAAAATAAATGAAATACTGCTCAGCATCCCGATTACAATCATCGACTGTAATTTTTTGTTCTTCATATTCCTCTCTCCTTGTCGTGATTCACCAGAAGAAAGGCTTGGATCGTGTTGTTACATAGCAAATCCCTTAAGCAAGACACACTTAAGGGAGAAAAGGCACACTTAAAACAGCGTTCCGTTTACAGTAAACGACACACGTCCGCACCTTCACCTTCTCCCATCCAGACTATACTGTCGGCTTTGGAGTCTCACCAAATCCTGCGTTTTACGGCTCGCGGGCTTATGAACAATTGTTCAATTACCGCCGGTAGGGAATTGCACCCTGCCCCGAAGATGAATCGATATTTTATTGGATTACAAATTAATGATAATCGAAAAAAGGCGCATTGTAAACAGCTTTGCTTACAATGCGCCTTGCCTGCTAATAATTGAAATCCTTAACGTTTATGCCTGCAGGAACAGGCAATGGTTTTGTAAAATCAAATTTACCCCAGCTGCTGTCAACGGTGTTGACCAGCACAAGTTCCTTGCCGAAGGAATCAGCAGCAAGGACCATGCCCTCTATCAGGTAAACGGCTTCTCTGTCCTCATAAGAATTGAAATCCACCGGTTGGGCAAACTCCACAGTAACTGTCTGATCGCTTTCAGATACGGAATAATCCAAACCGGAAGGCACTACAGAATCATATAGGTCACTGGGAGAGGATTTCATGGCTTCAAGTGCCACTGAAGCGTTCTCGTGCGGCATATCATAGCCAGGAACAAGATAACTGTCGGCATTTGCAATACTATATGAATAATATGCAAGATTTCGGTTGCCAGGCTCAATCGGCTGCACTGGTCCCACCTGATCGAAAAAGGCAGCAGTTCCGGATTCATCAATGATTGAGATCTCATCCTCATCAGCAAACGTCGCTGATAACGAATTGAAATATACACTCATGGAAGCGGAAGCTATATCGTAATTATGGTCTTCAGGCAATTCATGCTGTATTCCATCTACTGTAACATTTAACGTCCCGCTGTATGGATGATAGTCTTCAAAACCCAAAGCCTCTTCATCAAGTTCAGCCGCGTACCGATTATAAAGTTCAACTGCATCCACATCAGCAGTCCCGAAATCTTCCCGAATACGGTCATCCGAAATCACAAATGACATTGGGATCACTACCGCATTTTCGGTCATGCCGACGGTAAACAGCTTAATACCTTCCAATTGCTCTTCATAAAGAGTGATGTCAGGCGGTCCAGCATTAGATTCTGTGGAATTGAAAGTATCTGAGCTTTCCTCGCCATCAGCAGTTTCCGATGATTCCATGGCTGCCGACTCGGATTCGGCTTCACCTCCGGCATTATCTTCCACAGCCGCTGAACCCGCGTCTCCGCTTTCAGCTGTGCTCTCTTCAGTACCTTCACCTTCTGATCCGCTCATTTCATAAGCACTGTCATTGCTGTTTTGGCCAAGCATAGAAGCCAGCAGTACTCCGAATGTGATAAATGCCAAAGCCGCAACTAAATAAGGAATCCAATGCTTCGGATTCTTCCGCGGTTTTTGAGTTTTTTGCAGCCGTTCATAAACTTCTTCTTTCGGTCGTTCGTCTTTAATAACGGGGAAATCCTTTAACAAATTTTCGATGTTATCATCATCCCATTTGTTATTCGGCATTTTGCAATCCCCCTTCCTTTGCGGTTAATTTTTGGCGCAGGGATTTGATTGCCCGGTGCTGGGTCGTTTTGACCTTTCCTTCTGACCATCCGAGGATTTCAGCAGTTTCAGCAATGGACAGATCCTGGAAGAAGCGCATGATGACAACCATTTTTTGATCGCCCGTACATGTATCCAAAGCTTTATATAATAAGAGCTTGTCTTCATTCAATAAAGACAGTTCTTCCGGCAAGCGCTCAGATGACGTCAATTGCTGCGTTTCCCAGTCGAAATGTTCCATTGAATGCTTCTGTCTGACAGACGCTTTGCGGAAATGATCGATAGCGACATTTTTAGCAATGGAAAAAAGCCATGTCTTCTCAGTGCTTTTTCCTTCAAACCGATCATATGCCCGAAAAACACGAATATAGACTTCATGCATCAAATCTTCCGCAATATGGCGATTCTTGACCAAATAAATCAGGAATTGGAATACGTCCTGATGATATTGGTCATAAAGCCTGTGGAAAACGGAGTCATTCATATACTCCCCCCGTTCTTTAAATTAGTCGTTTTATGTCGAATAAAGTTACATCTTTTTTAACGGAAGCAGGAAATAGAAAGAAGTTCCTTTTCCGAATTCACTATCAACGTCGATTACGCCGTCATGCGCCTTGACGATATTGCTGGCAATCGCCAGTCCGAGTCCTGTACCGCCTTTACCGAGCGTCCGTGCTTTATCCGCTTTATAAAAACGCTCAAAGACAAAAGCTTTGTCCTCATCAGATATGCCTGAACCTGTATCGTTAACGGAAATCTTGGCGAAGTTATTCTGCTGCTGCGCTTTCACAATGACCTTGCCGCCCTCTGGCGTATGGCGCAATGCATTATCGATGAGATTAGTCATAACTTGTTCAATTCTGTCTTCATCAAGCTCAGCTGCTGTCCAATCATCAATTTCTGTTTCAAACAAGAGCTCAATACCATTTTCTTTTGCAGCTTGAGAAAATTTCAAAGTCATGCGCTCAATCACATTATTAAGCTGGACAACTTCTTTATAAAGCCTCATATGTCCGGATTCAAGTCTTGCAAGATTGAGCAAATCCGTTACAAGCCGACCCATTCTTTGTGACTCTTCATATATGATTTTCGTCATTTCACGACGTTCTTCTTCAGTAGTACCTACATCGTCCAAAAGCGCCTCACTATACCCCTGCAGCATGGCAATTGGAGTTCGTAGTTCATGGGATACATTGGAAATGAAATCCTCACGAAGTTTTTCGAGTTTATGCTGTTCTGTCATATCATGCAATACAGCTACTGCGCCCCGAACCGAGTCTCCGCTGTACAGAGGACTGAATGATACAGCATAATAAGCCCCCTCAATTTCAAGCTCTTCTTCCAGTTCTTCTTCGAAATGAAGAACGTGGTCAAGCATATGATACAGCTCAAGCGGAAGAGGCTTCCCTTCCGGAATCGCTCTTTTCAGCAGCCAGCTCTCATGCAGCTTTTCTGCGGGAGGGTTGCTGAGCAGGACAGTTTTGTCCTGATTGAACGTAATAACTGCATCAGCCATGGACGTAAGAATACTTGATAACTGCTCTTTCTCCTGGCTGATAACCTCCAGATGATGTTTTAACTGGCTGCCCATTTGATTGAATGCAGTAGCCAGCTGCCCGATCTCATCTTTCGATGTGGATTTGACTCTAGTATCAAAATTGCCTTTCGCCAGCTCAAATGCGCCTTCACGCATTTTTCGCAATGGTGATGTAATACGGGAAGATAGGAAGAATGCAAAAAATGTCGTAAGCAATAATGCGATGAAAGCTGAAAGGAAAACAATATTTGTTGTTCTTTCGGCTGTACGGTCCATGACTTCCAAGGACTGATAGATGAAAACTGTCCCATGCAATTCCTGCCCTGTCTGAAGAGGGCTCGCCAATACAATATATGACTCCATTCTGTCTTCTCCCGTAAGAGCAGGAAGAAGCATTTCCTTCATCACGGTATCATCGCTTTCGAAAACTTTTTGGAACGCCGGTTCATTAAGAATGCGTTCTCGGATTTCCTCACCATTCATGCCATCATGCAGATAATAAGAACTTTCATATGGCACTTCGGCGATTACCGCGTTCGTTTCAGGACCCAAAACATCATCAATGATATTCAAAGATATGTCCAGGTTGCCATGGTCATTAAAGATACGTGCGATTGTTGCCGCTTCTTTGTTAAGCGTTTCCTCAACCGTTTGGCTGTGGTAATTTCCCAAAAACTCCAAAAGGAGCACGGTAACAATAAAAAGGACAAAGGAAACGAGAAGCAGGATGGTAATCCACAGCTTCCCGACGACACTATTCCATATTCTATTCATTGCCTACCTCGAATTTATAACCTACTCCCCAAACAGTAACAATCATTTTAGCAGCAGATTCCGAAACCCGGTTCAACTTTTCACGCAATCGTTTTACATGTGTATCAACTGTCCGAAGGTCTCCGAAGAAATCGTAATGCCATACTTCTTTGAGCAGATGCTCCCGGTCAAATACTTTGTCGGGTGCTTTTGCAAGAAAATAAAGCAATTCGTATTCTTTCGGCGTCAGGTTCACTTCTGTACCATCAGCCGTCACCCGATGTGCATCATGATCGATCGTCAAGTGCGGAAACACGACAAGATCTTTGGAAACAGTAGAGTTGGCTGACGGCGAGTAAGCGGATGAGCGTCGAAGAATCGCTTTAACACGCAGCACAACTTCCCGTGGGCTGAACGGTTTAACAATGTAATCATCTGCCCCGGATTCAAAACCTTCTACCCGATTCGCTTCCTCACCTTTTGCAGTGAGCATGATAATCGGGGTCATTTTGGTTTCACGCAGTTCCGTTGCTACTTCGATTCCATCTTTTTCAGGCATCATAAGATCCAGCAGGATGCAATGATAGTCTTTTTCAGTGGCCATCTCAAGTGCTTGGACACCATTTTCAGCTTCTTCAACAAGGTATCCTTCACGCTCAAGATACATTTTCAATAACCTGCGGATCCTCTCCTCATCATCGACAACCAAAATTGTAATTTCCTCAGACATCGTAATCCCTCCAACTTTCTTCTATTCTTACATTGTACCGATAACATTTCCAAAAATAAATAAAAAGGGGTTTCTTTATAAGCAGGAACTCTTATTGAAAAAGCGGACGGAGAAAAATAACGCTTTTTCTCCGTCCGCTTTGATTTGATTCCTGTAAAACTTTATATTGCTCCTGACCTGTTATGCGTAAGAGTGAAGTCCCGCAATAATCAGGTTGACGGCCACAAGGTTGAACATGATGATTGCAAATCCGACAACGCCGAGCCAAGCGGATTTCTCACCTTGCCATCCTTTACCCAGACGCAAGTGAAGATAGGCAGCATAGAACAGCCAAGTGATAAGCGCCCATACTTCTTTTGGATCCCAGCCCCAGAAACGTGACCAAGCAATTTGCGCCCAGATCATGGCAAAAATCAGTGCGCCAAGTGTGAACAACGGGAATCCGATGATCACTGCTCGATAATTGATTTCGTCCATCAACTGCAGGTTGACATTTTTTACAAAAGGCTTAAATATTGCCGCGATTCGTTTACGCGCCACCAATCGGACCAGCCAGTACAGAATAGTCCCGACGAAGAACGACCATAGAACTGTCGTTACTTTGCTGGCATTGATAACTGCCGGCGTTGAGAAAAACGGTTCCATTGTGCCTTCTGTCAGAGAAGTGTATTCATTCATCCCGACAAGCGCGGGCATATTATAGGTAATCGAAGATTCATTGCCATCTTTATTGATATAAGTGAAATCCGACTGATAACCTGTCAGTGAGAAGAAAGTGCTGGCGATAACGAAGCCAATCACTACAACCAACGAATACATAATTGCTTCAAGCCAGAAGCGTTGTTTTGATTTTTTGTTCATATCGACTACTTTCAAGAGATAAACCAGACCAGCTCCTGCACTTATTGCCAGAATACCTTCTGCAATTACGACGGTACTGACGTGAATTGCCAGCCAGTTTGTCTGGAGCGCGGGAATCAGCGGGCTGACTTCGCTTGGGAACATGCTTGCGAAAGCAATGATCAATAATGCAACAGGCAGTACGATCATACCAAGAACAGGTGTCTTATAAAGTAAATAAAGTATGATGAATCCGCCTACTAAAGTCATCCCGAATGCTGTAGTGAATTCAAACATATTACTGAGCGGAGGATGCCCTGTGGCTGCCCAGCGTGTTATAAAATATCCTAAATGGGAGAGAAAACCGATTACAGTGATAGTAAATGCGATTTTCCCCCAGCGCCCTTCAGATTTGAAAGAACCTTCTTTATTGCCTTTGACTGCTCCGCCAAAAACAAATGTTGCGATTAAATACGCTATAAAAGCGACGTACAGTAAATTAGAACTTATTTCCGCCAATGTCATGACAATTCATCACCTTCCAGTTTCTGCTCTTTCTTCAGTTTTTCCTGTTTCTCAATTGCTTCCTGTTGATCGATATACGGCGGAAGCGATGAGAAGTCGGAAACCTGATCAAGATCTTTCTTTAAACCGAACCAGTTTTTATTGGTATGGCCGGCCAACACCAGTTCGCCATCTTCTTGTCTTTGGATCCAGAAACGGCGGTGATTGAAATACATCCCTTGTGCTACGCCAATCATAAAGATTAAGCCACCAAGACCAAGAATCGGCAAGGTTCTGTCCTTGCGGATTGTTAACCCGGATACATCACGGGTTTCGGCTGTCTGGAAAGTCAATTTATACTGATTTTCTCCGAGTGGTTCAATTGTATTCTGGATAACGATAAAGCTGACTTCACCGTCCGGAGTTTCTGGTGTAAACATTCTTACAAGGAAACCGGGGTTATTTGGAACCGGGGTTTCAGTTTGGGGTTCACCGTCTTCAAAACCTGAAAAATCAGGATAATAGCCCAGCAAATCCACTCGTGTTTCATCGCCTAAATCGTAGGATTTTTCCGGTTTAACTAAATCAATCGTAAAGGACCCAAGTGATTCTTCAGTTTCTTTGTTCGTCAGATCAAAAGTCATTGCCCTTAACTCGTTTTGCCGGAAATCCATCTGATAAACTGCGTAGCCGTCAAACTTCAATGGCTGGTTGACCTTAATCGCATGTTCTTTAACCAGTTCCATCTCATCAGTGGCACCCGGCAGACTTTCATCCGGTGTCTGATAAAGGACGATATCAGTCTGGTAATTTTTAGCTACAGAACCGACACGGTCAATCGCTTCTTCGAATTTCGCTTCATCCCCTTCACCTGTGTAAGTTTCCATTGTGAAGTTTTCGCTTTCAAGGAAATAACCAGGTGCGTCTGGAATCGCTCGGGTTTCACCTTCACGAATCCATAACGTCTCGTCCACGTAGAAACCAGGCATCATGCGCAGCATAACTCCGAACAGGAAAATGATGAGGCCTATGTGGTTGACGTAAGGGCCCCATCGTGAAAAACGGCCTTTTTCAGCTAACAGGCCATTCTTGTCCAGTGTAACGTTATACTTCAGTTCTTTCAGCTTTTCTTCCGCTTTTTGCATCGCATCCTCAGGCGCCGGGCCTTCAGCATAAATGCGCTGCTTATTCAGGAAACTGCGGTGGCGTATAACCCGCTGGTTTTTTAAAGAACGATATAATGGCACAAATCGGTCGAGACTGGCTACAATCAGAGAAATCGCCAACAGGCCGACTAAAATAATGAACCAGGCAGAACTATAGAGATTGTGGAAACCAAGGAAATGATATATTTTACCGATTTCACCATAAACATCGGCATAATAAGCTTTAATGGTTTCATCATTTCTTACCGGAACATTTACATATTGAGCTTGAGGGAGAATTGTTCCAATTGCGGCTGCAATGAGCAGCAATACGATAATTGAAACTCCTATTTTAACACTCGAAAAGAAATTCCAAATTTTGTCTATAATCGATTTGTTATAAGTTTGAGAACGCCGGGCTGTTCCTTCATAGCGCATGTCAGCCAATTTCTTATTTTGTTCTTCTTCAGTCAGTGACCGGCCGCACGATTCACACAGTATCGTGCCAGGCGGGTTGACATGACCACATTTACATTGCAACTTTTCCATCCCAAAAACTCCTTATTGAGGTTTGATTTCTTCCATGAAGCCTTTAATATCCTGTTCCGTCATTTCACCGGTGACTATCCTCTGGATGTCGCCTTCAGGATTGACTAATACGGTAGTCGGCAACGGACGGATATTGTAAGCCGTCATAACAGACCTTGATTTGTCAATCGCGATCGGAAAGGATAAGTCGAAACGATCGGCGAATGACTGCACTTCGAAATCAGATTGGGCGATATTTACTGCAAGTATGTGGACACCTTGATCTTCATAGACATTATATTGTCTATCCATGGCCGGCATTTCTTTGACACATGGTTCACACCACGTCCCCCAGAAATTAAGGAATACTCCTTCACCTTGGTAATCAGATAGTTTATGGCGATTGCCTTCCATATCCACCAAAGCAAAGTCAGGCGCTTTATCGCCTACCCTGAGAACTTCCACATCATCGGCAGTGACACTATTGTAGATTGTGTACCCGATTGCCAGCACAAGCAAAGATAATATAGCTAAACGCATAAATGAGCGGTTTCTTTTCTTATTGTTCTTTTTAGCTTTTTTGTCTTCCGCCATGCTTCTCTCCTCCTCCGAGGTCATTATTGACCCAATTATAGCAAAGTTTCATAGGCAAAAAACCTGGAGTTTTGAAGGGTTTGTGAACGTTAATGCCGCTTGCCGGTTTCAGCCATCACACGCAGCAGCTTTACTTCATGGGCAGTCAACTGGCGCGATTCTCCCGCATTCAAACCGTGCAGAGTCAAAAACCCGAATTGCTCACGGCTCAGCTTTTGGACCGGATAGCCGATTGCTTCAAACATCCTTCTCACTTGTCGGTTCCGTCCTTCGTGGATGGTAATCTGCACAATTCCCTTGCCCTGCTTCTTATCTCCGGACAAGAGCTTCACTTTCGCAGGCGCTGTCATACCGTCTTCCAACTTGATGCCTCGCTCCAATTTCTGAAGATCTTCTTTGGCTGGAATTCCTTTTAACCTCGCCACGTAAGTTTTATCAATTTCATACTTCGGATGTGTCAGGATATTCGCGAATTCCCCATCGTTCGTCATAATCAGCAGGCCTGACGTATCGTAGTCCAATCGCCCGACCGGGTAGATGCGTTTATCGACATCATCGAAAAAGTCTGTAACCACTTTCCGGTTTTTATCATCGGTCACCGCAGAGATAACACCACGGGGTTTGTATAATAAATAATATACTTTCTGTTCTTTTTCCAGTTGGACGCCTTCGACTTCAATAGTATCGGATGAAGAAACTTTCGTTCCTAATTCCTTTACCACTTTTCCATTCACTCGTACTTTACCATCCAAAATCATCTGTTCCGCTTTACGTCTTGAAGCGACGCCGGCATGTGCCAGCATTTTCTGCAATCGTTCCATAAACTCACCCCGTCTAATTTAATCTTCTATTTTATACTTTTGCTTCTTCTTTAAAAGCCTCTTGGAATTTGGTCATGAAAAGATCGGTATCCCCGTCCTGGTCTTCTTCCGCTTCATCGGGAAGAGCAGGCAATTCGTCCAGGTTTTTCAATCCGAAATAATTCAAAAATTCACTGGTGGTGCCATACAGGATTGCCCTGCCGGTTCCATCTGCTCTTCCGACTTCCTGAATCAATGCTTTGCCTGCCAATGTATGAAGGGCTTTTTCGCTTTTAACGCCTCGAAGGTCTTCAATTTCCACTCTCGTAATCGGCTGTTTATAAGCCACGATGGCCAATACTTCCAATGATGCCTGTGACAAAGACTGGACAGTGGGGTTTTCAACTAGCCGCTGAATGGTGTCGGCCACTTCTGCTTTTGTAACCAATTGATAAACACCAGCCAGTTCTTTAATCATGATGCCGGAAGTTTTTGTTTCTTCATATCTTCTCGCCATATCAGAAATTTCTTCTTTAAGTTCTTTTTCTTCAGCTTCTGTCAAAAATTCAAGCTGTTTCATCGATAACCCGTCGTCACCGGCAACAAACAGCAATGCTTCGATTTTACTCGAAAGATGCGTCATCATAATCCCACGTTTCCTTTCTAAGTTCGACCATCAGATCGGTGAAGTTTTTCTCTTGATCAACTGCAACGACTTGCCGTTTCATCAGTTCCAAAAGCGACAGGAATGACACTACCATTACAGTCTTATCATCGGAAGGGAAGAGTTCTGTGAACGTCGTCCTGCCTTTTGCCGCTTTTAACGTGTTGACAATCGAAGTCATCTGATCTTTAATGGAAATCTCCTGACGGGCAATCCTTGCTGAAAGCGGAGCCTTCAATTTTTTTCTGCGCATTAACTTTTGGAATGCAGCGAGCATATCGTAGGCATTTACTTCAAGGTCGATATTCTCAAACGGAGCCAATGTTTGGTATTCCGACAAATCCATTGGCGGCTTTGTAAAAATCGTGGCACGGCCAGCTTCCAATTCTTTCAGCTGGCCCGATGCTTCTTTAAACTTTCTGTACTCGATAAGCCTTGAAACCAACTCGTCCCTTGGATCTTGTTCTTCAAATTCATAATCCGGATCTTCCAGGTCTCCCTGGTGCACCGGCAGAAGCGTCTTGCTTTTAATCGCCAGTAAAGTGGCCGCGAAAACAAGGTATTCACTCGCTTCATTTAACTCGAGTACTTGCATTGCCCGGATATGCTCCATATACTGAGTAGTGATTTGTGAAACCGGAATATCGTATATATCAATTTCCAAACGGTGTATTAAATGCAATAATAAATCCAGAGGCCCTTCAAAAGCCTCAACCTTTACTTCATAGGACATCTTTCCAACCACCTGACTGTTAAAGATACTCAATATATTATAGTAGAAAGGGGATCAAAATGCACCCACTCCATCATCCGCTCTTTATCCAATACATTATACACTTCAATTTTCACGAAGATTATTTCGAATGCCATGAAGTCGGTGAAGAATACTGGAAGAGCGTCGCTCCAAAAGATAAGATGCATCCACTGGCAGGTTGGATTCAGATGGCCGTCGGAATGTATCATTGGCGCAGAAGCAATTTTCCAGGTGCTCTTCGTTCATTTATCCGTGCAAAAGATAAGCTGTCCAATGCAGGCATCTGGACAGATGGGTTTGACGGCAACACGCTTGCCGCACAATTAACAGATGCCATTGAAGGCGTTACAACGCGCCGCGACTTCTCTCCATACAAACTTCCAATCATTTCTGATGATTTAATAGCAGAAGTCAGCCGATACATGGAAGAGAATCCGTCGGAAACGCTTGAACCATATTTTCTTATGCATAAGCACAGGCTGCGCGACCGTACATCCATCATCAATTTAAGAGAACAAAAAAAAAGGCGGAAACTTTAAAATTAAAGTTCGCCTTTTTTTGATGGACATTTTGTAAGGAAAGCTTCAGTTTCTTTTGTTGCAATCATTTCTCGGTCCTGCATAATCTGCTGAATTTTCTCGATCATGTCGTGACCAATACCTTCTCCCCGGTGTGAGGGGTTTACAGAAATGTGATGGATGACAAATTGGTCTTCAGCCACTTCAACACCCAGCAGCCCGACAAAATCCTCACCTTTTTTCCAGAGGTATAATTGCCAATCAGGATTTTCTTCGTATATATGCATTGTCTGCTGCAGCTTTTTAAGCTCACGCTCTTTTGGCATGAACGACAGCAAACCCATTGCTATTTTCTCGAATGATTTTTTGTATCTGAATAACATAATAATCCCTCGTTTTCTTCTTGAAACAACTTAACTTATCCTACTATATTCTAATCAATAACTCAAGTTTCTTAGAAAAGCGACAGCGCCCGGTAAGCTCTGACAGGCATAAGACGATCTGGCGAAGCGGCGTCTTTCCAGCCGCACAGCCAGAGTGGCTTATGACCCGAAGAGCTGGGCCGCTGGAGTCTGGACACTAGAAAAGCGGAAACGGCCGTTCAGCTCCGACAAGCGTAAGACACACCGGCAGAGTGGCGCTTTTTGCCACGGCAGCTGGGGGGCTTACGACTCGAGGAGCTGGCCGTTAAAGTCTGGACACTAGAAAAGCGGAAACGGCCGTTCACCCCAGTGAAACCTGATCCGCAAAGAAAATCCAATACACGATTCCCCAGCCGATTGCCATTAACAATAGCAGCAGCAGAAGGATGATATTGTTCTTTTTCATTAAATTCCCGCCTTTACACCGTACTCAAGGTCCAGGCTGACGACGTCTTCAAGTGTTTCACGTCTGACAGCCAGTTGATGTTTTCCATTTTCAGCGAACACAACTGCCGGCCGGGCAATACGGTTATAATTGCTGGCCATGGAATAGCCATAGGCACCCGTACAAAAAACAGCCAAAATATCTCCGGCTTCCGCTTCAGGCAAAAGAGCCTGCTCAATCAGTTTATCCCCGGATTCGCAGCATTTTCCTGCAACTGTATAAGTTTCCGATAAAGCTTCATTGCCTTTATTGGCAATCATGGAACTATACGCTGCACCGTATAGAGCTGGCCTGATATTGTCCGACATGCCCCCGTCCACGGCAATGTATTTCCGAATTTCCGGCACTTCTTTCATTGAACCGATTGTATAGAGCGTTGTGCCGGCGTCTCCTACGAGAGAGCGCCCTGGCTCAATCCAGATTTCAGGAACGGGGAAACCGGAATCATCCGTGATCTGCTTGACCGTATCGATCATTTCCTTCACGTATTCTGATGGCTCCAGGGGCTGATCTTCTTCGGTATAACGAATACCGAAACCGCCGCCGAGATTCAGAACTTTGCATTGATAATCGAATTCTTTTTGCCAATCCGCCATTTTGGATACCAGCTTGCCGGCAGCCAAACGGAACGCGGCTGTATCAAAGATTTGGGAACCGATGTGGCAATGAAGTCCGAGGACATTCAAATATTCATGGCCATGCGTCTGTTCAAATGCCCGGTCAGCCTGGCCATTATTCAAATCGAAGCCGAATTTCGAGTCTTCCTGGCCGGTTGTAATATAGTCATGGGTATGCGCTTCTATTCCCGGTGTGACCCGCAGCAGAATATTCATCTTCTGCCCTAACTCTTCCGACAGCAATTTAAGCTGTTCGATTTCATGGAAATTATCAACTACGATACAGCCAATCCCTTCTTCAAATGCCATCTTCAATTCTTCCAGGCTTTTATTGTTTCCGTGAAAATGTATTTTTTCTTTAGGAAAACCTGCTTTAACCGCTGTGAACAATTCGCCGCCTGAAACGACATCGAGGGATAATCCTTCCTGTGCCGCCACCTGATAAATGGCAATGCTTGAAAATGCTTTGCTGGCATAGGCCACCTGGTAACCGATTCCGGCGGTTTCAAATGTTTCCTGGAATGCGCGTGCCCGTTTCCGGAATAATTCAATGTCATATACAAAAAGCGGCGTTCCGTATTCTTTAGCTAATTCAACTGAATCAACGCCTCCGATTGTTAGATGGCCTTGGCTGTTGATGGCTTGAGTCCCGTATAAATGCATAGTCAACCTCCTGGAATGAGTATTCGAAAAAATCTTGCCGGGAAACCCGGCAAGATTCTTTTAGTCAGTGATCAATTTTGAAATCAGTTGGATTTTCTCAACCGCTTCATCTTTGAATTCTATACTATTATATAACATCTCTGTGCATTGCGCGATATCCTCTGTATTGGAATAGACAGTTGCAATCGCTTCACCTTTTTTAACGAAATCGCCGACTTTCTTATGGAGAACGATACCGACAGCTAGATCGATTTCCGATTCTTTCGTCGCTCTTCCTGCTCCGAGGACCATAGCCGCTGTACCGATTTCATCAGCTTCCATAAAGGAGATATAACCTTCTTTTTGCGAAAGCACTTCTTTGACGAATTTTGCCTGCGGCAATAAGTTGACGTCATCCACTACTGCTGGATTTCCGCCTTGGGCTTTGATGAACTGACGGAAGATATCCAACGCTTTACCGTTAGCGATTACTTCTTCCAGCATGTCGCGCGCTTCTTCCAGGCTGTCAGCTTTGCCGCCGACTACTACCATCTGGCTGCCGAGAACCAGACACAACTCCGTTAAATCTTCAGGCCCTTTGCCCTGCAATGTTTCAATGGCTTCTTTTACTTCCAAAGCGTTACCGATTGCAAAGCCGAGCGGCTGGCTCATATCTGAAATGATCGCCATTGTCTTGCGTCCGGTTGCATTGCCGATGCCGACCATTGCATGCGCCAATTCTTCAGCATCTTCAGCTGTTTTCATAAATGCGCCTTCGCCAGTTTTAACATCCAGTACGATGGCGTCCGCTCCTGCAGCAATTTTCTTGCTCATGATCGAACTCGCAATCAGCGGGATGCTGTTTACAGTAGCTGTCACATCACGAAGTGCGTAAAGTTTTTTATCTGCAGGCGTCAAATTGCCGCTCTGGCCGATGACAGCAACTTTAATATCGTTGACCTGCTTGATGAAATCCTCAGTGGATAATTCCACATGGAATCCTTCAATCGCTTCCAGTTTATCAATCGTGCCGCCTGTGTGGCCGAGACCGCGTCCGCTCATTTTCGCTACCGGCACGCCGCATGCCGCAACCAATGGTCCAAGAACCAATGTTGTCGTATCGCCTACCCCGCCAGTTGAATGTTTATCAACTTTGATGCCGTCGATGGCTGACAAATCGATTTGATCGCCTGATGCCGCCATTGCCATGGTAAGGTCCGCGCGTTCACGGTCCGTCATGTTTTGGAAATAAGTAGCCATTAAAAATGCACTCATTTGATAATCATCAATTTCATTAGCTGTATAACCCGTTACTATAAACTGAATTTCTTCGGTCGACAGTTCAAAACCGTCTCTTTTTTTCTCAATCAAATCTACCATTCTCATGAATGTCATCCGCCTTTTTATTTTAATTTGGATAGGAAGCTTGTACCGAATTCCGGCATCGGCACGGAAAAGTTCTCCGCAATTGTTGCGCCGATATCTGCAAATGTGGTTCCAAGCCCCAATTCTTTCCCTGTTTCGAATCTAGGGGAATATGCCAATAATGGAACAAACTCGCGTGTGTGGTCTGTGCCCGGGAATGTCGGGTCATTGCCGTGGTCAGCAGTGATGAGCAATAAATCATCTTTATCCATCTTTCCAAGCACTTCAGGCAAACGACGGTCAAATTCTTCCAATGCTTCACCGTATCCTTTCGGGTCGCGGCGATGACCGAACAATGCGTCAAAATCCACCAGGTTAAGGAAACTCAAACCATTGAAGTCTTCCCCTGCTACAGCAGCCAATTTGTCCATGCCATCCCCATTATCTTTTGTGCGGAGCGCTTTTGTCACACCGGCGCCATTGTAGATATCATCGATTTTACCGATGGCAATAACATCTTTGCCATTATCCTTCAACTCATTCATGACTGTCCGATTGAATGGAGTCAGGGCATAATCATGACGGTTAGATGTACGTTTGAAAGCACCTTCTTCACCAATGAATGGACGTGCGATCACTCGGCCAACTAAATATTCAGGAGATAAAGTCAACTCGCGCGCTATTTCACAAATTTTATATAACTCTTCAAGAGGTACGATTTCTTCATGAGCCGCAATCTGAAGCACTGGATCCGCAGACGTATAAACAATGATCGCCCCTGTCTCCATATGCTCAGCACCAAGTTCATCCAGAATCTCTGTACCGCTGGCAGGCTTGTTTCCGATTACTTTACGACCTGTTTTCTCTTCCAATTGCGCGATCAGTTCCGGAGGAAATCCTTCAGGGTACACTTTAAACGGAGTATCGATGTTCAAGCCCATGATCTCCCAATGTCCCGTCATCGTATCTTTTCCGACGGATGCCTCCTGCAGTCTTCCGTAGAAAGCTTCTGGAGAAGAAACTGGTGAAATTCCCTCTACAGTTTTGATATTTCCAAGACCCAATTTTTCCATATTCGGCATGTTAAGACCGCCAACGGATTCCGCTATATGGCCAAGTGTATCTGAACCGGCATCCCCGAACGCTGCCGCGTCAGGAGCTTCACCGATGCCCACAGAATCCAAAACAATTAAATGAATGCGATTAAAAACTTTATTTGTCATTTAACATCCTCCTTATTTACATTTATATTCTAACATATAATCTCATATTGTCAGATGTCAGACCTATGTCAAGCTCTTGGGTGAAATTGAGAATAGACGTCTTTTAACCGTGTTTTGCTCACATGGGTATAGATTTGAGTAGTGGAAATATCCGCGTGCCCCAGCATTTCCTGGACTGCGCGAAGATCTGCGCCATTTTCGATCAAATGTGTGGCAAAAGAATGTCTTAATGTATGCGGCGTCAATTCTTTCTGTATACCCGCCATTTGGGCATGCTGTTTAAGCAATTTCCAAAAACCCTGCCTCGTTAGTCTTTTACCTCGTTGGTTGATGAACAATGCATCAGTCGCCACACCCGTTTTTGCTAGCTCACTGCGTGGCCCAGATAAATACTCACGGCAAGTTGCAAGCGCTGATTTACCGAGTGGGATGATGCGCTCCTTGCCGCCTTTTCCAAAACAACGGACAAAACCCATCGTTAAATTGACGTCTTCCATATCAAGATTGATGCATTCGCTGATCCGCATCCCACTCGCATATAGAAGTTCCAGCATTGCCTGATCTCTTTTGCCGTTTGCTTTGGAAGTATCCGGTGCTTCTATCAGCGCATCAACTTCTTCTATTGATAATACATTCGGCAGCTTCTTATCCATTTGCGGCATCTCCAGGTGCACTGTCGGATCTTTATCCACAATACGCTCCCTTATCAGGAATTGATGGAAAGAGCGAATAGACGAAATATGCCTGGCCACAGTTCTTGACGACATAGTGGTTTCCTTCAAGTGGCTGAGGTGATTCAATATATGTACTCTTTCCACATTGCGCAGGGAATCCAGCTGTTCCACTTCTTTCAAATATTGAAGGTAACTTTTTAAATCTCGCTCATAGGACATTAAAGTATTTGCAGCGAGTTGCCTCTCAACTCTTAAGAACTGCAGGTAATCATCCAATGCATCTTTTGCGTATTTCATTTTATCCGCCTCCTTCGTTTATCACAATTCCATTATGCGAAAGCTTCAGCATCAGTAAAATCTTTCATTCTAATCAAATAAAAACAAAAAAACGGCCATCACTGGCCGTTACTCTCGATCGCCTCTTTTTTCTGATGTATCCTGTGAGCTGCGGTCATGGCAGCGCCAACAGATGCCATGGAAAGTAAGACGGTGGTCTTTAATTTGAAAGTTCCAGCGTTTTTCTACAATACTTTCTACATCTTCCAGCAAGTCTTCCTGTATTTCATCCACTGCCCCACATTCCAGGCACACAAGGTGGTGATGGAAATGCGCGGCACCTTCCTGGCGCAAATCATAGCGTGATACGCCATCACCAAAATTTATTTTATCGACAATTTTTAATTCAGTTAATAGCTCCAATGTCCGATAGACCGTAGCCAGCCCGATTTCCGGTGCGATATCCTTCACTAATAGATAGACGTCTTCTGCACTTAGATGGTCCTCTTCATGGTCTAACAAAACTCGAACTGTCGCTTCGCGCTGTGGCGTCAACTTATAGCTCGCAGCATGTAGTTGCTTTTTGATCCGATCAATCCTGGTTTCCATGCGACGCCCTCCCTCAAACTGACTCCATTATATCAAATGTCAGTTCTCAATTACAAGGATACATGCCGCGATTAATTATAATCATTATAAAGTGCAAATCATACTAATTCTCATTTGATAATCGTTGTTTAGCCCACAAGACTGCAAACGCGGTCTTAGCGTCATAGATCCGGTTGTCCTGCATCATTTTTTCCGCTTCTTCAATTGATACTTCCATCAATTCGACGAACTCATCCTCATCAAGTGCAGCTCCTGACTCAGCCTTTCGCAACCCTTCAGCAAAAAAGAGGTGCACAACTTCATCCGCAAATCCCGGAGAAGTCGAAAACGACTGAATCAATTCGAGTGAATCCGCGGTATATCCGGTTTCTTCTTCCAATTCCCGCATCGCAGTCGTTTCAGGAGACTCCCCTTTTTCAAGTTTGCCAGCAGGAACTTCAATGATTGAACGCTCTAAAGCTTTTCTATATTGCTCCACCATGATGATTTTCTTTTCGGGAGTAATTGCGAGTATTGCTACTGCGCCCGGGTGTTCAATTAATTCGCGTTTGGATGTATGTCCATTCGGCAATGTTACTTCATCCACTTTAAGGTTAATGATTTTTCCTTCATAGATCCGTTTTGAACTGATTGATTTCTCTTCAAATTTTTTCATGAGGCGCCTCGTTTCATTTGTGGTTTTTCTACCGCAAAGTATACCATAGAAGGAACATGATTCTAAAATGAGGTGAGGCAAATTGAAGAAGAGAAAATTAGGTAAAAGCAGTCTTAACGTAAGTGAAATAGCGCTCGGATGCATGTCTTTGCCGAAGGATCCAAAAGAAGCTCAAGCCATCGTAGACCAAGCGCTTGATTTCGGGATAAATTATTTTGACACCGCCGATCTGTACGGCAAAGGACAAAACGAAGAAATTGTGGGGCATTGTCTCGGCAGCAAAAGGAAGGACATAATTTTAGCAACCAAGGTCGGTAATCAGTGGGATCCCCACACAGATGAGGTCACATGGAATCCGTCTGCTGATTATATCAAAGACCAAGTGCATAACAGCCTCCGAAGACTGAAGACTGATTACATCGATTTATATCAGCTGCACGGCGGAATGATTTCAGACCCTTCCGATGAAACAATCGACGCATTTGAATCACTGAAAAAAGAAGGCTTAATCCGGGAGTACGGCATTTCTTCCATCCGGCCAAACGTCATTAAACGATTTTTGAAAAAAAGCGCAATTGCTTCCATCATGATGCAATACAGTCTTCTTGATCGACGGCCGGAGGAATTACTTGAAGAGATCGGTGCTGCAGGCGTATCAGTGGTGACTCGAGGAACACTGGCGAAAGGTTTACTGACTTCTGAAGCTTTAATCCGCACTGAAAATACTGATGGTTATATGGATTATAGCCAGTCGGAACTGGTAACGGTCCTCAAAGAACTCCTTTCTGTTGAAACCAACTTAAACGCACTTGCCCTTCATGCGGTGCTGCAAAATAGAACTGTGGCTTCAGTAGCGGCAGGCGCGAGTTCACCCGATCAAATCCGCGGTACCATCGACGCTTATAATACTGCCGTCTCACTCGAGCAAATTGAAGCTGCAAAAAATATCACTAAAGAGTCTCAATATAAAGAACATCGGGAGTAAGTTAAATAAATTATTTTTCAAACCAAATAAATGCAGAGGGCAGATACGATTTTAATTGTATTTGCCCTCTTTTTATAATAGACTGAATAGTAAGAATTATCCGAATAATAGAAAAGTAGTAGTTCGAAAGTTACTTGGTTTCAATTCATATGCATGTTGTAATGGTATTAGTCCCTGCCTCTCAATAATTAAAGCACGATGTATACATACAACCAGAAAATATCCAGCCACCCCAGATAAGCTGAGTGTAAAAAATTATCGATAGAAAGGTCAGCATATCTAATGAAACTAACCCAACTTATTGAAGGACTTATAATCCAAAACAACATAGCAGATGATTTAAATGACCTAGTTATAGAAGGTTTAGCTGACAGCTCCCAGGAGGTCGAAGAGGGGTTTGTTTTTATTGCCATAAAAGGCTACAAAGATGACGGCCACAACCATATTCCACATGCCATCCAAAAAGGTGCGGCACTGATAGTCGGCGAACAGCCGCTGCAAGATTTGCCGGTCCCCTACCTCCAGGTTGAAAATGCGCGGATAGCATTGGGGATCCTTTCCAAAAACTTTTACGGCAACCCTTCAAACCGCAAGTTGATGATCGGCATTACCGGTACAAACGGCAAGACAACAACCAGTTATCTTGTAAAACATCTTCTTGAGAAAAATGGTATTTCATGCTCTGTCATGGGTACAATCCAAAATATCGTCAATGGAGCTTCGATAAAAAGTGCCAATACCACTCCCAGTTCGCTGATTCTTCAAAAATTGCTCGCAAAAAGCACAGACGATGCGGTCGTGATGGAAGTTTCTTCACACGGACTAATCCAACATCGCATTGAAGGAATTGAATTTGATGTCTGTCTGTTTACGAATCTTCACCACGAACACCTCGATTATCACGGGTCTATGGAAAGTTATTATGAAGCTAAAGCGATTCTGTTCGAACATTTGAAGCCAGAAGGAACAGCAATCATCAATATTGATGATGAATGGGGTGAAAAGCTGGACGGTGAGCTTAGGGCAAAAGGCAGAGATGTCTGGAGCATCGGTGAGAATCATGGCAGTAAACTCCGCATAGAATCTTTTGACACGGAACATTCTACCCTGCGTTTGGCAGACGGGAAGGAAACCATAATCCAGTCGCCTATGGCAGGCATCCATAACATTTATAATTCCTTAATGGCATATGCAGCCGCCTTGTCTGTCGGCATAGACAAAGAAGCCATCCTATCCACTATCAAAGAATTCCCGGGTGTTGAAGGAAGATTTGAAACGTCAAAAACAGAAAACGGGGTTATTATTATCGTTGACTATGCGCACACTCCTGATGCTGTATACCATTGTCTTACGACCGCTCAAGAAGCGGGTGCCAACCGGATCACACATATTTTCGGTTTCAGGGGCGACCGGGATTCTTCAAAAAGGCGGGAAATGATTGAAATCACTTCAAAGATGAGTGATCGGTACATTATCACCACTGATGATTTGAATTCCGTGCCTGCTGCCGAAATGCGTTTACATTATGATGAACTGAATGACCGGTACGGCAACGAAAAAGGGATCATTCAGATGGACCGCACAAGAGCGATTAAAGATGCGATAGACAGCAGTTCAGAAGGCGATTGGGTCGTCATTACCGGCAAAGGGCATGAAAAATACAGTCATCAATTTGAAATGCCAACTGAATCCGACAAAGAAACGGTAAAGTTAATGGTCGAGCCACCAAAGGCTGATTGAAAGCTTGTACAACTAAAAAACCGCCGCGGCAAGAGGAGTCAACCTGCTCTTGCCGCGGCGGTTTATTCATTTCTCCTGGATTCCACCAATCAATACACCTTATCGCCATTGAAAATCGAATTTTTAACGATTACATAATCAACATAGCGGATGGCTTCCAATTTGTCGCCCCCCGCATACGAGATGGATGATTGCAGATCCTGCTCCATTTCAGTCAATGTGTCCTGCAGCGATCCTCTGTATTCCACATACATCCTCTTACCTTCCACATTCTTCTTTTCCCCTTTTTGGAATTCAGAAGCGGATCCAAAATATTCTTTGAATAAAACACCATCTTTTTCCACTGTTTCTCCTGGAGATTCTTCATGTCCCGCAAACAGTGACCCAATCATCACCATAGAGGCTCCGAAGCGTACAGATTTTGCGATATCACCATGCGTACGGATTCCTCCATCGGCGATAATCGGCTTGCTGGCCGCTTTAGAACATAGTCTCAATGCAGCCAGTTGCCAGCCTCCGGTTCCAAAGCCTGTCTTGATTTTTGTAATACACACTTTCCCAGGTCCAATCCCGACTTTCGTGGCATCAGCCCCGGCATGTTCCAACTCTCTGACTGCCTCCGGCGTACCAACGTTACCTGCAATCAGGAAACTATTCGGCAGCAGTTCTTTTATGTGTTTGATCATATTGATGACCGAATCGGAATGGCCGTGCGCCACATCAATCGTAATATATTCCGGCACCAATCCTTCTTCAGCTAACTGTTTGACGAAGCTGTATTCTTCCTCTTTTACGCCTACACTTATTGACGCAAAAAGATTCCGATTCTGCATTTCCTTTACAAAATCAATGCGCTGTTCAGGCTTGAACCGGTGAAGTATATAAAAATAATCATTTTCCGCAAGGTAAATCGCTATTTTTTCATCAATGATCGTCTGCATATTGGCGGGCACAACCGGCAGTTTAAAACTGCGGCCACCAAACTTTACTGATGTGTCACATTCTGAACGACTATTAACAATCGCTTTTGCAGGAACTAACTGAATATCTTCGTAATCAAATACATTTTCCATCATTAACACTCCTATACACGAACATTTGATTTAAATCCATTGGTAATCGTACGTTATTTAGAAATACTTTGCAAGTGTTCTATGCCGAAAATTTTTAGTCATCAAAAAAATCCCGGAGCTGCAGATGCATACTCCGGGACAATGGATTGATTATTAATATTTACCGCCTTGGTCGCCGTGCTTTTCTAAAAGTTCAGCGAAAGACATATTTTTCTCACGCTGTTTCTTTTCAAAAAGTCGTTTGGCATCCTCTTCTTCCCGTCGCTGCTGTTCTTCAGCCTGCAACGCTTTTTTAGTATCTTTCAGTTTCGCCAGTACTTCATCATTAAACAATAGGTTGTCCTGACTTTCCTTTTTTGCCAATAGAACCAACTCCTTAAGGGCGTTTTACGATTGTTGCAACTCCTTGGCCCCCGCCGATGCACAAGGTCGCTAATCCCGTTTTTGCGTCACGTTTCTGCATTTCGTGCAAAAGTGTAACAAAAATGCGCGTTCCACTTGCTCCAATCGGATGTCCAATTGCAATAGCCCCACCGTTGACATTCAATATATCGTGATTGAATTTCAATTCGCGGTCAACTGCTATTGATTGAGCGGCAAATGCTTCATTCGCCTCGATCAATTCGATGTCTTCCAGTGCCATATCTGCTTTTGCCAAAGCATTTTTGACAGCCTGAACCGGTCCAATACCCATAATTGCCGGATCTACTCCCGCATTGCCATTTGCCACAATAGTTGCGAGAGGTGTCAAACCAAGTTCATCCGCTTTCGCTTTTGTCATTACGACAACTGCGGCAGCACCATCATTAATGCCAGAAGCGTTTCCAGCTGTCACACTGCCATCCTTTTTAAATGCCGGGCGTAATTTGCCGAGTTTTTCTTCTGTAGAAGAAGCTTTGATATATTCATCTTCCGCAAAAACAATAGGATCCCCTTTGCGCTGCGGAATTTCCACAGGTACTATTTCATCCTGGAACCTGCCCGCTTCAACCGCTGCAGCTGCTCTAGCCTGCGAACGCGCTGCGAATTTGTCCTGCTCTTCTCGTGAAATTTCGTACATATCACAAAGATTTTCAGCAGTATTGCCCATATGGTAATCGTTAAACGCACATGTCAGTCCATCTGAAATCATACTGTCGACAACTTTCTGATCGCCCATGCGGAAGCCGCCGCGCGCGTTTTCAAGCAGATAAGGTGCACGGCTCATATTCTCCATCCCGCCGGCTACAACGATTTCCGCATCGCCGGCAAAAATTGCCTGGTAAGCCAAGTGGATCGATTTCAGGCCGGAACCACAAACTTTATTGATTGTCATCGATGGGACCGTTTGCGGCAAACCGGCATTGATGGCCGCCTGGCGCGCAGGGTTTTGGCCTAAGCCCGCCTGCAGAACGTTACCCATGATTACTTCTGATATTTGATCAGGTTTCAAACCTGCACGATTTACTGCTTCTTTTATAACGATAGCCCCGAGTTCCGTGGCCGATACATCTTTCAAACTCCCCTGGAATGCTCCAACAGCAGTTCTCACTGCACTTACTATAACGATTTCCTGTGACATTTTCCTTTTCCCCCTTGTTTGATTGAAACTGGTTGCTCTTTTATCCCCCGCATAGATACAATGGAATCAGGGGGGATACTATGTTAAGTTTACCAAAAAAAGTTACGATTATCGAGGTCGGACCGCGTGACGGTTTACAGAATGAAAAGCAGCTTGTGGCCACTGAAGATAAATTGCAGTTTATCGAAGGACTTCAGCAAGCCGGCGTGGAAGAAATGGAATTGACTTCTTTTGTGTCACCTAAATGGGTGCCGCAAATGGCGGATTCAAAAGAAATCGTGGCCGGCACCAAAAAAATGGGCCGTCAATTTGTGCTGACACCGAACGAACGCGGCATCGACGCTGCCCGTGAAGCTGGTGCCGACGCACTTGCCGTTTTTGTCGGCGTATCCGATTCTTTCAATAAGAAAAATATCAATAAATCCACAGCAGAAAGCATGGAAGCGTTAAAACCGCTGATCCTTAAATTAAAAGAGGAGGGTATTTTTGTCAGAGCCTGTATATCTACCGCGTTTTACTGTCCGTTCGAAGGCGCCGTAAAGCCGGAAGATACCATCCGTTTATGCCGTCAGTTCGTTGACTGGGGTGTCGATGAATTGAGTGTTGCCGATACGATCGGCATGGCGAACCCGTCTGAGAGCTATTTTTTGTTCAAAAAGCTGAACGAAGAATTTCCGACAACATTGATTACTGCCCATTTCCACGACACACGTAAAATGGCATTGGCCAATATTTTCGCCGCGCTGCAATCAGGTGTCGACCGCTTCGATACATCAGCCGGAGGTTTAGGCGGCTGCCCATTTGCGCCAGGCGCAACCGGCAATGTCGCCACAGAAGATGTAGTCAATATGCTTCACCGCATGGGTATTGAAACCGGAATAGACTTAGATCTGTTGTCTAAAGCGATTAAAAAAATCGAACCCCATGTGTCAAATCCGGTTAATACGGGAATGTATACTTTATACAAAAACCGGACTTAAAGGAGCTTTGGCTATGAGAAAACGAATTCTTCAGGTATCAGCTGCAATTTCAAGCACGTTTACAATATTGGCGACTGCTGCAGGAATCCTTGCCAGCAATCGGCTTATGTATGTAAAGAAAAAGGATGAAGAGCTGATACTGGAGCGTGAAACCTCAGCCAAGCGTTACGATGAAGTTTGGTATGCCAATGTAAAAAAAGAAGAACGCTGGATTGAATCAGAAAACGGCTACAATGTACATGCTATTTTCCTCGAACCTCATGACACCAAGCATTATGTCATCATCTGCCATGGTGTGACTGAAACAAAAGTGAACTCATTCAAATACGCTCGCATGTTTGAGGAAATGGGCTTCAATTCGGTGGTCTATGATCATAGGCGCCACGGCGGTTCAGGCGGCAAAACGACCAGTTTTGGACATTACGAAAAGTTTGACCTGAAAGCGGTGGCCGATATGCTGAAAGAGCATGTAGGTCCTGACTTGGTCTTTGGCATTCACGGGGAATCCATGGGAGCCGCAACCACTCTGCTTTATGCGGGAATGCGGGATGATGCAGCGTTTTACATTTCCGATTGCGGCTACTCGGATATATCAGAACAGGTGCTCCACGTCATGCAAACGACAACACCGTTGAAGACACCGCTCGCTTTAAAGCTGGCCGGATTTTTCATGAAATTGCGGGACGGCTATCATATCAGTACCGTTTCTCCGCGTGAAGCAGTCAAACTAATCGAAAAGCCTGTTCTTTTCATCCATAGTTTGCCTGACGATTTCGTCCTTCCGGAAATGAGCATCGAGATGCACGAGATAAAAGAAGGTCCGAAAGCTTTGAAGTTGTTCGAAAAAGGCGCACATGCCCAATCGTTCAATGAAAACCCTGCCGAATATAAGGAAACTGTTTCTGAATTTCTCCGTGACCATGGCATCAACCCTGCCGGAAAAATCTCGGAAACTATCATTCCTACCACAGTGGAATAGCTTAATAAAATGATAAAAGAAAACTTCTGAGAGCAGGAAGTTTTCTTTTAAATCATTTATAAGTAGACATAATATTATTATATATAAATATTCCATACAAAAAAAGCACTCGGCTGAGTGCTTTTATTTTTTAGCCGTTTTAACTTTTTTATCAGGCTTAGTAGATGCTTTATTCATTTGAGTCATCATTTGATTGATTTTCTTTTGTGATGGTTTTTGTCCCATTTGCATCATCATGATGCGGAGCATTTCTTCGTTAATCGGTGGATTGTCTTGCAGATATTTCATCATGTAACGGCGTGCGATGAAGAATCCAAGAGCAACACCTGCGAGCAAAGCGAAAATCACGATTACGATCCAGATCCATGTATCCAAATTTATTACCTCCCTCGTGTTGCTTAAATATAATAGTACACCCAGAAAATTATACTATAAAAAAAGCTTACTGACCATAACAAGAAAAAAAGAAAAAGCGGGAGCAATATCGCTCCCGCAACTTATTATTCATTGATTAACTTTTTGACTTTAGCTGCCACATTTTCCGGAGTAAATCCGAACTCTTCCATAATGCGCTGCCCTGGAGCACTTGCTCCGAAACGATCGATTGCAAGGACATCACCTTCATCTCCGGTATAACGATCCCAGCCGAAAGACGAGCCCATTTCAATAGCAAGACGTTTCTTGACAGTTGGTGGAATAACGGATTGCTTGTATTCCTTATCCTGCTTCTCGAAGCGGTCCCATGATGGCATGGAAACAACAGATACGGAAATACCTTCTTCCGCCAATTGTTTTTGCGCTTCAACAGCAAGGCTCACTTCAGAACCTGTCGCAAGCAATAAAGCTTGTGGATTCTCAACGCCTGAAATCACATAAGCGCCTTTTTCAACGCCTGACGCCGAAAGTTCCCCAGTCTGTTCCAGTACAGGAAGATCCTGACGGGAAAGAACCAGTAATGTAGGGTGGGATTTAGCTGTAAGAGCCAATTTCCATGCCTGTTTTGTTTCGTTGGCATCAGCTGGACGAATTACATTCAGATTCGGCATTGCGCGAAGCGATGCCAATTGCTCAACAGGTTCGTGAGTCGGACCGTCTTCACCAACAGCCACGCTGTCATGCGTAAATACATATGTGACAGGCAAGCCCATTAAAGCTGACAAACGGATTGCCGGTCGAACGTAGTCGCTGAATACGAAGAACGTTCCGCCGAATACGTGCAATCCTCCGTGAAGCGCCATACCATTCAATGCTGTTCCCATTGCAAATTCACGGACACCGAACCAAATATTGCGTCCTGATGGGTTTTCCGCATCAAAATCGCCGCCGCCTTTGATATTCGTTTTGTTCGAACCAGCCAAATCGGCACTTCCTCCGAAGAAGGATGGCACAGTTTTAGCGATCGCGTTGACCATATCACCTGATGAAGAACGAGTCGCTTGTTTCTTCCCGACTTCATATTCAGGGAATTCCGCTTCAAAGTTTTCAGGAAGATCTCCTTGAATGGCCGCTTTCAACTGTGCAGCCAATTCCGGATGCTCTGATTCGTATTGTTCGAATAATTTATTCCATTCAGCTTCCGCTTTGCCGCCAAGTTCATCTGTGGCTTTTTCGAAAGTTTCATATACTTCTTCCGGTACATGGAAGTCCTGGTCGAAAGTCCACTCGTAATATTCCTTAACAAGTTTCATCTCGTCTTCGCCCAGCGGAGCTCCGTGAACATCCGCTTTACCGGATTTATTAGGTGCACCATAACCGATTACAGTTTTCACTTCAATCAATGTCGGTTTGTCGGAAGATTGTTTAGCTTTCGCAATGTTCTCTGACAAGTCGTCCAATTCATTGCCATCTTCCACTCGAAGATAATTCCATCCGTATGATTCGAAACGTTTACGGATATCTTCTGAAAAGCTCATGCTGAGGTCTCCATCAAGTGAAATGTCGTTGCTGTCATAGAGAACAACTAATTTGTTAAGCTTCAAGTGGCCCGCTAGTGAAATCGCTTCACCTGCGACGCCTTCCATCAAATCTCCATCTCCGCATAAAGCGAACGTATGGTGATCGACTACATTCATATTACCTTTATTATAAGTAGCGGCTAAATGTTTTTCTGCCATAGCCATACCAACAGCCATGCCGATTCCCTGTCCAAGTGGACCTGTAGTCGCTTCTACCCCGACAGTATGGTGATACTCCGGATGTCCTGGAGTTTTAGAATCCCATTGACGGAAATTCTTGATTTCATCCATTTCAAGACCGTACCCGCTTAAATGAAGCAGGCTGTATAGTAGCATTGAGCCGTGTCCTGCTGATAAGACAAAACGGTCACGGTTGAACCAATCCGGGTTTTTCGGATTATGGTTCATGTGTTTCGTCCATAATGTATATGCCATTGGTGCTGCGCCCATCGGCAAGCCAGGATGGCCAGAATTTGCTTTTTCAATCGCATCAATAGATAGTGTGCGAATTGTTGTTACTGCTAGTTGATCTGTATGGTTCGACATCGTAACATCCTCTCTGATACAAAAATTTACTCCCTTTCTAGTTTAGTCAACAATAGAAAAGAATACAACGAAAAAGAGAATAAGTATTAATTCAAATACTTATTCTCCCGGCTATTTTTGACCTTTTCCGGAGTTACATCGTTTCCGTTAGGATCTATTACTGTTACGTTTTCAATTGTGCCTCTCATCGTCTTACGGAATGTTTGAAGATATTCCTGTCTTAAAGCACTTTGTTCTTTGGCTTCTTCTATTGATAAGCCGTCAGTTTTCGACTTTTTGGCAAGTTCATTGATTCGGTTCATTTTTTCAGGTATTAACATATACATCCGCCTTTCTTCTTTCATAATGGTATAAAAATTGAAAGGCAGTTGCAAGAAATTAGTTTTGGGAGATTTTCTGAAACTCCCTGTAACGTCTGTGGACAGTAGCTTTACTGGCCTTATAGCCAAATCCCTCAAGAGTCACCGCAATTTCATGGAAAGTCAGACCGCTGTTCTTCAGGCTGACAATCTGGTCCAACGGAAGTTCGAGCCTCTCCCTTCCCTGGGGATTGCCCTTGCCTTTCAGATTCTTCTCAGGCTTGTAGCCGTTTTCGACCGCCCGCCTCATACCACGTTTAATCTTGGCGTTATGTATCTTCCGTTGGTATTCTTCGACGATGGCCAGTATTTCCAGCACCATATCATCCATATCATTCAAAGCAATCTGCCCTTTATCTGATAAGGTATAAACTTCGACGCCATACTTTTTCATGACATGAAGCAATGCGATTCTGGCATGGCCTCTGCCAAGGCGTGTTTCATCCTGTACAAATACAGCATCCAATTTTTCTGTTTTGATGCTGTTCAGCATTTCCAGCAAACCATCCCTGTCCATTTCATATCCACTGTGCTGATCGCGGAAAACCCTTTCCACTAAATAGCCTTGTTCGAACGCAAATGTAAGCAATTCCTCTTCTTGCCGGTCAAGCGAGGTTTCCTGTGCTTCTTTATCCGTGCTCACACGGCAATAAATAAAAGCTTTTTTTGTCATTCGGAATCACTCGCCAGTTTATAGGTGCCGTCCGGCGCATAATCCAGCTGCCCATCAGGAATTTTTATTGTTTGTCCTGCTGTGATGACCGGTGCACTCAATTTATTCTCTTTCATTATTTCATCAATCCATTCGTGATGTGGTATATTGCCGCTGTATTCATCGGCAAGCGTCCATAAGGTGTCCCCTTGTTCGATTTTAAGCTGGACCATATGGGCTTCTTCACTATTATGGGAGAGTGCGGAATAAAATGAAAGGATAAGTACCAAAGTGAAAAATAGGAAAACAAATGAATTTCTACGAATGTAAGCCATTAAAATCTCCTCCTAGAATATGTGTTCGGAATGTATGTTCTTATAATAATGCGAACACGTGTTTTTGTCAAGGCAAAATTCGAACCTATGTTTGCATTTCATTACCCAAGTTGATATAATAAAATTAGAAAAATAAGAAGTTCAAATAAAAGAGGTGAAACTGTTGAAGAAAGTATCGAAACGCCAGGAAGATATCTTGACTTTCATTAAAGATGAAGTGCGTGAAAAGGGTTATCCACCCTCCGTCCGTGAAATCGGCGAGGCAGTTGGACTGGCATCAAGTTCTACAGTCCATGGCCATTTGGCCCGGCTGGAAAGCAAAGGACTGATCCGCCGTGATCCGACAAAACCAAGAGCTATTGAAGTTATATCCACTGATGAGGCGCTTATCGACAAAAGCCCGGTGCTGCACGTTCCATTAATTGGTAAAGTAACTGCCGGCCAGCCAATCACAGCAATTGAAAATGTTGAGGAATATTTCCCCTTGCCTCAGTCCTACGGCACCGATGACGATCATATCTTCATGCTTGAAATCATGGGTGAAAGTATGATTGAAGCCGGCATTCTCAACGGTGACTATGTAATCGTCAAGCAGCAGCAAACTGCTAACAATGGTGATATCGTTGTTGCGATGACTGAAGAAGATGAAGCAACAGTCAAACGCTTCTTCCGGGAAGAAAATTATTTCCGCCTGCAGCCTGAAAACTCTTCTATGGATCCAATCATCGTTGAAACTGTATCCATCCTTGGAAAAGTTGTAGGCGTCTACCGCCAGATTCAGTAGTCTAATTGAAACACTAATGATTAATCCATAGCCATTAAAAAGGAGCCAGAGGCATTTGCCCTGGCTCCTTTTCTGTGTATAGAGTTATTGAAAGCAGCTTTATCCTTTCACGCATGAAAAGACCAGAATGATTGGAATACGTTTACGGCGTTCGTATTCCTTTTCTTCAACAAAGTTCGCTCTTTCAGGATTTCCTTCCTCTAATGCTTCAATCCTAAATCCCGCAGCTGTCAAAGCTCTAAAGTATATTTCGATTGTACGGTGATATTTTACAACCGTTTTTCCAATCCACGGTTCCTGTCTCGCACCTTGTTCGAAGTAATCATCCACAATCCAGTCGCTCCGACGTTCACCGCCGCTTTTACTTTTAAATGAAGCTGTGGTTAAGGGATGCTGAACACTGAATAGAAATTTCGCTCCGGCTTTCATTGCACGGCTGACTGATTTGAACAAAGAATCAATGTCTTCTATATAATGAAGCGCCATCCTGGAGACCACTATGTCGTACTCATTTTCCGGAAAATCAAAGTTTTCCATAGTTGAATGGATAAGAGCCGTATCGGTGCCAGTTAAATTTTGAATAGCCAAATCGATCATTGCAGAAGACCCTTCTACGCCTGTGTAACCTGTCGCCCCTTTTTTCATAAGCTCTTTACCGAATTGTCCATCACCACACCCTAAATCCAGTATATGCGCAAATTCGGGATCGCCAAGAAGCCGATTGATTATGGGCTCTTCTATCGCATTATTCGGGCTGTCCGGACGAGAACGCCTCTTCAAATAACTATCCAAAAAATCCTGTTCCTCGTAAGCAAGTGAACCCTTAAATTCCATTCTGCATCCCTCTTTCAATATTCATAGTAGTATATACAAATTTCAGCCATAAAAAAGCGCTGCAAGCAGCAGCGCTCCACCAGAAAATATTATAATTCTGAAACAATAATATATTTCACCAGATTAATAGTAATGCGGTACACATTTTTGTCTTCTTCATCACGGAATTCATATGTGCCATTCGTAGGTATGCCGCTCAACGCGGAATCTTTGCTGGTAGCTTTAACGGTATGGGTTAATGTGTTTCCCTGGTCAAAATAGAAGTCGATTTGGAAATTTTTCATGGTATTGCCTCCCTGTCATCTGTATCCTTCTCACTATAACAGTTTATCATAAGTCGTCTGAGGAACCGAACTTTGACCGGCAACCTCAGATTAAAGACAAGAAACCCCGCTGCCAGCCTGCATTGCAGGCAACTGCGGAGTTTCAAGTATAACCCTATTGAATTTATGAATCTGTTTTCCTTTGCATTTCCACCCACCATTTAATATGGGCGCAGTCAAACACAATCACATTGCCATATGGCTTACTATGAGGGATTTTTCTTGCCAGTAAAAAATCATTGATCTGCTGTTCAGACAGCGGGTATCCCACTGAATCCAAGTAAACGAGCAGATTTTGTATCCCTTGAATTTTGCCCATTTAATCACCTCCCACAAAATCCTCCTGCTTCTAAAAGAAGATTCAGTACGAGTTACTAAAATTTATAGCATATATCATTATACCCAAATTTTATTTATTCTTAACCACCAATGGAAAGAATTAATTTATAACCCTTCTTATATCCATTAACAATAGGATGCTCACGTAAGCATTTATAACCAATTTATGGTATAATATTAGTAGTAGCAAGTATGAATATGGATTCCTAGAGACTTTACTTAGTCACTTTCCATACAAGGAAAGGGGCTTATTTATTGTCAATTGATTATATTGTAAAGACACTTGAAACCATGCGCTTTTTTGAGAAAGCTTCCATTTCCGAAACCTTCAGCAACGGAGGCCCGGAAACATATACAGTCCGTTTTGTGACCGGTAAGCATCAATTCGAAGTGATGTCATCCGCAAACACAGACATTAAAATATTCAACTCTTCTGAAACCGCGGCAGAATGGCTTCACCAAAAAGTTAATTCTTCAATACCACAAATATAAATCCATTGAAAAAGCCTGGCAAATTGAAGCCAGGCTTTTATTTATATAATGTTATATCGTCAATTTAACTCCAGTTCCCTGTATTCCATCTTTTTTTGCTTGCCACAATTCTTACAAATAAAAATCGCCGATAAAGAGTCATCCTCAGCTTTCTCTTTGCATAATAGGTCGAAGTCTTCCAACCCACACGCTTCACAGGCATTTGAAGCATCGTCGCCACGGTTGAACATCGCCTTAAATTCTTTCCAGCTCTCGAACACGATCTATTCCCCCTATAATCTCCTTAAATCTTCTCTACCGATTACTGAATTCTATTTCACTTTAAAGCTTGCGGCAATGTGCTATACACTTGGATGTCTTTAAAATCAATCCCTAATTCTACAGCTGTTTTCGCAATGACAGGACTTATGCCGGATAACGCTGTTTCAACCCCGATCAACTTCAACCCACTGATCATCTGAAATATTTGGTTTGCAACCATAGTATCGATAACAGCTACCCCGGAAATATCGATAAAGAGTTTCTGGATCGAATAATCAGTTGCCTGGGCCATGGCGTTTTCAAACATCGCTTCTGCCCGGGAAGAATTGATTTCACCTACAAGAGGAAGCAGCGCTGTATCTTCAGAAATACGGATGACCGGAGCACTGATTTGATCCATTAGAGCTTCCTGCTTCATCCAGCGACGGCTTGCGGCTTCATTGCTCTTCACTGTATAGTCCTGAATAATTTTACTGATGATCTCTACAATCGCTTTATACCACACTGCTGTTTGTTCGTGGGTAATCGTATGTTGATTTTCCACCGCAAATTTACCTACTAAATCAATATACTGGATCTGTGTACGGAAAAATTCTTCTATGACTGAGGGTAAGGGGGTATCAAGATGCGCATCGTCATTTGTCACCTCAGCGATCCACCCTTCAAATTCCTTCAAGAAATCTTCCTGCTCCTTCTCAAACATAGAACAAAAATGCAAATGGAATCCGCGATTCTGTTCCTTCAACTTTTCTATCTCACCAGGATCCGTCTTACCGTAGACCCCATCTTTGCTTTTATCGAGTGTTGCATACCATTCTTCTGTAAGTTCGTCAGTCTTGCTGCAAAGATATTGATGCAGTTCTTTATTTATCAGCATATTTTTACTCCTTTTCATGCACTCAATTCTATTTCAGGTTGGAGAATAAGCGGTAATAAAGCCTTCTCCATATAAAATACAATACAATAATTTTCTGAAAATAGCATTAAAATTTATTTTAGTTATATTTTTGTAATTTTTTTCTATTATTATTTTCCATCAAAAGTTTTATAACAGTTTTGAACTGATACAGTTTTCTCTTTACTGTAAACATTTATACCCTTCCAGACCAAATAAAAACCGCTAAAGCAAAATGCTTTAGCGGTTTTCATCTGTTCTATTAATACATCTTCAAATATTGCTCACGTTCCCACGGATGTACAGTGGTACGGAACATATCCCATTCGATTTCCTTCGCTTCAACGAAGTTTTTAAGAATATGTTCTCCTAAAGAATTCACCATTACTTCATCAGCCTGCAATTCCTGCAACGCTGCATATAAAGTGCCCGGCAAATCTTCAATACCTACAGCCTGGCGCTCTTTTTTGTTCATCGCATAGATGTTGCGGTCGACTGGTTTTGGAGGAGTCAATTTACGTCTGATTCCATCAAGACCGGCTCCCAAAAGGACAGCCATTGCCAAGTATGGGTTAGCTGCAGGATCGACTGATCTCACTTCAACACGAGTCGAAAGACCACGTGAAGCTGGGATACGGATAAGCGGGCTGCGGTTCTGACCTGACCATGCTACGTAGCATGGCGCTTCATATCCTGGCACCAATCGCTTATAGGAGTTTACTGTCGGATTCGTTACAGCTGTAAATCCTTGAGCGTGTTCAAGGATTCCCGCCATGAACTGGAATGCCGTATCGCTAAGTTTCATATCGCCATCTTCATCAAGGAAAGCATTTTCCTTGCCGTTGAACAATGAAACGTTCATGTGCATACCGGAGCCATTGACACCGAATAATGGTTTCGGCATGAATGTAGCATGTAGACCGTGTTTTCTTGCGATCGTTTTAACAACCAGTTTGAATGTCTGGATATCGTCACAAGCTTTGATGGCATCGGCATATTTAAAATCGATTTCGTGCTGGCCTGGCGCCACTTCGTGGTGGGAAGCCTCAATTTCAAAGCCCATTTCCTCAAGTTCAAGAACGATATCGCGACGGCAGTTTTCACCAAGGTCCATCGGAGCAAGGTCAAAGTATCCACCGTGGTCATTCAGTTCAAGAGAAGGTTCTCCTCTTTCATCCAATTTGAACAAGAAGAATTCCGGTTCTGGCCCAAGATTGAAATGAGTGAACCCAAGTTCTTCCATCTCTTTCAGAATGCGTTTAAGATTCGTGCGGGGATCTCCGGCAAATGGAGTTCCATCTGCATTATAAATATCACAGATTAAACGTGCTACTTTCCCTTTACCTGTAATCCACGGGAATACTACCCATGTATCGAGATCCGGGAAAAGATACATATCCGATTCTTCTATACGGACAAAGCCGTCGATTGAAGATCCGTCGAACATCATTTTATTATCCAGCGCTTTTTCAAGCTGGGAAGTCGGAATTTCTACGTTTTTAATAACTCCTAGAATATCTGTGAATTGAAGGCGGATAAAGTTTACATCCTCTTCTTTTACTAACCTTTGAATGTCTTCTTTTGAATACTTGCCCATGCTCTTTTCACTCTCCTATAAGTTTTATATGACCCGCTTTTAATGATAGAAACGGGATAAATCACCTTGTCTGAGGCCATGTCTGTCATGCGGTTTCCCAGGCATCATTTCTTCTCTGAAAATCCTTCGCAAGTCATCGTCGCTGATGGTTTTGGGTTCAGCCATGACATTCTGCGGCTGGTTTTTCAGTTCAAACATTTTTTTGATGCCTGCAATGTTAAGGCCCTGATCCAGGAAATCTTTGATTTCAAGAAGGACATCGACATCATTCAGCGAAAACATGCGCTTATTGCCATCTGTCCGGGCAGGGCTGATCAATCCGTGTTCTTCGTAATAACGGATTTGACGAGCAGTTAAATCTGTCAGCTGCATAACTATGCTGATCGGCAAAATCGGCATAGTCCGTCGGACGCGATTCGTCATATTGTTCACCCTTTAACTTGTACTTCATTTATAAGTATAAGACATGTTAGGTTTCCTGTCAAACTAATGTTATATAATCTTACATAAAAATTCCACTTAAAGTAATTGTTTCTTTTTCAAATATTCTACTGCGTTCAGCACGGCGATTTTAACATGCTCATACGTTAATCCACCTTGTATAAACGCGGTATATGGCGGACGGACTGGACCGTCTGCGGTCAATTCAATGCTCGAGCCCTGAACAAAGGTGCCTGCAGCCATAATGACATCATCTTCATAGCCTGGCATATAGGCGGCTTCCGGAAGGAATTGAGCGTTAACTGGTGAGTTCGCCTGTATGGTGCGGCAGAAGGTGATCATCTGCTCAGCTGTCTCAAATGAAACGGATTGGATCAAGTCTGTTCGATTATCCTTATAATGAGGTGCCGTTATCATTCCCGCCTCTTCAAGGAGCGCTGCTGTAAAAACCGCACCTTTCAGTGCTTGAGAAACGATATGCGGTGCCATGAAAAATCCTTGATACATATCCGGCAAGGTATTAAGAGACGCACCTGCCTCTCCCCCTATACCCGGAGAAGTCATACGATAAGCGCATTTTTCCACTAAATCATGACGCCCGGCAATATAACCGCCGATTTTTGCCATACCACCACCTGGATTTTTGATAAGTGAGCCGGCTATCAGGTCTGCTCCTGCTTCAATAGGTTCCCGCTCCTCGACAAATTCTCCATAGCAATTATCGACAAAAATTATCGCATCTTGCTTAAAGCCACGAACTTTCTTTATCATTCCTTCGATTTCATCCACTGTAAATGAAGGACGGGTATCATAGCCTCTGGAACGTTGGATGGCAATCACTTTCGTTTTGGACGTGACCGCATCTTTAATTTCATTCCAGTCAGGCTGATTGTTCGCATCCAAGTCGATATGGCTGTATCCGATGCCGAAATCGCGCAAAGATCCAGTGTCTTTTTCACCGCCGCTGACGATCGACTCGAGAGTGTCATAGGGTTTCCCTGTAATATAGAGGAGTTCATCTCCCGGCCGCAGGATACCGAATAATGAAATAGTGATGGCGTGCGTTCCTGAGATAATCTGCGAGCGTACAAGTGCAGCTTCAGCTTTAAAAACTTCCGCATAGACTTTCTCTAACGTATCCCTTCCTTCGTCATCATAGCCATAGCCAGTGGAAGGGTTGAAATGGTGGTCGCTCACTTTCTGGCTGTGAAAAGCCGCCAGCACTTTCTGCTGGTTGAGCAGTGCGATATCATCAGCAAGACTAATTTGATCTTGTATTTTCTGTTCGATCTGTTTTATGTAATTCAGCATGGTAATCCCCATTCTTTCTTTTATTTATTCTATTATTGCCGTTAGCTTGAAATTGCGTCAAATTCTGCTACAATTCATAGAGTTGAACATTGCGGGAGGGAATTTGAATGGCTTGGGAAGTATTAAGTGCGATTGGTACCATCGCTTTTGCTATATCCGGTGCAATCATCGCTATGGAAGAGGAATACGATATATTCGGAGTCTATCTTCTGGGCGTGGTTACAGCATTTGGCGGAGGCGCCGTCCGCAACCTTTTAATCGGGGTGCCTGTTTCGGCTTTATGGGAACAGGAAATGATGTTCCAGCTCGCGTTGGTGTCAATCACGCTGGTGTTTCTATTCCCTCATCGCCTTTTAGGGCAATGGAACCGCTGGGGCCATTTTTTTGATGCGATCGGTTTGTCGGCTTTCGCAGTACAAGGCGCTTTATACGCCGTTGAACTTAATCTGCCAGTTTACGCAGTAGTAGTGGCCGCGGTGCTTACAGGATCAGGCGGAGGCATCATTCGCGATATGCTGGCGGGCAGAAAGCCGCTCGTGTTAAAAGCGGAAATTTATGCCGTATGGGCAGCAATGGCCGGACTGCTGATCAGTGTTGATCTGATTAGAAACGACTTGATTCTTTATATTTTATTTACCGTTATAACGGCGCTGAGAATTTTATCTTACACTTATAAATGGCGCTTGCCTTCCAGAAAAATTACATCTGCATGAAAAATGCCGCCCGGTTTTTATAACCGGGCGGCATTTTTGATAGAACCCACATCTTAAGCCTGTGTTTCGCCATTCCAGTTTAACATGCCGCCTTCAACATTCGTGACGTCGACTCCCTGTTGCTCCAGAAATTCTGACGCCCGTCCACTGCGCGCTCCTGAACGGCATACCATATAATATGGCTGGTTGCTTTCAAATTCACCTGCTCTATCTGCAATTTCCCCCAAAGGAATATGCTCAGCTCCCGGAATCATGCCAGCAGCAACTTCATCCGCTTCACGAACATCGATGATGCGCAATTGCTCACCGGATTCGATGCGGTTCTGTAATTCATCAGTCGTAATCTTTTTCATAATTCGCTCCTCCAAATCATTAGTTTCCTAATAAAATCCTATAGGGTAGATAAGTTGCTGTCAATTAAAAAGCCGGCCATTTGTATGGCCGGCTTCCCGTATCAATTCACTCTTGGTGTTCAATCGAAACCGCTTTTGCGGGTGAAAATGTGGAGATTGCATGTTTGTAGATCAATTGCTGTTTGCCGTCTGTTTCGACCAGCACCGTAAAATTATCATAAGATTTAATGGTCCCCTTCAATTGGAAGCCATTTAGTAAAAAGACAGTAACAAAAATATTATTTTTACGAAGCTGATTCAAATAGACATCCTGGATATTTACTGGTTTCATGATAATCCCCCTATTTCCCCTATTCTGGTTTTTGTTCACCAATTAACTCAATTCGACGTCCACGATTGTTTTCCTGCATGATTTGTCGAATGTTTTCAATATTATCCCCTAAGTCACTCCGGCCGTCAATCCAGAATACCGGAAGTTTATTGCGAAAGTATGTCAGTTGCCGTTTCGCGTAGTTGCGGGAATTCTTTTTCAATAACTCGATTGCTCTTTCAAATTCCACTTTTCCGTCCAGATAAGCGTATATTTCTTTGTAGCCGATTGCCTGTATAGATTGAACATCTTTGATTCCCCGTTCGCGCAGGGCTTTGACTTCCTCTATCAAGCCTTCCTCCATCATTCCATCAACTCTTCTGTCGATCCGCTCATATAAGAGTGGCCTCGGCATATCGATGCCCACAATCAATTCATTGTACATCGGCTTCAGCGCCAATGTCCGGTCAACTTTTTGTTCGCTGCCAAGAATGATTTCCAGCGCACGAATCACCCGCCGGGTATTGTTTGGATGAATATCGATTTCAGGATCCAGCTCAAGCAGCTTGTCATGCATGTGTTCCGGACCGAATTTCTCCAGCTCCGCGTAGAGTCTATTCCTTAGCTTTTCATCCACCTGCGATTCGGAAAAACGGTAATCGAATAAAACTGCCTGAATATACAAGCCTGTGCCTCCGACGATAATCGGCAATTTACCGGTTTGTTGTATTTCTAAAATTTTATCACGCACCAGCTGCTGATATTCAGCAACTGAAAACGGCTCTTCCGGATCTTTAATATCCAGCAAGTGGTGAGGCACTCCCGCCATTTCTTCCTCTTTCACTTTTGCGGTGCCAATCGACATGTCCCGGTAAATCTGCATGGAATCCCCATTGATGATTTCACCGTTAAAAGCTTTAGCAAGCTCAATGCCAAGTGCGGTTTTTCCGGACGCCGTCGGACCGACGATGGCCATTACATCAATCATGAACAGCCATCCAATCAGCAAACACATTAAAATAACGCTTCTTATCCACTTCATGGAGAAGTTCATGGCGTGCTTCTTCCCCTAAATAGACCTGCACTTCCTGAATGCCTGCTTTTTTATATTGTTCAGCTGCAGCGAACAGGTCTTTTCCTTTATGCCCCACCGGATCATTTGAGCCGCTGATTAACAGAATCGGCAAATCATGACGGATTTTAGCGATTTCCTCTTTTTTATTGATCAGCAGCATTCCTTTAAATAAATCGGCGAAAAACTGATTGGTGGAAACAAATCCACTCATCGGATCGGCTTCGTACTTCGCGACTTCAGATGAATCACTGCTAAGCCAGGCAAAAGCTGAGCCTTCATCTTTGAAATCCTTGATGAAAGGACCAAATACAAGCGAACCGATCGTCTTGCTCTTTTCGTCTTTGCCGTTCAGTTTGCCATTCAGCCTTGCCAGAAGAATCCCCAATTTCCCAGCAACGCCTGGATTTCCGCCTGTGCCGGAGAAAACAGCACGGGAAACTTTATCGCTGTGCAGCTGGACATAGCGTCGCCCGACAAATGAACCCATACTGTGTCCAAGAAGTACAAGCGGCATGTCATCGATTTGATGCTGGATTTCTGTAATAACTTCATCGACATCTTCCACCACTCGATTGAAGCCATCTTCTTTCGCGAAGAAACCTTCCACCCCATTCCTTTCCGCCGTGCGTCCGTGCCCTCTTTGATCATGGCCCGATACAATAAATCCGCGATTTGTCAAAAACCGGATGAATTCTTCATAGCGGGCTATATGTTCCGCCATTCCATGAATAATATGGACGTGGGCTGTCGGATTTTCCGGAACATATACTTCATAATAAATTTCATGTTTATCCGAAGCTCTTATAAAATTTTTTGTGATCTTCACTGCGGCATTCCCCTTCCAAAGCGGGTAGCTTTATCGATTTCGTCGAGCAGCTCCTTGCGGTATTGCTCTTTTTGCTCCTCACTGTAATTCAAATGCTTGCCCATATAGTCCAAAACCTGTTCCTTATATTTCATCACATCGGCTATATGAAAATAAAGATCTCCAGTACGCCTGATGAAGAAATCAGCCGGTGTCATGGCCATTTCGTCTTCCATAGCATAAGAGACGACTGCCGCCAAAACATCCGGCAGACCATCCCTATGCGGTTCTGCTGACCGGTTCCAATAATGTTCGAATACTTTCCCGGCATTTGTTCCGAAGAATTGCGCAAACATCCGTCCCTCTTCCGGTGCCAGTCCAAATTGTTCAGATTGAAGCGCCATTGAACTAACAAATCGAGGGTAGTTTTTGGAACCCCCAAAATCACCGCCGGACAGCGGTAATTTTTTGGTGACCGATTTACCATATTTTTTCTGGCCGTCTTTTTCCAATGATTTTATTACCCGATCTGTGATGGCTTCAGCCATTTTCCGGTAACCGGTCAGTTTGCCGCCAGCGATTGAAATCAACCCATTTTCCGATTCCCACACTTCATCTTTCCGGGATATTTCCGATGGGTCCTTGCCTTCCTCGTAAATCAGCGGTCTTACCCCCGCCCATGTCGATTCCACATCGGAATGCTCAAGACGGGACGAGGGGAACATGTGGCTGATCGCTTTTAACAGGTACGCCACATCTTCTTCCGAAGCCGAAGCCTCTGAAGGATTTCCTTCATAAAATGTATCCGTCGTGCCAATATAGGCTTTGTCGTCCCTTGGAATCGCAAATATCATACGGCCATCGGGTGCATCAAAATAAACCGGCTGGCGCAGTGGAAATGTTCTGCGGTCGACGACAATATGAACGCCTTTTGTCAAACGGATCTGCTTTTGGGCAGCTGTTGAATCGATGTCACGTATATCATCCACCCACGGACCGGCGGCATTGACTACTTTTCTCGCTTCGATTTGCACTTTAGTTCCGTTAACAGTATCTAATGCTTCCACTCCGGAAACCTTGCCATTTTTATAGCAGAAATCCTCCGCTTTTACATAGTTCAGACATAGAGCACCCAGTTCATCGGCTTTTTTCAGGATCTCCAATGTGAGCCGCGCATCATCTGTGCGGTATTCCACGTAATATCCTCCACCTTGAAGCCCTTCACTTTTAAGGAGAGGCTCTTTTTCCAAGGCCTCATCGGCTGACAGCATCTTGCGGCGCTCCCCTTTTTTGACGCCCGCCAGGTAATCGTAAACCCGCAGTGCGACTGAAGTGGTCAATGGCCCGAAAGTGCCTCCTTTATGAAATGGCAAAAGCATCCACTGCGGTTCTGTAACATGTACCGCATTTTCATAGACAACTTCACGCTCCCTGCCGACATCACGCACCATTTTCACTTCAAATTGCTTCAGGTAGCGAAGCCCGCCATGGATTAATTTAGTGGATCTGCTTGATGTGCCTGATGCGAAATCATTCTTTTCGATCAATGCAACCGATAAACCGCGCGACACAGCATCCAGTGCGATTCCCGCTCCCGTAATACCGCCGCCGATTACCACCAAGTCGAATTGATAAGTACGCAGCTGTTCAAGTTTTTGCTGTCGAAGTTTGGCTGAAAACATTTAATACACCCCTTATCTACTAAACTCCCGGGTAGCGGCTACCGCCTTTTTCCACCCTTTGTATAGATCGTTTCTGTTTTCTTCTTCCATTTTCGGCTTATATACTTTCTGCGTCGAATCCAGCTCTTTAATATCGTTTAAATCTTCCCAAAAGCCTGTCGCTAGGCCAGCAAGATATGCTGTACCAAGCGCAGTGGTTTCATTAAGCCGTGCAAGTTCCACATTTTTTTGCAGAACATCACTTTGGAATTGCATCAAAAAGTCATTGGAAACCGCACCGCCGTCAGCTCGGAGCATTTGGATCTCTATTCCTGAATCCTGTTCCATACAATCGAGCACATCCTTCGTCTGATAGGCGAGCGATTCCAAAGTCGCACGGATGAAATGTTCTTTCTCTGTACCCCTTGTCAATCCAAAAACGGCTCCGCGGGCTTCGGAATCCCAATAAGGCGTCCCCATGCCGACAAAAGCAGGAACTATATATACCCCGTCGGTTGATGGCACCCTTTTTGCATATGCCTCCGAATCCGCAGCGTTTTTCAGCATGCGCATACCGTCCCGCAGCCATTGAATAGCAGAACCGGCGACGAACACACTGCCTTCAAGCGCATAGACCACTTTACCGTCCAGTCCCCATGCAATAGTCGTCAACAGCCCATTGGCAGACTTTACCGCTTCTTCTCCTGTATTCATCAGCATAAAACAGCCAGTGCCATATGTATTTTTGGCCATTCCTTTTTCTACGCAGTGCTGGCCGAAAAGCGCGGCTTGCTGATCACCTGCGATGCCTGCAATCGGCACTTTCTGTCCGAAGAAAACGCTGGGATCTGTTTCACCGTAAATTTCAGAAGACGATTTCACTTCCGGCAGCATCTCCATGGGAATACCGAGTTTTTCGCATATTTCCTCATCCCATTTTAAATCGAAGATATTATAGAGCAAAGTTCTTGAAGCGTTTGAATAATCGGTTACATGCACTTTGCCGTCTGTCATCTTCCAGATCAGCCACGTATCGATTGTGCCAAACAGCAAATCACCCTGTTCGGCTGCTTCTCGTGCGCCTTCCACATTATCGAGTATCCATTTAACTTTCGTTCCCGAAAAATACGGATCAAGCAACAGCCCCGTTTTTTCACGGAACCATTCCTCTAGCCCTTCATTTTTCAAACCATCAATAATTGATTGCGTCTGGCGCGACTGCCAGACAATCGCAGGGTAGACCGGCTGGCCGGTGTTTTTATTCCATACCACAGTCGTTTCCCTTTGATTTGTGATGCCGATGCCTGAAATCTGGGTCTGTAAAATCCCGCTTTCGGTCAATGCAGCGGCAAGGACCGATAAGACCGTCCCCCAAATCTCATTGGCATTGTGCTCGACCCAGCCTGGCTTAGGATAGGATTGCTTGAATTCTTTTTGCGAACTGTGGACCAATTCCCCCTGCTTGTTGAAAAGAATCGCTCGCGAGCTGGTCGTCCCTTGATCAATGGATAGGATATAGCTTTCCAAAACAGCATACCTCCTCTAATTCATAACTCTTTTGAACATCTTTTCGACATCATAAGTTCTGAAATGGATGATTACCGGACGCCCATGCGGACATGTAAAAGGCTGTTCCGCATTCTTCAAATCTGCCAGCAATTGTTCCATGTCTTGTTTTTGAAGATAATGATTCGCTTTTATCGACCTTTTGCAGCTCATCATAATGGCTGCTTCTTCGCGCAGTTTCTTGACGTCCGCGCGGTTTCCCCTCAATACCTGTTCAATCAGTTCTTCGACAATTTCCTGTTCAAAACCTTTCGGAAACCATGTCGGGTGCTCACGCACAATAAAAGTTGAATCACCGAAAACTTCTAAAAAGACACCTGTTTCTGCAAGGCTGTCCAGATTATCCTGCAGTCTCAGCGCTTCATCCCGGCTGTAATGGAATGTCAGCGGCAACAGCAATGACTGCCTTTCCATCGCATCCGCCTGTCCGACTCTTTCACGAAAATATTCATACTTGATACGTTCCTGTGCAGCGTGCTGGTCAATCAGATAAAAGCCATCTGAACTTTGAGCCACGATATAAGTGCCGTGAATCTGGCCGACCACTTCCAATTCAGGAAATTGCGGACTTTCTTCTATTCCCTCAACTTCATGGGAATATTCCTTTTGCGCGGCAATCTGCTGTGGAAATTCTTCCCTTTCCGTCGCCAGTGTATTATCGATTACTGGTTCGGGTTTATTGAAGACCGGTTTTTCAACTGGTCTATGTTCATTCACTGTTGTGGAAGTCTTCCAAAGATCCATCTGCATTGAAGGAGCAGAAACCTGTTTTTTCGGTTTCGGTTCATCGATGACAGGTGCCCGCACCGCAGTGCTCACAGCACGACGGATAGTCTGATAAATAAGTTCCATCAATTCTTTTTCCTTGCTGAGGCGTATCTGCTGTTTCGCCGGATGGACGTTAACATCCGTTAAATAGGGATCCCCTTCAATATTCAGTACGGTTATCGGCTGGCGTTCCAGCGGCAGGAATGTATGGTAGGCCCGGTGGACAGTCGTAGCGATTGCATAATGTTTTACCCACCGCCCATTCACGAATAAAGAAATGTAATTTTTATTGGCACGTGTGATTTCCGGCAAAGATGTATAGCCGGAAATTTTATAATCCTGAGATTCCCCTTCAAATGGAATCATCTTTTTCGCGATGGCTACCCCGTAGATATCCGCCAAGACCCGGCGAATCTCTCCGCTGCCGGAAGTCTGCAGGATCGTTTTGCCGTCGTGTACCAATTTAAATGCGACTGACGGGTAGCTGAGTGCAAAACGGTTCATCAGATCAATTGTATGCCCGAGTTCCGTCTGCAGGGTTTTCATGTATTTGAGACGCGCTGGAGTATTGAAAAATAATTGTTCAATTTTTATATCAGTTCCCTGACGGAGGGCATTTGGCCGGCTTTCAATCATTCGTCCGCCTTCTAAGTGGACATAAGTTCCGTCCGCACCGTCGGAAGTCTGCAATGTCACTTTTGATACTGAGGCAATACTCGCAAGGGCCTCTCCGCGGAACCCAAGGGTCCGGATCCGGAACAGGTCATGCTCATTTGCAATTTTGCTGGTGGCATGACGGGAAAAAGACAGTAAAGCATCTTCACTGTCCATTCCCGCTCCGTTATCGATTATGTGTATCGATGTCAGTCCTGCTTCTTCAAGGAGGACCTCTACCGCATTGCTGCCGGCATCGATGGCGTTTTCCACCAATTCCTTAACTACTGAAGTCGGCCGTTCAACAACTTCACCCGCAGCAATCTTATTTGATAAGGGTTCATCCATCAATCGGATTTTTCCCATAGAATCACTCCTTCCGGCTTAGCTTTAATTGCAGATCATTAATCATCTGCAAGGCTTCAAGCGGGGTCATCGTAGATATTTTAGCGTCTGCGATGGCTTGAACCACTTCTTCAGAATCTGTATCGCGTTCATCAAAAAATGATAATTGTTCGATATGCTGTGTCTGCTGCTTCTTCTCTGCTTCAAAATTCTTCAGCAATTCGCGGGCACGCATGAGGATTTGCTGCGGCAGATTGGCCAGTTCCGCTACATGTATGCCGTAACTTTTATCCGCCGGCCCTTGTTTTACTTTATGAAGAAAGACAACTTTTCCGGATTGCTCCATCGCGGCGACATGTACATTATTCAAGCGTTCAAGTGATTGGTCAAGCGCAGTCAACTCGTGATAATGCGTTGAAAACAATGTGTTCGCTCCGATGTTTTTATGGATGTATTCAATCATTGATTGTGCCAGTGCCATGCCATCGTAAGTGGAAGTGCCCCGGCCGATTTCATCGAACAGCAACAGGCTTCGTTCTGTCGCATGGGTAATGGCGTATTGGGATTCGAGCATCTCGACCATGAATGTACTTTGACCTGAAACAAGATCATCCGCCGCTCCTATACGTGTGAAAATCTGATCAACGATCGGCAATTTCGCGGACTCCGCCGGCACATAACTGCCGACTTGTGCAAGTACGATCGTCAACGCCACCTGGCGCATATATGTACTTTTACCCGACATATTTGGACCGGTGATCAGGAGCATATTACTGTCTTCAGTCATTACGCAATCATTAGGCACATAATGCTGCCTGTTCAGCATCTTCTCCACAACCGGATGCCGGCCTTCAAGAATTTGGATTTCACGGCTGTCGGTAAACTCAGGCTTGGTAAAGCGGTATTTTTCCGCAACATCCGCAAAGCTGAGAAAAACATCAAGCGCACTGAGAGATGAAGCAAGTTGCTGTATACGGGAAATATATTGTTTCACTTCATCACGGATCACTGTAAACAAACGGTATTCAAGGTCCAGACTTTCTTCTTCGGCTGTCAGGATCAAGGTTTCCTTCTCTTTTAATTCTGGAGTGATATAGCGTTCGGCATTCGCTAATGTCTGTTTGCGTTCATAACGTTCCAAATCGGCCAGATGCATATTGGCCTTTGAAATTTCGATATAATAGCCAAAAATACGATTGTATCCGATTTTCAAGGATTTGATGCCTGTTTTCTGGCGCTCCTGCTGTTCCAGCTGCGCAATCCAGTCTTTGCCGTTCCGGGAGGCATCCCGGAATTCATCCAATTGCTTATTGAAGCCTTCACGGATGACACCGCCTTCTTTCGCTGACAACGGCGGGTTGTCACTGATCGCTTCAAGCAGTTCACAAACTTCGCCGCAGCGATCCAGTTTTTCGGCAAATTCAATCAGATGCACATTGCCGGATCCGTTTAGTTCATCAATGATTGCCGGTACTTTCTCAAGTGAACTTCTCAATTGCGCAAGATCTCGGCCGCTGGCGCTGCCAAATGCTACGCGGCCGCTCAGCCGCTCCAGGTCATAAACTTCCTTCAGCGCATTCTGCAGCTCGACACGGGTAAAATAATGTTCGATAAGCGATTCGACCATCTGCTGGCGCAGTTCGATGCGGCTTCTGTTGGCCAGTGGCTGGTGCAGCCATTGTTTCAACTTGCGGCTCCCCATTGCCGTGACCGTTTCATCCAGCAGCCATAGCAGTGTTCCTTTCGTTTCGCCGCCGCGGATTGATTGGAGCAACTCCAGATTCCGCTTCGAATGGAAATCGATGCTGAGCAATTGCCCCTCTTCGCTGTATACAAAAGGCTGAATGTGTTCAAGCGATTGTTTTTGGGTGCGGGCAATATACGTCAGCAAAAGATGGCTGCTGCCTGTAAGATCCGACGGGCAGTCCTTCACAAGGGATGTATCCAGTTCATACATAAATTCCATCGGTTCGATGGATAACAGCAGCTCCTGTGCATCCTCATTCAGCAACAGAAACAGTGAATCCGATACTACCAATTCACGGATCCCAAGTGACTGCAATTCTTGAAGCAATGCTTTTCCCTGGTCCATTATATATGTGGCTGTCGATTCGCCTGTTGAGATGTCTATATAGGACAATGAAAAACCGCCCGGCAATTCCTCGGCTGCAGCGATAAAATGATTCGACTTCGAATCCACACTCTTGCCTTCCGTGTGGGTGCCGGGTGTTATAAGCCTGACTACTTCACGTTTGACGACACCTTTGGTTAATTTCGGATCTTCCACTTGCTCACAGATAGCCACTTTATGGCCTTTAGCAATCAATTGATCTATGTAATTTTTCGCTGCGTGATGCGGTACGCCGCACATTGGAATGCGTTCATCCCCATTGCCGCCCCGGCTCGTCAACGTGATTTCGAGCAATTGGGAAGCCTGCAAAGCGTCATCAAAAAACATTTCATAAAAATCGCCAAGCCGGAAAAAAAGGAATGCGTCCTGATAATCCGCTTTTACTTGTAGATATTGCTGCATCATTGGTGTGGTTGCCATTTTAAAACCTCTTTCGGAATCAATTCTTCGTTTCTCCATTATAGCAAAAATAAGAGAATAAAAGAAAAAACCGAAAGAGCATTCAGCTCTTCCAGTTTTTCCTATATCGCTTTTCAATTAAATTGTTTATGAACAGCTGCTGCCGCCTTTGTTAGCATCTGCTTTCACTTTTGATCCTGTTTCACCGCGCAGCAGGTCACCTTCTGTATCAGTGATGATATTGTTCGTCACCTGGTTGGCGATTGCAGTCGATACCATTTGAAGCAATGAATTGACGTCGCTTTGAGATTGTTTGAATTCCTGGACAATCGGCACAGAATCAATTTCTTCTTCAATTTTTTGGATTTTTCCTTCAATCAATGCCAGGGCGCGTTCTTTGCCGTAATGCTGGAAATTGACCGCTTGTTTCTGAAGGCTTTTCAGACTTGCGATTTTTTCGCGGATCTGCTGGTTTTCATTGATCTGTGCTTCCGCACGCTTGAAAAAATCCACTTCTTCGGTTTCGGCGATCATGTCCGCCACTTCACGCGCTTTTGCTACGATTTCATCTTTTGAATAAGTCATCTATTGGACACCCACTTCTTGGCCGGCGGCAACTTCAATCAGTTCTCCGTTCAGCGACCATGTTTTAGTTTCAGTTATCTTCACTTTGACGAGTTGGCCGACGATCGTCTTCGGCCCGGCAAAATTGACCAGTTTGTTTTTTGCTGTGTAACCGGATAAGACATCGGGATTTTTCTTGCTTTCCCCTTCAACCAGCACTTCCACCACTTGCCCCTGGTAAGACTGCATAGCGGCCAGCGCCTGCTCCTTGACCAGCTCATTGAGACGCTGCAGGCGTTCTTTTTTCACTTCCATCGGAATATTGTCCTCCATCTTCGCAGCCGGAGTCCCTTCACGCGGAGAATAAATATAAGTGAACGCCATCTCGTACCCGATTTCCCGGAATAACGACATCGTCTCCTCGAACTGTTCATCGGTTTCATTTGGAAAGCCGACAATTATATCGGTTGTTAATGACACTGTCGGAATTGCAGTCCGTATTTTTCGGACCAATTCGATATATTGTTCCCGCGTATACTTGCGGGCCATAATCTTCAGCATACCCGTCGAACCTGATTGTACAGGTAAATGGATATGGTCGACAAGATTTCCGCCTCGAGCCAGCACTTCAATCAGATGATCGTCAAAATCACGTGGATGGCTCGTGGTGAAGCGTATGCGCGGAATATCAATCTTGCGCAATTCTTCCATCAAGTCACCCAGCCGGTATTCGAGGTCTTCAAAGTCTTTGCCATATGCATTGACGTTCTGCCCCAGCAATGTAACTTCCTTATATCCTTGCGCAGCCAAATGGCGCACTTCCTGGATAATATCCTCCGGCCGCCTGGAGCGTTCCTTGCCTCTCGTATAAGGCACGATGCAATACGTACAGAACTTATCACAGCCATACATGATATTGACCCATGCTTTGATATTGCCTTTGCGCACTTTCGGCAGATTCTCGATGACGTCCCCTTCTTTGGACCAGACATCCACGACAATCTCTTTTGATTTGTAGGCATTATCCAGAATTTCCGGAAGACGATGGATATTATGGGTCCCAAAAATCATATCGACTTGATCGTAAGTTTTCAGGATTTTATTGACCACTGATTCTTCCTGCGACATGCAGCCGCAAACACCGATCAACAAATCGGGATTTTCGAGTTTTAAAGGCTTGAAATGGCCAAGTTCGCCGAACACCTTATTTTCCGCATTTTCCCTGATGGCACAAGTGTTCAGCAGGATGATATTCGCATCCTTCACCGAGTCGGTGATTTCGTAGCCCAGTTCCATCAGAATACCGGCGATTACCTCGGTATCATGCTCATTCATCTGGCAGCCGTATGTGCGGATGTAGAATTTGCGGCCGCGGCCCATGTTTTCAAAAAGTGGATCGATCGCAAAGTTATCTACATAGGATACCTGCTCTTTTCCTCGCTTTTTTGCGTCTTTCAATGAAGGCGCGGTATAGACATTTTGAAAGTATTGGCTGTAATCCTTTTCGGATTTTCTTCCCGAACCGGAAGCCGATATTTGGCTTGAAAGTAAACGCTGGTCTTCATTCATGGAAAAACCCCTTTCAATCATACCGCTATTATACTGAAATCAAAGACAATCCTACAACCCGATTGGAGGAATTGTCGGAGAATCGTCACCAACTGGCAATTTAACCACGGAATGGGTAATCTTCATTGATGTAAATCCGTTCGCAGGATATGGCTTTGCCTGTTTCATCATCAATTTCTGTGAAAAAACCGCTGACCACAGACCGCCCGCGTTTTGGCACTTCAAAACGGGTCGGCATATTGGTCTTAAATCGGTAAAGCACCGAATCTTTGCTCATCCCAAGAACTTCGTCATAGGGCCCGGTCATCCCGACATCCGAGATATAGGCAGTGCCGCCCGGCAGGATACGTGAATCCGCTGTTTGGACATGCGTATGTGTACCGACCACTACAGATGCCCGGCCATCAAGATGCCAGCCCATCGCAATTTTTTCACTCGTTGCTTCCGCATGAAAATCTACGAATACAAGTGGTGAAACAGCTTTAGCTTCTGCCAGAAGTTCGTCCGCTTTGTGGAATGGATCGTCGTGCGGCGGAAGGAATACACGGCCGTGTAAATTGATCACTGACAGCGTTTTGCCGTTTTTCGTCAAGGTTGCCATTCCGCGTCCAGGGGCTTCCGGCGAGAAATTCGCAGGGCGGATCAAGTAATCCACTTCATCAATAAAATCAAAAATCTCTTTTTGGTCCCAAGTATGATTGCCCATCGTTACCATATCAACGCCCATGAAGAGGAGATCTTGATAAATTGCTTTTGTGATCCCTCTGCCTGCAGCAGCGTTTTCGCCATTCGCAATTACTGCGTCTGGCTTATATTTCTTTTTCAGTCGCGGCAAATACGATTCCAATGCATCACGTCCAATAGACCCTACAATATCTCCAATAAATAAAACTTTCATGCTCTCACCTTTTTCCATAAGAAAAAGGCTTCTTTGAATAGACATTCATCGAAGCCTTTATCCTATTATTTTGCGTATTCAACTGCTCGAGTTTCTCTGATTACGGTCACTTTGATATGTCCCGGATAATCAAGCTCTTCTTCAATCCGTTTACGGATGTCGCGAGCTAAACGGTGTGCAGTCATATCATCAATCTGTTCCGGTCTGACCATGATGCGAATTTCACGTCCTGCTTGGATGGCGAATGATTTCTCAACGCCTTCGTAGGACTCTGAAATCTCTTCAAGTTTTTCCAGACGGCGGATATAATTTTCCAATGTCTCACTTCTCGCTCCCGGACGTGCCGCTGATAGGGCATCCGCTGCTGCAACGATTACTGAAATAATCGATGTCGCTTCGGTGTCGCCGTGGTGGGAAGCGATACTGTTGATAACTACTGGATGCTCTTTATATTTGGTTCCAAGTTCAACCCCGATTTCAACATGGCTGCCTTCCACTTCATGGTCGATCGCTTTACCGATATCATGAAGCAATCCCGCGCGCCTTGCCAAGGTGACATCTTCGCCAAGTTCCGCTGCCATCAAGCCGGAGAGGAATGCAACTTCCACTGAGTGCTTGAGGACGTTCTGTCCGTAACTTGTACGATAACGCAGACGGCCAAGAATTTTGATCAAATCGGGATGCAGATTATGTACCCCAACGTCAAATGTGGTTTGTTCCCCAATTTCACGGATTTGCTCATCTACTTCGCGTCTGGACTTTTCAACCATTTCTTCGATCCGTGCCGGGTGAATACGGCCATCTGACACTAATTTTTCAAGTGCCAGTCTCGCTGTTTCACGTCTGATCGGATCGAACCCTGACAGAATTACCGCTTCCGGTGTATCATCGATGATCAAATCGATGCCTGTCAATGTTTCAAGCGTCCGGATATTACGGCCTTCACGGCCAATAATACGGCCTTTCATCTCATCGTTAGGCAAGTTGACAACAGATACAGTTGTCTCTGCCACATGGTCCGCCGCAAAACGCTGCATCGCCAACGATAAAATGTTTTTCGCTTTCTTATCGGATTCCTCTTTGGCACGGGCTTCGGTCTCTTTTACCATCACTGCAATATCAGTTGAAAGTTCGTTTTCAACTTGCTGCAGGATGATTGACTTGGCTTCTTCGCGCGTCAAGGAAGAAATCCGTTCCATTTCGGATTGCTGCTGTCGAACCAATTCTTCAGCTTTGCTCTCCATCTGTTCAATATGCTGTTGTTTTTCAGCGAGGGCTTCATCTTTTCGTTCAAGTCCCGCTTCTCTTTTGTTTAATGCATCATCCTTGCGATCTAAATTTTCTTCTCTCTGCAACAACCGATTCTCCTGTTTTTGAAGTTCTGATCGGCGTTCCCGAATTTCAGATTCTGTTTCAGTACGCAATTTGTGATTTTCGTCTTTTGCTTCCAAAAGTGCTTCTTTTTTCAGTGCTTCTGCTTCTCTCTTCGCATCTTCTATTACTTGCTCTGCAGAGTTTCTCGCACCTGCCATTTTGGACTCATTTGATTTTTTCATTACAAAATAACCAACAAACACACCGACGAGGATACCAAGCAAAGCGAAGATGATCACGTATTCCATTCGGACACCTCCTCTTGCTATTCGTTTTAATGTTTCAAAAATAAATTAAATTTTCGTGCTTCTCAAACACTGTAAAAAATATAAAATTATACAGTTTTAATTGTATAGATGGACGTTTAAAGTGTCAACCCGGTGACAAGCCTTTAAAATAGCTTTGCCAGTGGATAAGACATAGTTTTTCGATGCCATTTCTGTGACAGAAACCCGCAAAATATTAAGAGCCGTTGGAACAAAGCACATGCTTTGTTCCAACGGCTCTCCTATTCAGACTTATTCGTCGTCCTCATCGATCAAAAGGTTGAACTCTTCCGGCTCCTCTTTAGAAGCAGCAATTGTATAGGATGCAGCGGCCATACCGTATTGTTCACGGATTTTCCCTGCAATCTCATTGCGGATGTCTTCGTGGTCACGAAGAAATTGCTTCGCGTTTTCACGGCCTTGTCCGATACGCTCTTCTTTATAAGAATACCAAGAACCGCTCTTTTGGATGATTTCAAGTTCTGCACCAATATCGACGATTTCACCTTCACGTGAAATCCCTTTACCGTACATGATATCAACTTCAGCTGTGCGGAATGGCGGCGCAACTTTGTTTTTCACGATTTTGATCTTCGTTCTGTTACCGATGATATCGTTGCCGGACTTCAAAGCTTCGGCACGGCGCACTTCCATACGGATAGATGAATAGAATTTCAATGCGCGACCACCAGTTGTTGTTTCAGGGTTACCGAACATAACACCGATTTTTTCACGGACCTGGTTGATGAAAATGACAATCGAATTCGATTTATTGATGATACCGGATAATTTGCGGAGAGCCTGAGACATCAGACGGGCTTGAAGACCCATGTGTGAATCGCCCATTTCCCCTTCAATTTCCGCTTTTGGAACAAGTGCTGCTACTGAGTCGATTACAACGATATCAACCGCTCCGCTTCGTACTAATGCTTCAGCAATTTCCAAAGCTTGTTCACCTGTGTCCGGCTGGGATAACAGCAATTCATCGATGTTCACGCCAAGGTTCTGCGCATAGACAGGATCCAATGCATGCTCAGCATCGATAAATGCCGCTGTTCCGCCAGTAGCCTGGACTTCCGCAATGGCATGCAAAGAAACAGTCGTTTTACCTGAACTTTCAGGACCATAAATTTCGATTACACGGCCACGTGGATATCCGCCTATACCAAGTGCAGAGTCAACTGCCAGTGAACCACTGGAAACAGATGAAATATTCCGGTCACTCTTTTCACCCAATTTCATAACTGAACCTTTACCAAATTGTTTTTCAATTTGTTTTAACGCAACATCTAACGCTGCTTTACGATCGCTCAAAAGAAATCCTCCTCTTAATAAAAACCAATTTTTCTACCTGTTTCTAGTATACTAGGTTAATGAGAAATACACAAGAAAAAAGCGAACGTTTATTCGTGTTCGCATTTAAAATTATAATTTTGAAGCCTCTATATTGAGCATATCCGTTTTTTGAAAAGGAAAAACACGCAAAAATAAATTTTGCGTGTTTTTTTTATCGTGAAAGTGTTCGTATTAAATAATGCAATGCCAATTTTACAGTGCGGATCCGATTTGTATTTCGCATCCCCGATAATTGCAGTCTGTAGGCATCGCTGCCTGACTCCGAAGAGATGCCGATCCACACTGTGCCAGCCGGTTGGCCCCCGTGCGCATCAGGGCCGGCGACTCCTGTCAATCCGATGCCGAAATCAGTGCCGAATTTACTGCGTACATTTTCCGCCATTGCCAATGCCGTCTGTTCGCTGACAACTCCATAAGTTTTCAGAAGTTCAGCGTTGATATCAAGCTGGCTGATTTTGATTTCTTCATTATAAGCAATGACGCCACCCGCAAGAACGGCGCTGGCCCCAGGCACAGAAGCCAGTTCTGACTGAAACAGGCCAGCGGTGAGGCTTTCTGCGGCTGAAATAGTCATGTTCTGTGCTTTCAGCAAATCAACTGCACGGGAAGTCAGTGAATCATCGTCGTAGCCATAGAGATATTCGCCGACAACATCCAGAATCTCTTCCTTCGTTTCATCGATCAATTTCCAGGCTTCTACCGCTGTATCCGTTTTTGCTGTAATCCGCAAAGTCACTTCGCTGGCGGATGCAAGAGGTGCGATTGTAGGATTGGTCTGTTTCACAAGTATATGATCCAACCGGTCTTCGAGTTCCGCTTCCCCGATACCGTAGAAACGCAGGACATGTGAAATGATCACATTTTCCTTGTTTAGCATCCGGATTAACTTCGGTTTTGCTTCAAACTGGAACATCGGCTCTATTTCATGCGGCGGTCCCGGCAACAATATATAGACTCTTCCTTCATGCTTATACATCATACCGGGGGCCATTCCGTTGTCGTTGACCAGAACATCACTGCCTTTAAGAATCAAAGCCTGTTTCCTGTTATTTTCAGTCATCGGCCGTTTAGCCCGCTCGAAAAAAGCTTCTATCGACTCCATCGCCAAGTCGTCCATTTCAAGTGTCGTGCCGAGATGCCTGGCAATGGTTTCTTTTGTCAGATCATCTTTTGTAGGACCCAATCCCCCGGAGAAAATTATAAGATCAGCACGGTTTTCCGCAATTCTGATGGCCTGTTCAAGACGTTCAGGATTGTCACCGACAACTGTATGATAGTAAACATTAATGCCGATTTCAGCCAAATGCCCAGATACAAAACGTGCATTTGTATTCGTTATTTGTCCGAGCAGCAATTCTGAACCGACTGCTATGATTTCTGCATTCATCAGCGCAACCACCTTTCAACTTTTAAAGAAAGTTTATTTAGAAGCCAGCAAGCCTTTCCGGTTTGCGTAAAAATAGTCCCAACCGGACCATACGGTGAAGATCAACGCGATGTAGAGCATGATCATTCCAAACGGAAGTCCGATCAGCGTGAAAATCATATCATATAGAAGCAATGCGGATATCGCCAAAATTTGAGCTGTAGTCTTGATTTTGCCAAGGCCGCCAGCTGCAACCACTTCTCCTTCACCTGCCAACACTAGGCGCAGCCCAGTCACCGCAAATTCACGGCTGATGATGATGATGACGATCCATGCTGGGGCAAAACCAAGTTCCACAAGAATGATCAAAGCTGCCGAAACAAGCAATTTATCAGCAAGCGGATCAAGGAATTTTCCAAATGTCGTTACAAGATTGTATTTCCGGGCATAATAGCCGTCAACCCAATCCGTCAATGATGCGAATATAAAAATCAAACCGCCGATAAAATGGCTGATGGGCAATGTTGCTCCAAAAAGAGTCATTTCTCCCCAGCCGAAATCAATCAGCATAAATATCATAAATACCGGTATTAAAAGAATGCGTGAAACTGTTATTTTATTTGGTATGTTCATAATGTTTCCCCTTCCTGGCTTTCAATAAAAATAGCCATCTGTATAGATGGCTATTCAGCGTCTGTAAAATCGATAACGATGTTCTGGGTTGTCAGATCCTGCTCATACTCGATTGGTTCACCATTCAGTGAAAGCACCACGTTCGGCGTTGCACCAAGGCGGATCCGCACTTGTGAGGCTTCTGACACATCCAGTGTTTCACTTTGCCCAGACTGCATCGTAGCAGCTGTCATCAGGTTCTCGCCGTTTTCATCCGTGGCGGCAACCCATGACGGACCTGAAACTTCGATAAGAAGCTCCCGCTCTGCCGGGCCTGTCCACTGATAATTAGTAGTTTGGCCGTCTGTTCCGGCAACGGAAATCTCAGTTTCCGGTTCAGCCGGTTCTTCTTCTTCAGGCTGTTCTTCTGCAGATTCATCTTCTGCAGGTTCATCTTCCTCGGTTGCTGGAGGGGAGTTTTCAGAAGGGGCTTCATATTGCACGCCATCGTCATTTTCGGCTACTTCATCGGTTGGATCGTTCTGTGCCAGCATATTATAGAAGAACCACATCACGAATATAATCAAGACAATGAATAATGCAACAAGAATCATCGGCATCTTTTCATTTATTCTGTTGGATGACGATTTTGACATCGACTGTCTGCGTGACCGGGCTGGCGCAGCCATCGGTTTGCTGACTTGCTCTTTCGTTGTCTCCGGCATTTCAGCTTTATGCTGTTCAAGCAGTTCATCAGCATTCAGCCCGACTGCATCGGCATATTGTTTTATAAAAGCACGAACATAGAATTGACCCGGCATCATGCTGTAATTGCCTTCTTCTATTCCCGCCAGATAACGTTTCTGTATTTTGGTTACATCCTGTAAATCTTCCAGGCTGTAGCCTTTAGCGATTCTCGCTTCTTTCAGGCGAGTACCCATTTCATTCAACACGATCACCTGCCTGCCTAAAAATTAAATCCTCCGCCAAACATATCATCCACTTGGCTCTTATCATTCACAAAATTATTTTTCTCCATCACTTCATAAGTGATTTCCTCATCCGGGTGATGGCGCAATTCGATAATATAATCAAAGTCTTCAATGCTGTATTCGGATTGCTGGATGAACATATCCGGATGCTCCACCACTTTAATAGTAGGCATTCGCATCATTTCCCGGACCAGCTGCATATGGCGCTCATCATGTGCGCGCCTTGTAACGATGCCATCAAGGATGAAAATATTATTCTCATTGAATTCGTCACCCATAAGCTGGTTTCTGACAGTCTGCTTGATCATAGTCGAGGAAAGGAAAATCCACTTTTTATTGGCACTGACGCTCGCAGCTACAATAGATTCCGTCTTTCCAACCCTTGGCATGCCGCGCAGTCCGACGAGTTTATGGCCTTCCTGCTTAAAAATCTCGGCCATGAAATCGACCAGCAAGCCCAGTTCATCTCTGACAAACCGGAACGTATTCCGGTCATCCGCATCCCTTTGGATATATCGTCCGTGGCGAACCGCGAGGATATCACGCAATTTGGGTTCACGGAATTTAGTCACGGCTATCGTTTCAATCGTGGAAACGATTTGTACGAAACGTTCAAGCTGCACATCGTGCTCCGCTCGCAGCAGCATACCGCGGCGTCCCTGGTCTACACCATTGATCGTGACGATGTTGACACGCAGCATCCCAAGCAGAGAAGCTATATCACCCAGCAAACCCGGTCGGTTCACTTGGATTTCGTATTCAAAATACCATTCTCTCATTAAGCGTCCGACCTTTCGCTGTCAATTTCTTATTAATTCCCTACTCTCTATAATAGCTGATTTAATGCTGCAAGAAAAGGGTTCCTCAAAAGAATAAACTTAAAAGCGCTACATATGCCAGCCGCCATTTACACGCAATGTCTGCCCGGTCATATAATCCGCTTTGCCGCTGACCAGAAATTCCACCATATCCGCCACATCCTGAGGCTTGCCAAGTCCCAACGGAATTTCCTCACGCAGCGAGTCTAACTCCTCTACTGAAAAATCATTGTTCATTTTAGTCATGATAAACCCGGGTGCAACAGCGTTGACCCGGGTGCCGGAATAGGCCATTTCTTTGGCATAGGCTTTAACAAAAGCCAATTGTGCGCCTTTTACTGCTGAATAGGCCGTTTCCATGGAAGCACCTATTTCACCCCAGATGGAAGAAATGAAAACAATATAGGAATGAGAATGGCGCCGGAACTTCGGTGACAGCTGCCGAATGACCGATAGCGGATTTTTGACGTGGACCAGCCATAGCTTATCCATTTCTTCGTCTCGGGTATCCTCCAGCATTTCCACCAATGCATGCCCGCTTGCCACAATTACACAAGATACATCAAAAAGCTGTTCAGTAAGTCGATCAGCGGCATTCGGCAAAGAAAGATCAGCGTGGACTTCGATAAATTCCGATTGCGGATAAGCCTCTCTTAAGTGGGACGCCAAAGTGTCCGCCGGGTTCGTATTCCAATGAAGATAAAGTGACCAGCCAGAAGCCGCAAGTGTCCGAGAAATGCTTTCACCAAGTTCTCCGGAAGCCCCCATTACAAGGGCGAATTTCTTCACTGCGCTTCCTTCTTGTCAGGAGACAGAATTGAGAACACGGATTGCTGGCTTTCCGCACTGACCAGCGAAAACGCTGCTTGCAGATCAGCTACTTCGATTCCTTCGAGAGTCGGTACAACATCAAAAAGATTCATGCCATTGAATGTATAGCGCGTAAACTGATTGGCGATATACTCAGGTGAATTCAATGCCCGAAGGAAAAAGCCGATTTTTTTACGGCGCATGCGGTCTAAATCCGCCTGCCCAAATGGCCATTTCTCAACAGCATTCGCGATCGTGTGTTTTATTTCAGCGGCAAGCGTTTCAGGCTGTGCTGTATCCGAGCCGATGATCGCATAGCCGAAGCCATTTTCCAAGGAATAATCGAATGAATAGGATTCGTCGATCCAATTCTTTTCGTATGCATGGTGATAGAAATCGGAAGTACGGCCAAACAGCAACTCAAATGCCAGCTCCGCTGCAAGTTCATGCTTCAGCATTTCTTCACCTTGCAGATCCATTTTCTCAGGTTTAATGCCGACAAAGACTTTAGGCTTTTGCACACTCATATTCAAAACACGTTCCTTGATGGCCACTTCCAATGGCTCTTCAGGAAAAATGCGTTCGATTTCCTGTGCGTCTTCAAACGTTTTCCGGTCCTGGTTTTCTTTAATGAATTTCATCATCCCATCCGGATCGACAGCCCCCACTACAAAGAGCACCATATTGGAAGGATGGTAGAACGTGTTGTAGCAAGTATATAAATGCTCGGCTGTTATATCCTGTATCGAATCCACTGTGCCAGCGATATCGATTTTAACCGGATGATTTTTGTACATGTTTTCGATAATGCCGAAATACAAACGCCAATCGGGCTGATCATCATACATCGTGATTTCCTGAGCGATGATTCCTTTTTCTTTTTCCACCGTTTGTTCAGTGAAATAAGGTTCCTGGACAAAATCCAACAGCGTTTCGATGTTTTCATTTATTTGGCCGGTTGCTGAAAACAGGTACGCTGTGCGTGTAAATGAAGTATACGCATTTGCGGACGCACCTTGCTTGCTGAACTGCTGGAAAATGTCCCCTTCTTCTTTCTCGAACATCTTATGCTCAATGAAGTGCGCGATGCCATCCGGCACTTTAATCGCGTCTTTTTCGCCGCGCGGAACAAAATGATTATCGATTGATCCGTATTTAGTCGTGAATGTGGCAAAGGTCTTGGAAAAACCTTTTTTTGGCAAAATAAAGACTTGCAGTCCGTTTTCCAGTTTTTCATGGTATAAGGTTTCATCCAATTGTTCGAATTCCACTTTATGCATCAATTTCACTTTCCTTTCCTGACAGGAAATAAGTCATTTCCAGGCTTAGTTGTTTAGCTGCATCAGCTATGTCATCTTTAGTGATTTTATTCCATCTGCTGATCAGGTAATCAGGTTCAAAATCCTCCGTCAGCTCCATGTATTGATCGTAAATATCGATTTGTCCGCGCGCGGAATCAAGCGCTTCGGTCAATTGGTTGGTTAAAAGTGCCTTAGTCTGTCCGAACTCGACATCCGTAATATTTCCTTTTTTGACTTCTTCGAGCTGTTCAAGAATCAGCTTAACCGCTTTTTCTTCAAGTTTGCCATCAATACCCGCCAGGACAAACATCAAGCCGAATTGGGATGAGTAGGAACTTGATACATAATAAGCCATGCTCTCTTTTTCACGAATATTCACGAAGAGTTTCGAATGGGCATAGCCGCCGAAAACTCCGTTAAGCAATTGCATTACCGGGAATTTTTCATCTCGGAAAGTGACAGGACTGAAAAAAGCCATGTGCAGTTTCCCTTGTTTCATATCTTCGAATTCGGCAACGCGCTGCTGAGCAGGTTTTTTCAGCTCCATAGAAGGTGCTGCAACCGGTTTCTCACGATCAGTGAAATGGAAATAATCACGAATGTAATCCGCAATCATGTCAGGTTTCACATCGCCTACGGCATAGATTTCCACTTCATTGGATTCGATCATTGTGCGGTATTCTTCTATCAGCTTCTCGTTAGTAATCTTTTCTACTTCTTCAATTGAACCATTAGCCGGAATAGACGCAGGATGTTCCGGCAAAGCCAGATCCATCATCCGCTGCTGGGCATAACGGGTTTTATCATCAAAAATCGATTCGATTCTTTCTTTGACCGCATTTTTTTCACGCAGGAAAATGGATTCTTTGAAAAGTCCATGTTCGGTATTCGGCTTAAACAGCACAAGGTACATCAGATTCAGGACTTTTTCGAGAACGCCTTCTTCTGATAAATACTGATCGTTGACTGTTTCAACATTTAAGCTGACGATATGCTCGTTGCCGCGCTTGGAAGAATCCATATACAAAGATGTGCCGTAAAGATCATCCAGCACCATTCGAAGCGCTGTATGGGAAGGGTAAACTTCATTACTGTGCTGCAAAACATTCGCAAGAATCGAGCGGGCAGAAGCTTTCTCTTTTGATAATTTATCTTTAAACTTTATTGAAATATTAATAGTTTTGAACTGTGTTGTTTCATTGACGTGAACATTCACGCCTTTCGCGAGCCTGATAGTTTCAAACATTGATGAATCCCCTCTCATTGTTCATTCTTTTACTATACCGAACCTTTTCCTTTAAATGCAAATAAAGAAAAGCGACGGCGCCCGTTTAGCCCCGACAAGCGCTGGAGGATTTGGCCGCCATGGCGTTCTTTGCCATGAAGGGCAAATCCGAAGCGACTCGAGGGGCTGGGCCGCCGGAGTCTGGACAATAAAGAAAAGCGGAAGCGCACGTCCAGATTCGACGGGCATAAGACGATCTGGCGAAGTGGCGCACTTTGCCACACAGCCAGAGTGGCTTATGACACTAGAATCTGTGCGCTGGAGTCTGGACAATAAGAAAAGCGTCGGCGCCCATTTAATATTTATAAGAAAAAAAGCCGTCGCAATGACGGCTCTTTTAACTTTAAGGTTTAACGTTCACCTTTAATATATGGTTTACCATTCGCTTTCGGCGCGTTCGCCTTACCGATAAAGCCTGCAAGCGCAAGAATTGTCAGCAGGTATGGAAGGATAAGCAGAATTACACTTGGTATTTCTTTAATGTAATCAATCGATGATCCTGCGATACTCAAGGATTGAGCAAGACCGAAGAACAAAGCTGCTCCCATCGCACCCAGTGGATGCCATTTCCCGAATATCATTGCAGCAAGAGCCATGAACCCTTGACCGTTGATCGTAGCGTGACCAAAATCATTAGTGATGGTCTGTGCATAGATTGCACCGCCGATTCCTGCAAGTGCACCGGAAATCATTACCGCGATATAACGCATTCTTGTAACATTGATCCCCATTGTGTCAGCCGCCATCGGGTGTTCACCAACAGCTCTCAAGCGAAGGCCGAATGGTGTTTTATAGATGACGAACCAAGCAACGATGGCTACAGCAATTGCAAAGAATGAAGTGTTATAAATTGATTTAAAGAACAGATCCCCGATAAACGGAATATCCGATAAAACCGGTACATTATACCGAGCAAACCGCTCGGTGATAAAATCCGTCTGTCCTTTACCGAAGATTTTTTTAACGAGATACAAAGATAAAGCGATGGCCAGCAAGTTGATGGCAACACCTGATACTACCTGATCCGCACGGAATGAGATTGAAGCGACTGCGTGAAGCAAAGACAGCAATAATGCAGCTACCATAGCCGCTATCAGCGCAAGCCAAGGTGTCGCACCGCCAAATGTATCGGCAAAGAACAAGTTGAACAGGATACCTGTAAAGGCACCAATTACCATCAGACCTTCAAGACCGATATTGACAACACCGGATCTCTCGGAAAATACGCCGCCGATTGCGACGAGAATTAGCGGCGCAGCATAGAATATCGCTGAAGGAATGATGAAATACAAAACTTCCAGGAAAGTCATATTACTTCGCCTCCTTCTTCTTATTTGCTGCCCGCAGCAACAGCAGGCGGATGATGTAGCCTGAAGCTACGAAGAAAATAATGACAGCAATTACAATTTCAACGATTTCCAATGGAATTCCGGCTTCGTTCGGCATATTTAAAGCGCCGTATTTCAGTGAACCGAATAGTGTGGCACCGAAAATAACGCCGAGCGGAGTGTTCATACCCAGTAAGGCAACAGCAATTCCGTCAAACCCGATTCCAGTGAAGCCGCCTTTTGATGATACATATTCAAATGTACCCAGTGCTTCCATTGCTCCGGCCAATCCTGCAAATGCACCTGAAATGACCATCGCCAGAATAATGTTTTTGTTGACGTTCATACCAGCATATTCAGAAGCATTCTGGTTGAAGCCAACTGCTTTCAATTCGTAACCCAAAGTAGTCTTTTCAAGAATCAGCCACATCACCCCGACCATGATCAGCGCCAGCAGGATTCCGTAATGCAATCGTGAGAATTCTGTAAGGTTTTGAAAGAACTCTGAACGGAGAGATGCGCTTGTAAAGATTTTTTCAGTACGGTCTCCGCCGTCAGATACTGTTTTGATCAAAGCATTTGTTACATGCAATGCGATATAGTTCATCATGATTGTTACGATTACTTCGTGTACGCGGAATTTCGCTTTCAAAAGACCCGGCACAAAGCCCCATAGCGCTCCTGCAACTGCCGCTGCCAAAATCGCAAGCGGCAAGTGGATGATTTTCGGCAGTTCAACAGCCACACCTACATACGCCGCTGCAAACCATCCTACGATCAATTGGCCTTCAACACCGATATTGAAAAGTCCTGAGCGGAATGCAAATGCCACCGCCAGACCAGCCAATAAATAAGGTGTTATTTGGCGAAGAGTTTCTCCTATTGTATATAAGTCCCCAAAGATTCCATTCCATAAAGCTGTATAGCCGATTACAGGATTATATCCGCTGACAAGCATGATAACAGCTCCGACCAGCAAACCTAGAATAACGGAAACAAGGGGGACCAGAATATTGGTCGCTCTATTCGACATGCTGATCCTCACCTTCCTTCAACTTACCTTTTTCATTATCATCAAGTTTATGTCCCGCCATCAACAGACCAAGCTGCTGCTCTGTCGTCGTTTCCGGAGTAACAATATCAACAATTTCACCATCGTGAATAACAGCAATCCGATCCGATACATTCATGACTTCATCCAATTCAAATGAAATCAATAAGACGGCTTTGCCATTATCACGCTGTTCTATAAGACGGCTGTGTATAAATTCGATTGCCCCAACATCCAGACCGCGTGTCGGTAAAGCGGCAATCAGAAGATCTGGATCCCGGTCAACTTCACGTCCGATGATCGCCTTCTGCTGGTTACCACCCGAAAGTGAACGCGCCAGCTCATGCGGCCCTTGAGTACGGACATCAAAATCAGCAATGATCTGTTTTGCTTTTTCATTAATTTTGTCATAATCAATAAATCCGTTTTTGGAAATAGGTTTTGTGTAATACGTCTGAAGCGCAATATTATGCCCAATCGGGAAATCCAAAACCAAACCGTGTTTATGGCGATCCTGAGGAATGTGCCCTACTCCGGCTTCAGTCACTTTGCGCGGTTTCAAACCTGTAACATCTTTTTCATTGATAAAGATTGTACCGCTTTTCACTTTTCTAAGACCCGTAATCGCTTCGATAAGTTCCGACTGCCCGTTGCCGTCGATTCCAGCAATCCCGACGATTTCACCCTTACGGACATTTAAGTTCAGGTTCTTGACTTTTGCGACGCCGCGGTAATCCAGAACCACAAGATCACGAATATCGAGAACTTCGTCTTTAGGAAAAGCAGGGCCTTTCTCTGTCTTGAATTCAACCTGTCGGCCAACCATCAATGAAGCGAGTTCATTCGGATTCGTTTCAGCAGTTATGACTGTGCCGATACCCTGTCCTTTTCTGATTACAGTGACACGGTCGGATACATCCATGATTTCCTTAAGTTTGTGGGTAATCAAAATGATCGATTTACCTTCAGCGATCAGGCGTTTCATAATTTGAACCAATTCAATGATCTCCTGCGGAGTCAAAGAAGCAGTCGGTTCATCAAAAATCAGGATTTCCGCCCCACGGTAAAGCGTTTTCAAAATTTCCACACGCTGCTGCATACCAACTGAAATGTCTTCAATGATTGCATAGGGATCCACATTCAATCCGTATTTTTCGGATAAAGCCTGAACTTTATCTGCAGCATCTTTCTTGTTCGTTATACCTAACTTGGTCGGTTCTGATCCAAGGATGATGTTTTCTGTAACGGAAAAATTCTCAACCAGCATAAAATGCTGGTGCACCATCCCAATGCCCAGGTCATTGGCAACGTTCGGATTCGTAATGTCCACTTTTTTTCCGCGGACTCGTATTTCTCCGCCTTCTGGCTGATAAAGTCCGAAAAGAACGTTCATCAATGTCGATTTTCCAGCACCATTTTCACCCAACAAGGCATGAATTTCACCTTTTTGTAATTGCAGGGTGATGTTGTCATTGGCGACAAAGTTTCCGAATTCTTTTCGGATGTTCAGCATTTCAACAACATATTCCACTGTTTTCACTCCCTCGAAAACTGTTAAATTCTCTTTTATTAATTAATACAGGAAAGGTTTCCATCTATAAAAACCTTTCATCTATTAATTTTTCTGTAAATTTAGGCGAAAAAAAATCATAAAGACCGGTTAAACCGGTCTTTATGAGAATGACCGTGAGCATCGAAGATTATTCCACAGTTTCTGGAACTGTAATATCGCCATCAACGATCTGTTGCTTGAATTCTTCGATTTGAGACATGATGTCCTCTGGAATAGCTCCGCGCGAATCAGCAAGGCCGATACCGTCGTCAGCAAGACCATAAACAACTGTTTCGCCACCTGGGAATTCTCCGTTCATTGCTTGTTCAGAGATGTTGTAAACTGCATTGTCAACACGTTTAAGAACTGAAGTCAAAGTGATGTTAGAATCGCCAACTTGTCCTTCGTCGTATTGGTCAGAGTCAACTCCGATTACCCATACGTTTGCATCTGCATCTGCTTCTTTGCGTTCTTTAGCTTCAGTGAAGACACCGTTGCCAGTTCCGCCAGCAGCGTGGAAAATGATATCAGCTCCGCCTTGATACATACGGTTAGCTGTAGTTTTACCTAATTCCGCTTTATCAAAAGCACCTGTGTATTGAACATCAACTTCAACGTCTGGGTTAGCAGCTTCAACGCCAGCAAGGAACCCAGCTTCGAAACGCTCGATTACAGGAATTTCCATGCCGCCGACAAATCCGACTTTACCTGTTTCAGACATAAGAGCAGCCGCAACACCTGCAAGGAATGCACCTTCTTGTTCTTTGAACAATACGCTTGCAACGTTATCAGCTTCAACTACAGCATCAATGATAGCGATTTGTGCATCCGGCTGTTGTGCAGCGATTTCAGCTACTGCGCCTTCCATCAAGAATCCGATACCGAAAACGACATCGAAGTCACGGCGGATCAAGTTGTTCAAGTTAGTGTTGTAATCTGCATCACTTTGTGACTGAAGGTAATCGAATCCACCGTCACCTTTTTCAAGTCCATTGTCTTCACCGAATTTCTGTAGACCTTCCCAAGCTGACTGGTTGAAAGATTTATCATCGACGCCGCCGACGTCAGTAACCATTGCTACTGCAATATCACTTGATTCTTCTGTGCCTTCTCCTTCGCCGCCAGTTGTTGTGTCGGTTGAAGTGTCTTCATCACTGCTGCAAGCAGCAAGCATAGTACCAGCAGCAAGCATTAATGAAAGACCTAGACCAAATTTACGTTTTGTCAATGTAATAACCCCCAAGGTTTTTTTGATATTAGCAGGAATAGTTTGTTTTACACACGTTTTCGAACTACATGGAAACTGAATTTATCAGCTCTGAAATAGTTCTTTGAGTAAAGCACCACTTGATCGTCTGTATCATAATGGAGCTGTTTTAATACCAACAATGCAGTTTCAGGATCGGTTTCCAGAATTGGAGACGCGTCTTCATGGTATCCAATGGGATCGATATATGTCACTGCATAACTAATATGTGTTTCTCCACTTTCCTCTATTGCTGAGAAAATGGAGCTTTCGGCGCGGCCCAGAAAATCTTCCGGCAAAAAGCTGGAAAGAACTTTGTCGATGCAATAAACGACAGGTTCACCATTTGCTGTCCGAACTCTTTCAATTGTAATTACTGAATCTTCAGGATTGCAATGTAAGCGTTTTATATCATCCTCAGAAGCAAGGCTTTCGGAAGTACTCAGATAAATCGAACCAGGTTCCATACCGGCCTGCCTGATTGTCTCTGAGACACTTGTTAATTGTTCGATCCCTGATGTAAATAGGGGTTTCGGATTAACAAATGTTCCGACGCCATGTCTCCTTACTATAATATTATCCTCTTCCAGCAGCCTGAGCGCTTCCCGCAAGGTGGCGCGGCTGACTCCAAGTGTTTTCGCCAATTCGAATTCGGAAGGCAACTTTTCTTTCTCTTTGTATATTCCGGCAGCAATATCCTGCTTCATCCGATCGATCACTTGAAGATACAATGCCCGATGATCCGATTTAATTGTCATACGATTCACCACCAATGACAGAGATCAGACATCTGATGTAAAACATTCCTACTAATCAAAATTACTATAACACTTATTTCCACCGAAATAAATAGTGTTTTGTCGAATTTCGCGAATTTTTCAGTCAGAAGCCTTTAACGATGTGCGTAATATGTCACGAAATTTTCTTTTTAATTTAATATTCTTCCTGCTTTTGAACTAAAACAGTCCGGGGTTTACTTCCTTCATACGGTCCAACGACTCCGCGCTGCTCCATTTGGTCGATGATTCGTGCGGCACGGGAATAACCTACCCGGAACCTGCGCTGCAGCATGGAAACTGAAGCTGTCTGCATTTCGGTGACCAACTGAACCGCCTCATCATAAATCTCATCCGTTTCTTCATCAATACTGGTCTCTTCTACATCGGAAGGAATCATATCTTCCTGGTACTGTGCTTTTTGCTGCTCAATGGCAAAGTCGACGATTTTCTCCACTTCACTGTCAGATAGAAACGCACCTTGCACTCGGACCGGCTTGGATTGTCCGGCGCCTAGGAAGAGCATATCCCCCCGGCCGAGCAATTTCTCTGCACCGCCCATATCCAAAATCGTACGCGAATCGATCGCAGATGAAACGGCGAAAGCAATCCGTGATGGAATATTTGCTTTAATGACACCGGTAATAACGTTTACACTTGGACGCTGTGTCGCGATGATCAGGTGTATTCCCGCTGCGCGTGCCATTTGCGCCAGACGGGTGATGGCATCTTCCACTTCGTTCGAAGCAACCATCATCAGATCCGCAAGTTCATCCACAATCACGACGATAAACGGCAATTTAGGATGCTTGTCTTCATTTTCTTCGTTAAATACTCTCACATATTCGTTATATCCTTCGATGTTTCTAGTTCCTGTATGAGAAAACAATTCATAGCGCCGCTCCATTTCAGAAACGATTTTCTTCAAAGCCTGCGCTGCTTTCCTCGGATCGGTTACAACCGGTGCCAGTAAATGAGGGATGCCGTTATAGACATTCAGCTCCACCATTTTCGGATCAATCATCATCATTTTCACTTCATGCGGTTTTGCCCGCATGATTATACTGGTGATGATGCCGTTGATACACACCGATTTCCCGCTTCCGGTCGATCCGGCCACAAGCAGATGGGGCATTTTGTTCAATTCAGTCATGACCGCTTGTCCTGTAACATCGCGTCCCAGGCCAAACAGCAGTTTTGAATCAGGCTTATTGTTTTCTTCGGATTCAAGAACTTCACGCAGGCTGACAATGGCAACTTCCGAGTTCGGAACTTCGATGCCGATGGCAGATTTCCCTGGAATCGGCGCTTCAATCCGTATATCCCTGGCCGCAAGCGCCAATGCCAAATCATCGTGAAGGCTGACGATTTTACTGACTTTAACGCCGGTATCAGGCAAGACTTCGTATTTCGTTACAGCAGGTCCAAGATGCACTTGCGTCACTTTTGCGCGCACACCAAAACTCTGGAATGTTTTCTCCAATTTTTTAGCATTTTTCTGGATGCCGGAATATTCCCCGCTTTGGTCGCTGTGCGGCGGCAAGGTCAGAAGATCGATTGGAGGCAATTGATATTCCTCATTTTCCATTTCTTCCGCTGTTGTCAGCAATTGAACATCTCCTGCTGTCTCTTCTTCCGCTTTCGGCTTCGTTTCTTTTGGAGGCTCTGCCTGTTTTGGTTTCACATTTTCAGTAAACGCGGAAATGATTGGTTCTTCCGGCGCATCCATATAAACCGAATCATCTGTATATCCATAAGTACCAGCAGCTGGCTCCTCATCATGCGAATGGATCGTCTCTTGATCCTCTCCAGTTTCCACTGTTCTATTATTAGGTTTATCCTTCTTGCTTTTATTCGCTGGACGATTGAAGCGCTGTCCGATGGACTGCAATACCGGACGGAAACTCGGAACTTTTTCAGCGATGAAAGGTGCTGCTGCTCGGCCTGTAAGAATAATTGTCCCAATGGATAGTAGAATGAGAGCAATAATCCAGGTGCCGGCCGTTTCGAACAGCACATGCATCATCGCATACAGCATTGCACCGATAATTCCTCCGCCAATGGCCTTATACTCGGTCCAGATAGTGCCACTGATCTGAATGGATTTTACGGTTTCACCCATCACATTTGCGGAAGTGATCGGCAAAATCGAACTCGCTGCCCAGATTAAATGACAAACGAGGAAGATACCGGTCAATAAAAATAAGGTGCCCACTGTTTTGCGGAATTGCGGTTTTGGCCACGTCCGTTTGACCATGATGTAAACTGCTAAGGCGATTAATGTCAGAGGTATCAAGAAAGCCAGAAAACCTGTCAGGTATTCCGCCGAATTATAAAACAAACGCCCGACTCTGCCTAATTGGAAAGCCATCAATACTGCGATGCCAATCATCACAATTCCCAATATTTCAAAAAGGATCGTCGGCATCGCCTGGTTATTTTTTTTATTGGACTTTGTTTTTACGTTCTTTTTCTTTTTCTTATTCTGACCACTGCGAGGCATTTCGTTCCCCCATTTCCTATGTAATCGAAAAAGGATTTCCCCCGATAGTTCGGTATGGAAATCCTTCTCCTTTTTCTCTATCTTAATATTCCATAATAATCGGGATGATCATTGGACGGCGCTTCGTTTGCTGGAACAGATAGGAATTCAATGTGTCCCGAATTTCCTGTTTTATGTTATTCCATTCAAATGTATCACGCGCTACATATTTTTCAACAACTTTTGTAACCAGTTTCGCCGATTCATCCATCAGCTCTTCCGACTCACGGACATAAACGAATCCACGGGAAATCATTTCCGGACCGGAAGCAATCTTCTTCTGCTTGCGGTTCAAGGTTACCACGACAATGAAAATGCCGTCTTGTGAAAGCAATTTCCGGTCGCGCAGAACGATATTTCCAACGTCGCCAATTCCGATTCCGTCGATTAATACATTCCCTGCTGTCACTCGTCCGCTCATACGGACTTTCCCTGCTTTATATTCTACAATATCCCCTTTATCGGCGATAAAGATTTCAGATTTGTGCAATCCGACCTGCTGAGCCAATTTCGAGTGGGCAATCAGCATTTTGTATTCTCCCTGGATAGGGATGAAATACTTAGGTCTCATCATATTCAGCATCATTTTCAAGTCTTCCTGGCTGCCATGCCCGGATACGTGCACTTTTTTGCTGGATGTCAGCACATGCGCCCCCGCTTTTGCCAGTTTGTTCATTGTTTGATACATCGGAACTTCCATTCCCGGTGAAGGGGTGAAAGTGATCAGCACAGTATCCGTCTCTTTGATGCGAACGTCTTTATGCTGTTTGCGCACCATCTTATCCAAAGCTTCCAGAGGTTCCCCCTGGTTGCCTGTAACGATGATGACAATTTCTTCATCACGGTAGTCATCCAGTTCTTTCAAAGAAATGACCGTATCTTCCCCGGCGTCCAAATAGCCGAGACGAACTCCCACTTCATAGCTGCTTTCTAGGCTTTTCCCTACCACAGCAACTTTTTTGCCGGTTGCCCGGGCAATATCGAAAACCTGCTGGATGCGGATGAAGTTTGATGAATAAAGCGATACAAGAATTCTTCCTTCAGCTTTACGGAATTCAGATTGAAGGTGGTCGGCAACGACTATTTCAGAAGTTGTGTAGCCCGGACGTTCTGCTTCAGTGGAATCGGATAACAGCATAAGTACGCCGTCTTCTCCCAATTTAGCCATTTTAGCGATATCCGGACGGTAACTGCCTTTAGCCGACTGGTCGAATTTAAATTCACCTGTGTGGACAATCGCACCTTCTGAAGTATGGAAAACGATTCCAAGCGCATCAGGGATGCTGTGTGTCGTATGGAAGAACGTCACATGCGTTGTATCAAAATTCATACGGCTCTTGTTTGTCACTTCGAAAAACTTCACTTGCTTCAAAGAACCTTGTTCTTTAACATGTTCTTTTGCAAGGCCGATCGTCAATTTCGAACCATAGACAGGAGCCTGCACTTTCTTCAGCAAATAGGCGATGGAGCCAATTGCGTCTTCGTGGCCGTGCGTAAGGAATATTCCTTTGACACGATCCTTATTTTCTTCCAGGTAAGTAACATCCGGAATTACGATATCCACTCCCAGCATTTCATCTTCCGGGAACATCAATCCACTGTCGACGACAAAAATATCTTCGTCGATTTCAATCACATACATTGCTTTGCCGATTTCTCCGACGCCGCCTAACGGTATTACTCTGATAAGTTCATTTTTAATTTTACTCAATTTATTTCCTCCTAAAAAAATTCGCCCGTACACATCCATAAAATTCATTATACGGGAATTGAACTTAACAGTCCAAAGAAAAAAATAAACCGGCGGGAAGGCCGGTTTGTTTTTTAAAGGTCAGATTATTTTTTCTTCAATCAGCGCTTCGGCAATTTGAACGGAGTTCAGTGCTGCGCCTTTCACTAAGTTGTCCGAAACTACCCATAAATGGAAGCCTTGCGGGTTATCAAGATCCAGACGCACCCGGCCTACAAACACTTCATCCAGTCCGGCAGCCATTAATGGCATCGGATAAATCTGGTGTGATGGATCATCCATCAATTCAACGCCAGGTGCTGCCGCAATCGACGCTTTCACTTCTTCAAGCGTCGGAGCTGCCTGCAACTCAACATAGACCGATTCTGAATGGCCGGTAACCACCGGCAGCCGGACGCATGTCGCTGCTACAGAAAGACTGTCGTCATGCATGATTTTTTTCGTTTCATTGATCATTTTCATTTCTTCCAGTGTATATCCGTTATCAGCGAACACATCAATCTGCGGAATCGCGTTGTAAGCGATCGGATAATGTTTCTCCGCTGATTTTACCGGCAGCATTTTGGCATCCGCATTCGCCGCCTGATCGAACCCTGCGTCTGCCTGGCTTTTCAACTCATTGATCGCATCGATCCCGGCACCCGAAACAGCCTGGTATGTAGAGACGACGATTTTCGTCAACCCAAATTGCTCTTTTAAAGGCTGCAGCGTGCAGACCATTTGGATCGTCGAACAGTTTGGATTGGAGATGATCCCTTTGTGCAATGCTAAGTCGCCTTTATTGACCTCGGGCACAACCAGCGGCACGTCGGCGTTCATACGGAACGCACTTGTATTATCGATGACAATCGCTCCCCGCTGGACAGCTTCAGGAGCAAACTTCTCGGATACGCTGCCCCCTGCGCTGAACAGCGCAATATCAATCCCTTCAAATGATTCCGGCACCGCTTCTTGCACTGTATAGGTATTGCCTTTAAAATCGATTTTACTGCCCGCAGAACGGCTGGATGACAGGAAACGGATTTCGTTAATAGGAAACTCGCGTTTTTCCAATTGATCCTTCATTTGCTGACCAACGGCCCCTGTTGCCCCCATGATTGCTACGTTATAGGTTTTCACTCGACTCTCTCCTTCAATGATAATTTGGATTATTGTATCATAATTCAGCGTACTGCCGCATTAAAACATTGAAAAAGCACCCTCGATTTATGAGGATGCTTCTTTCGAACGTATGATTGATAATGCCGGCCCCTGCTGGAGCAGTTCCAATGTATATTGAACATTATCCAGTGAAACTTCATCAATTTTCTTCAGCACATCATCAAATGAAATATGCCGGCCCATAAGCAATTCATGCTTGCCGTTTCGGCTCATGCGTGAACTGGTACTTTCCATTCCAAGCAGCAGATTGCCTTTGAACTGCTCTTTGGAATCATCCACCTCCAGCTGCGTCAATCCGTCTGCGTGCATTTGGTGGATTGATTCCATTATTTTCTCCTGAAGTTCCGGCAACTGCTCGTTTGACGTGCCGCCGTAGATTGCCAGTGTCCCGTGGTCCGAATACGCTGAGTGATAGGAATAGATCGAATAGGCGAGTCCCCGCTCTTCCCTGATTTCCTGAAACAGCCTGGAAGACATCGTGCCCCCAAGAATATTATTCATCACAGCCAAATCATAGAGATGGGGATCATTTATCGACATGCCTGGAAATCCTAAGCAAAGATGCCCTTGTTCAATATCTTTATATTTAACCGAATTTCCTGATGTGAATTCTGGTTCTGTATAATCTTTTTGTTTCTGGACTTTTCTGAAGCCGCCAAATAGTTCTTTGATTCTTTCAATCAATTCCGGCTTAATATTACCTGCCACCGACACAACGGTATTTGAAGGAATATAATAGTTGTCCATGAAATCTCTGATTTTACCAGCATCGAAAGTCTGCAATGTCTCCTCTACACCCAGGATCGGCGCACCGATCGAATGCTTGGGATACATCACCCGCCAAAGCTGCTCATGTACATCATCATCCGCCATATCTTCGGTCATGCTTATTTCTTCAAGTACCACTTGCCGTTCGCGCTCGATTTCAACAGATTCCATATTGGAATTGAAAAACATGTCCGCCAGTATGTCGACTGCGTGATTCGCATGATCATCGACAACTTTCGCATAATAACAGGTATATTCTTTCGATGTATAGGCATTGATATCCCCGCCTATACGGTCGAACTCTCTGGCAATATCCTTGGCGCTCCGGGTTGGTGTGCCCTTGAACAGCATATGCTCGATAAAATGGGTGATGCCGTTTTCTTCCGGTTTTTCATCGCGTGATCCCACTTTGACAAAAATTCCGACAGCCACGGATCTGAAATGCGGAATCTGCTCCGAGACGATTCGCAATCCGTTATCACAAATAAAAGTATTTGCCACTATTTAAATCCCTCCATTAAGAAATGCGTAAGCGCCCGTTAAGCTCTGAAAGGCATAAGACGATCTGGCGAAGTGGCGTCTTTCCAGCCGCGCAGCCAGATTGGCTTATGACCCGAAGAGCTGGGCCGCTGAAGTCTAGACAAAACTCCGCTCTTCAATAATTCTAAAAAATTTAATACATCTATTTTCTTTTAATAAATAAGAAAAAATTGCCAACTTTCGTTGGCAATTTTCATTTACTCTTGATTAGCTTTTTCAGCTTGTTCTTTTTCTTCTTTCAGGACAATCTTGCGTGACAGGTTGACTCGGCCTTGACGGTCGATTTCAATGACTTTCACTTTTACAACTTGATCCATTTTGAGGACATCTTCAACTTCCTTCGTCCGTTCTTCCTGGATTTCAGAAATATGAAGCAAGCCGTCTTTGCCTGGGAAAAGTTCAACGAATGCCCCGAATTTCTCGATCCGTTTCACTTTACCTTCATAGTATTCCCCAACTTTCGCTTCGCGTACGATGTTTTCAATCATCGCTTTCGCTTTCGCGTTCATTTCTTCATCAACAGAAGAAATAAAGATGGTGCCATCTTGTTCTGTATCAATTTTGACGCCTGTTTCGTCAATGATCTTATTGATCACTTTACCGCCAGGTCCGATTACGTCGCGGATCTTATCAGGATTGATCTTAACCATGATGATCTTCGGCGCAAATTTGGACAATTGCTCTCTTGGTTCAGAAATTGTCGCCAGCATTGATTCAAGGATGTGAATACGTCCGATTTTCGCTTGTGTCAAAGCCTCTTCAAGGATTTGACGGGATAAACCGTCGATTTTGATGTCCATTTGAAGTGCTGTGATGCCTTCTGCAGTCCCGGCAACTTTAAAGTCCATATCTCCCAGGTGATCTTCCATTCCCTGAATATCAGACAATACTGTATAATTTTCGCCTTTTTTAACAAGCCCCATCGCAATACCGGCTACAGGCGCTTTCAAAGGAACACCTGCATCCATCATAGCAAGAGTTGAAGCACAGATACTTGCCTGTGAAGTTGAGCCGTTTGATTCCAAAACTTCTGCTACCAGACGGATTGTATATGGGAATTCTTTTTCATTTGGTATAACCGCTTCAAGGGCGCGCTCGCCAAGAGCTCCGTGTCCAATCTCGCGGCGGCCCGGTCCACGAAGGAATCCAGTTTCACCTACAGAGAACAACGGGAAGTTGTAATGATGCATAAAACGTTTTGTGTCTTCGATGCCAAGGCCATCGATAATCTGTACATCGCCAAGTGCCCCAAGCGTACAAATGCTCATCGCCTGTGTTTGTCCACGTGTAAACAAACCAGAACCGTGCGTGCGTGCCAGCAATCCGACTTCTGATGACAATGGACGGATCTCTGATGGTCCGCGCCCGTCAGGACGGATTTTTTCATCGGTAATCAAACGGCGAACTTCATCTTTGACCATCTTATCAAGAATTTGTCCCGCTTGTTTTTTAACATCATCAGCTGATTCTTCGTATTGTGCCATAACACGTTTTTTGATTTCGTCGATTGCTTCGTTGCGCGCCTGCTTTTCATTGATCTGAACAGCAGTGTTCAACTCTGCTTCCACTTCGCCTTTGATCGTTGAAGAAAGCTCTGCATCCAATTCGTATAATTGGATTTCAGATTTTTCTTTCCCGACTTCAGCTGCAATCTCTTCCTGGAACGAGATCAATTTCTTGATCTCTTCGTGGCCGAACATGATTGCTTCAAGAATGATTTCTTCCGATACTTCTTTCGCTCCCGCTTCAACCATATTGATGGCGTCTTTAGTTCCCGCCACAGTCAGGTTGATGGAACTTTTCTCAAGCTGATCGTTTGTCGGATTGATAATGTATTCACCGTCGATCAAACCAACGATAACTCCAGCAATCGGACCGTCGAATGGAATATCCGAAATCATCAATGACAATGAAGATCCGAACATTGCAGCCATTTCAGAAGGGCAATCCTGATCAACGGACATAACCATTGAAATTACCTGCACTTCATTACGGAAGCCATCCGGGAATAAAGGACGGATCGGACGATCAATCAGGCGGCTCGTCAAAGTCGCTTTTTCAGAAGGACGTCCTTCACGTTTGATGAAGCCTCCTGGTATTTTACCGACAGCATAAAGCCGTTCTTCGTAGTTGACAGTCAACGGGAAGAAATCCAAAGGCTTCGGTGTTTTTGAAGCTGTGGATGTAGACAAGACTGCTGTATCGCCATAACGGATCAATGCAGCTCCGTTTGCTTGTTTAGCCAATTGGCCAACTTCGACCTGCAATTCGCGGCCTGCCCAATCGAATTTGTAAACCTTTTTAGTTTGCTCCATAATCGAGCTCCTCTCTCTTTCAAGATATAGACAATTTTATGTATCCATTACTAGTAGTGTATCAAAAAAGCATACGCTGTGCATGCAAGCGGAAAATTTTATCCATAAAGAAAAAGCGGGACGAATCCCGCTTTCACTGATTGCTATTATCGGCGTAGGCCAAGTCTTGCGATTAATTCGCGGTAACGAGCTACGTCGTTTTCACGAAGATATTTCAACAAGTTACGACGGCGTCCAACCATTTTGAATAGACCACGACGTGAGTGATGATCTTTTTTGTGAGTACGTAAGTGCTCATTCAAGTTGTTGATGTCTTCTGTAAGAATGGCGATTTGAATTTCTGCAGACCCAGTATCTGTGTCATGCACTTTGTATTCATTGATCAATTCATTTTTACGTTCTTGAGTAATTGCCATACTGTTTCCACCTCCTAATTTCTGATAGCCCCAATTACCGAGCAAACGTTGGTGATTCGATTGCCAAGCAACGGTTAGTACATTTAGTACTTATAAATCATAGCACACGCCAATTTGAAAATCAACTGAACATCCCGCTTCAAAATTACTCAGCAAAAAATGTGATCGCTTCCTGTTTATCTTTTTCAATTTGCGCTTTCAATTCATCAATGCCGGAAAATTTTGATTCATCCCGTATCCTTTTGTGCCAATCGACTGTTACCCGCTCTCCGTAGATATCTTTATCAAAATTAAAGATATGCACTTCGATTACGAGTTTCTTATGGTCCGGATCATTGAAGGTCGGTTTGTAACCAACATTGCAGACGCCGTCATACACTTCGTCCTGTACATGAAGGCGAACAGCATAGACTCCCCTGCCGGGAACGAATGTCCCCAAGTCAGGTTCCACATTAGCCGTCGGAAACCCAATCGTGCGGCCCCTCTTATCACCGTTCACAACTGTTCCCGAAACTTTAAATGGACGGCCAGATAAACGGGATACTTCTTCAATTTCCCCGGATTTCAAGTGATTGCGAATTCTCGTGGAACTGATTTTTTCCTGTCCGTCTTCCAGCTTGCCAATGACACTGACACCAAATCGTCCATCCGCATAGCTCTGCATCAGATCCATTGATCCCTGCCCCTTTGCGCCAAACGAAAAATCGAAACCGGCTGTTACATGGACAACCCCAAGATCTTCGATAAAGTGGCTGATGAACTGTTCCGGCTGCAATTGCGCGAAGTCGGAAGTAAAGCGCACGATGAAACAAACGTCGATCTCCATGTCATTAAGTATTTCCATTTTCTGCTGCATCGGTGTTATGTAAAACACTTCTTCTTTTCGACCGCCTAAAACCAATGAAGGATGGGGATCGAAGGTCATTACTGCAGATTGCGCGCCTAATTCCCGCGCTTTTTCGACAGCTTCTCCTATTACTTTCTGATGCCCTTTGTGGACGCCGTCAAAAAAACCAAGCGCCATGGATAACGGTCCCAACTCTTCTTCCGGTTTCATATGATTTGGATAATTCAAATGGAAAATCTTCATTTTACACCTCGTCTTCTGTCGGCAGACCGAACATTTTTTCCGGTTTCATTTTACCCTTTTTCTCCGGATGCTTCTTATATAACGCAAACGGATTTCCCTTTACGGTAAAAACCAGCAGCTCATTTTCCTCCAATAAAGGATGCATCTCGATGACCTGGCCATTTTTCATCGCAAACAGCATTTTTGGATCGACTTCCACTGAAGGGAAAGCGCTCAGGCCATAAATCAGCGGTTTTAAATAATGATCGATAGTTCCATTTTGAGCAATCTCTTCCACCTCTGCAAGTGTTAAGCAATCTTCTTTTTTGAACTTGCCCGATTCCGTTCTTGTCAATTTCGACATATGCGCCGGGTAGCCAAGAGCTTCTCCGATTTGTACTGCAAGCGTACGGATATAGGTGCCTTTGCCGCATTGGATGCGAATACGGAAATGGATATCAGTACCGGTCCATTCTTCTGCGCTGTCCAACAGCTCAATCGAATCGATCCGCGCTTTTCTGACCGGCCGCTCGACCGCTATACCGGCTCTTGCGTATTCATACAGTTTTTTGCCATTCACTTTCACCGCCGAATACATTGGTGGAATTTGGTTGATCTCACCCGTCAACCCTTCTAGGGCGGCAAGCAGTTCCTGCCTGGTAATTTTCTTCTCCCGCTGGTCCCGATTCACTACTTCACCGGTAGCATCTTCTGTTTCAGTCGAAAAGCCGATCGCCACTTCCGCTTCGTAGGTTTTTCCTTGATTGGTGATATATTCTGCCACTTTTGTCGTGTTGCCAATGCATATCGGCAATACACCGTCCACTTCAGGATCGAGAGTGCCCGTATGGCCAACTTTTTTTGTTTTCAATATTTTGCGCAGTTTAAAAACGCAATCGTGGGAAGTCATGCCTTTTTCTTTCCATAAAGGAAGTATTCCGTTAATGGCCATTTCTTTCAACCCCTTACAATATAATCCTCTTTCAACACCTTTAGACGCTTTGGACAGGGAAACATCGTCTCCTGTGCAAAGCTCGTCGCAAAGGAGCCCTTACGTATTATTGCTCCGCTCACTCCATGAGAGCACCTTTACTATGAGAAATTGCTAACGATATGTAGCAAAAAAGCGAAGAAAGTGTTTGATTCTGGCCTAGCAATATTAAAGTCGTGCTCCTGCATCGCTGCGCTGCTTCGTCGCAAAGAATTAGCCTCGCAGACGTCGGCTAATTCTTCGAAGCTGTTTTGCGGAATATCGGTAATCAAAGTTCAGCTAATTATGTAAAAAAACCTGCAATCTAAGAAATAGACAGCAGGCTTGGTTTTATTGTTCGTCTTTCGGTTCTTTGATATCCCGCAGCAGACTGTCGATCCGGTTTCCGTATGCCACTGAAGTATCGAATTCAAATGATAATTCAGGTGTTTTGCGCAAACGGATACGCTGGCCGATTTCTGAACGGATAAATCCTTTGGATTTCGATAAGCCGAGCAATGTCTGCTCTTTTGCAGCATCATCACCCAATACGCTGATGTATACTGTCGCTTGTTGGAGATCTCCGGTAACTTCTACATCTGTTACCGTGACAAATCCGATTCGCGGATCCTTCAGCTTGCGGCTGATGATATCGCTGAGCTCTTTTTTCATTTGTTCGCCTACACGATTCGAGCGCATTGTCATTGCTTATTCACCTCGTTCTTACAGATATTCTTGATGATGTTCAAGACATTCCCACATCGGATTGCTCTCCAGATAATACAACACTTGCGCCATTTCCTTTTCAGCCATTTCTTTTGAAGAAGAAACAGTGACAAAGGCAAGGCGCGTGCGTTGCCATACATTCTGGTGGTCAATTTCCGCTGCGGAAATATTGAACTTTTGTTTTGAACGGGTCAGCATGCTTTTCAGCACTGCCCTTTTTTCCTTCAATGAATGCGCTGACGGTATAAAGAATTCGCATTCCATGTAAAGGATCATTTCCGTTCGATTTCTTCCATAACATAAGCTTCAATGATGTCGCCTTCTTTGACGTCATTGAAATTTTTGATGGTAATACCACATTCATAGCCTTTAGCCACTTCTTTGGCATCGTCTTTAAAGCGTTTCAATGTATCCATTTCGCCTTCAAAAACAACAATTCCTTCACGAATGACACGAACTCCGCTGTCACGTGTGATTTTACCTTCAGTTACATAACTTCCGGCAATTGTTCCGACTTTAGATACCTTGAATGTACTGCGGACTTCCGCCTGGCCGATAACTTTCTCCTCAAATTCAGGATCAAGCAAGCCTTTCATTGCAAATTCAATTTCTTCGATTACTTTATAGATGATGCGGTGTAAACGGATATCCACGCCTTCAGCTTCTGCTGCGCGTTTGGCATTGGCATCCGGGCGAACGTTAAATCCGATTACGATGGCATTGGATGCCGCAGCAAGGGAAATATCCGACTCTGTGATGGCACCTGCACCAGTGTGGATAATTTTGACGTTAACGCCTTCCACATCGATTTTCAGAAGTGAAGCAGCCATTGCTTCAACTGCGCCTTGAACGTCAGCTTTGACGATCAAGTTCAATTCTTTCATCTCACCCTGTTTCAGTTGATCAAAAAGATTATCAAGTGTTACACGGGTTTTCTCTGAACGCTGTACCTGCAATGCTGAAGTAGCACGGCTTTCACCAACAGAACGAGCTGTTTTCTCGTCTTCAAACACTACAAAACGATCGCCTGCCTGTGGTACATCATTCAAACCGGTAATTTCAACCGGCATTGATGGACCGGCTTCTTTCACACGGCGGCCTGTATCAGAAACCATTGCTCTTACACGGCCGAATGTGTTGCCGACAACAATCGGATCACCGACATTCAAAGTGCCGTCCTGTACTAGAAGTGTAGCAACTGAACCGCGGCCTTTATCAAGCTCTGCTTCAATAACTGTACCAATAGCGCGGCGTGAAGGGTTCGCTTTCAATTCTCCTACTTCAGAAACAAGCAGAATCATTTCAAGTAACGTATCGATGCCTTCACCTTTCAACGCTGAAAGAGGAACAAAGATTGTATCTCCGCCCCATGCTTCCGGAACAAGACCATGTTCAGTCAATTCCTGCATAACGCGATCCGGGTTGGCACTTGGCTTATCCATTTTGTTGACTGCAATAATAATCGGAACTTCAGCAGCTTTGGCATGGTTGATCGCTTCAACTGTCTGCGGCATTACACCGTCGTCAGCTGCAACTACAATAATAGCCAAATCTGTCACTTTCGCTCCGCGTGCACGCATTGTTGTAAAAGCTGCGTGACCAGGCGTATCCAGGAAAGTGATTTTCTTGCCGTCTTCATCTACTTGATAAGCACCGATATGCTGCGTAATACCGCCAGCTTCTCCTGCCGTCACTTTCGTGTGGCGGATCGAGTCAAGCAGAGTTGTTTTACCATGGTCAACGTGGCCCATGATTGTGACTACCGGTGGACGTTCTTCGTTCAACGTTTCATCTTCCGGTTCGAAGTAAACTTCCAGGTCGGTTTTATCAACCAGGATTTCTTCTTCCACTTCCACTTCATATTCAGCGCAGATCAATTCAATCGCATCTTTATCAAGTTCCTGGTTAATGGTAGCCATTACACCAAGCATGAATAATTTTTTGATGATTTCAGATGGCTCGCGGCCTAATTTTTTCGCCAATTCGCCAACTGTCAAAGATTCTGTAAAAGTGATTTTTGCTGGCAGTTCTTTCTCTTTTTTCGGCATTGGCGGCAGTGGGTTCACTGGACGCTGCTGTTTGCCTTTTCTGTTGCGGTTCTGGCCACCGCGGCCCGGACCTCCGCCACCTGGACGGTTGGAGTTGCGCTGTCCTGGTCCTGCTGTCGGTTTTGCGGCTTTAGGTGTAAAGTTCGAACCTGTTTTTGCCGGAGCTGCATTTCTCTGGCCATTGCCTTGTGAACGTGATTGTCCTTGGCTTGGTGCTGCTGCTGGACGCGATTGGCCTGGACGCTGCCCTTGTCCAGATGGACGCGAACCGCTTTGACCGCTTTGCGGGCGTGATTGGCCCTGGCCTGACGGACGGGAAGCTTGTCCTTGCGAACGGTTCTGCCCTTGGTTCTGTGGTTTAGTTGGAGCTGGTGCTGTTGAAGCGGATGAAGATTTTTTGTAAATGCCGTCCAATTTTGAAACAGCGTTATCCTCTAATGTCGACATATGGTTTGTAACCGAAATATCCATTTTTGATAATTGCTGGATGATCTCTTTACTTGGTTTATCTACTTTTTTCGCGTATTCATGTACTCGAATTTTGGTCATCTGCTCACCCCCGGTTATTTTCATCGAACAAGCTTATCAGTTTTTTGGCGAAACCTGCGTCGGTAATCGCCATAACTACACGCTCTTCTTTGCCGACTGCATGCCCAATTTCGAAACGGGTTCCGAAAATTTGCATGTCGACTTTATAATAGCTGCATTTATCCTGCAGTTTTTTCATTGTGTTTTCAGAAGCGTCTTCCGCGAGCAATACTAATTTCGCATTGCCTCTGCGAACTTCATTGATTGTCAGTTCTTCCCCTGTTATCGTCATTCTTGCTCTTGTCGCAAGTCCAAGAATTTGGAGGATCTTTTGTTTTGTATCCATTTTACTTCAACTGCTCTCTTAGTACGACCCGCAGCAATTCTTCATATATTTCCTCAGGCACTTTGACTTCCAATTGGTTGTCTAGCACCTTTTTCTTTTTGGCCGCTGCAACAGCTTCCTCAGATTTGGAAACATAGGCTCCTCGCCCTGATTTTTTCCCAGTCAGATCAACGCTCACTTCGCCTTCCTTGGAACGCACGACACGGATCATTTCTTTTTTAGGATGCATCTCGCCTGTAGCTACACACTTTCGAAGTGGAATTTTCTTTTGCAGAGCCAACGGACATCACCTTATCTTTCTTATTCTTTTTCGTCGTAGAAATCGAAGTCATCCGCATCTTCACCGGATTCCACAAGTTCGATGTCAGCGTCGGGATTCGGATAAATACCCAGCTCACGCGCATCTGTCTCACTCTTGATATCAATTTTCCATCCAGTCAATTTAGCAGCGAGACGGGCATTCTGCCCACGCTTGCCGATTGCCAATGATAATTGATAATCAGGCACGACAACTGTAGTTGATTTTTCCTCTTCATTTACCTGGACATCAAGCACCTTAGATGGGCTTAGGGCATTGGCAACAAATATTACCGGCTCCTCCGACCATTCAACGATGTCGATTTTTTCACCGCTGAGTTCGTTGACGATAGTCTGGACACGGGCGCCTTTTGAACCGACACATGAACCTACTGGATCAATGTCTTCGCGATGGGCCATAACAGAAATCTTCGAACGATCTCCTGCTTCGCGGGCAATCGATTTGATTTCAACAATGCCGTCATAGATTTCAGGCACTTCAGTTTCAAACAATCTGCGCAGTAAACCTGGATGTGTTCTCGATACAAACACCTGCGGTCCGCGTGTAGTCCGCTCAACCTTCGTGATATAGACCTTGATGCGGTCATGCGGCTGATACGACTCATTCGGCATTTGCTCTGTCTGCGGCAGCACCGCTTCGACTTTGCCAAGACCGACATACAAATTGCGGGCATCCATGCGTTCAACAATACCGTTGACGATATCATCCGCGCGATCGACAAACTCTTCAAAAACAAGACCGCGTTCCGCTTCGCGTACACGCTGTGTTACAACTTGTTTAGCTGTTTGAGCAGCGATACGGCCGAAGTTGCGTGGCGTCACTTCTTCTTCCACTACATCTCCGATTTCATATGCAGGATTAATGGCATGAGCGTCTTCCAAAGAAATCTGCAAGCGGTCGTCTTCGACTTCCTCAACAACATCTTTTCTGGAATAGACAAGCATTGTTCCCGTATTAAGATTCAAATCCACACGGACGTTCTGTGCTTGATTGAAATTGCGTTTGTAGGCAGTCACTAATGCTGCTTCTATCGCTTCGATCAAGACATCACGCGAAATACCTTTTTGTTTCTCCAATGCCTCTAAAGCATTCAATAACTCACTGCTCATTTTTTATTCACTCCTAGGTTCATCGATCAGGTTTTGCTGAAAAATCAATTGCGAGACGGATTAAAGCAATTTTCTGTCTTGGAATCACGATTGTTTTTCTGCGGGTTTTGATTTTGACTTCAATTTGGACTTCTTCATCAGTATACGATTGCAGATAACCTTCAAATTCCTTTGCATCCAAAATCGGTTCGTAAGTTTTGATATAGATAAATTTACTGATAGCATTCTCAAAATCTTTTTCTTTCTTCAACGGGCGCTCTGCTCCCGGCGAAGATACTTCAAGGAAATAGTTCTGCTCAATTGGATCAAGTTCATCCAGGATTTCACTCAATCGTTCACTGACTAACGCACATTGGTCAATATCGATCGGCGCATCCGGATTATCTACATAGACACGCAAAAACCAGCTGCGTCCTTCTTTTACAAATTCCACATCAACCAGTTCAAGTTGCAGCTCATCTGTGATGGGCTTTGTGATTTCTTCTATTTGTTCTGTAATTTTGCTCATACATGCCTCCCGCTAATCAAAGTTTCACTTATGTCTTTACAAACAGAAAAGAGCGGGAGAACCCACTCTTCTGCGACAGAGCTATCAGTAAATGTTACTACAATAATACCACGATTGGCACACCAGTGCAACTGACTAGAACAGCGACAACTGGTTGGCTTCAGGCATTCCTTCAAGACAACCATGGTCGTCCATGTACTCAATGATGGTTTTGGAAACCCGGCCGCGCTGCTGAAGGTCTTCTTTCGAAAGGAAAGTTCCCTGCTGGCGTGCAGCGACAATCGATTTGGCGGCGTTCGTTCCAAGTCCAGGGATGGCATTGAACGGGGGAATCAGCGTATTGCCGTCGATGATGAATTCATCAGCCTCCGATTTATAGAGGTCCACTTTCTGGAACTTGTATCCGCGTTCCGTCATCTCAAGCGCCAGTTCCATGACCGTCAATAAGTTTTTCTCTTTCGTTGATGCTTCCAGCCCTTTGGCATTGATGTCCACTATCACTGAACGGATTGCATGGGAACCTTTCGCCATGGCATTGACATCGAAATCTTCTGCACGGACTGTGAAGTAAGCCGCGTAATAAAGAATCGGGAAATGCACTTTGAAATAAGCGATTCTGACTGCCATCAAAACGTAAGCGGCAGCGTGGGCTTTCGGGAACATGTATTTGATCTTTTTACATGATTCGATATACCAGTTCGGAACGCCTTCTTCTTTCATCGCTGCTTCAAACTCCGGTGTCAGTCCTTTACCTTTACGGACTGCTTCCATGATCTTAAACGCCATGGATGATTCAAGTCCCTGGTAAATCAGGTAAACCATAATATCGTCACGGCAGCCGATTACATCAGATAGCTGACAAGTCCCATTTTTGATTAACTCCTGGGCATTGCTCAGCCATACGTCCGTCCCGTGGGAAAGACCGGAAATCTGTACCAGTTCCGAAAAAGTCGTCGGTTTCGTTTCTTCAAGCATTTGACGAACGAATCGTGTACCAAACTCTGGTATTCCATAAGTCGCTGTTTTACAGCCGATCTGTTCTTCTGTTACACCGAGCGATTCTGTGCCGGAGAAAATTTTCATCACTTCCGGGTCGTCAGTCGGAATCGTTTTGGGGTCGATGCCTGATAAATCCTGCAGCATACGAATAACTGTTGGATCATCGTGTCCAAGAATATCCAGTTTCAATAAATTATCGTGGATCGAATGGAAATCAAAATGCGTCGTTTTCCATTCCGAGTCCTGTGCATCCGCAGGAAATTGTATCGGGGAGAAATCGTAGATATCCATATAATCCGGCACTACGATAATCCCGCCCGGATGCTGTCCAGTGCTTCGTTTTACACCTGTGCAGCCTTGGACGAGACGGTCGATTTCCGCTCCCCTTATAGTCATATCCCGGTCATTGGCATATCCGCGGACATAACCATAAGCTGTTTTCTCGGCAACTGTCCCGATTGTTCCCGCGCGGAAAACATTGTCTTCACCGAATAATTCCTTGGTGTAGTTGTGCGCTTTTGCTTGATATTCGCCACTGAAGTTCAAATCGATATCCGGTACCTTGTCGCCTTTAAAGCCTAGGAACGTTTCAAATGGAATATCCTGCCCCTCTTTCTTATAAGGAACATCGCAATCCGGACAATTTTTATCTTCAAGGTCAAATCCTGAGCCGACAGAGCCGTCATCAAAGAACTCCGACTTTTGGCATTTAGTGCAGATATAATGAGGCGGCAACGGATTCACTTCTGTGATCTCCGTAAGTGTCGCAACTAATGAGGACCCTACAGACCCCCGGGAACCGACGAGATAGCCATCGTCCAAAGACTTTTTAACAAGTTTATGCGAAATTAAATAAATAACCGCAAACCCGTGGCCGATAATAGATTTTAATTCTTTTTCAATACGGGCTTCGACAATTTCAGGCAGCTGTTCACCATAGATGCTTCGCGCCATATTATAGCTAAGCTCTCTGACTTCCTCATCTGCACCTTCAATTTTAGGTGTGTAAAGATCGTCTTTAATCGGTTTGACAGTGTCGATCATATCCGCAATTTTATTGGAATTTTCCACGACAATCTGTTTAGCCGTTTCTTCTCCCAAAAAGTCGAAGGCGTCGAGCATTTCATTAGTTGTACGGAAATGGACTTTCGGCAGCTTCGTCCGGTTCAATGGATTGGCCCCGCCTTGAGAACCGATCAACACCTGCCGGTAGATCGCGTCGTTTTCATCCAGGTAATGGACGTTGCCGGTAGCAACCAAAGGAATCTCCAGTTTTTTGCTGACTTTCACAAGTTTTCGGATGATATCTTCAAGATTCCATTCATCACGGATCATTTCACGTTCTATTAGCGGTGCATAAATATCTTTCGGATGTACTTCCAGATAATCATAAAACTGTGCGGTACGCTCTACTTCTTCCATCGACTTCTGCATGACCGCTTCAAAAACTTCCCCTTTATCGCAGCCTGAGCCGACAAGAAGCCCATCACGGTGTTTCTGCAGAAGCGAACGCGGAATCCGTGGAACCCGGTAGAAGTAATTTATGTGAGAAGCGGATACCAGCTTGAACAGATTTTTCAATCCCGCGTCATTTTGCGCAAGTAAAGTTACATGAGTCGGACGTGAGCGCTTATACGCATCGCCGGCTCCGACATAATTGTTCAGTTCATCATGATAATGAATTCCTTTTTGATGAGCCTCTTTCAAAAGATGCGTCAGCAAATAAGATGTAGCTTCCGTGTCATAGATTGCCCGGTGATGCTGGGTGAGTTCTATGCCGAATTTTTTCGCCAGCGTGTTCAAACGATGATTCTTCAATTCGGGATGGAGCATCCGCGCTAATTCCAGCGTATCGATTGTGGCGTGTTTTTTGTCGATGCCGTATTTCTTATAGGCGACATACAGGAAGCCCATATCGAACGATGCATTGTGGGCAACCATGATATGATCTCCAGCCCATTCATAGTAATTGCGGATCACTTCTTCCACTTCCGGAGCATCTTTGACCATATCATCAGTGATGCCGGTCAAATCGATGGTCGTATCCGATAACGGATGATGCGGATTCGCGAAGCTTTCAAATTTATCGATAATCTGTCCGCCTTTGATCTTGACAGCGGCAAGTTCAATAATCGTATCGTATACCGCGGATAATCCCGTCGTCTCCAAGTCAAACACCACAAAAGTTTCTTCTTCAAGCAGCGCATGCCGTTCTTCAAATGCAATCGGCACACCATCATCCACTAGGTTCGCTTCCAGGCCGAATATCGCTTTGATGCCATGTTTTTTGCTGGCAGCATATGCATCCGGGAAAGATTGCACTCCGGCATGGTCTGTAATGGCAATAGCGGGATGGCCCCATTTTGCGGCTTGGCCCACGAGTGCATCAACAGATGACACTGCATCCATCTGGCTCATAGGTGTATGAAGATGCAATTCCACTCGCTTCTCTAAAGCTGTATCCTGCCGCAATTGTGGTTTCACTTCCACCATATCCTGCGCCATCATCACAAGGTCACGGACAAATGTATCCATCTGGATTGAGCCGCGGGCTTTCAGCCACATGCCCTTTTTGATGTTCTTCATCAATTCCGCATCTTCTTTGTCACGGGAGAACATTTTCACAAGCAGTGAATCTGTATAATCCGTAATTTTAACTGTCAAAAGGGAACGGCCGCTGCGCAATTCGCGCACTTCAGCATCAAACACGTAACCTTCGACAGTGATCCGCCGTTCTTCATCTATAATGGATTGGATTTCAGCGATTGGTTCATCTGGCTTAATATTGCTGCCCATTTGGAACGGCCCTGCCGGAACACCGTTTTCTTTCCGGTCCGTCTCTCTCTTCTTCATATCAGACAAAGCTTTCTTGGCCATTTCCTCTTCTTCAGCACGACGTTCTTCCATGAATGCTTCATGTGCGGCCTGCTGATCGTCTTCTGTCAATTGGAAATCGATGGCTATTCTCGGAAAACCAAATTGTTGATAGACATTTGCAAGTTTATCCGTATATTTGGCTTTGAGTGCCATCATTTCATGTTCATGGCCGCAATTCAGCATCATTTTATTGCCATTCCATTGCGGTGCTTGTCCCAATAACCGTTCACGGAGCGGCGGTGCCATATCGGCCAATTCATCCACTGCATAACGCCAATAGGCCGAAATCAATTCAGTATCAGCTTGGGCATCATCCGTAACAATTGTCAGCTGGACAGCCGCAATGGGAGAAAATGTGGAATGCAAACGTTCCTTTAATAACAGGAACAGCTTTATCGGCAGTACTTTTTGAAGTTTTACCGTAAAACGCCAGGTCCGTTCTTTTTTATGGACCGTCATCCGGGTCAATTCAGCCTCCTCGAAAAAAGGCATATGTACATCGTCTGTCAAATCGAGATGCTGAAGAAGTAGCTTTAAACGCATCTTAGGATCTTGCTGGTTTGTCATAACTATCCCCTTCGCTCTTATATTAATAAAACCGGTTATACCGGATGTCTAGAAACTGTCGACTTCTTCAATCATTGCGCTCTAGGCGGAAGCTTTCCGCGGGGAGCGGCCTGAGCCTCCTCGTGCGCTTCGCTCCCTGCGGGGTCTCAGGACTCGCTCTTTTTCCCGCAGGAGTCACCGCCTAGCGCTCCATTCTGGTTTCATGTAGAAGCATTATGAATATCTTTTTACCTGTTATAAATTAATTATGCAACTCCATTTAGAGAAGGCTAACAGAGATATGAAGCAAAACAGCGAAGACTCCCAGGTGACTAAGCGAAGTGCTGAGATCCACTCGAGCGAAGTGGAACGAGCTCGAGTTAGCTCAGCGCGAGCCACCAGGAAAGCGGAGCTGTTTTGTGGAATATCGGTTTCCTAGCTTTCTTTCTCAACAAACTATTTATAACCGGCTGTCTATTTATCTTTTATCTGCAATTTCTTTTCCGATTCCCTCGAAGGAAAAGAAGAAAAAGAAAGGAAAGCACAGCTTGTGCTTTCCTTTCATTCTATCAGATTTTGCGGTTTATTTTTGAAAAAATTGCTGTAATTGATCGAGCAGTTCGTCTTTATTCCACTCAAACGTCTCACCGGTGCTGCGGATTTTCACTTCCAAAATTCCTTCCGCCGCTTTCTTCCCGACTGTCAGTCTAACAGGCAGGCCGATCAGATCGGCATCTGTGAATTTAACACCCGCGCGTTCATTGCGGTCATCAATCAGTACTTCGTAGCGGTTGGATTTCAATAAATTATAAATTTCGTCAGCGGTTTCTCGCTGCACATCATCTTTGACATTGACCGGCACCACATGTATATCGTAAGGTGCGGCAACAGGCGGCCACGTAAAGCCGTCATCGTCATTGAATTGTTCAGCAACAGCAGCAACTACACGGGAAACCCCGATGCCGTAGCACCCCATTATATAAGGTACCGCACGGCCCTGATCGTTAAGAATTGTCGCTTTCATATCTTCACTGTAGCGTGTGCCCAATTTGAAAATATGGCCTACTTCAATGCCTTCAGCGAATTTGATAGTGCCCTGGCCATCCGGTGAAGGATCGCCTTCTTTGATGAATCGCAGGTCCGCGTATTTTTCGACTTCAAAATCCTGTCCAGGGGTGACATTTTTGTAATGCTGCCCTTCTTCATTAGCGCCAGCGATTCCGTTGGCAATTGTTTTGACAGCATTATCGGCAAATACACGGATTCCATCCGGCAAAGCTACAGGACCGATCGAGCCGATTTCACAGCCGATCAATTGCTTCACTTCTTCCGGTGTCGCCATTTCAACCACTTTCGCATCAGCTGCGTGTTTTACTTTGACATCGTTGATCTCATGGTCCCCTCTGGATAAAACGACGACGAATTCATCATCCGCTTTAAAGACGAGGGTCTTGATGCAATTATCAGTGCTTGTACCGAAGAACTCCGCCACCTGAGCGATTGTTTTTTGATCAGGTGTAGCCACTTTTTCAATTTCTTCCGGTGCTTCTTCCGGCATTTTATAGTCAACGTTCACTTGAGCCATTTCAATGTTCGCCGCGTAAGAAGATGTATCTGAATAGGCGATCGTATCTTCTCCGATTTCAGACAACACCATAAATTCGTGGTTGTCTTTTCCGCCTATTGCACCGGAATCAGCGATTACCATTCGGAAATCAAGGCCGAGTCTAGAGAAGATATTCGTATAAGCCTGCATCATGACATCATAAGTCTCATCGAGGCTCTCAGTTGTAGCATGGAATGAATAGGCATCTTTCATCAGGAATTCGCGTCCGCGAAGCAAACCGAAACGCGGGCGTTTCTCATCGCGGAACTTCGACTGGATCTGGTAAAGATTCAAAGGAAGCTTTTTATACGATTTGATTTCGTCGCGCAAAAGATCCGTGATGACTTCTTCGTGTGTTGCTCCGAGAGCAAATTCGCGGCCATTGCGGTCTTTTAATCTCATCAATTCGTCGCCATATGAATACCAGCGGCCAGTTTCCTGCCAAAGCTCAGCTTGCTGCATTGCCGGAAGGAAAACTTCCACACTGTTCGCGGCTTCCATTTCTTCACGGATAATCGCTTCCACTTTATTCAATACACGTTTGCCTAGCGGCAGAAAAGAATAGATTCCGCTCGTGTTCTGGCGGATAAACCCTGCACGAAGTAATAATTGATGTGATCTTACTTCTGCATCTGCAGGCGTTTCACGTAATGTCGGGATAAAAGTTGCTGATTGTTTCATTCCAAAATACACCTCAACTGACTGATAAATTTTTAAATACATATATTAATCTAGATACAAAACTACCTTATGCCTTTCAGAGCTTAGCGGCCGTTTCCGCTTTTCTTTAATCAAAAGAAAAACTTCTGTATATCGTTCCAGGTGACGACGATCATCAGCAGCATAAGCAGCATGATGCCGACAAAATGGACCATGCCTTCTTTCTGGCGATCCACCGGCTTGCCTCTCAGCGCTTCTAGTATGAAGAACATCAGACGCCCGCCGTCAAGTGCCGGAAGAGGCAACAAGTTCATAATCCCTAAGTTGATGCTCAGCATACCTGCCCAGCTCATCAAAGTGAAAATACCATATTGCGCTACCTCTTCTGTTGTTTTATAAATGCCGACAGGGCCGGATAACGCATCAATTGTAAATTGTCCCGTCACCAGCATGCCCAGCAAACGGAAAATTTCTTTGAACCAGAAGACGGTCGTTTCAGCACCGTAGACGAATGATCCGAAGAAATCCTGTTCCCTCGGACTTTCATAAAGAACGCCGATAACTCCGACATCTCCCTGCTCCTGCTCTACCAATTCCGGTGTAATCGTGAATTCCACTGTTTCACCCTGGCGTTCAACAACAAAATCCAACGCATTCCCTGCTTCATCCTGGACGGAGTCTACAAGGTCATTCCAGCTAGCAATATTTGTGCCATCAACTTCTGTAATTAAATCGCCGGCCTGCATACCCGCTTCCTCAGCCGGACTGTCATCCGTCACTTCAGAAATAACAGGTTCATTTGTTGGAACTCCTTGCAGGAGACCGATTGCCGTAAAAATAAAGAACGCAAGAATAAAGTTAAACAGCGGCCCTGCAAAAATTGTCATAAAACGGTGGCCGATGCTTTTTGAATCGAATTGGCGATTATGAGGAGCCAATACCGTTTCAGCGCCATTCTCTTCAACTACCGCGTCTCTTGCAACTTGCAGGCGGACAAGCTGATCTTCTTCATCATACCCTTTAATATAAAGTTCCTTTTCGAGATCCGCTTCTTCAACTTCAAGAAACATGATATCGGGATACATGGTTTTTTGATTCAGAATGATTTTTTTGGCAAGACCATCTTCATCCAGCAATACACCGATGCGATGTCCCGCCTGCAATACAATACGGTCCATTTCTTCACCGGCCATTCGGACATAACCGCCAATTGGCAGCAGCCGGACAGTGTATAAAGTTTCCCCTTTTGTAATGCCAAGAATTTTCGGACCCATGCCGATCGCAAATTCGCGGACCAAAATTCCAGCTCTCTTTGCAAACAGGAAATGGCCCAATTCATGGAAAAAAACTAAAGCGCCGAAAATTATGATAAACGATATGACTGTTTCCATTTGAACCCATCCTTATAAACCTTTTCGGTTTTAATCTTTAGTTATTTTAGCATGTTCCGGACTGATTTTCTTGTTTCAGAATCGACGTGCAGAATCGACTCCAAATCCGGAGAAGAGATCGGATCGTGCGCATTCATTGCACGTTCAATCATTTCCTCGATCTGCAAAAATTTAATTTCTTCATTTAAAAACATGGCTACGGCTTGTTCGTTGGCCGCGTTTAATACAGTGGTCATGGTTCCGCCGATACGCCCGGCATCAAACGCCAATTGTAAAGCACGGAAACGTTCATAATCCATCTGCTGAAAATGCAGTTTGCCGATTTCAGCCAAATTCAGCCGCTTGGCGTTCGGACGTTCCAGCCGTTCCGGGTAAGTCAGCGCGTATTGGATTGGTACCCGCATATCCGGGGTGCCGAGTTGCGCCATTACACTAGTGTCCCGGAATTCGACCATCGAATGGATGATGCTTTCCCGGTGCAGCAGCACTTCAATATCATCGTATTCAAAATTGAAAAGCACATTTGCTTCTATTACTTCCAGCCCTTTATTCACCATCGTCGCCGAGTCGATCGTAATTTTTGCTCCCATCGACCAATTAGGATGGTTCAGCGCTTCTTTAACAGTGACATTTTTCAGTTCTTCTCTTGTAGAATCCCTGAAACTTCCGCCGGACGCTGTGAGAATCAGTTTTGTCGCCTGTTCAATCTTCTCACCGTTCAGCGATTGGAATAAAGCCGAATGTTCACTGTCTACGGGAAGAATAGCCGCGCCGTATCGCTTGGCACTTTCCATCACCAGGTGGCCTGCTGTAACCAGCGTTTCTTTATTGGCAATGGCAATTGTGCGGCCAAGTTTAATCGCTTCAAGCGTCGGCTCAAGTCCCACACTGCCGATAACTGCATTGACCAGTACGTCAGCATCATAAACTGCTGTATCGATTAATCCGGTATTTCCTGATACAAATTCAGTCGCGGAAAATTCACCGCGAAGAACAATCGCATCCTGTTCATTTTGAACACATACGATTTCGGGGTGGAATTCCTTGATGAATTTTTTAGCCAATTCCATATTGCGGCCGGCTGAAAATCCGACCAGCTTAAATTCTTCAGGATGCTCACGGATAATATCTGTTGTTTGGACGCCGATTGAACCGGTCGCTCCAAGTAATATAATCTTTTTAACCATTCAGGATGTCCTCCTTAGATGAAATGTAAAAAATGCAGCAATGGCATGACGAAAAGAATGCTGTCAAAGCGGTCTAGAATACCGCCATGACCGGGCAGGACTTTTCCTGAATCTTTAACGTTGAAATGACGTTTCAAAGCGGACTCGACTAAATCACCCATCTGCCCGAAAACCGATGCGACGATTGTAACGAGGACGATAATATATATTGGTTTGTTCAAGTCTACAAAATAATTGAAAACCAATGCGGCAACGACAGCATAAATGATGCCCCCTACAAAACCTTCAATGGTTTTATTGGGAGAAATCTCGGGCCATAGCTTCCGTTTACCGAATTTCCGGCCAGTAAAATAAGCGCCGGAATCTGTGAACCAGACAACTAATAATGCATAAATTAGTACAGCGAGGCCTTCTTCTCTGGTTTCAATTAGATACAGGAAGCCCATCCCTACATATAGAGTGCCAAGGATTGCAAAAGCCGCATCATCGAACGTAAAGCTGTTTTTAACAATTACAGTATGTATTAATAGCAAAATGACCGCGATAAAAGCGAATTCAACTTTTGTGTATCCGGTCCACCCTGAAACCTGGAGTGTCCAGTCACCCGGCATCATAAATGCATATAACGCCAAAAGGGAAATAAGGCCGGGAACACTCCAAAGTGTGCGGCCTTTCATCTTCAATAATTCCTGGAAACCAATGGTTCCCAGGATTAACACTAAAATAGTAAAAGGAGTACCGCCCCAAATTACAAATGGGATGAATAATGCCATGGCGATTGCTCCGGTTATGAGACGCTGTTTCACTGTGCTTCTTCCCCTTTCAATCCTCCAAATCGGCGATTTCTCTTTTGATAATTTTCAACCGCATCGATCAGAGAATCTTCGTTGAAATCCGGCCACAATGTATCAGTGAACCAAAATTCGGTATAGGCAAGCTGCCAAAGCATAAAGTTGCTCAAGCGTACTTCCCCGCTCGTTCTAATCAATAAATCAGGTTCCGGCAATGACTTCGTCATTAATCCAGAACTGATATGTTCTTCTGTAATGTCTGCAGGATCCAGGGTTCCTGCCGCTACCTGAGCAGCAAGCTCTTTTACCGAGTCCACTATTTCGGAACGGCTTCCGTAATTCAATGCGAAATTTAAAATAAGACCGGTATTATCCTTTGTAGCTTCTTTTGCTTTCGAAATTGCTTTCAATGTATGTGCAGGCAGATTTGTATGGTCGCCCATCATTTCCACTTTTACGTTTTCAGCGACTAATTCCGGCAGAAACGTTGAAAGAAATTCTTCCGGGAGCCTCATCAGAAAATCCACTTCCATTTTTGGACGTTTCCAATTTTCCGTGGAAAATGCATATAATGTCAATACGTCAACACCGAGATTATTGGCCAGACGGGTAATTTTCCGCACAGTTTTCATTCCTTCGTGATGCCCTGCAACACGTGGAAGTGAACGCTTCTTCGCCCAACGGCCGTTGCCATCCATAATAATGGCGATATGTGAAGGGATAATCCCATCTCGGACCAGCGACAGGCGATCCAAATCACCAATCACAGTTTCCGTATTTCGTTTTAATAATTTATTTATCATAATTAATCCTCCACCTATTACAAATCGGCATGTCTATTGCTTATCATATCAAAAAAAACGCTATCGTGCTTTATCTTTCTCGATCACATTTTTTTTGGCATGAAAAAGCGCCCTGCTATACAGGACGCGTTAAAGCTTATGAAGTTCGATTTATACTTCCATAATCTCTTTTTCTTTATCTTTCGCCATATCGTCGATCTTCGCGATATTTGAATCAGTCAATTTCTGGACATCATCGGAATAGCTGCGCAAGTCATCTTCTGTGATCTCGCTCTTCTTCTGAAGCTTTTTAAAATCATCATTAGCATCACGGCGGATATTACGAACGTTGACTTTAGCAACTTCCGCTTCTTTTTTGACATCTTTCACGAGCTCTTTGCGGCGCTCTTCAGTCAAAGCAGGTACAGCCAGTCTGATTACCGAACCATCATTCGAGGGGTTCAAGCCGATATCCGATTTAAGAATCGCTTTCTCGATATCACCCAGCACAGACTTATCGTATGGCTGGATCATAATCATGCGAGCTTCCGGAACCGATACACCAGCTACCTGGTTAATCGGCGTTGGTGCTCCGTAATAATCGACTGTAACTCTGTCTAGGATAGACGGAGTTGCGCGGCCCGCACGGATTGAAGAAAGTTCACGTGAATAAGCTTGAATGGCATTCGTCATTTTTTCTTTGGTTTCATTCATCACAGATTTCGGCATTATATGTCTCTCCTCACAACTGTTCCGATTTTTTCACCTTGAACAGCCCGTTTTATATTACCATTTTCCATAATTGAGAATACTACGAGTGGGATATCATTGTCCATACATAGTGTGGAAGCAGTAGAATCCATTACTTGCAGGCCTTGTTGAATCACTTCCAAATATGATAATTCTTCATATTTAACAGCTGTTGCATCAGTTTTCGGATCGGCTGAATAAACGCCATCCACATTGTTTTTCGCCATCAGGATGACATCCGCCTCAATTTCAGCAGCCCGTAGTGCAGCTGTTGTATCAGTAGAGAAATACGGATTACCGGTTCCTGCTGCGAAAATGACAACCCGCTTTTTCTCTAGATGGCGAATTGCCCGTCTGCGAATATACGGCTCAGCGACCTGGCGCATTTCTATAGAAGAAAGAACACGCGTTTCAACGTCCTGCTTTTCAAGGGAATCCTGCAAAGCCAGTGAATTCATCACGGTTGCAAGCATGCCCATATAATCGGCAGTCGCTCGGTCCATGCCCATTTCAGAACCGACTTTTCCTCTCCAGATATTGCCTCCGCCTACTACTACGGCAACTTCAACGCCAAGTTCTACGACGTCTTTTACTTGAGCAGCTACAGATTTAATGATTTCAGGAGATAATCCGAAACCTTGTCCACCTGCCATCGCTTCTCCACTAAGTTTTAATACAATGCGTTTATACTGCTGAACACTCATCGGTACCCTCCATTTTAACTATTTATTGAAAAATAGGGAACACCTTTCAGTGTTCCCTAAGGTAATGCTATGAAAATGATTTATTTTTTGTTTACTTGGCTCATAACTTCATCAGCAAAGTTGTCTTCGCGTTTTTCGATTCCTTCTCCAACTTCGTAGCGGATAAATTCTTTTACACTGCCGCCAGTTGAAGCTGCGAAATCGCGAACTTTTTGATCTGAGTTTTTAACGAAAGCCTGGTCAAGCAAGCAAACGTCTTCGAAATATTTACCAAGACGGCCTTCAACCATTTTTTCAACGATTTTTTCTGGTTTGCCTTCGTTCAATGCTTGTTCAGTCAATACTTTACGCTCTTTTTCCACTTCTTCTGCAGAAACTTCTTCACGTGATACATATTGAGGGTTCAATGCTGCGATGTGCATAGCGATGTCGCGTGCTGCATCTGAATCAGTCGTGTTTTCAAGCAATACCAATACTGAAATGCGGCCACCCATGTGCAGGTAAGGACCGAAAGCGTCAGCATCTGTTTTAGTGCGGATTTCAAAGCGGCGCAAAGTGATTTTTTCACCGATCTTAGCGATAGCGTTTGAAATGTGGTCCGCTACTGTCAAACCGTTAGACATTGTAGAAGAATTTGCTTCTTCGACTGTAGCTGGTTTAGTAGCCAAAAGGTGTTCGCCCAATTCTTTAACAAGTGTTTGGAAACCGTCGTTTTTAGCAACAAAATCAGTTTCAGCGTTTACTTCGTAGATAACTGCTTCGTTTCCTTCAACCATGATTGAAGTAGTACCCTCAGCAGCGATACGATCCGCTTTTTTAGAAGCGCTTGAAAGGCCTTTTTCGCGAAGGAAATCCAATGCCGCTTCCATATCACCGTTTGTTTCTACAAGTGCTTTTTTGCAGTCCATCATACCTGCACCAGTTTTTTCACGCAATTCTTTTACCATTTGAGCTGTAACTGCCATGATTAAATTCCTCCTTAGGATATACGTTTTCTCAAAAAAAGGTGATAAGAGGGTTTGTGGCCGCTTATCACCTGTGCTTCATTGTGAATTACTCTGCAGCTTCAGCTGGAGTTTCTTCTTCTTCTTCCGGTTTAGACTCTAGCAAAGCATCAGCCATTTTACCAGTCAAAAGTTTTACTGCGCGGATTGCATCATCGTTTGCAGGAATTACATAATCGATTTCATCTGGATCACAGTTAGTATCAACGATACCTACGATCGGGATGTTCAATTTCATAGCTTCTGCTACTGCAATGCGTTCTTTGCGCGGGTCAACTACGAACATTACGTCCGGAAGACCGTTCATATCACGGATACCGCCAAGGAATTTAACAAGACGATCGTGTTCTTTATTCAATTGAACAACTTCTTTCTTCGGAAGAACTTCAAAAGTTCCATCTTCAGACATGCGCTCGATTTGTTTCATACGATTCACACGTTTTTGGATTGTACCGAAGTTAGTAAGTGTTCCACCCAACCAACGCTGGTTGATGTAGTAGTTGCCAGAACGTTCTGCTTCTTCTTTGATAGCGTCCTGAGCTTGTTTTTTCGTACCAACGAAAAGTACCTTGCCGCCATCTTCGCCCACTTGTTTCATGAAGCTATAAGCCTCTTCCAATTTGCGGACTGTTTTTTGTAGATCGATGATGTAGATACCGTTACGCTCAACGAAAATATATTTTTTCATTTTCGGGTTCCAACGGCGAGTCTGGTGGCCAAAGTGTACACCAGCTTCAAGCAATTGTTTCATAGAAATTACTGACATGTGTGTTTCCTCCTGATAGGTTATTTTTTCCCTCCGCATTCTTCTTCTTTGAACCGTTACCCAGTAAGGGCACCAGCGGAACAAATCCGAATGCGTGTGTATTTAACACCATTTGAAATTATACCACGGGACTGATCCATTCCGCAACAGGTTTCTCCTGAAAATAAAAAATGACACCAATAACCGATATTCCGCAAAACAGCTTCGCTTTCCTGGTGGCTTGCGCTGAGCTAACTCGGTCTCGTTCCACTTCGTCCGAGTGGATCTCAGCACTTCGCTTACTCACCTGGGAGTTTTCGCTGTTTTGCTACATATCTAAGAGAGCTTTCAATAAATCGGTATTTATTATTAATGAGAAAGTCAAGATTTTATTTCTACACAAAATTAAAATGAAGCGGCAGGCGGTGACTCCTGCGGGAATAGGGGCTAGGCCTGAGACCCCACAGTGAGCGCAGCGAGTGAGGAGGCTCAGACCGCTCCCCGAGGAAAGCGTCCCCCTAGAGCGCAATGATTAAAGAAGCAGACAGTTTATTGAGAATAAAAAAAGACACCGGATATAAAATACCCGGTGTCTCCTGATTTATCTTAGTTCATTTTCAATTGCTCAAGCTCAGCAAGGAATTTCGTGTTAAGAACTTTGATGTAAGTCCCTTTCATCCCAAGTGAACGTGATTCGATAACGCCGGCACTTTCAAGTTTACGAAGTGCGTTGACGATTACTGAACGAGTGATTCCTACACGGTCAGCGATTTTTGAAGCGACAAGCAAACCTTCGTTGCCGTCAAGCTCTTCAAAAATGTGTTCAATTGCTTCAAGCTCACTGTATGAAAGTGAAGAAATCGCCATTTGAACAACAGCTTTGCTGCGTGCTTCTTCTTCGATGCGGTCGCCTTTTTCGCGCAGGATTTCCATCCCGACAACTGTTGCGCCGTATTCACCAAGGATCAAATCATCATCCTGGAATTCAGCGTTAACGCGTCCAAGCAAAAGTGTACCAAGACGTTCGCCGCCACCGATGATCGGCACGATTGTAGTCAAGCCGTTTTTGAACAATTCGCGTTCTTCCACAGGGAAGATTGTGTGTTCGCTGTTTACATCCAAGTTAGCAGATGTTTCGTTGATGTTCGAAAGGTTTTGCGTGTATTCGATCGGGAACTGGCGCTCTTCAAGCATGCCTTTCATCCGTTCGTTTTCGATCTGCTGGTTGATGGCATAGCCAAGTACTTTACCTTTGCGGCTGACAACGAATGCGTTACATTCGATAACTTCGCTCAAAGTTTCTGCCATGTCCTTAAAGTTTACCGGCTTGCCGGCTGCTGCTTGCAGCATAGAGTTAATACGTCGTGTTTTTCCTAATAAATTCATTATAATGAACCTCCTACATAATTCGTACCGTATTTATTCAATATTCTAAAGCTTTTTACTCTTTAAGGGAACTGATTTGACTTATTTATAGAATAAATTGTGACAAATCTTTGTTTTTTGCCACATTCTCAAGTTTATCGTTCACATATTGAGGTGTAATATCAATTTGCGCAGGGCTAATTTCAGAAGCTTCAAAAGACAGGTCTTCGAGCAGCCGCTCTAAAATGGTATGCAATCGGCGGGCTCCGATGTTATCGGTATCCTGATTCACTTCATACGCAATTTCCGCTAGTCTGACGATTGAGGCATCATTGAAGTTTACCACAACTCCCTCTGTTTCGAGAAGCGCTTTATATTGATTCAGCAAAGAATGTTTCGGTTCCGTCAATATTTTGACGAAATCACCAACTTCCAGCTTCTGCAATTCCACACGGATTGGGAAACGGCCCTGCAGTTCCGGAATCAGATCAGAAGGCTTGGACATATGAAATGCCCCCGCTGCAACGAACAGCATATAGTCTGTTTTCACGGCTCCGTATTTTGTTGATACGGTCGAGCCTTCAACAATCGGCAGTATATCCCGTTGCACACCTTCGCGCGATACATCTGCTGAAGATGAGTTGTTTTTACTGGCGATCTTATCCATCTCATCAATGAAAATGATACCGTGCTGTTCTGCACGGTCAATCGCTTCGCTTGCCACTTCTTCATCATCAACCAGTTTCGCTGCTTCTTCTGCAGCTAAAATGCGTCTTGCCTCTTTCACTTGCAGGCGGCGTTTTTTCTTTTTCTTCGGCATCAGAGAAGACAAAGCATCCTGCATATTCGCGCCCATCTGCTCCATTCCGGAACCTTGAAGAGCATCGAACATCGATGGCGTGTTTTCGAGCACTTCGACATTCAGCCATTCGTCCTCCAATTTCCCCGCTTTCAAATCTGCAGCGATTTCCCGTCTTTTCACGCGAACTTCCACTTCGGCAGTCGGCTCTTCTTCTTCCTGATCGAATTTTTGGCCGAACATCATCTCAAGCGGATTTTGGGTTGCCTGCTTTTTCTTCATCGAAGGAACGAGCAATTTGACGATTCGCTCATTGGCCGCTGCTTCCGCTTTGCCTTTAACCGCTTCGAATTTCTCGTCTTTGACGATTCTTACCGCAGCCTCAATCAAATCACGGACCATTGACTCCACATCGCGGCCCACATAGCCAACTTCGGTGAATTTAGTCGCTTCCACTTTAATGAACGGCGCACCTGTCAGTTTAGCGATGCGTCTAGCGATCTCTGTCTTTCCGACACCAGTTGGCCCGATCATCAGGATATTTTTCGGAATCACTTCGTCGCGCAGCTCTTCGTCCAGCCGGCTTCTTCTATAACGGTTGCGAAGTGCAATCGCAATTGACCGCTTGGCATCTTTCTGCCCAACAATGTAGCGGTCAAGATGTTCTGTAATTTGTCTGGGTGTTAGATCCGTTTGCGTTCTCATTTAGACAGCTCCTCCACTACGATTTGATGATTTGTATAAACACAAATATCCGCTGCGGTTTCAAGTGCCGATTGCGCAATTTCTTTGGCTGACATATTGTCACCAGCGTACTTTTTCAAAGCCCGGCCCGCTGCCAAAGCATAATTGCCGCCGGAACCGATTGCCAATATCCCGTCGTCTGGTTCTATAACTTCACCTGTTCCCGATACCAACAGCAACTCTTCTTTATTCATGACAATCAGCATCGCTTCCAGCTGGCGCAGCATTTTATCTCCCCGCCATTGTTTCGCGAGTTCCACTGCAGCCCGCTGAAGATTTCCGTTATATTCGGTCAGTTTGCCTTCAAACATTTCAAAAAGAGTAAAGGCATCAGCTACTGATCCGGCAAATCCTGTCAATACTTGGCCATTATACAAAGTCCGAACCTTTCTTGCAGTATGCTTCATGACAACAGCGTTGCCGAATGTCACTTGTCCATCACCGGACATTGCGCATTCGCCGTTGTGGCGCACAGCGAATATCGTGGTGGCATGAAATTGTTCCATTATAATTCCCCTCTCTATGCTCGCGGATGTGAATTCAAATATGTTTTTCGTAAATGCTCTTTTGTTACGTGCGTATAAACCTGAGTTGATGACAGATGGGAGTGGCCGAGCAATTCCTGAACCGTCCGAAGATCCGCTCCATTATTCAAAAGATGGGTGGCGAAGCTATGCCGGATCATATGGGGATAGATATTGGAATTGGCTGAGGCCTTTTTCATGCATTCAGTCAAGATATGCCGAATTCCCCGGGCTGTCACAAGGTCTCCCCGATTATTTACAAATAAACCATCGTGGTCCGTGTTTTTCATAAGCTTAGGACGAACTACATCGATATAATGTTCCAGCGCATCATGCGCGAACTGTCCGTAAGGTATGTAGCGCTCTTTTCTTCCTTTCCCCATCACCTTGACGATTTGCATACTGCGGTCAAGGTCTTTCATCCGTATGGAGACGCATTCACTGACACGCATGCCAGTCGCGTACAGGAGTTCCAATAAAGCCGTGTTGCGGATAGACAATTTATCATCGCCTTTGACTGATTCAAATAATACCGCCAGCTCTTCTTCATAAAAAAACTGGGGCAGCCGTTCTTCTTTTTTAGGATGATAAAGAGAACGGAATGCTTCTTCACTCAACCCATATTCACGGTTGCCATATTTAAAAAAGGATCGGATAGCAGAAATTTTGCGGGATACTGTCGGCCTCGACAATTTTTCTTCATATAGCTTCGTGACATAATTGCGGGCGTGAAGATACTCCACTTGTTCCAGATCATCTACGCCTTCGCTTTCCAAAAACAGAAAAAAACCGGCCAAATCGTATTCGTAATGATGGACGGTGTGTTCAGAATAATTTTTTTCCAGTTGAATATAACTTATAAAAGACCGGACCATTTCCTTCTTATCCATATGAGAGTCCGTCCTTTCCATCTAATAGAATCCTATGCTGACATTTTCACGGTCGCTCAGCACAATAATAAAAAGCCTCTAAATTATATCAAAATTTAGAGGCCTTTATCAATTAAACTGTTACTGTATTCATATAATTTCGAATTGATTCAAGCGCACGGTTAGCATGTTTTTCTGCGCGCTCCTGTTTCGAGCGGATGCGTTCACCCAGGTCCGGGAACAAACCGAAGTTGATGTTCATCGGCTGGAAGTTCTCACCGTCAGCTTCAGTGATGTAACGCGCCATGCTGCCAAGTGCTGTATCAGCAGGGAATATGACCAGCTCTTCGCCAAGAGCCAATTTCGCTGCATTGACGCCTGCCAGCAAGCCGCTTCCCGCTGATTCAACATAACCTTCTACACCAGTCATCTGGCCGGCAAAGAAGATATTCGGGTTGGCTTTCAACTGGTAAGTAGGTTTCAATACGCGCGGAGAGTTGATGAATGTGTTGCGGTGCATAACACCGTAACGGACAATTTCAACATTTTCCAAACCGGGAATGAGTTTCAAAACTTCTTTTTGAGGTCCCCATTTCAAGTGTGTCTGGAATCCGACAATATTATAAAGTGTACCCGCTGCATCATCCTGGCGAAGCTGAACAACCGCATACGGACGCTCGCCTGTTTTCGGATTTTCAAGGCCGACCGGTTTCATCGGGCCGAATGTCAACGTTTTTTCGCCTCTGGCAGCCATCACTTCGACTGGCATACAGCCTTCAAAATAAATCTCTTTTTCAAATTCTTTTAAAGGAACTACTTCCGCTTCGACCAACGCTGTGTGGAATCGTTTGAATTCCTCTTCAGTCATCGGGCAGTTCAGATATGCGGCTTCGCCTTTATCGTAACGCGATTTCAAATAGACTTTATCCATATCAATGCTGTCTTTTTCAACAATCGGTGCGGCAGCATCATAGAAATAAAGATAATCTTCACCAGTCAATTTACGGATCTTTTCAGCCAGCGCCGGTGATGTCAAAGGACCCGTCGCAATGATAGTGATGCCTTCCGGAATTTCCGTAACTTCTTCATTGATTACTTCAACCAGCGGGTGGTTGCGGACTTTGTCAGTCACCGCTCCCGCAAATTCATGGCGGTCTACCGCGAGCGCTCCCCCAGCAGGCACAGACGCTTTATCAGCAGACTCGATGATGACTGAATCCATCATCCGCATTTCTTCTTTAATAACGCCGACAGCATTAGTCAGCGAGTTTGCGCGCAATGAGTTGCTGCATACCAGTTCAGCGAATTTATCTGTATGGTGGGCTGGAGTTTGCTTGACCGGCCGCATTTCATATAAACGGACACTAACCCCTCTTTTAGCTATTTGCCAAGCAGCTTCACTGCCGGCGAGTCCTGCTCCGATTACATTGATGGTTTTTGTCATAGTTGAACACCTCGATTAATTATTGTACTTCTTCTTGATAGTCACAATTTACACAATTGATCTGTACGCCTTTTTTCACTTTCTTCTCAACAAGAAGATTGCTGCATTTCGGACACGGACGTTCAATCGGCTTATCCCACGATACGAATTCACACTCAGGATAACGTTCACAACCGTAGAAGATGCGTTTTTTCTTACTCTTGCGCTCGACGATTTCGCCTTCTTTACATGTCGGACATTTTACCCCCGTATGTTTGACGATCGCTTTCGTATTACGGCATTCTGGGAAATTGCTGCAAGCCATGAATTTTCCGTAACGGCCAAGTTTAAAGACCATCGGCGACCCGCAATGTTCACAATCTTCGCCTGCTGGTTCATCTTTGATCTGGACTTTCTCCATTTCATTTTCAGCGACTTCGACATCTTTCTCGAAGTCTTTGAAGAACTCGGCTATGATGCTCTTCCATTCCACATCACCATCCTCGACACTATCCAGATCGTGCTCCATTTTGGCGGTGAACTCGATATTCAGAATATCCGGGAAGAATTCGAGAACAAGACTGTGGACAATTTCTCCAAGTTCAGTCGGAATAAACCGTTTGGCGTCAAGAGTTACATAGCCGCGCTTTTGAATCGTGTCCAGTGTTGGCGCATAGGTTGACGGGCGGCCTATCCCCAATTCTTCAAGAGTTCTTACGAGACGCGCTTCAGTATAACGTGGAGGCGGCTGCGTAAAATGCTGTTTGGGTTCGATGGCGACAGCTTTGACTTTGTCGCCTTCTTCCATTTCCGGAAGAATATTGTCTTTGTCTTCCGTCTTGTCATCCGTACCTTCAACATAGACTTTCATGAATCCGGGGAATTTCACCTGAGACCCATTTGCGCGGAATACAGCTTCACCGTTCTGCAATTCCGCCATCACTGTGTCAAGGACTGCAGGACTCATCTGGCTTGCTACAAAACGATCCCAGATCAATTTATACAGACGGTATAAATCGCGAGATAAAATACTTTTCAACGATTCAGGCGTTCGCATCACACTCGTTGGACGAACCGCTTCGTGCGCGTCCTGGGATTTTGTGGACTGCTTTGCGGCAGCCGTTTTCGTTACAAACTCTGAACCGTATTTCTCTTCAATAAATTTGATGGTATCTTGCTTAGCCGTATTCGAAATGCGTGTTGAATCCGTACGCATATACGTAATCAAACCCGTAATCCCTTCTTTGCCGACAGCTATTCCTTCATAAAGCTGCTGTGCAAGCATCATGGTTTTCTTGGCGCGGAAGTTTAATTTCCGGGCTGCTTCCTGTTGCAGAGAGGATGTTGTGAAAGATGGGGATGGATTTCTCTTTCTCTCTTTTTTGACGACGCGGTTGACTGTGAAATTCTTGCCTTTCATCGTCGCCATGACCGCTTTGACATCGTCTTCGTTTTCCAATTTCATTTTTTCGGTTGCACTCCCATAAAACTGGGCTTCGAATTTCTTTTTCGCTTTTTCGAATTCACCGGTTATAGACCAATATTCTTCCGGTTCAAATTCTTTTATTTCGTTTTCGCGGTCGATGACCAGACGCAGCGCCACTGATTGCACACGGCCGGCTGATAATCCTTTTTTCACTTTTTTCCACAATAATGGGCTAATGCTGTAACCCACTAAACGGTCAAGAACCCGTCTTGCCTGCTGTGCATCGACAAGATCCATATCGATTTTGCGCGGTTGTTTGAAAGATTCTTTTATAGCATCTTTTGTAATTTCGTTGAATACAACACGGCAATCCGAGTCAAGATCTACGCCGAGTGCGTTGGCCAAATGCCATGCAATCGCTTCCCCTTCTCTGTCGGGGTCAGCCGCGAGAAAGACTTTCTTCGCTTTTTTTGCTTCCTTCTTCAAATCCTGAAGGATTGGGCCTTTTCCCCGTATCGTTATATAACGGGGTTCAAAATTATTTTCGACGTCTACTGCCATTTGGCTGCGGGGCAGATCGCGCAAATGTCCTAATGACGCACGGACTTTATACTTCTTTCCCAAATAACGCTCGATTGTTTTCGCCTTTGCTGGCGATTCCACAATCACTAAAAAATCCGACATAAAATTCCTCCTCATAGAGGTTTCTTAAACTTTTACAAAATGTATAAATAAGAAATACCTGTGCAAAATGTATAACAGTTTTTGTGTTAATGCAAGGCATTTCATTTTATCGACTTATTTAGAACATGAATTTCCCGGTATTCTTCCAGCACCTGAAGGGCGTTCCAGACCGGTTTTGCGCCTTCATAGATCAATTTATGCGGACCGGCTGAAAGGGGCGAACCGATGTTTCCCGGAACCGCAAATATATCCTTGCCGTGTTCCAAGGCATGCTCAATGGTGCTTAGCGTCCCGCTTTTCACTTCCGCTTCTGTCACCAAAACCCCTTTAACCAAACCACTGATTATGCGGTTCCGCATCGGAAAATTCCAGCGTTTCGGCTGCATATAAGGGGGATATTCGGTTAATGCCAATTGAGTTTCTTCTATTATAATATTCAATTCACCGTTCTCTTTCGGATACGGATTCATAAATCCGCTGCCGGTAACTGCAATCGTTTTGCCGCCGCAAGCAATAGCAGTTCGGTGGGCCATCGCATCGGCACCTTTAGCCAATCCGCTGACGATTGTAAAACCCGCTGCCATAAGGTCCGGGATTAACAGGTCCATCGCTTTTTGCGAGTAATCGGAAGCCTTTCTGGATCCGATAACACCGAGAAGGTCCTTATCCAATAAATAATCAATATTTCCCTTGGCGTAAAGAATGGCTGGTGGATCAATCAGGTGAAATAGGCTTTGTGGATAATTGGGATGGTTATAAGATATGGGGAGTATCTTATGCTTTTTGTACGTATCAGAATAGGGGGTGTTTAGTGACTTTCTGTAAGCGGTCTTCAAACGCGCCGCCGCTTCCGGTTTAATCTCAAGCAATTGGCTGATTTCCCAAGCCGGCCTGTTTTCCAGGCATTCCAATTTCGGATCATCGATCATCAGCCGTTTTAGGCGGTTAAGGGGTTGAGGGTATACGTAATGCAATGCCATCAGTCTTTGTTCAAACAATGAATCCATAAAGTTCCTCCATTCTTTTGGGTGCCTGACAAAGATGAAGTTCAACTTAAGCTTAATAGTAGCCTGACTGGCAGAACATGTAAATAGCTGTTTGAATATTATCTTTATTCAATCGAAGGTGTAAAAAATCAAAAACGCGAAACCAGTTAAGGTTCCGCGTTCAAAATTATTAATGTGTTTTACAAGCGTCGTAAAGACCTTTTTCTTTGATCACTTTGATCAAAGTTTCACCGATAACTGATGGTGTGTCTGCAACTTCGATTCCAGCAGCGTTCATTGCTTTGATCTTGTCTGCAGCAGTACCTTTACCTCCGGAAATGATCGCACCAGCGTGGCCCATGCGTTTTCCTTCTGGAGCAGTTTGTCCGCCGATAAAGCCGACAACAGGTTTAGTCATATTCGCTTTAACCCATTCTGCAGCTTCTTCTTCAGCAGTACCACCGATTTCACCGATCATTACTACAGCATAAGTGTCTTCATCTTCATTGAATTCTTTCAATACATCGATAAAGTTTGTGCCGTTTACCGGGTCTCCGCCGATACCGACAGCTGTCGATTGGCCGATTCCTTCTTCAGACAATTGGTGAGTCGCTTCGTACGTCAACGTACCAGAGCGTGATACAACACCGACATGTCCTTTTTTGTGAATGTATCCAGGCATGATGCCGATTTTACATTCGTCCGGAGTGATGACACCCGGGCAGTTAGGTCCGACAAGACGTGTTTTCTTGCCTTCCATATAACGCTTCACTTTTACCATATCCAATACTGGAATGTGCTCAGTGATGCAGATAGCCATGTCCAATTCAGCTTCCACTGCTTCAAGAATTGCATCAGCAGCAAAAGGAGCCGGTACATAAATTACAGATACATTGGCACCTGTAGCTTTTACGGCATCTTCAACTGTGTTGAAAACAGGTACGCCTTCAACTTCAGTTCCGCCTTTGCCTGGTGTTACACCCGCAACGATTTTCGTTCCGTATTCAAGCATTTGCTTTGTATGGAAAAGGGCAGTTGACCCTGTAATTCCCTGTACAAGCACTTTCGTGTCTTTATTAATGTATACACTCATTTTTGTCCCTGCCCTTCTTTAGCCTACAAGTTCTACGATCTGTTTCGCGCCATCCGCCATAGTGCCGGCAGCTACGATGTTCAGACCTGATTCGTTCAGCAGTTTTTTACCTAGTTCTACGTTTGTTCCTTCAAGACGGACTACTAATGGCACTTCAAGGCTAACTTCTTTAGCAGCTTGAATTACACCTTCCGCAATGATGTCACACTTCATGATACCGCCGAAAATGTTAACGAAGATCCCTTTAACATTCTTGTCAGAAAGAATGATTTTGAATGCTTCCGTTACTTTCTCAGCAGTGGCACCGCCCCCAACGTCAAGGAAGTTAGCGGGTGAGCCGCCGTAATAGTTAATCGTATCCATTGTTGCCATAGCAAGGCCGGCACCGTTAACCATACAGCCGATGTTTCCGTCCAATGAAATGTAGCTCAAGTCATACTTGGAAGCTTCGATTTCTTTGGCATCTTCTTCATCGTAATCGCGCATTTCCATAATGTCCTGATGACGGTATAGAGCGTTGGCATCGAAGTTGAACTTCGCATCCAAAGCGACTACCTGTCCGTCGCCAGTTACAACCAATGGGTTGATTTCGACGATTGCTGCGTCTTTTTCCACATAAGCCTGGTAAAGGCCCAGCATCAATTTGGCTGCTTTGTTTACAAGCTTAGCCGGGATGTTCATGTTGAACGCCATGCGGCGAGCCTGGAAACCAGTCAAACCGACAACAGGATCGATTTCTTCATAGAAGATACGCTCCGGTGTGTTTGCTGCTACTTCTTCGATGTCCATTCCGCCTTCTTCTGATCCCATCAAGTTGACTAGGGAAGTTTCACGGTCAAGAACCAATCCAAGATAGTACTCTTTTTCAATATTGCTGCCCGCTTCGATGTAAAGACGTTTAACTTCTTTACCTTCCGGACCTGTTTGGTGAGTCACAAGCACTTTGCCAAGAAGTTCTTTAGCGTACTCGCGCACTTCATCCAAGTTTTTAGCCAGCTTGACGCCGCCTGCTTTGCCTCGTCCACCTGCGTGGATTTGAGCTTTTACAACGACAACATCCGAACCAAGTTCTTTCGCTGCTTTGACTGCTTCTTCAGGTGAAAAAGCAACATGGCCTTCTGGAACTGATACGCCATATTGTTTCAGGACCTGTTTTCCCTGATATTCATGGATATTCATCTGTCATCCTCCAATCAAACATCTGTCTCTTAATTTTATTGCCTTTACCATTGTATTAAAGTTGCCACAAAATGTCCACAGTAGACAGCCAAGCTCACGAATACTTGAAATATTCAATTTCTTCATTCGTTTATTCTAAATGTATCCGCTTGCTTCAAAATCCCCTTTACAGGTTCGAAAGTACGCCTGTGAATCGGCGTTGGACCATGTTGCTGTATTGCTTCCACATGCGTTTTCGTTCCGTATCCGGCATGCTGAGCGAAACCATATTCGGGATATTGTGAGGCGTACGCATCCATAATCGCATCCCTGCCTGTTTTGGCCAAAATGGAAGCGGCTGCAATCGCCAGGCTTTTCGCATCCCCTTTGATGATGGAAACGCACGGAATACCGGTATCAAGCTGCATTGCATCGGCGAGAATAATCGACGGCGCGGGGTCAAGCGACATCGCAGCTACAGCCATTGACTGCTTCGTAGCCTGATAAATATTCAATCGGTCAATTTCTTCCGGCGGCTGGATATGTACGGCATAGCTCACAGCGATTTTTTTAATTTCTTCAGCAAAATAATCCCGTTTTGCTTTCGGGATTTTTTTCGAATCATCAAGGCCGATGAGTGTGGGACAATGGTCAGGAAGAATGACAGCGGCTGTCACAACCGGTCCGGCGAGCGGACCTCTCCCCGCTTCATCAATGCCGGCGACTGTCCACTCCGGAATTTCTTTAAATGAATCATCAAATTGCTGTTTGATTTCGAGATTTTTGAACAACTTTTCCTGAAGTGCCTGTTTGCGTTTCCATGAAGCCAATAATTTTTGGACTGCCTTTCTGTCATCAGATTCCAATTCATCGATCCAAGGCTCCCACTTCCCTGTTTCGCCAAGTTTCTCGCGTATCGATTTAATGGTATGCATTGTGTTGCTCCTTCCCATGGTTCGAAATTCACTCGAATATAAATAAAAGAGGCCGCCCGGAATCGGATCAGCCTCCTTCATTTGCCTGCAGCTTTTTAATCTTCTTCATCAACGATCATTTCATCTTTATAATCGAATGTGACTCGCCCAAGATATTGATTGCGGATGTCACGGACAATTGCTTCAGCGGTCATTTCATAATCGGCTTCACCTTCATGCGACACAAAACGGCGTTTTTTCGCGATGTGATCGAAGGTATGAACAATTTCTTCATCGACATGGTCGATGCCATAACGCTCTTTCAAGCGCTCCGGATAACGTTCTTCCAAAAATTTAAGCGCATAGATGGCCAGCTCCTGCATTTGGATGACCGAATCTTTGATGGCTCCGGTTACCGCCAATTTAAAACCAGTTTCAGGGTCCTCGAATTTAGGCCATAAAATACCTGGCGTATCCAGCAATTCAATTTCCTTGCCGACTTTAATCCATTGCTGCGCTTTTGTTACTCCGGGCATATTCCCGGTTTTTGCGAGGCTCTTTTTGGAAAGGCGGTTGATCAAAGTAGACTTCCCTACGTTCGGAATACCGACGATCATGGCGCGGATGGCGCGTGGTTTGATCCCTTTGGCAATCATGCGGTCCCACTTTTCAGCAAGAATCTCTTTTGACGCTTTTGTCACAAGCTGCAGTCCCTTGCCTTCCAGCGAGTTGATGGCTACTGCACGTGTGCCTTGCTCTTCAAAATAGCGGATCCATTTTTTTGTTTCTGCCTCATCCGCCATATCCATCTTATTTAAGATGATCAATCTCGGTTTCTGCTGAATCACCTGATCGATCATCGGGTTGCGTGATGATAAAGGAAGCCTTGCGTCGACCAGTTCAAATATGATGTCGACTAATTTCAGTTTTTCAGTTACTTCTCTCCGGGCTTTCGCCATATGCCCAGGAAACCATTGAATCGTCATAAAATCTCTCCTTACTTAACAAGTCCCACTTCTTCAAATGGCCAGAATACAAAACTCGTATTGCCGACAACTTCTTCCATTGGAACTACTCCGATAATCCGGCTGTCCTTGCTTGCCCGGCGATTATCGCCCATTACAAATACTGTTCCTTCCGGTACAGTACTGGAATTTATCTTTTCTTCAAGCGTAAAATCTTCTGTCAATGTGCCACTGACATCTTTTTTGTAGTCGTCCAGATACGGCTCATCCATTGGTTCACCGTTAATATATAACTGGTCATTTTCATAAGCGATATGATCACCCGGCAAGCCGATGATCCGCTTGATATAATCTTTTTCTTCAGGCGCATGAAAAACGATGATGTCAAACCGCTCCGGATTCCCAATATTATAGCCAATTTTATTGACAATCATGCGGTCGCCATGTTCTAGCGTCGGCATCATCGACTCCCCATCAACCACAATCGGCGTAAAAAGGAATATCCGGATAATTGCCGCGAGGCCAAATGCGATCAATAGAGCCTTTGACCATTCCCACACTTCGTTTTTCTTTTTCGCTTCTGTTTCCATGCGCGTTCCTCCCTAGGCTTTGTGCTTTAATTGTACAAGGATATGTGCATTTAAGCAAAAAAGAAAGAGGGCGCGGACGCCCTCTTTCTGCATTGCAATCTTATCGAATTTCTTTAATGCGCGCTGCTTTACCGCGAAGGTTACGCAAGTAGTACAGTTTCGCACGACGAACTTTACCGCGACGGGTAACTTCAAGTTGAGCAATTTTTGGTGTGTGTACAGGGAATGTACGTTCAACACCAACACCGTAAGAGATTTTGCGGACAGTGAATGATTCACTGATCCCGCCTCCGCGACGGCCGATGACAACTCCTTCGTATACCTGAATACGTTCGCGTGTACCCTCGACAACTTTAACGTGGACGCGAACAGTATCGCCAGGACGGAAATCTGGGAGATCCGTACGAAGCTGTTCTTTTGTGATTTCTGTAATAATGTTTTGCATGGTTTTCTCTCCTTCTACAGATGCTCTTGCAGTCAATCTGTCGCCGCAGCGGAACACCGTGATCCTGTACTTCACATAAAAGTACAGACTCCATGTTATCACTGTGCGCCTTCAGATGCAAGAGTTAATCTTCATTTAATCAGTATTTTTCAGGCCGTCTAAAATCTTCTGTTGAGCTGCTGTCAGTTCAATCTTTTCAAGCAGATCCGGACGGCGTTCGAGCGTTCTTTTCAGCGTTTGCTCTTCACGCCATTTATCGACTTTTCCGTGGTTTCCGGAAGTCAGCACATCCGGAACTTTCCATCCCCGGTAATCGGCAGGACGCGTGTATTGCGGATGTTCAAGAAAGCCGGTCGAGAATGAATCCTTCACCGGTGAATCGGCATTTCCAAGAACACCTGGAAGCAAGCGGACGATACTGTCTATGACCGTCATCGCCGCAAGCTCTCCGCCTGTCAAAACGAAATCACCGATGGAAATTTCATCAGTCACCAGATGCTCACGAATCCGCTCGTCGTATCCTTCGTAATGGCCGCAGATGAAAATCAGATCATCTTCCTGCGCAAGCTCTTCCGCTTTTTTCTGCGTAAAGCGCTCACCTTGCGGGCACATCAGAATGACGCGCGGCTTTCCTTCGCCGGAGAGCGCTTCTACAGCGTTGAATACCGGTTCCGGCTTCAATACCATACCAGCACCGCCGCCAAACGGATAATCGTCCACCTGGCGTTTATTGTCGGCGTAATCCCGGAAATCCGAAACAGCAAATGAGACTGCTCCTTTTTCCTGGGCTTTTTTCATCATCGACTGATTGAACACACCTTCGAACATGGCTGGGAATAATGAAAGAACATTTATCTTCATTCGTTCAACAAACCTTCCATGACTTCAATCGTTACTTTTTTGTCTTCGACATCAATGTCCTTTACGACATCTTCGATATAAGGAATATAATGCTTCTTACCGGTTTGAGGTGTAATTTCCCACACGTCATTCGCGCCGGTTTCAAGAATTTCCGTGATTTTGCCCAGCTCACGGCCTTCATCAGTGAAGACTGTGCAGCCCAGAATTTCATGGTGATAGAACGCGCCCTCTTCCAATTCCGTCAGGTCATGTTCTGCAATCCGCAGATATGAATCTTTGAACTCTTCCACCATATTGATATTCGGATAGCCTTCGAACGTCAGCAATTCAAAATTCTTATGCTGGCGATGGCTGGCTACTTGGACCATAATCGGCTTTTTTTCGCCTTTTTTAAAAAGGCCAAGTTTCGTTCCCACTGCAAAACGTTCCTCCGGAAAATCGGTGCGGGATAAAACCCGGACTTCTCCGCGAATTCCGTGAGTGTTGACGATTTTTCCTACGTTAAACCATTCCACACGCAAACATCCTTTCTGTTTCAGTATTTATATTATAAAAATTATTAAGTAATCGCGCCGGCGCTTAGGACAAAGCTCCCGCAATTAGCCGAGAAGTGCACTCGTCTTATTGCTTCGCTCAGTCCATTGGCGCGCCAGCGCTGAGAAAATAGCTTTTATTGAGAGATTATCTGAGATATGGAGCAAAACAGCGAAGACGCCATGGGGACCAAGCGAAGTGCTGAGATCCACTCGAGCGAAGTGAAACGAGCTCGAGTTAGCTCAGTGCGAGCCCCCAGGCAAGCGAAGTTGTTTTGCGGAATATCGGCTATAACGACAATCCCAAGAAAAAAGGAAGGAACCTGGGCTCCTTCCTTTTACTCAATCCACAATATCGAGGTAAGTTTTTTTCTTATGATGATTGCCTGCTGCTGAATACACGATAGCGCGGATGGCTTTCGCCACACGGCCTTGCTTACCGATCACTTTCCCTGTATCTTGCTGATGCACAGAAAGCTTGTAGACAATTCGGCTATTATTTTCGTCAATTTCAATACGAACTTCTTCCGGATGATCAACCAGCGGTTTCACAATGGTTTCAATCAGCTGCTTCATAAGAAAATCTCCCTTACTTGTTTAATTTGTCGTTATGGAATTTCTCCATAATGCCGTTTTGAGAAAACAAGTTACGAACAGTATCAGATGGTTTAGCGCCATCGTGAAGCCATTTCAACGCCAATTCTTCGTCGATTTTAACTTCAGCTGGAACTGTCAGCGGGTTGTAAGTACCTACTGTCTGGATTTGACGGCCGTCACGTGGAGCACGTGAGTCAGCTACAACAATACGATAGAAAGGAGATTTTTTAGCTCCCATACGTTTTAATCTAATTTTTACTGCCATTTCTTAAAGCACCTCCGAATAGTTTCACACAAGACATTATATTAGCAAGCTTTAAATAGTTTGTAAAGTATTTTTTCTTAACACCTTAAAAAATTATTTAAAAAGTGAGTCCAGGCCTGGCATTGACATCTTTTTCTTGCCTTTTTTCGAGTTCATGCCGGACATTTGTTTCATCATTTTCTTCATATCTTCAAATTGTTTCAACAGGCGATTGACATCCTGAATAGACGTTCCGGATCCGCGGGCGATCCGCTTTTTCCGGTTTGCATTGATGATTTCAGGCGTTGTTTTCTCCTGTTTTGTCATCGAGTAAATGATGGCTTCTACACGGCCCATTTGGCTTTCATCCACTTTAGCGTTTTCCAGCCCTTTGATTTTATTGGCGCCGGGCAGCATCTTCAGGATTTCATCCAATGGCCCCATCTGTTTGACTTGTGCCAATTGTTCCAGGAAGTCATCGAACGTAAATGAAGAAGTACGGAATTTCTCTTCGAGTTGTTTCGCTTTTTCTTCATCAACATTCGTCTGCGCTTTTTCAATCAGCGACAGCATATCTCCCATACCGAGGATTCGGGATGCCATGCGTTCCGGATGGAATACATCCAAAGCATCCAGTTTTTCGCCCATACCGATGAATTTGATCGGTTTTTGCGTTACGGTACGGATTGACAATGCCGCCCCGCCGCGTGTATCGCCGTCAAGCTTCGTCAGGACGACTCCTGTAATACCGATGGCTTCATCAAAGCTCTGCGCCACGTTAACAGCATCTTGTCCGGTCATGGCATCCACAACCAGGAAGATCTCATCAGGTTCTTTAAGCGCCCGGATATCCTTCAATTCCTGCATCAGCGTATCGTCTATATGCAAACGGCCAGCCGTATCAATAATGACTGTATCCAGATGCTCCGCTTTCGCGTGTTCGATCGCTTGACGGGCAATTTCAACCGGCGATATATCCGTCCCTTTTGAAAATACAGGAATGGTCAGCTGTTTGCCGACTGTTTCCAATTGCTGTACAGCCGCTGGACGGTATACGTCAGCCGCTACCAATAACGGTTTGCGGTTATGCTTTTTGCGCAGCAATCCCGCCAGTTTTCCGGTAGTGGTCGTTTTACCTGCACCTTGCAGACCCACCATCATAATGACGGTCGGCTGTTTGGTTGAAAATTCAATTTTGCTCTGCTCGCCGCCCATCAATTCCGTCAATTCATCCTTAACGATTTTGACGACCTGCTGGCCCGGTGTCAAGCTGTCCATTACATCTGAACCGGCAGCGCGTTCACTTACTTTTTTAACGAATTCTTTTACTACTTTTAAGTTAACATCCGCTTCGATTAAAGCGAAACGGACTTCACGCATCATATCTTTAACATCTGCTTCAGACACTTTACCTTTGCCTTTGATCTTAGTCATGGTGCCTTGCAGGCGTTCGGATAAACCTTCAAATGCCATTCGTTCCGCCTCCTAATCCCATTCTTTCAGTTCACTGAGGAATTTATGGATGTTTTCTTCAGTGAAAGGGTTTTTCTCGAATGTAGAAACCAGTTCCTGCCGACGCTGAAACTTATCGAACAGCTGGAGCTTCGCTTCGTATTCCTCGAGCATCGCTTCAGTGCGGCGTATATTATCGTAAACCGCCTGTCGCGTAATATCGTATTCTTCGGCTATTTCACCTAAAGAATGGTCATCCAAATAATACAGCATCATATAACTGCGCTGTTTTGGCGTCAGCAATTCCTGATAGAAATCGAATAGATAATTCATCCGTGTCGTTTTTTCCAAACCCATCATTTCTGCTCACCCCGTTCATACTACACACAACATTACTGAAAATGAAATCAACCGTCAAGTAATTTTACTTGTCTGCTGAGTCCTCTTCCATTTCTTCTTCCTTATCCAAACCTTCAGCAAACAGGCCATATACATATTTCTGTGGATCGAATGGCTGCAGATCATCCATTTTTTCTCCAAGACCGACAAATTTGACGGGGATTTTCAATTTATTGCGGATTGCCAGTACGATACCGCCTTTTGCGGTGCCGTCCAGTTTAGTCAGTACGATGCCAGTGACTTCCGTTACTTCTTTAAAAGTCTGTGCCTGGATCATTGCATTTTGCCCGGTTGTGGCATCAAGCGCCAAGAGCACTTCATGTGGAGCTCCGGGAATTTCACGCCCTAATACACGGTGAACTTTTTCCAATTCATTCATCAAATTGACTTTGTTTTGGAGACGGCCCGCAGTATCGCAGATCAAAACATCAACCCCTCGTGATTTCGCCGAACGCACAGCGTCATACATGACCGCTGCTGGATCTGAACCGGCGGCTTGCTTAATCACATCTACGCCGACCCGCTGTCCCCAGACATCCAATTGCTCGATTGCTCCAGCACGGAAAGTGTCACCGGCCGCCAGCATGACCGATTTGCCTTCATTTTTCAAGCGATGAGCCAATTTACCGATAGTCGTCGTCTTGCCGACACCGTTTACGCCAACCATTAAAATGACGGTCAAGCCATCGACAAATTTGATTTCGTTCAGTTCAGGTTCGCCTGCCTGATAAATTTCCACCAGTTTTTCAGAAATGACGGATTGCACGTTGGAAGTATCCCGCACATTTTTGCGCTGAACTTCATAACGCAATTCATCCATCAATTCGAGAACCGTTTCAAAGCCGACATCCGCCTGCAAGAGGACTTCTTCAAGCTCTTCGAAGAAATCTTCATCCACTTTGCGGTATTTCGCCACTAAGTCATTGATTCGTGATGTGAATCCCGTGCGGGTTTTTTCCAATCCTTCTTTATATTTTTCTGTCGATTGTTCCTGCTCGGCATTGCCGGCAAATTTATCTTTCAGCTTTTTGAAAAAACTCACCAGATCACTCCTCTATTTATAGTTGTTCCTGCAGTTTTACAGATACAAGTTTTGATATGCCCGATTCCTGCATCGTGATGCCGTAAAGGACATCCGCGCCTTCCATCGTCCCTTTTCGGTGTGTAATGACGATGAATTGCGTATCTTCACTGAATTTCTTGAGATATTGGCTATAGCGTACAACGTTCGATTCATCAAGCGCCGCTTCCACTTCATCAAGAATACAGAATGGCACCGGCCGGATATTCAGGATGGCAAATAAAAGCGCAATCGCTGTCAGCGCCCGTTCTCCTCCAGACAACAGGCTGAGAGCCTGCAATTTCTTGCCCGGCGGCTGCGCGATGATTTCCACTCCGGTCGCCAGCATGTCCTGCGGATTAGTCAGCACAAGATCCGCTGACCCTCCGCCGAACAATTCCTTGAAAACCCGCTGGAAATGAGTCCGGATGGCATGGAAGGTTTCATCAAAACGAGTCGTCATCTCTTCATCCATTTCGCGGATGACTGTCCGCAATGTTTCTTTGGCCTCGTTCAGATCGTTGCGCTGTTCAGTAAGGAAATTATGGCGTTCAGCCACATGTTCGAATTCTTCGATGGAGCCGATATTGACAGGTCCCAATTCTTCAATCGACTGTTTAAGCAATTTGACTTTCTTGCGCACAACATCTTCTTCATCCGCAAGTTCAAATTGCATCGCCTGTTCAAGTGTCAATTCGTAATTATTTTCCAATTGTCCAATCAGATTCTGTATCTGGACATCCAGGCGCGTAGCCTTCACTTCACATATACGGATGGCTTCGACAAAACCTTTATGAAGGCGATGGCGTTCTTTCAGCTCTCCTTCCAGTTCGGTCAATTGGCTTTGGTTTTGCGATCGATGTTCTTTTAACTCACTGATTTTTTGCATGCCCGTTTGCTTTTTATGGGACCATTTTGAAATTTCAGCTATGATTTCCTCATCAGAATAGACTTTCGCCGCTTCTTCGGATTGCAGCCATTCAAGTTCTGACTGAATTTCCTTCAGCTTGCGGTCGCTCTTTTCTTTGCGGACTAGCAATTCAGCTTCACTATCCGTTAATTGGCTGACCCTTTCCTTCATCACAGCGAGTTGGGATTTATGGTCAGCAAATTTTACAAGTACCGCATCCCGGGCACTTTCATTCTGCTGTTTGAACTGCGTCAGTTCTTCGATCCGGGCCGATGTACCGTCCAGTTCCGAGGTGATTTCATTAAGACGGCTGGAAGCAGTTTCTTTGCGGACCGTCACAGCATCCAAATCGGATCCTTTGTTTTTTTGCTCAGCCTGAAACACCTTGAAACGCTCTTTCGTGGTATTCAGGACTGCATTAATTTCCCGAAGTGTCATTGCGCGCTCTGACTCGAGGTCGCGATATTTTTCACCCTCAGAACGCAAATCGTTCAATTTCCGTTCTGTGCTATGGACTTCAGACTGTTCTTTCTGCACCGTTTTTTCTGCAACAGCAATCGTTTGTGCCAGCTCTTTTGACTGGACAAGCAATTGCTCAAGTTCCGCTTTACGCGTGAAAAACGATGCCTGGGTTTTATTGGCGCCGCCGGTCATCGATCCGCCGGCATTGACGATATCCCCTTCAAGCGTCACGACTCTATAGCGGTTGCCTGTAAGTTTAGCGATTGCAGTCGCGCCTTTCAGATCTTCAGCAATAATGACATTTCCGAGCAGATTTTCGATGATCATATTATAAGCGGGATCATAATCCACCAGCTCGAACGCAACTTTAATAAACGCCGGATGCTGGCGTATTGAAGATAAGGTGTGTTCCGGTATGGTTCTCGGTTTCATGACTGTCATCGGCAGGAAAGTTGATCGGCCCGCCCTTTTCTCACGTAGGAACTGGATTGCCTGCCGGGCGTTGTCTTCGTTTTCAACGACAATATGCTGACTGGAAGCGCCAAGCGCAGTTTCGATCGCTTTCGCATAATCCTGATCGACTTGTGCTATTTCAGCAACCGCTCCCACGATTCCGTTCAACCGGCCCTTTTCACGTGCTTGGAGAACTTCCCGCACACCTTGGAAAAATCCCGAGAAATCAGCTTCCAATTCCTGGAGAGTTTCAATTCTGGATTCCAGTTGTTTTTGGGATTGATAGGCTTGAAACAGCATATTTTGCTTTTTGTCGAAAGCTCCCTTAATTTGCTGGTAGCTGTTTTCTGTTTCACGGTACAATCTGCGTTTTTCTTCCAACAGCGCTTTGATCGCATCGTATTTCTTTTCAGCTTCTTCTTTTTCTTTTTCCAGCTTTTCGAGCTCACTGCTGAAATCCTTTTGCTGCAAAGCGATTCTGCTGGTGGATTCAGACAATTGCTGTTGCTGCAGATCGATATTTTTCAATTCGTTTCTGACAGAAGCCTGCTCATTCATCAATTCAATATAGAGCGACTTGAAGGATTCAATCTCGTTTTCAATATCCGCCGGCGTTCTGCTCAATTGTTCTTCCAATTGCCTGATGGCATTTTTGATTTTCTGCTGCTCCGCTTTTCTTGCTTCCAATAGCTCCGATTGCTCCTGGTGTTTGGCAGCCAGCACTTGATTCTCTGCCAATTCCGTTTCCAGGTTTTCTTTCAGCTGACTGGCCTGACGGTCCGCATTATGCTTTTTCTCGGACATCAATAATTTGCGGCCTTCCCATTTTTCGGTTTCGGAACTGGCTTCAATCAGACTGCTTTGTTCAGAATCTATCTCACTGTCGAGTTCCGCAATTTTCTTTCGGAGTCTGGCTACAGTTTCTTCTTTATTGCCAATTTCAGCCGCCAATTCCTGTTCTTTGGCGCTTTGCTCGTCAGCATCATTGCCAAGTTGTTCTAGCTCCTGTTTTAAACGGTTTGCGTCGAATGCCAATAAAGCGATATCCGCATCTTTGAGTTCAGCACTCATATCCAAATAATCCCTTGCGGCGGAAGCCTGGATTTGAAGCGGCTCCATCCTGCCATCGAGCTCATGGAGAATATCCAAAACCCTGTTGAGGTTTTCGTCCGTTTCATTTAATTTCAATTCAGCTTTTTTCTTACGCTGTTTATATTTCAATACACCGGCTGCTTCTTCGAATATCGAGCGGCGTTCTTCCGCTTTGCTGTTTAGGATTTCGTCAACGCGACCTTGTGAGATGATTGAAAACGCTTCTTTTCCAAGTCCGGAATCCATGAACAGATCGGTAATGTCTTTCAAACGGCAGTTCTGTTTATTCAAAAGATAGGCACTTTCGCCACTTCGAAAAACCCTTCTCGTTACGCTGACTTCGCTGTAATCGAGAGGGACCCGTCCATCCGTATTATCCAAGACCAAAGTAACTTCGGCGAAGTTCAAGGGCTTCCGTGAATCACTGCCGGCAAAAATGACATCTTCCATCTTTCCGCCGCGCAATGATTTCGCGGATTGTTCACCGAGGACCCAACGGATCGCGTCGGTAACATTACTCTTCCCGCTGCCATTCGGACCCACAACTGCTGTAACTCCGGGAACGAAATCGATGCCGATGCGATCAGCGAACGACTTGAATCCCATGACTTCCAATCTCTTCAAAAACATTCTCTAGTCCTCCATTGCTTCCTGCAATTTACGGATTGCCAGCTGAGCTGCCTGCTGTTCCGCTTCTTTTTTGGAACGTCCGTTTCCGACGCCCAATTCTTTATCGGCCAAAGTAACGCGTGTTACGAATATGCGGCTGTGCGCAGGCCCTTTTTCATCGATAATTTCGTAACTCAATGCACCTGAATTTTTCTGCTGCACAATTTCCTGCAATTGGCTCTTATAATCCATCACATGCGAAAAAGCACCGATTTCCACTTTAGGGAAAAGAATTACTTCCAGGAATGAAACAACCGGTTCAAGTCCTTGATCGAGATACAAAGCCCCGACGAATGATTCGAAGACATCAGCAAGGAGAGCCGGACGCGTTCTGCCGCCAGTCAATTCTTCGCCTTTGCCGAGCAAAATATATTTGCCGAAATTCAATTCATTCGCAAACAGTACAAGTGACGGTTCACAGACAATAGATGCCCGGAGTTTCGTCAATTCCCCTTCGCTCATGTCGGGATATTTCATATAAAGATAATGGGAAACCGATAATTCCAGAACGGCATCCCCCAAAAACTCGAGACGTTCGTTATCCGTGAATTTTTTTCTTCGATGCTCATTCACATAAGATGAATGAGTGAAAGCCTGATAAAGCAGTGCAGGATTGCGGAAGTTGACATCCAGCTCTTTTTGCAGCTGGTCAAAAGCATTTTTCACGCTTTCCTTCAGCACTCCCGGCTTTTGTTGGTTAAGGTTTTTTTTCATTGCCATTTTTATCTGCCTTCCTATGTTGTTCTTCCGTCAATTTTACCTTTTTTCCGGCTTTAACGCAAAAATAGAATTGACGCACAACCGCTTAAGCTGCAAGCGATTGTGCGTCAAGGTCATTTCATATTTTTGTGTCCAGACTCCAGCGCCTAGTCCCTCGAGGTCGCTTCGGCCTTACCGATAATGGCTAAAAACGCCATTATCTTTAAGCCCTCCAGCGCTTGTCGGGACTTAACAGGCGCTTTCGCTTTTCTAAATTAAGCTTGTTTTTTCTCAATGTAAGAAACTGCGTCTCCTACTGTAGACATGCCTTCTGCATCTTCATCAGAAATCTCCATGTCGAATTCGTCTTCAAGTTCCATAACCAATTCAACTACATCCAATGAATCCGCACCAAGGTCTCCTGTGAATGAAGCTTCAAGTTTCACTTCGTTCTCTTCTACACCTAGACGATCCACGATTACTTTAGTTACTCTTTCCAATACTGTTGCCAATGTCGTCACCTCCCCTCAATGCAGTATACAGAAATACAAATTACATGACCATCCCGCCGTCAAGGTGCAGTGTCTGCCCCGTCATATAGGACGCTTCATCGGAAGCCAGGAATAACGCGGCTTTCGCCACTTCTTCCGGTTTGCCGAAGCGGCCAAGCGGTATTTGCGACATCATCGATTGTTGTATTTCTTCATTCAATTGATCTGTCATATCTGTTGTAATAAAACCTGGAGCCACCGCGTTCGCAGTAATGCCACGGCTTGCAAGTTCCCGTGCTGTCGTCTTTGTAAGACCAATTACACCGGCTTTGGATGCGACATAATTCGCCTGACCGGCATTGCCCATTACCCCGACAATCGAAGCGATATTGACAATACGGCCAGAGCGCTGTTTCATCATTTGGCGTGTGACAGCTTTCGTGCAGACAAAAACACCTTTTAAATTGGTGTTGATCACATCGTCCCATTCATCGTCTTTCATTCGCATCATCAAGTTGTCGCGCGTAATCCCTGCATTATTTACAAGAATATCGACTGTTCCGAAAGTTGACATTGTCTCTTCAACCATCGCTTTCACAGCATCCGCATCTGCCACATTCGCTTTTACCGCAATGGCTTTTCCGCCATTTTCTTCTATCGCTTCTACGACTGCTTCCGCTTTTTGCTGACTGCCGCTGTAGTTGACTACGACATTCGCGCCCGCTAGCGCAAATCGTTTGGCGATTTCAGCTCCGATGCCTCTGGAAGCACCAGTGATGATGGCTGTCTTTCCAGTTAAGTCGCTCATTTTTTCAGCTCCTCTATCGCTTTTTCGCATGATTCCAAATCATTGACCGGCAATACGGTTACCAAACGATCAATTTTTTTGACTAATCCGCTCAGCACTTTACCGGGGCCAATTTCAACAAAGACTGTGACACCCAGTTCAATCATTTTGCGCACTGATTGCTCCCATAAAACCGGAGAATACAATTGGCGGACAAGAAGATCCTGTATTTGCGCAGCGTTCGTTTCCGCTTCTCCAGTGACATTGGCCACGACAGGTACATTTGCATTCATTAGAAATGCCTTACTCAAAACTTCAGATAAATCCTGTGATGCGGGACGCATTAATTCAGAATGGAATGGCCCACTGACATCGAGTGGAATCGCTCTTTTTGCACCGTTTTCCTTAGCCAGTCTGCACGCTTCTTCCACGCCTGCTTTTGTGCCTGAAATGACGATTTGCCCAGGGCTGTTCAAATTGGCTAGCTGAACAACGCCTACAGAATCAGTCACCTGATTCGTCACTTCTTCAAGTTCTTTTGCATCCATCCCAAGAATAGCTGCCATTGTGCCCTCGCCTGCTGGTACCGCGTCATTCATGAAAAGGCCGCGTTTGTGGACGATCTCCACTGCGTTTTCGAATTTCATGACTCCCGAAGCCACTAAAGCGCTGTATTCACCGAGACTGTGGCCCGCTGTATAAGAAGGCACTATTCCTTCACGCGCCAGACGTTCCGTAATCATTGCACTGACTGTCAGCAAAGCCGGCTGCGCATTGTATGTAAGTGTCAGCTCCTCGGAGGGCCCTTCGAGCATCAACGTGGAAAGTTTCATGCCAAGAGCTTTATCAGCTTCATCAAAAAAGTTCCGGCTTCTTTCATCGCTCAAAAAGGTTTCGCCCATTCCAACTGTCTGGGAACCTTGTCCCGGGTAGATAAATGCTATTTTCGTCATTCCGACTGCTCCTTTTTCAACGTGTTATAGATCGTGCCAGTCACATCGAATTCAATCATTGTACGTGTTTGGCGAATCGCATTAAAGAAAGCCGTGCTGTTCGATGACCCGTGCGCTTTAATCACAGGCGCCTTAAGGCCAAACAGCCCCGCTCCCCCGTATTCGCTGTAATCCAGCATTCCTTTCAATCCACGGATATCATCTTTAACAAGGGCGGCAGCCAATTTCGTTTTCATCGATGACATGAAAACATCTTTGATCATCGCGAATACGTTCATCGCTGTTCCTTCGATTGTTTTCAACACCATATTGCCGGTAAAGCCATCCGTTACAACGACATCAGCAACCCCGTTCAATAAATCACGGGATTCCACATTGCCGACAAAATTGATCGGAGCTTCCTTTAATAATGGGAAAGCGGCTTTCGTCAGGTCATTCCCCTTTTTCTCTTCTGTTCCGATATTCAGCAAGCCTACCGTAGGGTTCTCGATGCCGCGTACTTTTTCGGCATAGATGCTGCCCATAATAGCGTATTGGACAAGGTGTTCTGGACGGGCTTCCGCATTCGCCCCCATATCCAGCATAACGAAACCTTTGCCGTCAATAGTCGGCAATGTCGGTGCCAGAGCCGGCCGGTCAACGCCTTCGATGCGCCCGACGATGAATAAACCTGCGGACATTAATCCACCTGTGTTGCCTGCGGACACACAGGCATCAGCCGTTCCGTCTTTGACAGCCTGTGCCATGCGTACCATCGATGCGTCTTTTTTTCTTCTGACAGATCGCACCGGATCGTCCTCTGCTTCTATTATCTCTTCACAATGGAAAACCGTTAACCGATCATGATCTTTCAGGAATTCCCGCATTTTTTCCTGATGGCCATATAGCTGAACTTCCAGATCCTTAAATTCATCAAGCGCCTTATAGACGCCTTCGATAATTTCTTTCGGGGCGTTATCTCCGCCCATTCCATCTACTGCTATCTTCATCCTACTTCACCTTCACTTTGTTCCGTCATTCGATACATTTCAAATGTACCGATAAAAACTGTCACCTGGTCAACTGTTGAGACGACTTTTACAAAAGCCCTGTTCTTCTCAGGCTGTCTGTCGATGACCGTTGCTTTTGCCACGATGCGTTGACCAGCTTTTACCGGACGCAGAAACTGCAATTCGGATTTTACCGTCAATGCCAGTTCTTCGTTAATGATCGCTACTGCCAGTGAATTTGCCTGAGCAAATAAATGATGCCCCCTGGCAATCTGATTGCGCTGAAAAACGTGTTCCGGCTTGACATCAAAAATCGATATCGCTTTTTCGTCCAATTCAATATCAATAATTTCCCCTATCACTTCATCAATCGGCAGGGATTTTACTTCATCTTCAAAAGTCTTTACGGCCACATGCTTGATCCGCTCCCGCAGTTCAGGTATCGATAATTCCATCCGGTCGAGCCTGATTGTCTGGACGCTGACATTGAATTCAGCCGACAATTCCTCATCTGTCACGAACGGGTTTTCATGTATCGATTCCTGTAATGCTGTTTGCCGTTCTCTTTTTGTCTTTTTCACATTGTCACCGCCCGCTATTAGCACTTGGTACTAATATCAGTATATTGGCTATAAAAAAAGAATGCAAGGGCTAATGAAAGCCCCGCATCCTTAATCCAGCCGTGCCATAGATAAAGCACCCGAATCTTCGAGCATCCTTCGGAGGCATCCAGTTTCGGCACTTGTCCAAAATTCATCACTGTTCACAAGGCTTTCGGCATCTTTCCTTGCCGTCTCAAGCGCCCTGTAATCGTGGATCAGATCAGCCATTTTAAATTCAGGCAATCCACTTTGTTTTCGGCCAAAGAAATCTCCTGGACCGCGAAGTTTCAAATCCTTTTCTGCCAGCACGAATCCATCATTCGTTTCGGTCATCGATGTCATTCGTTCCTTGCCGATTTCAGTTTTCGGATCTGCCAGCAGCACACAATAGGATTGTTCACTTCCTCGGCCTACACGTCCCCGCAATTGATGCAGCTGAGATAAGCCGAAACGCTCGGCGTCATAGATCAGCATGAAGGAAGCGTTCGGCACATTGACCCCCACCTCGACGACAGTTGTTGAAACCAAAACTGCAATTTCTCCTTCGGTGAATGAACGCATCGTTTCTTCCTTTTCGTCAGAATGCAGCCGTCCGTGCATCAAACCGACGGTATATTTACCGTGGAAATAACTTGATAACTGGCTGTATAGTTCAATTGCATTTTGAAAATCGAGTTTATCGGATTCTTCAATCAGCGGACAGATGACATACGCTTGTCTGCCGGCTGCCAATTCTTTTTCCATCCGTCCAACAATTTTTCCGAACATATCTTTTTTCATCCAGAAGGTCTGGATTTCTTTTCGGCCGACCGGCATCTCATCGATTACAGAGACATCCATTTCCCCAAAAGCTGAGATGGCCAAAGTTCTTGGAATCGGTGTTGCCGTCATAAACAGCACATCCGGGTTATAGCCTTTGTCTTTTAATACGCGCCGCTGGTCGACACCGAAGCGGTGCTGCTCATCCGTGATTACAAGCCCGAGCTTTTTGAATTGAACATCCGGCTGGATGAGTGCGTGGGTGCCGATTAAGATATCGATTTTCCCCGCTGCCAGTTGCTCGAGAATCAGCAGGCGCTTCTTGCCTTTTACTGAACCCGTCAACAAAGCAATCGTCACAGGAAACGGTTCAAACCATTCCGCAAGCGTGTTGGCATGCTGCTCAGCCAATATCTCAGTCGGAGCCATCAGCGCTCCCTGCAGACCGGCAGTCACAGTCGCATATAAGGAAATGGCCGCGACCACCGTCTTGCCCGAGCCTACATCCCCTTGTAAGAGGCGGTTCATGCGTAACGGTTCTTTCATATCTTTGGAGATTTCATTGACGACGCGCTTTTGAGCCTCGGTCAATTCGTACGGCAGCGATTGAACGAAATTGCGGACTTTATCCACATCATAATCAATGAACGACCCGCCTTCTTCTTCTCGGTTCTTTTTGCGCAGGGCCTGCATTTTTAATTGGAACATCAACAGTTCCTCGTATACAAAGCGGCGGCGTGCCTGTTTCAACGATTCACCATCCGGCGGAAAATGAACCCACTCGAGCGCTTCTGAAAGTGGCGCCAATTTGTATTCCGCCAAAAATTTAGATGGGATGCATTCTTCGAGGTCGTCTTTTGCCAAATCGAGAGCCTGGCGCATCAATTTCCGGAATGTTTTCTGATGCATCGATCCTTTCAGGCTGTATACCGGTTCGAAATCGGCGCCATCTGTACGTGGTCCAAGCGAGTGATTGGACACGGTGATGATTTGCCGTCCACGGTCCCATTTCCCGGTCAATGTAACGATTTCCCCGATATGCAATTTCGTTTTGACGTAATGCTGGTTGAAAAAAACCGCTTTGATCAAGTGGCGCCCCACCATCACCTGGACAGTCGTACGCGATTTATTTTTCCCTAAAAAAAGGACGGAAGGCTCGCTTTCGACCCTTCCCTCCACAGTTACACGTTCATTATGCGGTGTATCCACCAGATCCTTCAGCTGAAAATCTTCATGGCGGTACGGAAATGTCATGATCAGATCGTGGATCGTTTCAATGTTCATTTCCTTCAAGGTTTCAGCTGCCTGTTTGCCGACGCCCTTCAGGACGGCGACAGAATCTTTACCTGCCACTGCCGACTACCGATCCGCCGAAAATTTTCGATTCCAGCCATTTGCCGGTAGGTGTAGCCGCGAGTCCGCCTTTCGCGGTTTCCTTCAACGCACTCGGCATAGACTGGCCGATTTCAAACATCGCACCGATGACTTCATCAGTTGGGATGCGGCTAGTTACGCCGGCCAAAGCCATATCTGCCGCTACAACGGCATTGGATGCACCCATTGCGTTTCGCTTCACACATGGTACTTCCACTAATCCTGCAACAGGATCGCAAACCAGTCCGAGCATGTTTTTCATCGTGATGGCGAATGCTTCTGCACTTTGCTGCGCTGTACCTCCACTCATTTCTACAATCGCAGCTGAAGCCATCGCCGCTGCTGAACCGACTTCCGCCTGGCATCCGCCTGCTGCACCTGAAATCGAGGCATTGTTCGCAACGACAAATCCAAATGCCCCGGAAGTGAATAAATAACGGATCATCTGTTCACGTGTCGGGTTCAATTGATTCTTGACCGCGAACAACGTACCCGGTACGACACCTGCAGAGCCTGCAGTCGGCGTAGCGCAGATTGTGCCCATCGCTGCATTCACTTCATTGGTTGCCACAGCTTTGCTGACAGCGTCAAGCATAAGTGGTCCTGACAGCGTATTGCCTTTTTCAATATACGCCTGCAGCAAGACAGCGTCTCCGCCGGTTAGGCCTGAAACGGAATGTACACCTTTCAACCCTTTGTCGACCGCTTCTTCCATCACAGTCAGATTGCGTTCCATCTGCACCATGATATCTTCACGGGAACGCTGGGTAATAAGCATTTCCTGTTCAATCATGATTTCAGAAATCAATTTATTTTCATTTTCTGCACGTTCAACCAATTCTTTAACGTTACGGAATAAAACATCCATTCGTATATCCTCCTGTTCAGTCAGCGATCCTTGTCACTTGCGTAATGTTCGGCAGCTGCCGTAATTCATCCATTATGGCACGGTCCACAGTTTGGTCCACTTCGATGACCATCAATGCCATTTCGCCTTTTTCGCGGCGGGACACTTCCATGTGGCCGATATTGATATCGTATTTATAGAGACAGTTGGAAACGTTTGCAATACAACCCGAGCGATCATCATGAACTACGAGGATTGCTGGATGATTTCCTGAAAGCCGGAGCGGAAAACCATTCAGCTCAGTGATTTCGATTTTGCCGCCGCCGATTGAAATTCCAACCATCGACATTTCAGAACGGCTGTCACCCACCACAACTCTCGCTGTGTTTGGATGGTCTGTGTGGCCGGTTTCCGGAATAAATTCAAATTCCATACCCGCTTCTGCCGCTTCATCAAAAGAAGTTTTGATTCGTTCGTCATCTGTATCGTAATCCAGAAGGCCGCCTACAATGGCGACGTCTGTGCTGTGTCCTTTATAAGTTTCGGCGAAAGAGCCATAGAGATGAATCTTTGCCCATTCCGGCTGTCGCCCGAATAAATCTCTTGCGACTCGGCCGATGCGGGCAGCTCCCGCAGTATGTGAAGATGAAGGACCGATCATGACCGGGCCGATTATATCAAAAACAGATTTGAACTTCATGGCTCAAACCCCTTTCTCTCAATTTGCGTATAGCTTCAGTTTACACGATTAAGGAGCTTTAGACAAAGATAATAAAGCATATGTTCTTATGGAATTTTAGTATGTGGAAAACTTTCAGCACATAAAAAGCCGATCAAGAAAAAGGCTGACCTTTTTCTTAATCGGCTTGTAAATCCATTCGCCTATTCGACGGAAATAATATAAGGATAAAGCGGCTGTTTGCCATTGTGGATTTCAACTTCCACTTCGTCATTCAGCGACTCGATGAATTCACCAAGTTTTTCCGCGTCGTCTTCCGTTGCGTCTTCTCCGTATAGAATTGTAACGATTTCAGAATCAGCGTCAATCAGTTTCTTGGCCAACTCTTCGGTTACACTCTCCAGGCTCTTATTGGAAACGACAATTTTACCTTCGGAGATGCCCATGAAATCATCTTTCTTAATCGTGATGCCATCGATTGATGTATCCCGGACTGCAAATGTCACCGATCCCGATTTTACATGCTGCGAAGCACCAGCCATTGTTTCGCGGTTCTCTTCGACAGACACTGAAGGATTGAACGCCAATAAAGCGGCCATTCCTTGAGGAACGTCTTTTGTCGGCACGACCGCAGCTTCAATCTCAAGAATTTCAGCTGCCTGTTCAGCAGCCATGATGATGTTTTTATTGTTCGGCAAAATCAATACGCGTTCAGCCGAAACCGAACGGATTGCGTTAACGATATCTTCTGTCGATGGGTTCATCGTCTGACCGCCTTCGATGACATAAGACGCACCGATGCTGCGCAATAATTCCGCAACGCCTTCGCCCATCGCTACAGTCACAACTGCATATGGATGAACAGCTTCTTGCTTTTTACCTTCTTTTTTGAAATCTTCTCCGACAATATCGATATGCTGCTGGCGCATATTTTCGATTTTCATACTGATCAGGCTTCCGTAATCCTGGCCATATGTAAGGACCTTACCTGGTTCTTCCGAGTGGATATGGATTTTCGCGACTTCATCGTCAGCGATGACAAGAAGTGAATCGCCATAAGAACTAAGATCGGTACGGAATTCTGCTTCATTGAATTCTTTTTTGCCGTCTTCGAATTTAACCATGAATTCTGTGCAATAACCGAATTCAATATCCGCAGTATCCATGAAACCGGCTATGTTCTTGTGATGCTCTGCACTGACAAGATCATTCATGGAATCATTGACGTGCTTCTCAGGCAGTTCTTCGCCTTTCAAAGATGCCAAAAACCCTTCATATACATAGACAAGCCCTTGGCCGCCACTGTCGACCACGCCCACTTCTTTCAAAACCGGCAACAGGTCCGGCGTCCGCTCAAGTGAAGCTTTGGCTTCTGTAACGATGCCTTCAAAAAGGACGATGATATCCGATTCATCTTTTGCCAGTTCCATTCCTTTAGCCGCTGAATCTTTGGCAACCGTCAGGATGGTCCCTTCAACCGGTTTCATCACCGCTTTATAGGCAGTTTCAACCCCATGCTGAAAAGCCTCAGCCAATTGCTTTGCCGATAACTCACTTTCGTTCGCAATCGATTTGCTGAAGCCTCTGAACAATTGGGACAGGATAACGCCAGAATTTCCGCGCGCTCCCATCAATAGGCCTTTTGACAAAGCGGAAGCCGTTTTGCCGATGTGCTCCTGCACATTCGCTTCCGTCTCTTTTGCCCCTGATGTCATGGATAAGTTCATGTTCGTTCCCGTATCGCCGTCAGGCACCGGAAAAACGTTTAATGCATCTACATAATCCGCGTTCTGGAACAAATGATGGGAACCCATCTGCACCATTTCCGCGAATTTAACTCCGTTTAATGACTTCATAACCGCTTCTTCCTCCTCCTACGGGTTCGTAACACGAACTCCTTGAACATAAATATTTACAGCCTTTACAGGCATACCGAGCGTTTTGGTAATCGTGTATTTCACTTTTGACTGAACCTGGTATGCGACTTCCGAGATTTTCGTGCCATAGCTGATGATCACGTACATATCGATGTTAAGATCAGAGCCTTCCTGGCGCACAATGACACCTTTGGCAAAATTCTCTTTTCTCAAAATATCAGTAAGGCCGTCGCGTATTTGATGTTTTGTTGCCATTCCGACAATGCCGTAACATTCGATTGCCGCTCCGCCAGCGATTTGAGCAATCACATCATTGGAAATATCGATTTGACCATAGTCATTTTTTATTTCAATCGACATTAAGAATTCCTCCTTGAGTCCTATTTCACTCTTTTCATTCTACAACAAACCCCTATATAAGAAAAGCGGACGTTTTCAGGTGTAAAGGTTTTTTTCTTTAAAGGGTGTCAAAATTAGTTGCAAACGCCAAATGTCTATGGTAAATTATTAAAGTATGTGAAATGAAAAACGAACTGAAATTCTATCATAATTTTCAGCTTCACTTGTGAGGAGGTACTTACATGGCTAAAGTATGTGCAGTAAGCGGACGTAAAGCTCGCGCCGGAAATGCTCGTTCACACGCAATGAATTCGACAAAACGTACATGGGGAGCAAACCTTCAAAAAGTTCGCATCCTTGTTGACGGCAAACCGAAGCGTGTTTGGGTTTCTGCAAGAGCATTGAAATCAGGAAAAGTTGAGCGCGTTTAATCGTTCTCATGATTAATGCCAGGTCTGACATATGTCAGCCTGGCATTTTTTCGTGGGGATTTTTCTTTCTATATAAGTTGAACTAAATATTCTCTATAAGTTAGGAGTAATTCTAAACGCTATATTCCGCAAAACAGCTTCGAAGACATTAGCCGAAGCATGCGAGGCTAAGTCTTTGCGACGAAGCAGCGCAGCGATGCAGGAGCACAATGTTTTTTCCTGGCTGCTCGCGCTGAGCTAACTCGTTCTCTGCAGAAGTTTACCCCAGCAAAGCCGCGGCTCAAGGACTGGATGGAGCAATAAGACGAGTGGCCTTCTCGGCTTATGGTGGGAATCAATGTAGCCATACGGAGACGGCTCACCTTTGCGACGAACGCAGCGGTGGAGCACAGTCTTTGCACTGTCCAAAGCGGCGAAGCGACTTGTCAATAATTAAATTAGATTTTTTCTCTTTCCAATCTCAACTCAGCCTATCGATCATCCGCACTCTCGATCATGATGCAGTTTCCTTCTATAAAAGAGACAACTCCTGCATGTTCGAGTTCGTTGCTGATGAAACGCGTGGATCCGAAGGAAATCGTTTCATCGGCTACTTCGTATTTAAAACCTGTTAAATTGAATCCTTTGATTTCCTTCTCGAACGGATAAAAGGAAATATAGCGGTAACGGCTGTTCCGCAGTATTTCATGGCTGCCCGCTTCCAGAAAGCGGATGCGGTTCTGTTTATTAATCAGGAAAAATTGTGTTCCCGGATACTTTAGATGGAATCCGTATATGGCGTGCAAAGCGCTCATATAATGATCCAGACGGCCGCCTGTGACACCTGTGATGATAACAGTTTCAGGGTCATAGGCCATCGCTTCCGCCAGCGCCATTTCGGTATCGGTTTCGTCTTTATCCGAAGAAGCCGGTTGAAGTTCCGGAAAGAACTTTCTGATCCTCTCAAATTCCTCTTTTGATACCGAATCAAAATCCCCAACTGCTGCAGAAGGCACAATGCCTTTGTCCAAAAGGGCAATCGTTCCTGCATCCACTCCGATAAAAGTGTCTTCCGGCCATATTGAAAAGTCCGGCAATTCGCTTGCCGGACCTCCTGCTAAAATAATGACCTTCACGAAATCGCCTCTTGACCAGCCTTTTTAATGCTCTGCAAGGCTTTTGTACGATCTTCTTTTCCATATATAGCCGATCCAGCCACAAAAACATTAGCTCCTGCTCTGGCACAATCGACAATTGTTTTTTCATTGATGCCGCCATCGATTTCGATATCGATATCAAGACCTTTTTCTTTAATGATTTTAGCAAGCTGTTCAACTTTCGGCAGAACTGAAGCGATAAATTTCTGTCCGCCAAAGCCAGGGTTGACTGTCATGAACAACACTAAATCAATATCTTCCAAAATCGGCAGAATCGCCTCCACAGGAGTGTGCGGATTTAAGACGACACCCGGTTTCACACCAAATGAACGGATCAATTGGATGGTCCTGTGCAGATGCGGGCTTGCCTCCACATGAACAGTGATGTAATCCGCTCCCGCTTTAGCAAAATCTTCTATATAACGGTCAGCGTTTTCAATCATCAAATGGACATCGAACGGCAATTTCGTCAGCGGGCGTACCGCTCCCATAACGGCTGCGCCAAATGAAATATTCGGCACAAAATGACCATCCATCACATCGATGTGAATCCAGTCTGCTCCAGCTTTTTCAACTTCCAACACTTCTTGGCCCAGCTTCGAAAAGTCTGCGGCCAATATCGACGGTGCAATTTTAATCATTGGAATACCTCGGCTTTCTCGTCATGATTTCTTCCAGGAATTTCAGATAATGCTTATAACGGTATTCCGGAATTTCTCCGGAATCAACTGCTGCCTTGATGGCGCATTTGGGTTCATTCAGATGCAGGCATTCCCTGAACTTGCAGGCGTTCGACCTTTCCACCATTTCAGGGAAGCAGCCTGACAACTCTTCTTTTTCAATCGTATCAAAATCGAAAGAACTGAAACCGGGCGTGTCCGCCAGCAAGCCGCTGTTAACTTCAATCAATTCAACATGGCGGGTCGTGTGTTTACCACGGTTCAATGCTTTGGAAATGTCATCCGTCTTTAATTCCAGCGACGGCAGAATCGTGTTCAGCATGGTCGATTTGCCGACACCGGATTGACCGGCCAGCACACTGGTTCTGCCTTCCAATACCGGCATGAGCCGCTGCTGAAGATCTGGATCATCGATGAAAGTCGGAATGACTTCATAGCCGATTTTCTCATAATCCGCTACGTAATCCATAATCGCCGATCTTTCCTCTTCATTCACCAAATCCATTTTGGTCAGGCAAATGACCGGCTGAATATCGTGAGATTCGATGGCAGTTAAAAACCGGTCCAATAATAATGGATGGAAATCCGGTTGTTTTGCCGAAAAAACAAGAATTGCCTGGTCGATATTTGCTATCGGCGGACGGACAAGTTCGTTTTTGCGCTCATATACGTGCAAAATCGTCCCTTCCAAATCATTGTCCGCTTTATAATCCACAAAATCTCCCACCAACGGCGAGATTTGCCTATTGCGGAATACTCCGCGGCCACGACATTGGATGTAACGCTTTCCGTCCTCGTCCAATACATAATAAAACCCGCTAAGCGCTTTTCTTATTTGACCTTTCGGCATACGTTTCCTCCTTCTTACTCCACATTATTGTATTCAATCGTTTCTTCGATAATCACTCTTTCATCTCGCACAATACGGTAAACCGCCCGATTGCCTTCAGCGATCTGCAATTGGATCCGCCGCTCGGCATCTTCGGTGATTGTAAATTCTTCGACAGGTTCAGCCATTGTCCGCGTTTCATCCTGGATATAAATCTGAACTGTCTGCTCTACTGGTTCTTCGCCTTCTTCCGCTGGCGTTTCAGGTTCATACGGAATGCGGACAGTATGGATATAAGTTTTTTGCGGCAATGCCGGCGGCCCTGATGACAACACTACATCAATTGCACCGCCTGCTTCCAGTTCACTCTCAGGCGCCGGCGTCTGTGACAGCACCGTTCCAGCTGCAACGTCACTTGACGGTTCATCGCCTACAATATTGATATGGAAACCTGTAGAACGCGCATATTCACTGAGCGCCGCTTCATCGTAGCCTGACAAATCATCGACTGAACGCATGTCTTTTCCTTTACTTACCGTAAACTCAATTTCAGTTTCACTTGGAATGATTTCACTTCCGGCTTCAGGACTCTGTTCCAAAATTTCTCCAGCTGGCCGATCCGAAAATTCTTCTGTTGGCGTGACGGAAAGAAAATCACGCGAATTAAGAAGTTCCATTGTCTGGTCGATATTACGGCCGACATAATCCGCCATTTCAGCAGATTCTTTGCCCAGACTTAAATACAATTGAATTTCTGATTCCACGCTTCTCATTTTACCGGCTTCCGGAATAGTGCGTATTACTGCGCCTTCTTCAACATCCTCGGAATAACGTTCCCGTTCTTCACCAATAACGAAACCATAAGATTCCAGTTCCTCTATCGCTTCTTCCCGTTCCATACCGGAAACATCCGGAACAGCTGCCTGTTGTGGACCGAAAAGATCCGGGAATGCCAAAGCGACAGATAAACCGGCTATGACGAGAAAGAGCAATATGCCGATAACCCATGGCAATTTCTTTTTCTTTTCTTTCTTGGGCGGTGCTTGTTTTTTATTCGCCTTGGTCCCTTTTGCTTTAACAGGGCCGTTGGTGATCGTTTCTTCCGCGTTGACATAAGGCGACGAATCTTTAATGGCCGGCATCGCGCGTGTTGCGTCTTCATCAATAGGAACCGCGAACTTAGGTTCATTCAAACGCTCAGGCAATAAAACAGTAGACAGATCCTCGTCCATTTCATCCGCTGACTGATAACGATGCTGCGCATTTTTCGCTGTAGCTTTCAATACGACATTTTCAAGGCTTTGCGGAATCGTAGGTACGATTTCGCGAAGTGACGGTGTTTCAGTCTGAAGATGCTTCAGAGCGATGGAAACAGCTGATTCCCCTGAAAACGGCAGTCTGCCAGTCAGCAATTCATACATCACAATACCCAGGGAATAAATATCCGATTTTTTTGTAGCGTTGCCGCCGCGCGCCTGTTCAGGTGAAAGATAGTGGACAGTGCCCAGCACCGAATTGGTTTGCGTATAAGAGGTTGCACTAAGAGCCATCGCAATACCGAAATCGGAAATCTTCACATTGCCTTCTTCGTCCATCAGAATGTTCTGCGGCTTTATATCGCGATGGACAATTTGGTTATGATGGGCATGTGCCAAAGCGGACGCCAATTGTTTCATAATCTTCACTGCGCGCTCCGGCGCAATCGGTGAATGTTCGATTATGTATTCTTTTAATGTTTTTCCTGGAACGTATTCCATGACCAAATATGGAATTGCACCATCTTCCCCTACATCGAAGATATTTACGATATTCGGATGGGCAAGGCTCGTAGTCGATAAAGCTTCCCGCTGGAATCTTCTGCGGAGCTCTTCTTCATTTGAAAAATCATAGCGCAGCATTTTAATGGCGATGTCGCGGTCCAAAATCATATCATGGGCCAGATAGACATTCGACATGCCGCCTCCGCCGATCAATTCCTTTATCTTATAACGGCCATTGATATTTCTGCCGATTAACATACTTACACCTCCCCAGCTTTCGAGGCAAGAAGAACAAACGAAATATTGTCTTCTCCTCCCTTATCATTGGCGAGATCAACGAGGTCTTTCCCTTTTTGCGATAAAGCTGAACGGGAACTGATTATTTCCGCTATTTCTTCTTTAGAGACTTTATTGCTGAGCCCGTCTGAACAGATCAGCAGGTAGGAAGAATCGCTGAGTTCCAGCTCGATCATCTCCCCTTCGATGCCTGCTTCTGTGCCAAGCGCGCGCACAATCCAATTCTTTTTCGGATGGTCTTCCGCTTCTTCTTCACTGATTTCACCATTATCAACCAGCACATTGACATAGGAATGGTCCCGCGTAACCTGCTCGGCTTTGCCATTGAACGTATACACACGGCTGTCTCCGATATGGCAGATTATACAAAAACTTTCTTCTATCAAAGCGGCAATCAGTGTTGTTCCCATCCCTTTGCATTCGGGATGGTCCCCGGCGTAATTGTAGACTTCACTGTTAATGAAACGGATTTTTTCATCAAGCCAGCTTTTTTTGCTCGCTGAAGAAACGAAATTTTCGCTGTCCGCTTCCAAAAACAATTCACTCAAAGCAGCCACAGTCATTTCACTGGCGACATCACCTGCGTTATGGCCGCCCATTCCATCAGCAACCAGCGCCAGCAGCAGCCCATCAGGCCTTTTGAGGACCGCGACACGGTCCTCATTCACTTCCCGCTTTTTTCCTGTATCACTTTCCATGACATATTGAAACAACAATTTCTACACCTCATCCCACGTCAATTCGATTTGCTGACTATTCAACAGTTCCAGTTTTCCGGAAAGCGGCGATGAAAAATCCGTCGCTTCCGAAATCCTGCGGAAATACCTGGACGAAACCGCTATGTTTTACGCCAAGTGCTTCCGGCAATGACACTTGGATTTTCTCCATGTTCTGATGCTCTTTCAGGAATCTCTCGGCTGTTCCGCGATTTTCCATATTGTCTACTGTACATGTACTGTAAACCAGAATACCGCCGGGTTTCAGCAATTGAGCCGCCTGGTCAAGCAGTTCTATCTGGATTTCCTGCAATCTGCTGAAATCCTCTTCTCTTTTTGTATATTTAATATCAGGTTTCCGTTTTATGACGCCAAGGCCACTGCAGGGCGCATCCACCAGCACACGGTCGAATTGCTCTGTGCCAAAGCGTTCAACACTTTTTTTACCGTCTCCCACATCCGTTTCTATAACAGTATGGCCAAGACGGTCAGCGGATTCCTTTATCAATTTCACTTTATGCGGATGTAAATCCATCGAATAGAGGACACCTTTATTGTTCAGTTTTTCAGCGATATGAGTTGATTTCCCTCCGGGTGCGGCACACATATCCAATACTTTCATACCCGGTTCAAGCTGCAATGCATATGAAGGCAGCATTGAACTTTCATCTTGAATCGTGATGAACCCTTTTTCAAAAGTGGTTGTTCTGGCGGGTTGGCCGCCTGTTACGACAAGACATTCCGGGATGATTTTACTTGGAACCGCTTCAAGCCCTTCGGATTCGAGCATTTCAATTGCTTCATCCACAGTTGCACGGACGGTGTTTACCCGCACTGTCTGTGATGGTATTTTATTGTTTTCCAGAGCCATTTCACGCGTTTTTTCCAATCCGAACTGTTCGGACCAGCGTTTGATCATCCACGCCGGATGGCTCGTCTCGATGGAGATTTTCTCGATCGGATCGGAAATCACGTTAAATGACCGGACACCGGAACGCTGCACGGACCGGAGAACACCGTTCACTAAAGAAGCGACTCCTCCATGCCCGCGCCGTTTGGCGATTTCGACCGCTTCATGGACGACTGCGTGGGAGGGGATGCGGTCCAGGTAAACAATCTGATACAGCGACATCCGCAATAAGGTTTTGACCCAGGGCTCGACTTTACCTTTTAAATACGGTTCCAGATAATAATCCAATGTCATCTGATGCTGCAATGTGCCATAAGTGATTTCTGTCAGCAAGCCGCGGTTTTTTGCTGAAATGCCGTAGCTTTCAATTGTTTGATGCAGCAAAAGGTTGCTGTAGGCTTGCTTGTTTTCAACTGCCCAAAGAATCGAAAATGCAGCGTCGCGGACATTGCCGTGTAATTTTTTATTTTTCATTCAAATAAATCTCCTGCCTGAATTTTAGGTCCGGTTAAATAATCCTTAGCCGACATCCGTTTTTTGCCTGCCGGCTGTAATTCCGTTATTGCCAGAATTCCCTTGCCGGTCTGGACATGGACAGCGTCTTCAGTCACTCTGACCACTTCGCCCGGAGTTCCTGTTTTGGATTCTTCGGCTATTTCGGACCACCAGATTTTCATGTTGTCCTGTTTAAAACTTGTATAGGCAACCGGCCACGGGTGAAGCCCGCGCACCTGGTTGTAGATGTCTTCTGCTGAGCGATTCCAGTCAATCCGCTCCTGCTCTCGTGAAATATTGCGCGCAAACGTGACGAGCGATTCGTCCTGCGGAATGCGCTTGTTCGTTCCATCTAGAATAGAAGGCAAAGTCTCTTTCAGCAATTCCATTCCAGCTGCGCTGAGTTTATCGAACATGCTGCCGGTATGGTCGTGCTTTTCAATCGGCACAACTGTCTGGGAAATGATATCTCCCGCATCCAGCCGGTCCACCATATACATGATGGTGACGCCAGTTTCTTTCTGTCCATCGATAATCGCCTGATGGATAGGTGCGCCTCCGCGGTACGCAGGCAATAAAGAAGCGTGTACATTGATGGCACCGAGTTTCGGGGTTTCCAATATTTCAGATGGCAGAATCTGACCGAACGCCGCGGTTACGACTAAATCCGCTTCCAAATCCAATACGGCTTGCAGTTCTTCCGGGTTTTTCAGTTTTTGCGGCTGATAAACCGGCAGCCCCAGACGCAGCGCCTCTTCTTTTACGGGCGTCGGTGTCAGCACTTTTTTACGTCCAACAGGGCGATCCGGCTGTGTCACTACAGAAATGACATTGTAGCCTTCTTCAACCAGCATGCGGAGAATCGGTACAGAAAAAGCCGGGGTTCCCATAAATACGATTTTGGTCAAGCCTGTTCCTCCTCTTCTTCCTGCAAACGGATCATTTCATCCAGTTCTTCCTGAGTCACATATTTAGTGATTTTGCTGGTGAATAAAACGCCGTCCAGATGATCCATTTCGTGCAGAATCGCGCGGGCTTCATAGCCTTCCGCTTCAAGTTCATACCACGAACCATCCCGTTCCTGCGCTTTTATCTTGATATGGTCATATCGTTCCACTTCACCGAATACACCCGGGAAACTCAAACATCCTTCGATATCGGTATCAGACCCTTCATATAATACGAGTTCGGGATTGATCATTTCGATCGGATCCTGGCCTTCACGGAAATCGACGATGGCGGCGCGGACCGCCGTCCCTACCTGGGGAGCCGCAATTCCAACGCCATCCGCTTCGATCATCGTTTCGTACATATCATCCAATAGAACAGCCAGATTTTTGTCGAATGTTGTTATAGTTTCACAAGATTTTTCCAGCACATCGCTGGGGTGTTTTACGATAGGTCGTATAGCCATTTTCAGTTCCTCTTTTCTTTTACATCACCGAAGTCGGATTCATATCGATTGCCAATGTGGCGCCTTTTTTCAGCCAATCGGAACGATAGATTTTGATCAATTGCTGCATCACTTCTGTCAGTTTCGGTTCTTTTTTGTATTTTATCAAACATTGATATCTATATCTATTGTTGACGCGGGCGATCAGCGAGGCTGAAGGGCCGATGATGATCGTCCCTTCCGACAATTGTTCTCGTAAATATTCAACTGTCTGCCCGGCATATTCCGCCACTGTCATCAAATCTTCATGGGTGAACTGGATATTCACGACATAATAATAAGGCGGATATCCGCTTGCCCTGCGCATGGCCATTTCCTGATCGTAGAACGGTTCATATAATTGATCCTTCGCCAAGGTAATTGCATAATGCTCAGGCGTATACGATTGCACAAAAACGGTTCCCGGCAACACGTCACGCCCTGCACGGCCGCTGACCTGCGTCAGCAATTGATACGTTTTTTCGGCTGCGCGGAAATCCGGCAAATGCAATGTTGTATCAGCGGACAGCACACCAACCAAGGTAATGTTAGGGAAATCAAGTCCTTTGGCAATCATTTGTGTGCCCAGCAGAATGTCGGCTTTGCCTTCCCCGAAGGAATTAAGGATTTTTTCATGCGCGCCTTTATTGCGCGTCGTATCAACATCCATCCGCAAAACCCTTGCTTCCGGCACGAGCTTCGCCAATTCTTCTTCCACTTTTTGTGTGCCTGTTCCAAAGAAACGGATATGCTCGCTTTCACATTCCGGACAAGTATGCGGCACCCGCTCATCATATCCGCAATAATGGCATTTCATCATTTCGCTCGACCGGTGATAGGTCAATGAAATATCGCAATTCGGACATTGCATGACAGTCCCGCAGTCCCGGCAAAGAACAAACGAAGAATAGCCCCGCTTATTCAGGAATAAAACCGTTTGTTCCTTCTTCGCCAATCGATCCCGTATTGCATCCGCCAATTGAATTGAGAACATCGACCGGTTGCCGGTTCTCAGCTCTTCGCGCATATCGACGATGTGGACTGCAGGCAAAGGTTGATTTCTTGCTCGTTTTTCAAGCACCAGCAATTCATAAACCCCTTTTTGCGCGCGTGCATACGATTCGAGCGAAGGCGTCGCACTTCCCAATATGACCGGGCAGCTATGATATTCTCCGCGCCAGATCGCGATGTCGCGAGCATGATAACGAGGAGAGTCATCCTGTTTATAACTGGATTCATGCTCTTCATCGAGAATGATCAATCCCAGGTTTTCAAACGGCGCAAAAATCGCCGATCTCGCGCCGACTGCCACTTTCACTTCGCCGCGTTGGATTTTACGCCATTCATCGTATTTTTCACCGGCAGATAAGCCGCTGTGAAGCACGGCGACCATATCACCGAATCGTTCCTTGAAGCGCAAAGTCATTTGAGGGGTCAATGAAATCTCGGGAACCAGCATAATCGCTTCTTTCCCTTCCTTCAGGACCTGATCAATGGTCTGCAGATAGATTTCCGTCTTGCCGCTTCCCGTTATACCGTGTAAAAGGAATGTTCTGGGTGTATTTAACGACTTATCGATCGCATCAAAGGCTCTCTGTTGTGCTTCTGTCAACACTAGGTTGTCTTTTTTCTCGATTTCCGTCAGCATTTTCGGATCCCGGTACGTTTCCACATTCGATAAATCAGCTGCGCCTCTTTCGGCCAGACTGTAGATTGTCGGCAGCGTAACGCCCGCTATTTTTTGCAGTTCGGAAGATTCAATAGAGAGTCCCAGATTTTTTTTCATGAAATCCATCAGCTTCAGCTGTTGTTTGGCATTGCCGCGGATATCAATGGAGTCTAGTTTCTCAACAGAATCTGAAATATGGATCATCCGTACTTTTTTCACAGCGGTCTGCTGTTGAATATTGGTATCTGCAATGATTGTCCCTTTATCCATCTCTTTTTTAATCAACCCGAATACATCCTCAGCCTCTTGGCTGCGGATGAAAGGCTTGTTTCCGAAATAAGGATGAAGCCGTGAGTCGATTTCCTCCAGCCCGCTTGCCAGCACAAAACGTTTTTCATATTTAGCCCGCAAGGCGGCCGGCACCATCACTTGCAATGCATCAATTTCAAAACAAACCGTATGTTCTTTCATCCAAGCCGCCATTTCCAGCAGCTCTTTATTCAGAACCGGAACAACGTCCATCAATTCATGAATGGGTTTCATTCGTCCTGGATCAAAATCGGATGTTTCTTTGATATTGGTGATGAACCCAAGCACTTTTCTGTTCCCAAAAGGCACTTTCACCCGCATGCCCGGCTCAGCCAAAGCTTCCAATTTTTCAGGAATCAAATAGTCGAACGGCCGGTCAATGGGATGCGCAGCAACATCAACAATAACTTCAGCGATCATTTCGCATTTCCCTTTCAACAATCAGCTTCAGCAATTGGCGCGCCAATTCCTGTTTCGGAAGAAGTTCGAAAGATTTCTCGAAATTCTCTTTTCCATAAATCGTCACTTTATTGGTATCCGATTCAAATCCCGCCTGTGACTCAGTCACATCGTTGGCAATAATATAATCGGCATTTTTTCTTTCAAGTTTGCTTTTCGCATAATGGCTTACGTCATTTGTTTCAGCCGCAAAACCGATCAAAACTTGTCCGCCTTTTTCAGACCCGAGGTAATGGAGGATATCTGTCGTACGCTCAAGTTCAAGCGAAGCGTCACCTTCCTGCTTCTTCATCTTTTGACCATGCAGAGTTTTCGGCCGGTAATCGGCGACTGCCGCTGTTTTGATGACAAAATCTGAATTCGCATATTCCGCTTTTACCGCCTGCAGCATATCTTCAGCACTTTCCACAGAAATTCGTTTCACGCCTGACGGTGCCGGCAATGACACCGGACCGCTGATCAGGATGGTTTCCGCTCCAAGTTCAGCTGCCGCCTGCGCCATGGCATATCCCATCTTGCCGCTCGAAAAGTTCGTCAAAAAGCGGACCGGATCGATGCGTTCCCGTGTCGGTCCTGCTGTCACCACCACTTTTTTGCCTTTCAGCAGCATTTCACGGCTAAAAAAACCATTCACCAATTCCGTGATCTTTTCAGGTTCCTCGAGACGCCCTTTGCCTACATAACCGCAGGCCAGGAATCCTTCCGACGGTTCGATAAAACGGATGCCGTCGTCATGCAGCCGCTGGATATTCCGCTTAACTGCCGGATGGTCATACATATGCACATTCATCGCCGGTGCGATCCAGATCGGAGCAGTCGCAGCAAGCAATGTTGTCGTCACCATATCATCGCCGATGCCGTTCGCCAGCTTGCCGATGACATTGGCAGTCGCCGGAGCCACAATAACGAGATCCGCCCAATCCGCCAGATCGATATGGGCAATGACAGAAGAATCCTTTTCATCGAATGTATCGTAAAAGACATCGTTCCGGGACATGACCTGGAATGTCAGCGGCTGAACAAATTGCCGCGCCGATTCCGTCATGATGACTTTTACATCCGCTCCTGCCTGAGATAATTTACTGACAAGTGCAACCGCTTTATAAACAGCGATTCCTCCGCTCACGCACAATAAAATCCTACGATTCGCCAACAACGCAAACACCCTTTCTAAACAACAAACTCCCAAAGAACAAATTTGCTCTGGGAGTCGTAGGTTGTGATTAATGGTTAAATTTCGTCTTCATAGATAGCAGCTTCGTCCTGGCGCACTTGCGTCAAAACACCTTCTGCAATTTCTTCAAGCGCTTTGCCTACCGGTTTAGCGGATGTGTATTTAGAAAGTTTCTCATCGCCATTTTCGTGCAATTGGCGTGCCCGTTTGGAAGCAAGAGCCACCAAAGAGTATTTCGAATCGATACGGCTTTTTAATTTATCAACGGATGGGTATAACATCATGCATTCTCCTTTAGCATATCAAAGTATCTTTTTTCTACACGTTCGCGCTTGCAATGTTCAGCAATAATAATGGCGTTGATGCGGTCACAGGCGTTTTCCACTTCATCGTTTTCAACTACATAATCATACAGATTCATCATTTCCAGTTCCTGTCTTGCCGCCCCTAACCGAGAAGCGATCACTTCATCGGATTCGGTTCCGCGGCCGACCAGCCGTTCCTCAAGTTCGGAAAGACTTGGCGGCGCCAAAAAGATGAACAGGCCATCCGGCACCTTGTCCCGCACCTGTGCAGCTCCCTGCACTTCGATTTCAAGGAACACATCACGTCCCGCGTCACGCATCTTATTGACGTATTCGAGCGGAGTGCCGTAATAATTTCCGACAAACTCTGCGTATTCAAGCAATTGACCCTGTTCGATCAATTCCTCGAACTCGTTGCGCGTCTTGAAAAAGTAATCGACTTCATCCACTTCGCCTTCACGGGGCGACCGCGTCGTCATCGATATGGAGTATTCATAATTCGTATCCGGCTGTGAGAACAGCTCTTTTCTGACTGTGCCTTTGCCGACCCCGGAAGGCCCTGATAACACGATCAGCAGTCCGCGTTGTTTTCTCATTTCATTTACCACCTTAACCACCGCCATTACATCCGGTCTATATTCTTCGTTTTGTAACTAACTGTCTTATTATATCATAATACACGCCAGAAATGATAAGATGGAACAAAACGATTTGAAAGAGGGATTTTCATGGCATTTGATGGATTATTTACAAAAGCGATGACCAGTGAACTGCAACAGCTGGTCAGCGGAAGAATTTCAAAAGTTCATCAGCCTAATCAGCTTGAACTGCTGCTCCACATCCGCTCACAAGGAAGCAACCATAAATTATTGATCTCGATCCATCCTTCGTATTCCAGGATTCATTTAAGTAAACAAGCGAACACCAACCCTTCTGAACCCCCGATGTTCTGCATGCTTCTCCGCAAGCATATCGAAGGCGGCGTCATCACAGAAATTTCCCAGCACGGAATGGACCGGCTTATCATTTTGAAAATCAAGGCGAAAAATGAAATCGGCGACGACATCGAACGGGAACTTCATGTCGAAATGATGGGACGGCATTCGAATGTCATCCTGGTCGACTCGGAACGAATGATGATTCTCGACAGCCTCAAGCACCTGCCGCCGAGCGTCAACTCTTTCCGTACAATTTTACCGGGACAGCCTTATATCTTCCCGCCGTCCCAGGACAAAAGGGATCCGTTCACTAATGCGGACGCGTTGGTAAATCTGGATGAAAAGGAATTGGTCCAGCAGTATGCCGGATTTTCTCCGCTGACTGCGCGTGAATTGCATCACCGAATGACAACGGCAGGCGACAAGGAATCGGCCGCTGAAAAATTTCTAGAAGATTTCAGCCAAGAGGATCCTGTCGGCTATTATGTCGAGCAGGACAGCAAAAGCTACTTCTCCGCGACTCCTTTAGAACATTTGGATGCCCAGGGTCTGAGCTTTCCAAATCTCGGTGAATTACTCGACCGTATGTATTACGCTAAAGCGGAGCGCGACCGCGTCAAACAGCAGGCAGGCGATTTGGAGCGCTGGCTGCAAAACGAAATTTCAAAACTGAAACTGAAATTAAAGAAATTGAAAAAAGAGCAGGATCAGGCGGAAAAGCGTGACCTTCTCCAATTGAACGGCGAACTGATCATGGCTAATCTCCACCGCATCCAAAAAGGCATGAAGGAAATCGAAGTGGACAATTATTATAATGAAGAAAAAGTTTTGATTCCCCTCGACCCGCGGAAGACGCCTATCGAAAACTCCCAGAAGTTTTATTCGCGTTACCAGAAAGCCAAAACCGCTGTGATCAAGACCCAGGAACAAATCGAAAAAACCGAGGACGACATCGCTTATTTCGAAACATTGATGTCACAGGTGCAGCAAGCCGGCATTTCCGATATTGAAGAAATCCGCGAAGAGCTGGCCGAACAGGGTTATATGAAGGCGCAGAAGTCGAAGAAGAAGAAAAAGCCGACAAAACCGTCTGTCGAGCCTTATGTTTCAAGTACCGGCATTCCGATCTCGGTAGGCAAAAACAATAAGCAGAACGATTACGTCACGTTCAAAGTGGCTTCCAAATCCGATACTTGGCTCCACACGAAGGATATTCCAGGTTCACACGTCATCATCCACGATGCGGAGCCGGACGAAGAAACGATTCTTGAAGCTGCCACGATTGCTGCCTATTTCAGCAAGGCGCGGGAATCATCATCGGTACCCGTGGACTACACAGAAGTTCGGCAAGTAAAAAAGCCGAACGGTGCAAAACCAGGATTCGTGATCTACTTCGAACAAAAAACAGTTTTCGTCACACCGGATGAAGAACTCGTCATCAAACTGAAAAAATGATTTTTGGAAACAGCCGTCAGCATTTTGGAGACGGCTGTTTCTTGTTTACATAAGAATATTATTTAGATTAAGTTGCAGGAATCTTCTGTGTTTTAAAATTCAGTATCTATGTTATTGCCCTCTTACACGCTTAATGCTATGTTTTTAAAGGACTATAAAATATGGAGGTTATTTATATGGCGAAAATGAAAAAAATGTTCTTTGCCCCTGCTCTATTGGCAGCTTCAGCGCTGGTTTTAGCTGCATGCGGCGGAGATGAAGATACCGCAACTGAAGAGAAAACTGCATGGGATGAAATTCAGGAAGAAGGCACATTGACTGTTGCGACTTCCGGAACTTTATTGGCAACATCATTCCGCGACGCGGAATCTGATGAACTTACCGGTTTTGAAGTGGAAGTTGCCCGTGAAGTGGCCGAACGCCTCGAACTTGATATCGAATTCAAGGAAATGGGCTTTGATGAAATGCTGACAAGTGTGCAGACTGGCCAAGTTGATATCGCAGCCAATGACATCGAAATTACAGAAGACCGCGCTGAAGAGTTCACCTTCTCGACTCCTGTAAAATATTCATATGGTACAGCAGTAGTTCGCGAAGACGATCTTTCAGGAATTTCCTCACTGGAAGATCTTGAAGGCAAAAAAGCGGCAGGCGCTTCCACTTCCATCTACATGGAAATCGCCCGCAGTTACGGCGCTGAAGAAGTTACTTATGACAACGCGTCAAACGAAGTCTACTTGCGCGACGTTTCAATCGGTCGCACAGACGTCATCCTGAACGACTACTACCTTTCAACTTTCGGTGTAGCTGCATTCCCGGAACTCAATATCACAATCCACCCGGACATCAAATACGCTCCATCTGAAGTTGGCCTTGTCATGAATCAAGACAACGAAGAACTGGCTGAAAACGTAAACCGCGTTCTGGATGAAATGCTTGAAGACGGCACCATCACTGAAATTTCCGAGGAATTCTTCGGCGGTGCTGATGTATCGGTTAAGCCTGATATTGAGGAGTAGAGAAAAGCGACGGCGCCCGTTAAGCTCTGAAAGGCATAAGACGGATTAGCGGAGCGGCGCTCTTTGCCGCATAGCTAAGCTGGCTTATGACCCGAAGAGCTGGGCGGTTGGAGTCTAGACACTAAGAAACAAGATGAAACAAATGGAGGGGTTCGATGAATGAAATTGAATGGGGATTGTTATTCGATCCGGTTTTGGCGATCGAATCCCTCCCCTATGTGCTTGAAGGCATATGGTATACATTACTCATTTCGGTCGTCAGCATGCTCTGCGGATTGATCATCGGATTTTTCCTCTCGCTTGCCCGGACATCTCCGGTCAAGCTCATGCAATATCCGGCGAGGCTTTACATCTCCTTTATGCGCGGCGTGCCGATACTCGTGATTTTATTTCTTCTGTATTTTGCATTGCCCGTCATCGGCATCGAATTTACAGCGGTACAGGCCGCATTGATCGGCTTCAGCATCAACAGCGCAGCTTATATCGCGGAAGTATTCCGGTCTTCACTCGCGTCAGTCGACAAAGGCCAATGGGAATCTTCCACCGCGCTCGGGCTCACTTACTGGCAGACAATGCGGCGCATCATCCTTCCGCAATCTGTGCGGATTGCCGTGCCGCCGCTGTCCAACGTCTACCTGGACCTGATCAAAGCGTCTTCTTTAGCCGCGATGATCACCGTGCCGGAAATCTTCCAGAAGGCGCGGACAGTCGGCGCCCGTGAATACGATTTGCTGACGCTGCTGATCCTGGTCGCATTGATCTACTGGGCAATCTGTTCAGTCATGACGGTGCTGCAGAATTATCTCGAGAAACGCTATGCGGATTATTTGTAGAATAAATGAGGCGGTCGCGTGAATTCGCGGGCGTCTTTTTTATTTGGTGATAAATTGTTTTTGAGATTGAATAAAAACTCCTGACATTCTCCTATAATTTCCAATATTATTTATGCGGTGGCGTTGGTTTGAGACATTTAAATTTTATCAGCGATTTTCTGGAGTTTATCGGCGATTTCTGGAGGTTTATCAGCGATTTTTTTTAGTTTATCAGCGATTTCTCAACGTTTATCAGCGATTCTTTAAATTCAGCATTAAAAAGACATAGAGAAAAGTTCTCTACATCACCTCCGTCAAATAGAGAACTTTTTCTGTTAAATAATGGCTTGGGCTTTTTTAATAGTCCCTTATATGTGAAAAAGTTCTGGCTAAATCTCAATATTTTCCATTAATAATTTCTGAATCATAATCTTCAATAACTGCTGCGATTTATCGTCGATTTTCGAATGTTTATCGTCGATTTCCCGAAGTTTATCGTCGATTCTCAACCGTTTATCGTCGATTCCTCAATTCCAGCAATAAAAACACAACAAAAACAGCACTCGAAATATCGAGTGCTGTCCTTTTATTTCACTATGATTTTAGCTTAATGCCTGTTCAAGATCTTCGATTAAATCTTCTACTCGCTCTTACCAAAAATCCCATCCCACTCAAAACCCTCACCCATAAAACTCATCATCACCCTCATCTTCATTTTCCGGCATATACATGACTTCCCATAAATGTCCGTCGATGTCTTCGAAACTCCAACCGTACATGAATTCGTTATCCATTTTATCGTTGGAGGCAGAACCGCCGGCCGCCAGCGCATTTTGAACGATTTCGTCAACGCCCGCTCGGCTGTCCGCCGTGATCGAGACGATCACCTCCGTGCTGGCGGCTGAGTCGCATAACTCTTTGCCGGTGAAGCTTTTGAAATAATCTTCAACCAGCAGCATCACAAATATATTGCGGCCGACTATCATGCACGCAGCGTTTTTATCCGTCATCTGTTCGTTGAATTCAAATCCGATATCACCAAAAAACTGCATTGATCTGTCCAGGTCTTTTACTGGCAAATTAATAAAAATATGATTGGATTGAATCGCCATGGTTTTCTCCTTTCATTTTCAGCTATTGCCTATAGTATTCGAGGGAAAGCGAAAGTGTCCTGCATAAGCCGGCAAATTTTACATTTCGTTCGGCGCCTGGATACCGAGCAAACGGAGGCTTTCCTTCAGCACCACAGTAACGGCAAAAACCAAAGCCAGTCTTCCTTCCAGCTGCCCATCATCTTCCAATACTTTCACGTGGCTATAGTATTTATTGAAATCCTGTGCCAGTTCGATTGCGTATCTTGCAATAACGGAAGGTTCGCTTTGCTCAAAGCTTTTCAAAATCACCTCCGGAAATGCCATCAAATCCTTGATGACTTCCCAACTGTAGCTGTCGTCCAGTCCAACAGCCTTAATCTCATCCACCGAAATTCCTGATTTCCGCAAAATCGAGCAGGCTCTGGCGTGGGTGTACTGGACGTAAGGTCCCGTTGCACCTTCAAAACGCAGCATTGCCTCCAGTGAAAACTCGACGTTATTCTGCCGCTCCGTTTTCAAATCGTGGAAAATCACTGCACCGACGCCCACCATTTGTGCGGTTTCCGTTTTATTCGCCAGTGCCGGATTCCGCTCTTCGATATTTTTTTCCGCCAGCTGGATTACGTCTTTTAACACCTGATCCAATAAAACCACTTTCCCTTTACGGGTCGACATCTTTTTCCCGTCTTTCAATATGAATCCGAACGGAATGTGTTCCATATCATCCGACCAGTCATATCCCATCTTTTTCAGCACCAATTTCAATTGCCTGAAATGCAGCGTCTGTTCTTGCCCAACCACGTAAAGCGATTTTGCAAAGTGATAATTCACTTTTCTGTATAAAGCGGCCGTCAGATCCCGTGTGCCGTAAAGCGTTGCGCCGTCACTTTTCCTGATCAGAAACGGCGGCAGCCCTTCTTCAGTCAAATCCACCACTTCCGCGCCTTGGGACTCCGTAAGCAAATCTTTCGACCTCAGCAATTCGATAGTCGCAGCCATCTTATCGTTATAAAAGGCTTCACCGGCATACGAGTCGAAATCCACTTCCAGCAGTTCATAAATTTTGCTGAATTCCTTCAGCGATTCATCTTTAAACCATGTCCATAATTCTTCCGCTTCCACGTCGCCATTCTCCAGTTGCCAAAACCACTTTCTGGCCTCGTCTTCCAGGCCAGGGTCACCTTCAGCTTCCTCATGGAATTTAATATACAGCGACAATAATTCCGGTATCGGATTTTCCTTCACCGCCGCTTCATCGCCCCATTTTTTATATGCGACGATCAATTTTCCGAACTGCGTGCCCCAGTCTCCCAGATGATTGATCCCCACTGCTTTATATCCAACCTTTTCAACGATTTTCGCCAATGAATTCCCGATCACCGTCGACCTCAGATGTCCCATCGAAAAAGGTTTTGCAATATTGGGGGATGAAAAGTCGATGGTGATATTTTTGCCTTGACCGAGCCCGCTCCCGCCATATGCCGCCTTTTCTTCCACGATCGTTTGCAGCAACTCTTTACTGACGGCTGATTTTTTCAAGAAGCAGTTTACATATGGTCCTGCAGCAACGACATCCTCGAACACAGGATGTTTTATCCGCTCCGCTAACTCCACTGCAATCAAATGCGGTGCCTTGCCTTGGATCTTCGCCAATGAAAAACAGGGAAACGCCAAATCACCCTGGCCATCAAACTTCGGTTTTTCAACTAAACCCATTATCTTCCCTAAATCCATTCCACCATCCAGATTTTTCTCGATTTCCTCTGCAAACAATTTGTTATAATCCATCGTTCCACTCCTCCTGTTTCCCGGTAAAAAAGAAAAAACCCCGTCTCTAATATGAATTAGAGACGGGGTTCCCGCGGTACCACTCTGATTGCCCGATCATCGGACCTGCTTAAAGCGGTAACGGCGCCAGCCGACCTGCCCTACTCGAGTTCAGGCGGTTTCTCAGATATGCGGTTCGGTATACTTCGGCCGCCAGGCTTCCACCATCCCCGGCTCGCTTCGACACTCCATATACCTACTCTTATCTTCCCAGAATTTAATGTATTTTTGTTATCTTACCGATTTCCATAATTTGTGTCAATGCTTGATTCGACTTTTTCATATTTAAGGAGAAATGGCAGGCCTGTTGAAACCAGGGCAATCACAGCCACAATCGGCAACATGACTCTTCCCAGCTCCAGATTCTGCATAAAAATCGAAATATAAATCACAGGCACCAGCAGCAATAAAACCGCCAATAGCCGAGAGGCACTGGCTACTTTATGCACTGTACCGCATTTCCGGCAACTAACCGGCCGAAAAGCGAGCCATAACGATTGATAAAGCTGGTTCCATTTGAAAGCTTGCTTACAGTTTTCGCATCTCTGCATTCTTCCGGCTCCTTCTAGCTAAAAAACGATCTTTTATTCGCGTAAATTTTTGCCTCTTTCGTACATCGCCTGCATATTTTCCTCAGGCACCAAGGCGCCGCCGGTAGACCAGGCAATGTGTACAGCCTTATCTGGATCCACACCGCGCGTGGACAGATATTCCTCTTGACTCAATTTAACCGGTCCGAGTAAAGATGAAGCTGCAGATGGCTCGACAAAAATGTCATCGCCATCGGCCAGAATTGCCAATAACCGGTATAGTTCTTCGTCTTCAAGTGTATAAATGCCGCTGATCAATTTTTCACTGATTGACGAAGCGAAACTCGATGGCCTGCCGACTGCAAGGCCGTCGCCTTCAGTCAAATTATCGATTCCGAAATCCTGGACGCAGACTTTTTCTTTCTGCCCCGTCATCAAACCGATCAGGACAGACGGCGAATGCGTCGGTTCCACAAAGAAGCAATGGACGGCATCGCCATAAATCTGTTTGAGCCCGAACGTGATGCCGCCCGGCGACCCGCCAACACCGCATGGCAAATAAACGACCAGAGGATGTTCCGCATCAATAGTCATATCCAGATCATCCAATTGTTTTTTCAGGCGGAAAGCTGCAGTGCTGTAGCCAAGAAACAGATGCTTCGAATTTTCATCATCGACAAAATAAGCCATTGGGTTCTCTTTGGTCTGTTGACGTCCCTCCAGAATGGCTTCACCGAAATCGCCTTCAAATTCATGGACGATGGCGCCTTTAGCGCGCAGCAAGTCCTTCTTCCACGCTTTTGCATCAGCCGACATATAGACGGAAACGGAAAAGCCGAGCTCCGCACTGATAATACCGATGCTTAGTCCCAAATTGCCTGTCGAACCCACGCCGATTGAATATTGGCCGAAGAAATCCTTGAACTCCTTGGATGCAAACTTGCTGTAATCATCGCCATCAGTGATCATGCCACTCTCCAGCGCCAATTGCTCCGCATGATGCAGCACTTCATAAAAGCCGCCGCGCGCTTTGATCGATCCCGCGACCGCGAGTTCATTGTCACATTTCAGGAACAGTCTGCCGGGAATTTTTGTGCTGTAAGTGGTTTCTAAAATGTCTTTAGTTGAGGAAATTTCTTTCAATGGTGACTCGATGATTCCTCCAGCTTCTGCCGTTTCAGGAAACGCTATCGCCAAAAAAGGCGCAAAGCGCTGCCATAGCTCCTCCGCTCCTTGCATATCCTCTTTCGTTACCGCCAGTTGTCCGAGATCCGAAGTCTTCGTTTCATTCGGATTCAGCCATAACACCGGCCGAAAATCCATCACGTCGGATAATAAAGGGTACTTCTGCTGCCAATCGTTGAGTTGCTGTTGCGTAACTGCCATTGGAATCATCCTTTCTGCTGAGTGACTGCTTCTCTCCTCATCATACATGAAATAGTTGATGATTTCAGTTTCTGATCTGAATGCATTTCGGGGAATCCATATTTAGATTTAAAATGCAGCTTGCCCCATCTTTAACTCTCTGTATAGTTCAACATTTCCCGATGCCCTTACCCCATTCCTCAAAACCAATGTATCCTCCAGGCCGATTCGCACTCCGTAATCTTGGGACAGGGCATTATCAATTACCCCCCATGTATTTATCCCTTCTCCCTGATGCACCTGTTCCAATGAATGATTATGCTCGGCTATAATATCGCTGATCTGGTTAGCTTGGCGAATTGCTTCCTCTTCTTCTTCGAAGAACATCTCAATCAGAACTCGTTCACAAAACAGGTCCAGCTTATGCTTCACAAAAATTTCGGCGTCGTTGAGATTCCATATCCCCGCTTCCGGTTTAATCCCTTTATTCTTCAGCAAATTCCAAAGTTCTACGCTTCCAGGCTCTGAGAGATTCACTGAAGTATAATCCGGCCGGAATTCCCATTCTCTGATATTCCGGTATCGCCTCTCCGGAGTCATCCCGTTGAACAAATTCGAACTTAAGCCGATTTTTATATCCGGAAAGCGCTGCCTTAAAATCCGCATTTGCGGTGCAAGCAGACGGTTTTCGAATGTCTCCATTCCCTCGCTGTCCCTTAAATGAACATGAAAATGCTGCACTCCAAGCTTCCTCACTGCATGAATATCGGCTATAACCTCATCGAGCGTAACAGGGATTCCAGCGTGCTCCCGTTTGGTCCGTCCCCCGTTTAAACAAACTTTTATGACCACGCTTAAACACTCCTTTTATAAAATGAAGAACCACTGTCAATCAAGGAATTGGCACAATATGAAATAAATTCTATAAATACTTTTCGATTTCCTTCCTGGCATTCGATTTATGTAGCCATTCAAAATTAAGCCTTTAATAAAAAGCAGAAACTTAATTTCTAAGTTTCTGCTTCACTAAACTATAAAATACAGTAAGACAGCTCCGATAAAATTTGGCAAAGCAATGAGTATGATTGTATTCGATAAATTGATTGTATTATCCAATTTAATAACAGCTAAATTTCCCAGTATTGGTGCAGATGAACTGATGAAACCCGTTTTTAAAAAGCCTCCCAGTAAGATGCCTCCCAGACCAATGATCCCTGTTATATTCATTGCAATCTCCCAGTTATTTTGAAAACTTAAAAAGCCTGTTATTAAAACAAAAACTGCTGCTCCCAGGATAAATCTTTTCATTTAAGGGCCTCCTGCCAGTGTGATTATTACTCTATTGAATAAGTTTACCACTTGTTTTTTCCAAATAGTTAAAACTATCAGTATTTTACCCCGTATACTCTTAAGTATACTTTTTTTACTCTCATCATTTACTCCTCTTCATTTCAGCAATAAAAATATATAACCTATAGGAGGAAAAAAGATGAAGCAAGCAATTATTTTCACTTTAACTTTCTTGGTTCTTGGAATCTTAAATTCATTGATCTCGATCCTGTTCGACTTGAATTTCGTCGATGTATCCATTCCGTTAGGCGTGGTCTGTATTGGTTTTGCTCATAGTTTCACAGGAGGAACCAGTCCTTATATGCGGCAGTCAGATATGGAAACGCGGGGCGAAACCGGCATTCGAATGCCATTCATGAATAAAGCAGCACGCACTTCATTTATCTTTTTCGGCTCTCTTGCTTACTTTCTGTTTGCACTCATTATGACGCTCTTTTTTTACAGGGAATATTTCATCGGATAATTACAGCTGTTTAAAACCCATTCACCGAAAGGAGGGCTCTTCTTGAAAAATCTCTTACTTCTGCCTTTGAAGTACTTGCTTGGTTTACTCGGAATCCTGTTGATCAGCTGTGCCCCTATTCTTTTTACACCTGGTCAATTATTCGACTTCCGGCTCTTTTTCCTGACGTGCTGGCAAGTGCTGAAAGAATTGTTGAATCCTGCAGCTTGGCAGCTCAATTACCGCGTCCCGGGCACATTCGATACAATTGACGTGTCATTTTTCGACTATTTTACCGGTCCTTATCTATATTCGATGCCAATTTTGATTGCTTCGCTTCTTCTTGCACTTTTGCTGTCATATATCCTGGCCGTCATGGCTATGCTGTCGAAAGGACACGCAAAACCACTCTTTCTGCAAACTACAAAAGTGTTGGAGTCGTTCCCGGATTTTTCATACATATTCCTGATTCAAATCGCGGTTGTCCAATTCTACACGGTAACCGGCTTACTAGTTCTTAATTTCTACAGCTTAGGAGATGCGCTGGTCTACTTGGCTCCGATCCTTTGCTTGTCGGTGTTGCCTACCCTATTGTTTTTCAAGCTCTTTATTTTGCTGTTTGAGGCTGAATGGAAAAGACCATATGTTGACCTGGCTAAAGCCAAGGGATTAGGCAATGCAGAGATATTACTGAAACATTGCACATCCAATGTTTTAAAGAGCTTGTTCTTTCAATCCAAATCCATTGTATGGCTCACCATCTCCTCTTTGCTCATCATTGAGCACCTGTTTGGGATAAACGGAATCCTTTACTATCTAAGAAGCGATTTTTCACCAATAGGAATCACATTTATACTCGTGACTGTTTTTACTCCGTTCTTTCTATTTTATAGTCTTGCTGAAATTTTGATTCATAAAGAAGGAACCGAAAGAAATGCTATATTCGGTAAGTTTAATTTAGCCTTTTTGGATGTTACTCAGCTGCGTTCTCTCATTTCCAGGATTTTCAGGATTTTCAGGAAAAAAGAGGCTTCAAATCCATTAGAAGGATTCCTATCTTTTTTCGGTAAACGATTGAAAATCACGATCCCTTTTTTAATTGTTCTGGGGCTCTTTTTCATCAGTGTCGGCTACTATCTCTTTTTCGATGACCAGGTTGGGCAAACGCCGTACTTGTATGCAGCTGATGGCGGCATGTTGGGCAGTGCGCCGCATCCTCCTTCTTCCGAACTTCCATTCGGTACAGATCCTTATGGTTATTCGATTTTCCAGCAATTGCTCGTGGGCATAAAATACACCATCGCTATTACGCTCATTACTGCAACGGTCCGTGTCGTTGCTGGTTATGTGTTCGGCTTTATCTATGTCTTTTATTTAAACAATAAATTCAGAAAAGCCGTGACGTCAATTGCCGATGGAATGCATTTTCTGCCATTAAGTCTGCTGGTCTATGTACTGCTCGTGCCCATACTCATCGGCCATGGTGAATGGACCACCACTTTAACCGAGCGTCTCGCTATCCAAGTACTGATTATGGCATTAATTGTGCTGCCGATTACTATGAGTTCGATCGGCAATGAAATGAACGAAACGTTGAAGAAAGATTATGTGCAGAGTTCTGTCCTGATGGGAGGTTCTCTGATATGGATTTTGGTTAAGCACATCAATCCACAGCTATGGCCAAAGCTTGTGCTGAACTGGACACAGCATGTTGTGCAGGTGCTTCAAATGTTTATACATTTGGGTATTTTATCGATTTTCGTTGGCGGTGCAAAAGCTCAAGCAGATTCTCCTCGACTCATTCCGGAAATATACGAGTTATCCGGAATGATTGCTATTTCCAGAGAGGCGTTTCTGACACAGCAATTCTGGATGATCCTCCCACCAATTTTTATCTTCATGCTGCTGATGTATTGCTTCAACACAATGGCCGAAGGAATGGCAGAGAACAAGCCGGTTCCTTCAGTCAGTAAAAATGAGGAAGTTAAAAGTACTCAACCGACTGTTGACTCGGGATCTCCAAATTTCGCCAGGTTAAAGGAAAGGAATCAATTAGGATAGTGTTTAAGATTGAAGGAGGGACAGCTAAGATCAGCTTCCCCTCCTTCATTTATGTTTTCTGAAATTTTTCCTGTCTCTACTAGTCACCAACCTGATTCCACTTCTTCGGATAGCTCAGTTGTAGAAATGAGAATGAATATTCCGAGCACGATTGTCAGTATGGCGACGGTAAAGAAAGGAACAGCAGCTAATTCAAATTCTCTCCATGCCAGAAATGTAATGATCATATACCCCAGTGTAATAAAACCCTGCAGCTGTTTTGTTTTTCTGGAGACATACTGAACTTTCTTACAGTTCGGGCATGCAGTCCCTTGATTATGATCACCATGGGCTTTAAATGTTTTCTTCAAATTCCATTTCTGCTTACAGTTTGGACAATGCGGCATTCCTCCACCTTTTGTAATTAGACAGAATAAGGCTGATTGTATTCTATAAAGCATAGAATTTCTATGCTCTGATAATGACAGAAACGGTCCTCAATCAACTACTACCGAGAAAGCATAGTTGCCGTCCCCTTCTTTCCAAAGTGCCTTTATATGATAAACATAGATGCCTTTTTCTTGCGGCGTTGAAATGGAATCATTTATAAGTTCGATTTCTTTGATATTATTTTCATCAATCCATTGCTCTATTACCAATGTTTCAGAAAGAGGTTCCTTATGAAAATCAATTCCGATTTTTTCTTGCGGTGAAATCAAAGTGGGATTATGTTCTTTTGCCATATCTAAAGGAGTCGTATGAATGAAATCCACACATTGTGAAATTATAATTCCACGCCAGCAATAGGAACCTTGCGTAGTCGGAATCTCTTTTCCGTTCACTGTAACATTTGGTGTGGGCGGTTCCATTCGAAAGGGCTCAATAATTAGTATTGCCAATATCAATACAGCAAAAATAACTGGTTTGGGAAATTTAGTCATTATCCTTTCCCCCTTTTACTTCTATTAGACAGGCTTAGTGGCAAGAAGTTACAAGATTAAAATTATAACTTGAATCTATTTTGCTTTTTGCATAGTTAAAAGAAAAGGTATTTTAAATGTAACTAGTTTCGCTTTCGCCTACCATTCCAAAACACTGATATCTTCCGGAAGTGTGCTTATAAAAAATTCTTTTTGTTCGACGTTTAAGCCGCTCCCTGTGAACTCGGTTCCATAATGCTCAGAGGAAAACAAAATATTCCCGTTGCAGTAGAGAAAGACTGAAAACCATTTTAACTGTCCAGCAGCATTCAACGGATTGCTAAGGAGAAAGTTCTTCGCTTTGTCAGTCATCTCTCCTTTCACGATTAGAACCTTCCCTTCTATCCGGCATATAACGTTCTTCATTTGTTGAATGATTTCATCAACCACAGCCCGCTCGTCCTCCCAGCAATGGATTTCAAAAGTATCCATTCCACTTAGAAAATGTTCGATAAGCGGCTTCCAAAATGAATAGTCTTCAGCGTAATGCATACCATTATCTGACTCACTATATGTGGTGATCTCGAAGTGCATATTGTATGTAGGCATCGGACTTCTCCTTCAGAATGTAATTCATGTAACTGCATTAAAAACGTAGACGGCAAAAAAATTATACCTATCAGCTCAAGATGAATTCTGGAAATGATTTTCCTATTTTGCTTTATTCTTCTTGAATCCATAAATCTCCTTTATTCATTTATCATTCGACCTCTAAGTGATCTCGAAAAACAAATATTTTCATGCAAAATAAAAAGAAGAAACTCCATTTAAAGTTCCTCCTCATCGAAGAATTATACTGCTAGTTGAAAAACAGACTGTATACGACGTACCCAAAAAATAACACGATTATTAGTACACCTGTGCCTTTCCATCCCATTCCACCTGCTGAATCCGTTAAATTCCCAATGCCGGATCCCCTGTCCATTCCATCACGAAATGAGCCGCAAGGATTACTGTTTAATTCATTCTGTCTTAAGCGCTCTCTTCCATCTTCAGGTGTTTTTTTAGATTCCAATTTGGGTCCTCCTTTTCCATTAATGATCATTCAAGCAAAATATACTCATACTTCTGAAAGGATCCTTTTAAATATGGATTTAATGATAATTTAATTCAATACTATAAAATACTTAAATGCTGCTTTATTAAGTACAAATGGTGCTCATGCAAAAGATTCTTTTCCATTTCATCGTAATCAACCCAGCACATTATTTCTTTTTCAACCGGTTCAGCCACCTTTTCCAACAGTTCAGCTGCGTATAAAAATCCGATATTGTGCTGAGAATCATTAGGATATTTTGATGAAACCCAATGTCTCTCAGCTTTGCCTATGCTTTTAACGATTTGAATTTCATGGCCTGTTTCTTCTATACTCTCTCTTAATAACGCATTTTCAGGAGATTCCCCTTCATCAACCCCACCTCCAACTAAAAATAAAAGACCATCCAAATCTTTGACACATAAAAATTGCTGTTGGTCATTTTGAATGACAGCATATGCTCCAATTCTCTTCCAATAATTCAATTTAAGATCACGTTCACCAAATGTCTTCATTCTCTGCCTCCAAATAAAATAGAAAGTTGTTAGCTCTTCTTGTTTTCCAAAAATATTAAGTAAGTTTTATAGTTAAGGTATTAAAGATTAATATGCAAGTTGCAATTAGTGTATTAATTAGTAGATATAATTATTTTTACAGTCAAAACTTATCAAAGAATGGGAAACCAAAAACAACTATAAAAGGAAGAGGTATAATTATTAACCTGATAATTAGAGACTCAATTCCGTTTGCAAATAAGAACGTCAGTGAACCAACAATTGATGCCATTAAAAATCCTATATAGTGCCCGTCTGCCACTACCCATTCTAATACAATCCCTAATACTAGACCTATCGCTAAGAAGACTAAAAAATTTTTATTAGTTAAATGCGATTTATTCTTTTGTAAGTACAAATATAAAAATCCAATTAAACCTCCTATATAAGCAAACATTAGCACAGTCGCAGTGAAGATATAAAAAGTGCTGAAGTTAATAAAACTGCCAAAGCTGATTAAATGATAAATTGCAAATGTAAAAACGGATAATACAGCAGCTAAAGAAGAACCAACCAAATATTTCAAAAAGCTCTCCCCCTCTATATCATAAATCTTGAAGCAAAGGGCCTGCAGCTGCATGCCCATTATTCTTTTAAGTCGAAGGAGTCGATTGCACGAATTTCAATTTCCCATCCAAGCTGTTCTCCTCGACTGACCTGTACAGTGGGGTGCAACGAAGCTATTTGAACTGCTTTTTCAATGTTTTCTGCTTCCAGTATAAAAGCACTGCCAATTATTTTCTCCAGCTGGGTTAACTGGCCTGTACCAACTTCTATCTCCCCATCCACCCGTCTTAAGCTCTTTACTTCTTCTCCAACTCCAGTATCTACCAACACATGACCACTGTTGTATAATTCCTTGAGATGAGGCTGGCACTCCAGCATGATGTCATCCACTTCATCCTTTTGTAATACATCCATCTTCTCCTTATTCAAGTAACCCAAGCACAGGTACTTCATCCAAAAACCTCCTTCTTTAACATATTTATTACTTTAATAAGTTTGCTGATTAATCGATGCCGTTCATAGAAAATTTTCCAGCTCTTTTTTCTGGCGCAAGTGGTGGCGGGAATGCATTTCTATCAGTTCAAGCCATTCCTTAGCATTCAGCCAGCCAAAACCTCCATGTTCAACTTTTTTATTTGGATGGATTAAAGCCAAATTGGACTCCCATTGCACCAACCTTTCAATGACTTCTTCCATTCTTGTCTCCAGTATTTCTTTACTATCAGTATTGTTTGGAGGAGCATTCATTTCATCAGGAAGTCTAATCTTAATTGGCGGGAATCCACCATCTTCAAATAATCGCTCTCCAGCTGGAGTTTTACCGAATGGCTGGCATTCAGATAATGAAGCACAAATTTGTGCATTATCAATATACTCATGCGCTACTAGAATAATATGATCATACATCTGCCCGATGGACCACACACCTTCCCGAGGTATATGCCGCAACTGTTCTTGAGAGTACTTGCCCAACTCGTTTTTGAAAATGGAAAGCACTTCTTTCCCGTTCATTTTCTTCCTCCTAGATAGTCCTTTAAAAATTCCAATATTCAGACTTTGTTTTATCGATAATTGTACCATAATTATTCTGGAGTCTTCTTTTGAACATGTTTAATATAATATTGGAGTTGTACAGAATACAGTGGAAAACCGATGCTAAGTTGCAATGATTCCCCCCCTTTATTTTACAATTAGTTTTATTGTTGCTTCTGGCAAGCAACAATATGGTCCCCATTCATTTTCATGAAGAATTACGAAATGATAGAAGAGCTTTTCCATCCATAGCAACAAAGAATAGGCAGGATAAAATTTTCTTTTCGAGAATCTAATTAGTGAATGGAGGCAGAAAAATGAAAACGGAGATTTTAACTCAGAATCAAAAAAGTTGGAATACAGTTGCCGGCCACTTTAATGGCATTGATGCTTTACCGAGCTTCGGTCCCTTTACCCAAACCGACGAAGAACTGCAATTGTTTGAAGCAATTCAAGATAAAAAGGTGCTGGATATCGGCTGTGGCAGCGGCCATTCCCTCGCTTATATGAAAGCACAAGGTGCTGAAGAATTATGGGGAGTTGATTTTTCAGAGAAGCAAATCGATACTGCAAAGGAAACTTTAAGAGGACTTCAGGCAAACTTGCACTGTGCAGCGATGGAAGAAGATATCGCTCTTCCGAAAGAATATTTTGACGTTGTTTACTCCATCTATGCCATAGGATGGACGACAGATTTGGACAGCACGTTTAAGTTAATATATTCCTACTTAAAACCCGGCGGCTATTACCTGTTTAGCTGGGATTATCCGTTTTACCCTCATCTAAATAGTAAAAATGGGCTTATTTCACTGACAGGCTCCTATCAGGCAGAAGGTATGACACGATACGACAATTTTAAAGGGGAAGATGCGCCGGTTGTTATTCCACAGCGTAAGTTCAGTACATATTTGAATTCATTGATTAAATCAGGCTTCACCATTGAAGAAGTCGTCGAGACGGACGTGCCGCTCCAACTGAAGAACATAAAACCGGAAGTATCCGACCGCTATTATTCACTTTACAAAGCACAAAAGTTTCCAACCACGATGATCATTAAAGCGAGAAAGTAAATACACATATAGGCGAAAGAGGAAGAGCAGTGCTGAATTGCACTGCTCTACTTTTTATATTTGCAATTAGTTCTGGTAAGCAATTATAGGTGAACTAAAATTCTCCCAATATACTTCAACATTTTCGTCTGAAAGGTTATTAACCCAGTCGGATTTTTTCTTATTAGATTTATAAATAATGCCTTCAAAATCAAAGGATTTATTGCAATAGCCTTTTAATAATCAAATGTGCACACTGCTTTCCTTCAGTACAATCCGGTTGTTTCTTCCTCTCACTCAATTACCTGGATTTTAACCGCTAACATTTCTTTTGATTCATGCAGAATTCCTTCTTCAAGTAAAACTTCTACAGTTTGGTTTAGTTTCAAATCTGTTAACTCTTTTTCCTGTTCATTAATTATCACGCGTGTCTCATCGCTGACTTTCACAATAAAAGAAGGATATTCTGCTGTAAGATCTTGTAAGTCCTTATATACCACCAATTCATCTCCGTTAATTTCAGAAATAACAACTTCCTCTCCATTGTTTTCTGTCACGGTTTCCAAAGTTTTATTCGTTGTACACCTAGTTAAGACTAGTAGAGCCAGAAGCAAAATACTTACAGAAAACCGTTTCATATTAACACTCCAATTTTATTATATATGGAATAATTTAGAATGATAAAAAGAAGAATGGCTGGGCCAGTCATAACCCTTAAGAAGTGAACAGTTCAATTTTCCTTCCAATTAACCCAAGGTATGTAAAATAAAATTTTCCGATGAATCTTATATAATTATTTCTTAAATAAGGCTTAAATTCTTAGTGGATTTTGATTGAAGCAGTATAAAGTTTCTGACGGTGATCATTAACAAATTGAAGCTTCAATCATTTCAATATCACCATTTTCTCCATCAACAGAATCAATGCCCTCCTCACAATTTTCTTCATTTTCCCACTCGACTATATAATTATTCTTTTCCAGTTCTATTGAAAGTATTTTGACGTTGCCGATGTGTCCAGCGTGGTATTTAATGACACTGGATTTCGCCTGTTCTTCTGACACTTTCAATTCAGGGCTGTTACAACCGCCTACAATAAAAATTAGTAAGACAAATATAGCAGAAACTGTTTTCTTCATTTCCTGTCCCCCTAGCTACTTACTTGAACTTAATCTTAAAACAAATAACTTTTAGTAAATATTTTTTCTTTTCTATTTTCAATTAGTCGCTACAAAACCAGTAATGTTTCATTTTTATAAATCATTTTACTAATGAGCTTAGCCTGATCATTTTAATGTAAAAACTGTTTGAAAAAGTATACTTATATAGACTAAAAAGGAGAGAAGACCGAAGTATTCGTATCTTCTCTCCTTGATGTCTTAAATCAGCTTCAGATAATAGCTTGTCTGTTAACTAACTTATTCGGCATTCTGTTTATAAGATAATAAGAGGCGCAGTTTTAATGTTTCTCAGCCGCCACTAAGGAATTGGAACTTTGAACAATCTTCATATTGAGTTCTTTACCATCTTTTATCATATTAGACACCCTAAAGCGAAATTTCTTATCTTTTTCCTGCCATTTCAATCTTACCTTTTATAGTGGCCGCTTATTATAAGTTAATAAATCACTCGGTCTTCTTCATTTTTTAAACTAGAAAGCTCATTTCCTTCCTGATTACTTTTTAGCATTCTTTCTATCGGAAGGTAAAGCATAAACAAAGGTGCCAACAGGTATACGAATTCTCTAATCAGACTAAAATTTACCGGTGTCCAATTAACTGCCCCCACTGTCACCCCAATTAGCATACCTGCTATTATGGAACTTATGGCACCACTCTTCACAACATTCATTTTCCATTGATAAAAAACATTAATTGCTCCGACTACTACTAGAAATGCCCAAAAATAGGTTAAACCAGGTGATGATATTCGATCAAAAAAAGAGTCCCATAAAAAGACTGGCAGCACATACAATAAACTCACTACAAGATACAACCATTTCTTCATAGTTTTTGCTCCTTTCTGTAATAATTTTTCCAGAACTAAATTCTTCCATATTTCTACTTTATCAAAGATTTATAGTAAATCCCACAACAAGATCAGAATTATCAGAATATATGTATGGAAATTGATAACCGTATATAAATAGGCAAAGTAACTCGGGCTTTAAATATACTGTGCCTTTTTCCAACGCCAAGCTACAAGATTTTTATCCTTTCATTAAATTGCAGATAAAGTGACTAATTTATTTTGTCTTATAGCTAACTCTTGAGTTCCTTTTTAAATACTGAGTGTAACGAAAGATCGTTTTAAAAAAAGTATATTTTCACAAAAAGTACGAAGGGAGAGAAGATATACAGCTTCCGATAAATTGATGATGTATAAACCTATGTACTTAGAAATTCGAACGTTAAAACATAACAAAACAGGCTCAGGTTTCGCTCCCTTAGTATTTTATTAACTTAACTATTCTGGGTGGGAAAATGTCTTTATTAGTAGAAAAAAATTTCAAAAGTGCTCTGAGGCAATATTATCAAATGCCGGATTTCTTCAAAATATCGATTACCCATGCTGTAACCAGTATGTTGAAACTCTTCTTCAGTCGGCTTTAATCTGACCATCTATAAAAAACCTTCTATTTTATCTTCTAAGTGAACTTCATTTAAAAATGGAATTCCAGAAATCCCCGCTCTTCATTATATTCAAATTATAGAGGAAAAAGGCAAGGCGACTCGAATATGCCGGCCTTGCCTTTTTGTTTAATTGTATGTATTTAAAAAAACTTTTATATAAATCCTTAATTGGATTAGGTGATTGTCCCATTAAAGCACCCGTTTAATAGACTTGAAAAAATATAATTCTAAAACGGAACTTAATATCCTCCATTAAACCAATAGATGAAACCCGCTATACAATATATTATCACTGAAGCCGGCACTGCAAGACTGAATAAAATCAGTGTTTTCTTTTCTTTATTCTCTTTCAACGCATTAAAGTGAATTCCTAATGTAATGACAGATAATATAATAGTCGCATTTTGATAAAATGAAGTTAATTTATAGATCGGTTCCCAGGCTAATAAACTGTAAATAACAGATATTAGAATAAAAATGGATGTTACTATTGCTAAATGAGTGTTAGTGAATTTTTTCATATATCGTCTCCTTATCTTAGAATTCTATTCAACTATCCTGCCCAGATCTACGAAAAGGTTCTAATGAAAATTGCATATAAGAATAACTGTTCGTAAAAGGACACTTATACTAAAAGGGAGAGAAGATGTGATAGTGTTCGCATCTTCTCTGCTTCCTTTTAATTTTCCCTTTTCTCTCCTGCCTTCATAGCAATTAGGGCCAGGGTGCTTACAAGGGCTATTCCATACATAATAGTTTTACTTGTTTCTCCCCAGGTGTCTATGGCCGCAATAGTAATTGCTATCATTAAAAAAATATAGATTAAATAAGTTTTCATATTATAAATCCCCCTTAATCACAGAAATTTTTATCTAGTCAACGGTAGCGTGGTTCTAAATTCTATCTAATTGCACTTAATTTAAATTTACTTTCTAGTCTTTGCACCAAAATCCCATCAGAATTTTTTAAAAAAGATTTTTAAGTTTTTATATCTTTAAAACTAGAATTTAACGTCTTAGGTTAAATATACTTAGAATTCTAATGAATAGCTAGATAATTCTGGAAATATAACCGCTCGTAAAAGTACACTTTTACAGACAAAAAAGGAAGAAGCTTTTTCTAGCTCCTTCCCTTCCAATAAGTGCTGATATATGGTGTCTGTTTCTGTAATATGAACGAGCTGAAGCCATTACTTTTCCAACTACTGCTCATGCACTTCCACATATACCGTGCCCATGATCTTGTCATTAATAACCGCCTCTAACTTCCACATCCCCGTTTCCGGCAGGGACATAAGAGTCGGAACATGGTGATCGGCGCCATTATTCGGGCTTGGAATCAATACATCTCCCTCAGGAACCACTTCAATTCCCTCGATGCTGTTCTCATGCGTTCCAACCACTTTGAACGGACCGGTAAGCTCTGTCTGGCTTCCCCAGAAATGCCACATGTACTTTTGGGGTTTATTTTCATAGAAGCGGACCACTTCACCGCCATCATAAATAAAGCCTGCTTTTTCTTCTTCACCGATCATCGTATAGCTGCCCGATTCAAATAAAGGGCTTTCTTGCCATTTCGAATCATCGGTTTTTGTCAGTATCAGGCTTTCCTGTTGACCTTCCCATTCAATTGTTCCAGCGATTTCATCCTCTTTCGAATACAACGTACAGGTCGTACACGTCCCAAAATCTACGTCTGCATAACTACCCTCTTCACCCAATAAAAGTGAGCCACCAAAGGATTCTTGGTCTTTATTGTATACAAACCGATAAGTGGCTTCCTCAGGCTTAGTTCCTTCCCCGATATACTCAATGGTCATAAACGCTTCCCGTCCATCATCTTCTATCCCCTTTTGGGTATAGGTTACTTTCAAGCTGTTGCTCTCATCGGAAAAGTTCATCACAGCTCTTTCCCCTTGTCCCAATGGTGCAACCGAGGACTCCTGTCCTTCTTGGATAAGCGTAACAGCGAGGAATGACGCGACTGCAATCAACAGGAGTGCAAAAATGGCAGCAAACCGAAACGTATTCATTTGTCTTCGTGGAGTGTTAAAAACGGCACGCCGCATTTTTTCCTTCGATTCCTTGGACAGTGAAACAGCGTTCGACAGCCGCTGGAACTCCTCATCTTGTCGATTGTTCATAATTCACCCCTCCTTGCTTCTTCATGGAATCCTTCAATGACACCAAAGCTCGGGAAAGCTGCATCTTCACTTTGCTTTCGCTCCATCCAAGAACTTCAGCGGTTTCTTTGACAGACAGCAGTTGGATTTTCCGGAGAATGATCACTTTCTGATGGCTCATCTTCAACGTGGAAATCGTCCGGTACAATTCCTTCAGATCATCTTGCTCCAGAAAAGCGGCTTCTGCGCTTTTCATGTTTATGGGCGAATCGAACAGAGTGGAAACCGGGTGCTTTTTCCGGAAATGATTCATCGTCGTCGTATAGGCAATCCGGTACAGCCATGTCCGGACTGCGGAATCTCCCTTAAATTTCCCTGAGTGGAGAAAAGCTTTAATAAAGGTGTCCTGCGTCAGGTCTTCTGCCGTTCCGCGGTTCTTTACCATAAACAAAATGTATTTGTATATCTCTTCCGCATAGTCTTCGAACCACGATTCTGTTTACATAAGATCACCGTCCTCTTATCTAATTAGACACATAAGTGCATCCTTCCGTCACAGCTTTTTAAATTTTTTTATAAAAGTCTTGTATTCATCCATAAAGAAATATTCAAAGAAGTCCAGATATAACTGTAAAGGGAGAGAAGATGTGGTTAACCATCTTCTCTCCCTTCGTATTCAAAAAACTTCCGATAAGCGATCATATGTTAACTCTTTTTTCACCTTCGAGTTTTTTGTTTATTCAATTTTCTTCCTCCCTCTTATGCTATACTTAAAGGACTTTCTTTAAATTTTTAGCAAAATATTTATAAAGGTGGAAAAATATTGAACAGATTAAAAGAAGATATATTTAAAAGTAATTTTGAGAAATACGAAAATCCGGAATATTACGATTTAGAATATCAAGATTATCTAAATGATTTGCCATTCCTTGTTGAGTGGGCTAACAAACAAAAAGGTACAATAGTCGATTTAGGATGTGGGACTGGAAGAGTAACTATTCCTTTAGCTCAACAAGGTCACAAACTAATCGGTGTAGATCTTCACGAAGGAATGCTGAATCAGGCCAGAAAAAAAACTGCAAATAATTCTTTATCAGTGGAATGGACTTTACAAGATTGTACAAAACTCTCTCTCAATGTATTAGTCCCTCTAATGTATATGACAGGAAATTCATTTCAGCACTTTCTCACGAATGAATCGCAAAATCAATTATTGCAGTCCATTCATAATCATCTAGAAGAAAACGGTGTTTTTATTTTTAATACTAGATTCCCTATTTTAAATGAACTGGCTGAAGTCGAAGAATCTACACGGGTTTATCTAGATAAACGCAGCAGAAAAATCCGGGAAAAAACTATAGAAACTTATCGTCCATTAACTCAGATTTTGCACTGCACATCAGTCCGAGAAATACTTGAAGGAACTGGAGTCGGCTCAATAGAACAAGACAGCATTTCTTTACGCTACGTATTCCCTCTTGAAATGGAGAGGTTACTCACGCAAAATGGTTTCGCTATACTTGAAACCTATAGTTCGTGGAAAAAAGAACCCCTAAAAAATTCTAGCACCGAAATGATTTATGTTTGTATAAAAAAATAAAGCCAGGAATAGTTTATTTTATCCCGACTTCAATCGCATAGAATATTTGAAAGTTAAAAGGCTCAACCTAGAGCCTTTTTTTCTTATATTAGGTGGGTAAATTCTCCAACTTCCGATAACCTCATGATATGTAAACCAATTACCTCATTAGAAAATTGTTTTGGTAAGTAAAAAAATTGCAGTGAATGGCAGTTAAAAATGTCGCTTGCCAAAGCACCTTTTTCTACTTGTTTAATTTTGCAGCAAAGGCCAGTTCACCCGTTGTCTTAGCCATTTAAAAAACAGTTTCTGCCCCCAGTTCAGTCCCTTTAATCTAATTCATCGTGTTAATCCTAAATGCTCACGGAAAGTATGCCCTTCATATTGCTTTCTGAAGATGCCTCTTTTTTGCATTTCAGGAACAACGAGTTCAACAAAGTCCTCTAAACTACCGGGCAGTGTAGGAGGCATAAGGTTAAATCCGTCAGCAACACCCGCCTCAACCCAAATCTCCATCTGATCCACAATTTTCTCAGGCGTACCAATAAGCGTGAAATGCCCACCGCCTGCATTAAGATATCCTAATAGTTCTTTTACTGTAGGTTCGGTATCCTTAATAATTTCAAGTATTGTTTCGTATCGGCCAATTGGACCTGTGAATTCTTCTACAGGAGGCAATGGGGGCACTTTTAGATCAATTTCCCAATTAGAACAATCTTGCTGGAGAAAGAAACCCAACTGTTTTAAAGCGGTTTCCACAGGCAACTTTTCATCTAATGAAGATTTTTTGGCAAGAGCTTCTTCATTCGTACGGCCCACATAAGTGACTAAGCCCGGGAATACTTTGATATGCCGATCACTGGCCTCATTTTGCTTAATCTGTTCATCCAACTTTTTTCGGTACTTCTTTGCTTGATTTAAGTTCCATGACACTGAATAGACTGCATCTGCATATTTCGCAGCTAATGCAATACCTTGTTCAGAGGCTCCTGCTTGCATGGCCACCGGTCTGCCTTGAGGGCTTTTTGGCGTCGTGGATGGTCCCTTCACTTTGAAATAAGTGCCATTATGGTTGACTGGCCGTATATTGTCAGGGTTTATCAACTGTCTTTCTGATCGATCGTACAGAAACTCATTGCTGTCCCATGATAGAAATAATTTATTCATGAGAGCAGCAAATTCATCAGCCTTTTTATACCGTTCATCACGGGGAGGCAGTTTGCTCATACTGTGATTTAACGCTTCCTCATCCCTCATTGAAGTGACCAGATTCCATCCGACACGGCCTTTAGTAATATGATCCAGACTCAACAGCTGCCTTGAAGCAGTGAAGGGGTTGGAAAAGGTGCTAGAGATTGTTGAAACTAATCCCACGTAATTCGTCACTTGTGAGATGGCTGTTAAATTGACCACTGGATCCAGCCAAAATGCCGGCATTTCATTTGAATCTTTGGCAAGGAACGATTGATTGTCAGCAAAAAACACTGCATCAAAGCACCCTTTTTCAGCCAACTGCGCCAAGGATTGGTAATAAGAAATGTCCCCAACGCGGTCCACACTTGAGTCAGGCATTAACCAAGCAGCCTGATGATGTCCGCATCCATACAGTAAGATTCCTAAATGGAGTTGTTTCCTTTGAGTTTCTTTCATTAGTTATCTCGCTCCCTAAGTCATGGTTGGCTGTTTAAAAAACCTCTTTTTATAAAGCTATCCTTTGTAAGTGAAATTATTAGTTCATTGTCAACCCACCGTCTACTGTTATATTCTGGCCTGTAATACCGTCAGCATTTTCTGAAGATAAATAAGCGACCATATTGGCTACATCTTCAGGCGTTGTTACTTTCTTCAATGGCGTTGATTGAGCAATTAAATCGAATACTTCCGGGGTTGTAACAGAACTTGCATCAGTCGTTTTTAATAAGCCACCTGAAACCACATTTGCTTTTATGCCGTATTGTCCCAGTTCCGAAGCGAGATTACGTGTAAAACCAATTAATCCAGCTTTAGCTGTTGTATATTCATGGTAGGGTACAACAGGGTTTTGATATAAATTGGTGCCGATACTTATAATGCTTCCATTTTGCCGTTCCATAAATTGAGGCATAACGCTTTGAACTACATTAAATGCTGCCTTTAAAGTACCATCCAGCTGTTTTTGATAATCTTCCCAAGTAAGTTCAGTAAAAGATTTCTGTTTGGTTGGATCAAATTTGAAGTCCACCAATGCATTGTTGACTACGACATCTATTTGGCCAAAATATTCCGTTGCTTTTTTTACTAGCGCATCAACTTCTTTGCGGTTTGTGACATCGGCACAAATTGCAATAGCATTATCCTTCCCTAGCTCAAAAACAAGCTCTTCAGCAGCATCTTTGCTCTTATAATAATTGATAACCACTTTAAACCCTTGTTGCACCAATGTTTTTGCAATAGAAGCTCCTAATCCTCTACTACTACCTGTTACCAATACTGTTCTGTTCATTGTAACCACTCCTTCTTTTTAGTCTTTCTGAATCTTAAATAATTTAGTAAGAGATCAATAAAGAATTTGCAAGCACACTTAAACATTCAGATAAATGCACATTAACCTAGATATCGGTGATATAAAGATTTAGCTTCAGGAATGCTTTTCGTTCCATGAATTAAAACACGGCCATCCTTAAAAATGACAAGGCGATGCTCTGCGGTCGAGAAAGACAGCAGATATGGGTTGCGTGAAACCTTTCCCAGCTGTCTGGACAAGGCTGTATCCAAGCTTTCCAAGTCTCTGTCTATCGGTTGGGAAGGACGGATCTGAACCGTATCCCTACCGCATAAAACGGCGGTTTTTGTTTGGTTTGAGAAAGAAAGATAAGGATAAGAACGCTCCGCTCCGCAAGAAGGGCAATCCTCTCTTTTAATCTTATCGACGTTAATAGATGATTGGTGATTTTGCCATAGATCGAAGGAGACCAGCTTGTTCCTTAAATGAAGTCTATCTTCAACTAAAATTTTTAATGCCTCTGAAATTTGGAAAGACAGGACCATTTGGACAGCAGGGCTGATGATTCCCACCGTATCACATGTAATTCCTCCCATAGGCACCTTCTCTAATAAGCAATTTAGACAAGGGGTTTCACTCGGAAGAATGGTATAACTGATTCCATAACTTCCAACACATGCACTGTAAATCCAAGGAATCTGATATTTTTGGGAAATATCATTGATAATCATCCGGATATCAAAATTATCGCTGGCATCAAGAATCAGATCAACGCCTTCCACCAACCGTTCCATTTCTTCGACTGAGACATCCATGACATGACAGCAAATTTCCACTTCAGAATTAATAGCCGTTAGTCGTTTTTTAGCCGCCACCGCTTTTGGGATTCGCTGTTCTGCCTCCTCTTCGGTATAAAGCTGCTGACGCTGAAGATTGCTCCACTCCACATAGTCCCGATCTGCGATGGTAATTTTGCCGATCCCTGCCCGTACCAGCATTTCGGCACTTCCAGTTCCTAATGCGCCAGCACCGATTATCAAGACATGCTTGTTCCTCAATTTCTCTTGTCCTTTTATCCCTATCGGGGCAAAAAGCTCCTGTCGCGAGTATCGTCCATTCAACCGATGCTCATCCCTTCAAGCGGACTGCTGGCAGTGGCATACCGTTTTTTTGGAATTCGTCCCGCCTCAAATCCCAATCTTCCTGCTTCGATTGCAAGTCTCATGGCTCTAGCCATTTTTACTGGATCGTCCGCTCCAGATACAGCTGTATTTAGCAAAACGCCAGCCGCTCCCATTTCCATTGCAATCGCAGCATCAGATGGCGTTCCAATGCCGGCATCGACAATCACAGGAACATTTGCCTGTTCTATAATGAAAGAAAGATTCAATGGATTGATGATTCCCTGGCCAGAGCCTATGGGAGATGCACCGGGCATTATGGCGTGACAGCCCAGTTCTTCGAGCCGTCTTGCCAAAAGAACATCGTCTGATGTATACGGCAAGACAATAAACCCTTCTTTTAATAGTTGTTCTGATGCTTTTAACGTTTCAATTGGATCCGGCAGCAATGTTTTTTGGCAGCCGATTACTTCCACTTTAATCATGTCACAAAGGCCTGATGCCTTAGCCAGTTTTGCAATCCTTACCGCTTCTTCAGCAGTCTTGGCCCCAGCTGTATTTGGTAGTAAGGTATACTTTGAAATATCCAGGTTTTCTAGGAAATTCGGCTGGCTCGCTTCAAATATATTCATTCGTCGGACTGAGAACGTTAGAATCTCTGTACCCGACACATCTACCGCTGCTTTTTGGATCTCAAAGTCTGGATATTTGCCCGTGCCTAATAATAATCTTGATGAGAATTCATGGTTTCCTATCTTCAACATGTTCATCCGCCTCCTACAAAATGGACTAATTCAATTTTATCTTTATCGGAAATCAGAGTTTCTGCATGCTTTTCCTTCTCCAATATTTCAGCGTTTTTTTCAACAATTACTACTTTATTGTTCAACTCAAAATGCTGCAGCAGTTCGGCTATCGTTTTCACTGTATTGGGTACTTCTACTTGATCTCCATTTACCGTCAATATCATTTTCTTCACCTCATTATTGGATTGTTTTCCTGATTGACCGATCTACACGAAAAGGAGATATATCAATTGAAGGAGATTTTCCTTCAATCAAATCAGCCATCACCTCTCCGGTAATCGGAGACAGCAATATCCCATTTCTAAAATGGCCTGTCGCTATAAACAGCCCTTTGTACTCAGGATGTTCACCTAAATAAGGCAAGCCATCTGCCGTTTGCGGACGAATCCCGGTCCACGCTCTTTCCCACTCGCTCTGTGATATGGAAGGCACCAATTTTTTTGCATTCTCCATTAACGAAAAAATCCCCTCTAAAGTGACTTGTTGATTAAATGTATTCGGTACAGAGGTTGCTCCTATAATGATTCTTCCGTCTTTTTTCGGAACAAGATAGCAACCTGGCGTAAAGATTGTACTTGATAATAAGGGAAACTCTGTCCGTACAGAAAAACACTCACCTTTCACAGGATACATTTTGAGCTGTAAGCCTATCTTCATCAACAGCTTCTCGCTCCAAGCCCCTCCTGTTACTACAATGTTGCTGCTCATAAAATCGCCTTCATTCGTAACAACGCCATTGACTTTTCCATTTGCAATATGAAAGGAATGTACTTCTACATATTCTATAATCACGCAGCCAAGTGCTGAGGCAGATTTTAAAAATCCTAAAGCCAACTGCGGAGCTTCTACTTGTCCATCTCTCTCAAGATACATTGCGCCAATTACGTCATTGGACAATGCCGGCTCTCTTCTTCTCGCTTCTTCACCTGTAAGCAACTCGGCAAGTTCCCCGTTCTGTTTATGGATTCCACTGATCCGATGGTGTTCCTGCTGCTCCCGATCAGTTAAGGCAACCCTTAGCATTCCCTTTTTCACAAGTTCAATATCAACACCGCTGATCATATTCAGTTCATCTGCCAAGTCGTTAAACAACGCTCTGCTGGTTCTGGCTAATTGAAAAAGCGGCCCCTCTCCATCCAACTCGGCTTGGGCACCCAGCATCCCGGCTGCCGCTCCAGATGCTTTACTTGCAAGCCGGTCTTTTTCCAGCAATAAAACCTTCATTCCTCTTTTCGCCAAATTAAAAGCTATTGCTCCGCCATTGACTCCGCCACCGATTATAATGGCATCATACGGTTTATTCATTTAAATCTCTCCTTAACCATTGCAAGCGAACTATTATTTAGTTAAATAGGAACGATATTGCAGTACCGCCTGCGAAGGGTTTTCTGCTTCCAATATCCCTGACATTACAGCGACTCCTTGTGCTCCCGCTTCGATAACATCCCTACTATTTGTCGGTTTTATTCCACCAATCGCTATAACTGGGATAGAAATTGATTCAGAAATGAACCTCAACTGTTCTAAGCCTTTGGGAATGAGTCCTGATTTGGATTGAGTTGAATATACATGGCCGAATATTACATAATCAGCACCTTGATGCTCGGCAATTTGAGCTTCTTCAAGGGAATGAACGGAACAGCCAACTGTCAAATCCTCAAATTTTCGTTTTACAATTTCAACAGGCAGCGAATGATAGGCTAAGTGAACTCCTTTCACATTTGAAACACAGGCAACATCCGCCCGGTCATTAATTATTATTTTTGAAAGAGGAACTTTTTTGCTTTTTAAAAGCTCCACCGTCTTATATACTTCTTTTGCTGTTTTCGTTTTTTCACGAAGATGGATGAAATCGATGTCAAAATGAATCCTGCCGATGATATCTGCTAATTGTTCCGGCTCTTGCCTTCCTGTAGAGATAATATGCAACTTTTTAGTTTTCATGTATTTTTTCCTTCACTCCCTTAATGCATAAAAAATACCTGGCAAATAAAAAAACCACTCCAGCGACGGAGTGGTTTCGATCATATTTTAAGAATAGATAAAATACATAGCAACCACTTCCCTACGCTAGTTTCAACTAGATCAGGTTCAAAGGGTCCGGATTGCTCCGTCTCAGTCTCAAAAGACTCCCCTAGTGTTTTTATATTCAGTTTTTTTATGATGCCTAAAAACAGCCTAACATCTCTCCAAATATTTATCTAGTTATTATAGGAAATATGGTAATATATAAGTTAACCAAATTATTTTTTTGGTTAACTTAAAAGGAGAGTGTGACATGACAGAATCAAATGTAAAATTGAGAATGATGATTATTACGGCATTATTTGCGGCAATCATCGGAATCCTGGCGCAGGTAACAATCCCATTGCCGTTAGTTCCCATTACAGGGCAAACACTGGCAATCGGACTGGCCGCAACGATTTTAGGGGCTAAGTACGGAACTTTATCTGTCCTGGTCTACTTGGGGCTGGGGGCAGTTGGAATTCCCGTTTTCGCTCAAATGTCAGGCGGATTAGGCAGCTTATTCGGACCGACTGGCGGCTACCTCTTCGGCTTTATTCCAACTGCTTTTATCATAGGCTATTATCTCGAGAAAACGAGTTACACATTAGCCAATGCCGTAATCGCTAATGTCCTTGGCATGTTTATGGCATTGGCGTTTGGAACAGTCTGGTTGAAGATATTCGCTGATCTTTCATGGACAGGTGCGTTAATGGGTGGATTTGTCCCGTTCATTTTAGTCGGTCTTATTAAAGCCGCGCTGGCTGCGTGGATTGGGATCACAGTAAGAAATCGCTTGAAATCAGCTAATATTTTATATTTGGAAGAGAGAAAGGCTGTTTAAATATAGGCTGGCTGACCATCAACTTACCAATAATAAAAACTGCCGATCTGATTTTAGATCGGCAGTTTTTATTGCTGTAACTATGAATGGTGAACATAAACTCGCTGGAATCTTCGTTTGCATTCACGAGTTTCTTCTATATAAATGTTATCTGTTCAAAAACCACTTTTCTGATTATGCAGTGTTCTGTCTCAGCTGTTTATTTTGCTAAGCTTAAATCCGGCAGTGTTTTAGCCAGGCTCTTATAGAATGGCAATTTTTCAGGGTCTGCATTTCCACCACTGATAATGCAGCCGACCTTTTTTTGGTCAATGGAGATTTTGTTGCATAAAATGGCAGCCAAAGCGGCGGCTCCCGCCCCTTCTGTCAGCATTTTTTCCCTTTCAAGCATAAACATGATCGCATAGGCGATTTCTTCATCAGCCACCGTTACGATATCATCCACATACTTCTCAATGATTGGAAAAGTTACCGCTCCCGGCTCTCTGACTAAAATCCCATCCGCTATCGTGCTGATCGGCAAATATGGTTCCATTTTTTGCCCGGTGAATTTTCGATAGGCAGCAGATGCGCCAGACGCCTGCACACCGATTACCCGAATGGATGGATTGATGGATTTAACAGCGAGAGCAACCCCTGATATCAAACCGCCTCCGCCAACCGGCACAAAGATGATGTCCAATTGGCTGTTTTGCCGAAGCATTTCAAGTGCAATGGTCCCTTGCCCTGCAATTACTTGTTCATCGGCAAATGCATGGACAAACGTGCTGCCGCACCGAATCTTTTCTTCTGCCGCAAATTGATAGGATTCATCATACGTTTCTCCAGCCATTACGATTTCTGCACCGTACTCCTTTGTGGCATTCACTTTCGAAAGCGGAGTGTGCCTCGGCATGTAGATTTTTGACTGGATCCCTTGCAGTGCTGCTGCCAGTGCGACTCCTTGCGCGTGGTTGCCGGCAGAAGCTGCTATAATCCCTTTTGCTGCTTCCTGTCCGGTTAAAGAAGTAATTTTGTTCATGGCTCCCCTTACTTTAAAAGAACCCGTTTTCTGCAGATTTTCCAATTTCAAAAAGATCTTCGCATTCGTCAAGTGATTTAATGTTGCACTTTGCTTTAACGGAGTTTGATGAACTTTCCCCGTCAGATTTCCCATCGCTTCACCAATTTTCACACTCGCCAACAAATCCCCAATAGGCTCACCTCTGACTTGATATTAGAATCTATAAAAGTTGCATATAAATTACGTTTCCACCAACTCTTTCTTCAGCTTCTGCTGCACGAAAGGCATCATTTTCCGCAAATCTTTGCCGACCACTTCGATCGGATGCTGTTTTTCGCGATTGGCGACTGCATTGAACACAGGGCGGTTTGCCTGGTTTTCAAGGATCCATCCTTTTGCAAATTCACCTGACTGGATATCCGCCAGCACTTCTTTCATACGCGCTTTTGTTTCCGTATTGATCACTTTTGGCCCGGAAACGAAATCTCCCCATTGGGCGGTGTCTGAAATGGAATGGCGCATCCCGTCAAGACCTTGTTCATACATCAAGTCAACGATCAATTTCAGCTCGTGCATACATTCGAAATAAGCCACTTCCTTCTGGTATCCTGCTTCAACCAGCGTTTCGAATCCCGCTTTTACAAGTGACGTCAAGCCGCCGCAAAGAACCGCCTGCTCGCCAAAAAGATCGGTTTCGGTTTCTTCTTTGAAATCTGTTTCCAGCACACCTGCGCGAGCCGAACCGATGCCTTTTGCATAAGCTAAAGCAAGTGCTTTTGCCTGGCCAGTGACGTTTTGATGGACGCCAACCAGCGCCGGGACGCCTGCGCCTTCTTCAAATGTCCGCCGCACCAAGTGGCCGGGACCTTTCGGAGCCACTAAAAAAACATCAACATTAGCAGGCGGAACGACTTGATGGAAGTGAATGTTGAAACCGTGGGCGAACGCAAGCGCTTTTCCTGCGGACAAAGAAGGTTTAATTTCATTTTCATAAACGGCAGGCTGGTTTTCATCCGGCAATAAAACCATGATGACATCCGCTTCTTGGCACGCGGCACTGACAGGCAATACGCGGAATCCATCCTTTTCTGCCTGAGCCCATGATTTCCCTTGGCGCAATCCGACCACTACCTGATGGCCGCTGTCACGCAAATTCTGCGCATGTGCATGCCCTTGCGAACCATAGCCAATGACCGCCATTGTTTTGCCTTTCAACTCGTCTTCATTCACATCTGCTTCATAATAGACCTTTACCATTCCAGTCATCTCCTCTTTTTTCATTCCTTTAAATGCACCAATACTTTTGCTGAGTTGTGCGCTTTGATCAATTCGAATTGTTCTTCAACCACTTGTAAGTCTGTTCCTTCCATGACGAAAAGCACTTCAATTTGCTTTTCGACTTGTTTCACCAGCTGCCTGAATTTATGGCCAGTCTCTTCTTTAACGATAACCGTCACTTTTGAAACGTCTTCCACTTCGGTGCAGCCGACCCACAGACTTTCGATTTGGAATTGGTGTTTTGCTAACAAAGCCATAAGACGCGTCAGTACACTGTTCTGGTTTTGCACGAATGCAGTGATTGTTCCTTTTTTCATGTTTTCACCCCGATCATTTCATGCAATCCTTTGCCTGGCGCCACCATTGGATAGACGTTTTCAGCGGGGTTGACACGGCAATCGATCAGAACCGGCTCCCGGTCTGACAGCACTTCCCCGAATAACGTCTCCGCTTCCTGTTCCGTGCTGATGCGGTAAGCTTTTATTCCATAAGATTCTGCGAGCTTCAGAAAGTCAGGCTGGAGGGAAAAGACCGATTGTGAAAATCGTTTGCCGTAGAACGTTTCTTGCCACTGGCGAACCATTCCCAGTGATCCGTTGTTGACAATAAGAACTTTTACAGGCAAGTTCCATTCCTTTAATAGGATCAATTCCTGCAAAGTCATTTGAAAACCGCCGTCTCCAGCCAGCGAAACGACTGCAGCCTCAGGTTCAGCCAATTGCGCTCCGATGGCTGCCGGGAAACCGAACCCCATGGTTCCCAGTCCGCCGGAAGTTACCCAACGGTTCGGGCGTGAAAAAGCGTAATACTGCGCAGCCCACATTTGATGCTGGCCGACATCTGTCGTGACAATCGCATCGCCATTTGTATGCTTGTGCACCAATTCAATCAAACGCTGCGGGGAAAGGAATTCCTCCGTTTCGGTATGCCAATAAGGGTAATCTCTTTTATAGTTTTCCAAATGCTCTAACCAGCTCTGCAAATCCTGATTTTTCGCTCTTTGGTTCAGAATTGCCGTCAACACGGCTTTTGCATCACCGGCAACCGGCAAATGCGTCTCGACGTTTTTACCGATTTCCGATGGGTCGATGTCGATGTGGGCAACTTTAGCGAATAGCGCAAACGAAGCCAAATTCCCAGTCAACCGGTCATCAAAACGCGCTCCGATATTTATCAATAAGTCACATTCTGAGATAGCCATATTGGCGGTGTAGCAGCCGTGCATTCCGGCCATCCCCAAAAAGAGAGGGTGCTCCGCCGGAAATCCGCCAAGCCCTAAAAGTGTATGGGCCACCGGCAAATTATAACGCTCCGAAAATAAGAGCAATTCTTCGGAAGCTTTTGCATGTAAAACGCCTGCACCCGCTAAAATAAGCGGTTTGCTGGAATTTCCAAGTGCTTCCATCAAATGTTTTACATGCAGCGGATCCGAATCGGAAAGAGGCTGGTATCCCGGGAGTTCCACTTCGATTTTCAGCAGCGGTACAGCCGGATCCGCTGCTAAATCTTTGGGTATGTCCACTAATACGGGACCTGGCCTGCCGGTTGAAGCTATATGAAAAGCTTCTTTCACGATTCTGGGCAGATCCCCGATTTTTTTCACCTGGTAATTATGTTTGGTGATGGGTGTCGTCATGCCGACCACGTCCGCTTCCTGAAAAGCGTCCGTCCCCAGAACATGCGAAGCCACCTGGCCGGTGAAAATGACAAGCGGCAGCGAGTCCATCATGGCATCGGCGATTCCGGTCACTAAATTGGTCGCTCCAGGACCTGAAGTGGCCAGGACGACACCCGTCTTTCCGGAAACGCGGGCATACCCTTCTGCCGCGTGGATGGCGCCTTGTTCATGGCGGGCAAGAATGTGCTTGATCGGCGACTTGTATAACGCATCGTAAATACCCAAAACAGCGCCGCCAGGATAACCGAACAAAATCTCTACGCCTTCCTGTTTCAAAGATTGGATGAAAAGATCCGCCCCATTGCCTGTCACTTCTTCAGTTGCCAACATTGCCATTGCCTCTTTCGCTTCCAAATTTGCCTCCTCCTTTTCATGTCATTAAATTTTCATAACTCCACCTGTACTCGCAGAAGTCACAAGTTTTGAATAACGGGCTAAATACCCTTTTTTAATTTTTGCCGGCGGCTCCGTCCAACCCGCTTTTCTTGCTGCCAATTCCGTTTCGGAAACAACGAGAGTGATTGCACGGTTCTCCAAATCAATGAAGATCTCATCGCCATTTTTGACGAATGCTATTGGCCCGCCTTCAGCCGCTTCCGGTGAAATGTGGCCGATGGAAATGCCTCTTGAAGCTCCTGAAAATCGTCCATCCGTGATCAACGCCACTTTCTTTTCAAGCCCTCTTCCTGCAATAGCGGCGGTCGGTGCAAGCATTTCCGGCATTCCTGGCCCGCCTTTTGGCCCTTCAAGACGAATGACCACAACATGCCCTTCCTGGACATCGCCATTTTCAATTCCGGCCATCACTTCATCTTGAGAATCGAAGACAATCGCTTCGCCCCGGAAAGTCTTGATGGCGGGATCAACTGCACCCACTTTGATGACACAACCGTCCGGTGCAATATTTCCGAACAGAATCGACAGTCCGCCAACCGAGCTATGCGCCGTTTCTTTGTTGCGAATGACATCATCATTCAAAACTTCTGCATCTTTCACATTTTCATAAAGTGATTTCCCGGTAATCGTAATCCGGTCCGGGTGAACCGCTCCTTCCATTTCACAAAGCTGTTTGATGATGGCGCTGACACCGCCTGCATTATGTACATCCTGCATGGAATAATCGGATGCCGGGCTGATTTTGGACAGATATGGAATACGCTTCGCCACTTCATTTATTCGGCTCAGGTCATACTCGATTTCCGCTTCGTTTGCTATCGCAAGCGTATGCAAAACAGTATTCGTCGATCCGCCCATCGCCATATCAAGCGCAAACGCATCATCGATCGTATCTTTTGTGATGATATCTCTCGGTTTGATGTCTTTTTTTATCAAATCAACCAAATGGCGCGCAGCATCATAGATCAGTTGATGCCGCTCTTTTGATGTCGCAACAAGCGTTCCGTTCCCCGGCAGCGCAACTCCAAGCATTTCCATGAGCGAGTTCATCGAGTTGGCCGTGAACATCCCGGAACAGGAACCGCATGTCGGGCAGGCATTCTGTTCCACATCCAGCAATTCCGCTTCAGACATTCTTCCCGATTGATAGGCTCCTACCCCTTCAAATACAGAGACAAGCGACAACGGTTCGCCGGCGCTTGAAACGCCGGCTTCCATCGGGCCACCTGAAACGAATACAGAAGGCACATTCGTCCTCACTGCCGCCATCAGCATCCCCGGCGTAATTTTATCGCAGTTCGGAATATAGAAGACTCCGTCAAACCAATGGGCATTGATGACAGTTTCCGCCGAGTCTGCAATAAGCTCCCTGCTTGGCAGCGAATACCGCATGCCGATATGCCCCATCGCAATGCCGTCATCCACTCCGATTGTATTGAATTCGAACGGAATACCTCCGGCTTCCCGTATGGCATCTTTGACGACATCGGCAAATTGCCTCAAGTGCATATGTCCTGGGATAATATCGATATAAGAATTGCAGACCCCGATGAATGGTTTTTCCATGTCCTTAAGCGTTACTCCCGTGGCATAAAGCAGGCTCCTGTGTGGAGCCCGGTCGATGCCTTTTTTGATCATGTCACTGCGCATGCTGAATCCTCCTTCTTAAACAACTTGAACATTTTCCTGTCCATATACTTTTGTGCCATTTTCAACGACTGTTTTCCTGAATTCTTCGAGGAGCCGGTTCGTGCAATCGCCCGGTCTGCCATCGCCGATGACTCTGCCATCCACTTTCACGACTGCAATCACTTCTACGGCTGTTCCGGTTAAAAAGACTTCATCCGCGACATAGACGTCGTGCCTGGTGAAAACCTGCTCTCGCATCGGGAAGCCCAGTTCATGGGCAATTTCCATGATGGCGTTTCTTGTGATTCCTTCCAGTGCTCCCACATAGCCTGGCGGCGTCAAAATTTCACCGTTCTTGACAATGAATACGTTGTCCGCTGAACCTTCAGCCACATAGCCTTGGTCGTTCAACATAAGCGCTTCGCTTACCCCTGCTAAATTAGCTTCAATCCGGACCAGGATATTGTTTAAATAATTCAATGACTTAACTTTCGGCGACAGCACATCAGGCCGGGTTCTTCTCGTCGCCACAGAAACGATGTCGATTCCCGTCTTGTACAATTCTTTCGGAAACATAGCCAGTTCTTCAGCAATGACGATGACTTGGGGCCGTGCACAGGAGGAAGGATCCAGTCCAAGATTTCCCACTCCTCTTGATACGACTACGCGGATATAAGCATTCTGCAACTCGTTTTTCCTTAAAGTCTCTACGACCAGATCGCTCATTTCCTGTTTGCTGTAAGGAACAGATAACATGATTGATTTCGCGGAATCATACAGCCGGTCAATATGTTCTTTAAGCCGGAAGACATTGCCTTCATAGACGCGTACCCCTTCGAACACACCGTCTCCGTATAAAAAGCCGTGGTCATACACAGAAACAACAGCGTCTTTTTTGCTGACAAACTGGCCATTCAGGTAAATCAATTGTTCTTTCATCATCCATTCCTCATTCCTCATTGAATTTTTTGTGCTTCAAACAATTTTTGAAAAACAAAAAACCCGTCCCTTAAAAAGGGACGAGTTTAGCTCGCGATACCACCCTAGTTCCGCAAATGGATAATAATATCCACTTACGACACTCGATCAACGTACAAACATACGTTGTTCCTTGTAACGGGGGACAGCCCGACAATGCTTAAATAAGATCTTTCAGCATTGCATCTCGGAGATGATTTTCGGATAAGTTCTGGACATCGGCTCGCACCATCTACCGACTCTCTGTGGAACAGGGCACTTATCTTACTCTTCTCGTCAACGATTTTATTTTTCAAAAATTCTTAATTCCAAAACTATCAGCAATATTTCAAGTTGTCAAACACTTTTTTGTTTCAGCCTTTAAAAAATTGGAATGTTTAATCAAAAGAAGATTTTATCCTTGCAGAATTATATGGCTCATGCATGATTCAAGCAAAAGTTTTCCCAACCGCAAAGCAAGCTTGTGAATGAAATGAAATCCACTCCTTCCCCTTTGATATAAACCGTAATTTTGTAAGGAACACAACAAAAACACCTTCTGGAAAATATGGGCGCCGAGATGCATACCCGCTATTTATAAAATCCTAATTACTATTTTATTATACTCAATTGTTTTGTGAATATTTTTATATACGCCGAATTTCCGACCACAATCCTGCTCCCTATTCATTGCCTCAGCGAATTTTTAGCTTTATAGTCTATTTATCATAAGCAGCAAAAAAGATATATAGGAGGGATAACTTGATACGGATACTCGCAGTGGATGACGATTTACATATGCTGAATTTCGTTTCAGCCGAACTTCGCCAAATTGGTTACGAAGTAATTGAGGCCGAGTCAGGTGAACAAGCTTTAGAGTGCTTGGATTCCAAGACGGTGGATTTAGCGATAGTTGATGTCATGATGCCAGGAATGGATGGTTTTGAACTCACGAAAATATTGCGGAAAGACTACAATCTCCCCGTCATCCTGCTGACGGCCCGGCATCATATTGAAGATAAAGAGCGCGGATTCTTAGCCGGTTCTGATGATTATTTGGTTAAACCTTTTGAATCGAAGGAATTATTGTACCGCGTCAAAGCCATTCTGCGGAGATATGACCAGCCTGCGGATGACACATTGGCCATCGGTACGTTAACCATTGATTTTAAAAGTTACGAAGTCCAATCGGATCAAGGGATTTTAATCATTCCGCTCAAGGAATTTGAATTGCTGACCCTGCTCGCCTCCAAACCCAGACAAGTACTGAGCAGAGATCTGATAATCGAGCGAATTTGGGGAATTGATTTCCAGGGAGATGAACAGACCGTAAATGTTCACATAAAACGGCTGCGCCGGCGATTGGAAAGTTTTGCTCCCGATGTGCAGATTGTCACTGTACGCGGTGTAGGCTATAAACTTGAGGTGAACGCATGAGCCTTTACGTCAAATTTGTCTGGTTCACTTTTGCGACGATGCTGATCAGCAGCATCATCTCTTTTTTTGCAATGAACACTTATTACGACCAATACCTGAAAGCAGAAAATAATGATAAAAATCTCGCTATCGCCACTTCGATTGCAGAGTTCGCGGAAAGTGTACCGGCGGATCAAATCGAAGCCACATTTCAGATGCTGGGCGATGCGGGTTACCAGCTGTATGTCACAGACGGGGACACTGTCAACCGCTATGGCGCAAAGTTTCGTGACGAAACGATTGATGAGGCAGACATCAAGCAAGTTCTTCAGGGAGACGCCTTTAACGGCATACGCGAATTTCCGCGGGAGACTTTTGTCACCGGATTTTTCGCCAATGAGCTGGAAAATTCCATCGGTGTGCCGTTGGAATTGAATGGTGAAAACCATGCACTCTTTTTGCGTCCGGATATAAAGCTTCTGTTCCAGGAACTTCGCTTCTTATTCGGCGGATTAGCAGTCGGCATCATTATCTTGAGTTTTATTGGCATGCTGCTGGTGGCACGTTTATTGATTCAGCCGATTACCAAATTAACGGAAGCAACGGAAAAAATGGGCACGGAAACCTTCGATGTCCCTCTTTCCATTAACCGAAAAGATGAAATTGGCCGACTGGCCGATCAGTTCGTCACAATGCGCAATCGCGTTGAACAATCCACATTAAAACGCAAAGAATTCGTTCACAATGTTTCACATGACATTCAATCCCCTCTCCATACCATTCAAAGTTATTTATCTCTTCTGCAAAAAATCGGAAGCAACGAAGAAGAGAAAAAAAAATATGCGGACATCATTCAGGAAGAAACGACGCATTTGTCGCTGTTGACCAATCAATTGCTTACGTTGGCATCTTTTGATAAAGAAGTGCAGGAACTCAGTGAAGTGATTTCCATCGACCAGCAAATACGGGACACCCTGTCTCATTTGCGCTACGCGTTTGACGAAAAAGAGCTCGGGATTTCAGCGCAATTGGCATCTGTTAACGTAAAAGGAAATGCCGTCCTTCTTCAGACAGTCTGGGAGAATTTATTGACCAATGCGATTAAATACAGCGAGCCGGGAGGCGCCATTGAACTCAGTTTAAGTTCTTCGCCAAAAGAGATGGTACTGGAAATACGGGATGAAGGGATCGGCATGTCGGCAGAGGAAACTGTCCGTGCATTTGACCGTTTTTACCGGGCGGACCAGGCTCGGGTGCGGTCCGTAAAAGGCTCAGGATTAGGATTGGCCATTGTTAAAGAAGTTGTCGAATTGCATAAAGGGTCGATTGAAATCACCAGTTCTCCCAAAGCCGGAACAACCATACATGTAGTGTTGCCGCGATTGTAATACGCTTTGGCTTTTCATTTCTTCACAGAGGGCAGCCTTGTATGAATTTACTTTCGAAATGTAATGGCTTGTTCACCTTCCGTTCATCTAAGCCCTATAAACTAAGGGTAATAAAGAAATCGGAGGCTTACAGATGAACATTGCATGGAAAGAAATTAAAAAAAGCAAAGTGAAATTTATGATTCTAGGTTCGATTGTGTTTCTTGTCAGTTTTTTGACTTTCATCATATCAGGGCTTGCGAACGGGTTGTCCCAGGACAATGCAGCATTGATTAAAGATTTGCCGGACGGCCAATTCTATATGAATGAAGACGCGGAAGAGACATATAATCTTTCGCTGATCGACTCTAATGTCCAAGAGAAAGTTTTAAACGAACATGAAAACGCTGCTGCGTTATCCATTCAAATGGGATTTTTGAATGATGAAGAAGACAAACAGCGCAGTGTGGCGTTTGTCGCTTCAACGGGCTCGGAGTTGTTTGAAAACGTCAAAGCGGGCGAAGTTATCCTGGACCGTTCTTTGGAAGAAGAAGGGTTAAAAGTTGGGGATACACTGACCAACAACCAATTCAGCGGCGAATTTGTTGTGAAGGGATTTGTCGATCAGCAAAAGTATAGCCACACCCCAGTCGCTTTCATCAATATGGAGAACTACAAAGAGATGTACCGGGTAAATGAAATGCAATTGATTTTCATTCCAGATGGAGACGAAACCCCAGTCATCGAAGGACTGCAATCGTTTACGAACAGCGAGTTCCTCAATACGATTCCCAGCTACAGTGCAGAACAGCTGTCTCTCAACATGATTGTCTGGTTTCTCGTCGTAATCAGCGGACTGCTTTTCGCCATATTCTTCTATATGATGAATGTGCAAAAAATCGGATTGTATGGCATTTTAAAAGCGATTGGCGTGAAGACGAGTGCATTGTTCAAAATGATGTGGACGCAGATGTTCTTCATCACCGCCATTGCGCTGGCGTTATCGATTGCGCTCAGCCAGAGTTTCAATTTTATCGCACCGGACGGTATGCCTTTCAGCTTAACTGCAGTCACAACGGTCCAATTGTCCATCGTTTTCCTCCTCATCGGTTTTGTCGGCGCTACGCTTTCAGGCATCCAAATCAAAAAAGTCGAACCGCTGCAGGCGATTCAACAAGGAGAAGTGTAATATGACAATTTTTACGATCAATGAACTGAGAAAAACGTTTACAACGGGTGAAGTGGCAGAAGAAATATTAAAGGGAATTGACCTGACGCTTCAACAAGGCGAAATTACCGCACTTGTCGGTGCTTCCGGATCCGGCAAAAGTACTTTGCTGACAATTGCCGCTGGCCTACAGCCGGCATCGGATGGAAAAATCCTGTTCAATGGCAGGAATATGACCAGCATGAACCAGGAGCAAATCCGGAAAATCCGTGCCAGCGATTTCGGCTTTGTCTTCCAGTCAGCGCATCTTGTCCCTTTCCTTACCGTGGAAGAACAACTTTTTCTGATGCTCGAAGTGTCGGAAACGACATTAAACAAAGTGCAGCAAAAAAAGGAGATTGCCGATATCCTGAAACTGATCGGCATGGAACATCGAAAGTCCGCCTACCCCGCGTCCTTATCAGGCGGCGAAAGACAGCGGGTAGCGATTGCCCGGGCTATCATCCACAAACCTCAAATGCTTTTTGCGGACGAACCGACGGCCAGCCTGGATTCAAAACGGTCAAAAGATGTCATGGAGCTGATCCGCAATTTGACGAAAACTTTGAACATCACCACCTTAATGGTGACTCATGACGAGGAAATGCTGGCGTATGCCGACCATATCATCACGATGAAAGATGGTTTGGCCGAGTGACGTGAAGCGCTATTCTTTTAATTTCTCACTTAAGCAGTTGTAACGGTATATTAGGAGAACCAAAAGAAATAGAAACAAATCCATTTCGAACCAATAAAGTATATTGACTTTTCCGATTAGCATTTGCTAAGTTAAGTTGTATAAATAAGAATCAATGACGAGAAAGAGTAAGAGAAGATAACTGTTCCTCAGAGAGTCGGCGCTTGGTGAAAGCCGATGGACGAATCTTATCCGAAAATCATCTCCGAGATGCAAAGCTGAAAACAGTAAGATTTGCCGGATTTCCACCGTTATCGGGAAGACGTATGATTGTACGTCGACTAAGCGCCGGAATGTTTCTTTTGTATGGAACTTGCGGAATATGGGTGGTATCGCGAGCACAAACTCGTCCCTTTTCAGGGACGGGTTTTTTTATGCAAAAAATTGAGTATGGCGATAACAACGCAGCAGCCACAGTAGTTTTGAAGCTGTGGAAGCTTCGAGTATCCAACTAAAATTCAGGAGGAATTATGATGAGTCGAACCAATGTAGTATTTGCAGGATTTATGCTTTTTTCTTTATTTTTCGGAGCAGGGAATCTTATCTTTCCCCCTCTTCTAGGTTTGGAATCCGGGAGCAGCTTTGGATCAGCGATTGCCGGTTTCCTTATCACGGGTGTTCTATTGCCATTTATGGCCATTATGGCTGTCGCTTTGTCCGATAACGGATTAGTATCCATGGGCAACCGGGTGCATTACGTTTTCGGCATGGCCTTTGCTATTATCATCTATCTCTCGATCGGCGCTTTCTACGGGATACCCCGAGCTTCAAGCGTTGCTTATGAACTGGGCTTCAAACAAGTCTTTCACGTTGACGGCGGATTTGCGCTCGCTGCATTCTCCCTGGTGTTTTTCGGTATTACTTATTTGATCAGTTTAAATCCGAAGAAAATCGTGGATCGCATCGGACAATACCTGACGCCTCTTCTGTTGCTTGTTTTAGCTGTGCTTGTCATCCGTGCTTTCTTTACATTCGATAATGTCTCTTCACCCGCTGCTGGAAAGTATGCATCATCTCCCTTGGTCACTGGAATCCTGGAAGGTTATTTCACGATGGATGCGGTCGCTGCCCTGGCATTCGGAATCGTCGTTGTCAATGCATTGAAAGATAAAGGTGCCACATCTAAATCGGAACTGGTGAAAGGCACATTTGGAGCCGCCCTCATCGCCGGCCTGGGATTGGTTGTGGTTTACTTTTCACTGGGCTGGATTGGGCGTGTCATTCCAAATGAGAACGGCTTTGAAAACGGAGCTGAGATTTTAACTTTTGCAGCCAGCCTATTGTTCGGAGGGGGCGGAGCTTTCTTGTTCGGTATCATTGTCATCCTTGCCTGTCTCACCACATGCGTCGGTCTGATCAATGCCTGTTCGAGATTCTTCAACGAGATTTATCCGAAAATAAGTTACCGATCCTACGTAGCTGTTTTTGTAATCGTTGGCTTACTCGTATCTAATTTGGGCTTGAATTTAATATTGCTACTGGCAATCCCTTTATTGGTATTTATTTATCCGATCGCCATTGTCCTGATCATTCTTTCTTTATTCGAACATATTGCAGGAAAAAGCCAGATGATGTTCCGCCTCTCGGTAGCCGTGACATCCGTTTATGCGCTATACCAGGTATTGGTCAGTATCGGATTCCAACTGGAATTGGCAACTAACTGGTTAGGGATTACCCCGTTTTTTGAACAGGGACTGGGATGGGCCCTGCCCGCTTTTCTTGCAGCCATGGCTGGGTATGGAATTGATAAGTTCAAGGACAAGTTCACTGAAGAATGGAAAGAAAATTCTTCCCTATAAAAAGATATGGCCAGATAAAGATAAAGAGGAGTGCTAATTGAGCAGCACTCCTCTTTATTTTTTCTAGTTAAACAGTTAGTACTTCCGATAAGGGATCATATGTTAACTTTAAATACAGGCTCTCGAGGTTTTACTCCATACCATAAAAGATATGGTTGAACAAAATAAAGCGTCTAGAGAGTTCTTCTCATAGACGCTGGATGATGTTAGACCAATTATAAATTTTAGTGTTTTCATCAATATTATTCGTTTAAGATTCTACTGGTTTAATCTGCTCCATATAGCTTTGAATGTCTTCCTCCGACATTTCACCTGTAATGATCTTCTCTATTTTCCCCTCCGGATTAACCAATAGAGTGGTCGGCAACGGGCGAATATTATAGGCTTCCATCACACTTTTGTTCTTGTCGATGACGATCGGGAACGTCAGATTCCGCTGTTCGGCATATTGTCTCACTTCATAATCCGACTGGGCAATGTTGACGGCCAGTATCTGTACACCTTGATCCTTATACACCTGATATTGTTTTTCCATCAGCGGAAATTCTCTCTCGCACGGTTTGCACCAGGTCCCCCAAAAGTTCACGAACACCCCTTGTCCTTTATAATCCGACAGCTGATGCCGTTCCCCGTTCAAGTCAGTCAACGCAAAATCGGGGGCCATATCTCCAACCTGCAGCAAGTCATTTTTTTCCTTCGTTACCCCGTTATAAATGGTAAAGGCAATAGCCCCTACCATGACAAGCAAAATGGCGGTCCTTATTATCAAGCGGTTCTTCTTTTTAGTAGCCATGCAATGTCACGCCCTTTCTAAACATTTAACGTCCCGTCTATTAAAATCCGGTGAATCCACCCGTAAATTGCGATAAAAAAGCGATAATTTCTGTCATCATGTCAAAGTAAAGTAAAAGCCCCATTAGAATCATCAGTGCCCCGCCAATTGACATGAAAAGCGCACTTCTCTTCTTTAGGAAACTCATTTTCTCTATAAATAGCGACATCAAGAGAAAAGGAATGGAGAACCCGAGGACGTAAAACAGCATGTAGAGGAGTCCCCGGTCCGGATCCGCTACGCCGAGCGCAATCACGCCCGCCAGTATGGGACCGGTACATGGCGTCCATCCAGCCGCAAAACCGATGCCGATCAGAACAGAACCGGCATATCCGGAAGGTCTTTTCTGAAATTGGATTTTTTTATCCGAAAGCAGGAAATCAAATTTCAAAACACCGGTTAAGACCAACCCGAAAAACACCATCAAAATGGCGCCCAGTTGGCGTAAAAGGACTTGATATTCCAAGAAGAAGTTTCCGAGAAGCGAAGTTGACAAGCCCAACGCTAAAAAAATGATGGAAAATCCAATTAAAAATAAAATCGTGTGAATCAAAGCGGTGCTTCTCATCATTCCCTTGCCTTCTTTTAAATCATTGACCGAAACTCCGGTAATATAGGATAGAAAAGCCGGATATAACGGTAGGGCACAGGGAGAAATGAATGATAACAGTCCAGCGCCAAACGCCAGCAATAAACTTACTTCAGCCATAGAACAATCTCCTTTTAAATGATTGACGTGTATACTCCCTTAATTGCCATATCGCCGTCTTTTGTAAAAAAAGGCGGTCCGTGATTGATCGTTAAGTGAGGTGCGTCAATTCGCTCTTTTCTTCACTACTAAAATTAACATCGCAACACTAATTAAGAGGAAAGCTACAAGGGCGAGGAACGGGATGCTTATGAATCCCCACCAGTTGATATACTCTGCGCTGCAGGGAACCCCGCTTACACAGGGCCGGATGCCTCCAAACCCGGGAACTTTCTGTTCCAAGTAATGCATGACCGAGATGCTTCCGCCGATAATGGATAATGGAAGAACATAACGAGCGATCTTCCAGTCGTTCTGAAACGTGGCAATCCCTAAAATGAAGGCAAGTGGGTACATGAAAATCCGTTGGAACCAGCACAGGTCACACGGGATAAACCCTCTAATTTCACTGAAATACAGGCTGCCGAGTGTCGCGATTAACGAGACAAACCATGCTCCATACAGCAAGCAGCCGCTTTTATCGGATGGTTTGTGGGTCTCTTCCATTAGTTTTCCTCCGCTAATGCTTCATCGATCAGTGCTTTGATGGCATCGTAATCAAACGGATCTTCCAACGTCTGTCCATTGACGACTATCGTCGGTGTCATAGCCACACTGTGCTCTTCTACCAAGGCCTTATCCGCCTCCACTTTATCCATTGTTTCTTGCTTTTCCATGTCCGCTTTCATCTGGACTTGGTCGATGGCTGGAAATTCGGCGGCCACTTCTAGGGCTTTCTCCAGTGTCAGCCAGGCGGCATCGTGATTTTCAGTCGGTTGTGCTGCAAATAAGGCTTTGTGGAAGTCCCAGTAGGATTCCGGGCTTTGTTCGTAAACGGCTTCGGCAGCCAGAGAACCCACTACCGATTCATTGCCGTGGAAGAGAACATTGATATAGGAGAATTTCACATCTCCCCTGTCAACATAGTCCGCCACTAACTGCGGATAGACCGTTTCTCCCCACGCTTTACAGGACGGGCACTTGAAGTCTCCAAATTCAACGACCGTGACCGGTGCATCACTTTCTCCAAGCGTCGGCTGACCTGTTATATCAACTTCCCCGGTTTCCACTGTTGAGGCACTTTGCTGGTTCGTCAATACCACGATTGCCGCTAAAATTCCAACGGCCAACAGCGTCAGGAGCACCGCGAACTTCATTCCTGATTGTTTCTTCTTGTTGTTCTTCATAGTAACCCTCTTTCCTCTCGTGATTTATGGATCAATTACTCGACATCATTCTCACATACATTTTCTAACATTCATAGAAATAGAATGCTTAACAGGACAAGTCGGGATTAACTAAACCAAGTTTTCGATTTGCCTTGCCGCTTGTCACTCCCTGTTCATTCTAACAAGCATATTCAAATATTAAAACAATCATTTGAATGTATAATTGACAATCTAGCGAAATATTTGTACACTTGCATTAATCAAACGTTCGTTTGAATGTTTAACTATTAGAAGGATACTAGTTGGCTCTAGTATCCACAAAGGAGTTGGTGGGGCTGATTACGACGATTTTTTCCGCTGTTGCAGCTTACGTTGCGACCAGCATTGATTATGTCATCATTTTGTTAATCCTGTTTTCGCAGACGATGAAAAAAGGTCAGTTAAAATCCATTGTTATCGGCCAATATCTGGGGACAGCCATATTAGTAGGCGTCAGCCTTTTGGCTGCGTATGGCCTGACGCTCGTACCGACTCACTGGGTCGGCCTGCTGGGTCTCATTCCGATTTATTTGGGAATCAAGGTTTGGAAGCGAGAGGAAGAAGAGAACGACGAAGAGGATCTCTTGTCCCGCTTGTCTTCCGGAAAGTCCAATCGCTTGTTTGTAACCATCACGGTCATTACACTTGCGGCCGGCGGGGATAACATCGGTGTCTACATACCCTACTTTTCAACCTTGAATCCAAGTGAGATCGTTGTGATGCTTGTCGTCTTTGCCATTATGACAGCTGTTTTGTGTTACCTCAGTTACCGTTTGGCATCCGTTAAATCGGTCTCTGAAACCATCGAGAAATGGGAACGCTGGATTGTGCCAGTTGTCTTTATCGGATTGGGCATCTTGATCATGGTGGAGAACGGGACATTCCGTTTCCTTTGGAGTCTGGTGAGCTGAAGTGATTTTTCGCTTGTTCTATTCTTATAGAAGAAAAGCTTGCTGTAAAAAATTTAATTGATGAAAAGGGGAAAATAAAATGAGCAGAGATACGTGCGAAATTTTGTGTGTAGACGAAGAAAAAGTAGAGCGAGTCCAGCAACAGCTTTCAGAGCAAAACCCATTGGAAGTAGCAAAAATTTTCAAAGCATTATCCGACGATACGAGAATCAAAATTGCTTATGCCTTATCGCTGGAAGACAAACTCTGTGTTTGTGACGTCGCCAATATCATCGGCTCTTCTACAGCGACGGCTTCCTACCACCTGCGCCTATTAAAAAATATGGGGTTGGCGAAATACAGCAAAGAAGGAAAATTGGTCTATTATTCATTGGATGACGCACATGTGAAACACCTCGTGCAAGTGGCCTTCACTCACCAGAAAGAGGGTGTCAGCATTGGTTGAGAAAGCAAAGATAGAAGAGGCAAAAACCGTCTACCGGGTGGAAGGATTTTCATGCGCCAACTGTGCCGGGAAGTTTGAGAACAACGTCAAGCAAATTCCCGGTGTCCAGGATGCAAAAGTGAATTTCGGGGCTTCGAAGATTTCCGTTTACGGGACGGCCTCGGTTGAAGAATTGGAAAAAGCCGGTGCTTTTGAAAATTTGAAGGTCGCTCCTGAAACATTAAGGCGCCAAGCCGGACCGAACACAGAAACCGAAAATACGGCAACTGCAAAAGAGAAGAAAGTGCCGTTCTACCAAAAGTACAGCGTCTTGCTCTACTCTACCCTGCTGATCGTCTTCGGGTACATTTCCCAGTTCGTCAACGGGGAAGAAAACCTGATGACGTCCCTCCTGTTCGTAGCTGCCATCGTCATTGGCGGGTACTCGCTCTTTAAAGTCGGTTTCCAGAATTTGATACGCCTGGATTTCGACATGAAAACCCTGATGACGGTTGCCGTCATTGGGGCAGCCATCATCGGCGAATGGGCGGAAGCTTCCATCGTGGTGATTCTCTTCGCCATCAGTGAAGCATTGGAACGCTATTCCATGGACCGGGCCCGACAATCCATCCGGTCGTTGATGGACATTGCCCCGAAAGAGGCACTGGTTCGACGAAATGGACAAGAACAGTTGATTTCGGTGGACGACATTGCCGTCGGGGATACCATGATTGTCAAACCCGGACAAAAGATTGCGATGGACGGCATGGTGGTCAACGGCTATTCGGCGGTCAATCAGGCAGCGATTACGGGTGAATCCGTGCCCGTCGGCAAAACGGTGGATGATGAAGTCTTCGCTGGCACGCTGAATGAAGAAGGCTTGCTCGAAGTCAAAGTCACCAAGCTGGTCGAAGACACAACCATTGCAAAAATCATCCATTTGGTAGAAGAAGCACAAGGCGAACGGGCCCCTTCCCAGGCATTTGTCGATAAATTCGCCAAATATTATACACCGATCATCATGGCTGTTGCCGCACTCGTGGCCATTGTCCCTCCCCTCTTGTTTGACGCCAGCTGGGAAACCTGGGTCTATCAAGGGCTGGCTGTGCTAGTCGTAGGTTGTCCGTGTGCGTTGGTCATTTCGACTCCGATTTCGATTGTATCTGCTATCGGGAATGCAGCGAAAAAAGGCGTTTTGGTAAAAGGCGGCGTGTACCTGGAAGAAATGGGTGCCATCAAAGCGATTGCGTTTGACAAGACCGGCACCCTGACCAAAGGGGTTCCCGTCGTCACGGACTTTGAGGTGTTGAACAAGCAGGCAAATGAAAAAGAACTGCTTTCCATCGTCACAGCGCTGGAATATCGCTCACAGCATCCTCTTGCTTCGGCCATCATGAAAAAAGCGGACGCAGAAAACATTTCTTATTCTTCGGTCTTGGTCGAGGACTTCTCTTCCATTACCGGCAAGGGGATTAAAGGGACTGTCGAAGGCATCACATACTACATCGGCAGCCCGATTCTCTTCAACGAGCTGGGCGCCGCAAGTACCGATAAGAACTTGGAACAAAACGTCACAGCTCTTCAAAATCAAGGCAAGACGGCAATGATCATCGGAACGGAACAAAATATCCTGGCGGTCATTGCCGTGGCGGATGAAGTCCGTGAATCCAGCAAGGAAGTCATCGCGAAATTGCATCAAATGGGCATCAAGAAGACAATCATGCTGACGGGCGACAACAAAGGGACCGGTCAGGCCATTGGCCAGCAGATCGGCGTCACCGAAATCCAGGCCGAACTGATGCCGGAGGATAAATTGAATTTCATCAAACGCTTAAGAGCCGAATACGGCAACGTCGCGATGATTGGAGACGGCGTGAACGATGCCCCGGCACTCGCTGCCTCTACTGTCGGAATTGCCATGGGTGGTGCCGGAACCGATACCGCTATGGAGACCGCTGATGTGGTCTTGATGGGCGATGATTTGAGCAAACTGCCGTTCACGGTGAAGTTGAGCCGGAAATCATTGAACATCATCAAAGCGAACATTGCATTTGCAATTGGTATCAAAGTGATCGCGTTGCTGTTGGTCATCCCGGGTTGGCTGACGCTATGGATCGCTATTATGTCAGACATGGGCGCTACCCTTCTGGTCGCGCTAAACAGCTTACGGCTGATGCGCGTAAAAGAGTAACGAAAAGAGCTTTCCAGCCAAATGGAAAGCTCTTTTCTGAACTACATAGTAGGGCGAATCTGAAACATTCTTTCATTACTCCTCAAGATAAAGGGTATGGATTTTAGAAGAGGCATTCCTGGCACGAAGCACCCCCTTGTTAGTGCCGGTTTACCTCTTTTGAAATAAAAATGAGCAGAAATTACGATTTTTCTTATGACCAAATGCCGAAGGAGGAAACAAACATGACGAACGAAGCGAAAAAGGAACTGGACTTATTGGTGATCGGAGCCGGATCGGGCGGCTATGTGGCGGCCATTCGTGCTGCACAGCTAGGGAAAAAAGTGGTGTTGGTGGATAAGGCCGAATTGGGTGGCGTTTGCCTGAACCGTGGCTGCATCCCTTCCAAAGCGCTGATCAGTGCTTCGGAACGGGTGAAACACATCCAGCACGCCGGGACCATGGGCATCCGGGTTTCGGGTGAAGTGGTCGTGGATATGCCCGAAGTAGTGAAATGGAAAGACGGCATCGTGAACAAACTTACAAGCGGGGTCCAGACCTTGCTGAAAGGCAATGGCGTGGAAGTCATTAGCGGGGAAGCTTATCTGACGGCATCCCATCAGGTAAAAATCAAAACCGCAGACGGAGAACTGCTCTATACGTACAAAGATCTGATTCTGGCAATCGGTTCCCTGCCGACCGAACTGAAAAGCCTGCCGTTTGATCAAGAACGGATCCTCTCGTCAACAGAAGCTTTGACGCTCCAGGAAGTGCCGAAGCATCTCGTGGTGGTCGGCGGCGGTTATATCGGGCTGGAACTAGGGACGGCGTATGCCAAATTCGGGGCCAAAGTGACGATTCTTGAAGGAACGGATACCATTCTTCCAGGGACGGACTCTGCACTGACAAATGTGGTCAAACGTCACTTAAAAGATTTGGGCATCACGGTCATCACCAATGCTATGGTCCAAGGCGGTGAAAATACAGGTGAAGAAGTCAATGTCCGGGTTCAGGTGGATGGCAAAGATGAGGTCATTAATGGCGATTACTGCCTGGTTTCTATTGGAAGAAAACCAAACACAGGAAAAATCGGCTTAGAAAATATTGGCGTGGAACTTGATCAACGCGGTTTTATCAAGATAAATAACCAATGTCGAACCACGATTGATCATGTGTACGCAATCGGCGATTGTGCAGGCGGTGACCTTCTAGCTCACAAAGCTAGTTATGAAGGTAAGATTGCGGCAGAGGTGGCAAGCGGACAAAAAAGCGTGATTGATTTTCAAGCGATGCCGTTTGTTATCTTCAGCGATCCGGAAGTTGCGTATACCGGGTTGACCGAAAAAGCGGCAAAAGAACAGGGCTATGAGACAGTTTCCAGTCGTTTTCCATTCCAAGCGAACGGCCGCGCTTTATCTATTTCCGATGCGGATGGTTTTGTACAGATTGTGGCTGAAAAAGAGACCAAAAGAGTGTTGGGCGTCCAGATGGTTGGACCGGAAGTATCGTCCCTTATTGCCGAGGCGGTCTTTGCTATTGAAACCGGGGCGACAGCCGAAGACCTCAGCCTGACGATTCACGCCCATCCTACGCTGCCGGAGCCATTGATGGAAGCTGCGGAAGGAATCATGGGGCACCCAATTCATATGCTGAGCAAAAAATAACTCATAATCAATCCACTCTTTGAAACCGGCCTGCACATTCATAAGCGCAGGCCGGATTGTTTTTGTTCGAGTATCTCTGACTTTCTGAAGTGATGATAAATCATATAGGTTGGCGATTTCCCTATTTTTTCAAACTGGATTTATTCGGAACAAAAATCTACTTAATTGAAAGGATGCGAACTTCATGAAGGCAGATAAAAACAAAGCGTATATACCGGCACTCAAATACCGCTGGATGACCCGGTTCTATGATCCGTTAATCCAATGGGGGATGCAGGAAAAAAAGCTTAAAATGTATTTGGTTAATCAAGCAGTCCTTCAACCTGGGGAAGTGGTAATGGATTTAGCTTGCGGCACAGGAACCTTGGCCCTCTTAATACGGCGATCACACTCCCATGTTCAAGTGATTGGAGTCGATGCAGACCCGGAAATAGTGGCAATTGCGAAAGAAAAAATTAAAAGAAATCAAACTAACGGCATTAGCTTCAAGGAAGGATTTTCTGACCGGCTTCCCTTTTCTAATAATCTGTTTCATCATGTCTTTACCAGTTTATTTATTCACCATTTGACGTTGGAGAAGAAAAAGGAAACTTTTGAGGAAGTTCGCCGGACACTTAAACCGGGCGGCCAATTCCATATAATTGATTTTGAGAAGCCACAAAACGGTTTGATGCGTGCTGCATTCTTCCCCGTCCAGTTGTTAGACGGGTTCGAGACCACTTCCCCTCATGTCAAAGGCATTATTCCAAGTCTCTTAAAAGAAACAGGATTTGCTGCAATTGAAGAGACGGGGCAATTTTCAACCGCGATTGGCACGTTACGGGCATACAGAGCTTTTAAGCCATAAAATTCTTGATATTCAGCTACTTTCTTTCACCTTACGTACATGCATTTTCTATCTATCTATTTTCATTAAATTCATTTTGTAATCATCAGGGACACAACTTAAAAAGGTTATTAGAAAAGCGTTCGTAAAAATACATTTAACAAATTAAGAGGGAGAGAAGATGTGCTGAAATAAGCCTCTTCCCTCCCTTTCTCTTTATACAGCTTCCGATAAATTCATGATATGTAAACTACTCTTGATAGGTCGCTTTATTCTAAGAGTACGAAATCAAAACTGAAACAGGTCTCAAAATACAATTATTGTATAAATTACTGCCCGATTAATATCTTGTGGAAGCGTTCTTTGACTTGTGGCCAATCCTCTTTTGTCACACTGTACATGACGGTATGTCGAATTGTTCCTTCTTTGCGAATCATGTGGTTCCTCAAAATCCCTTCTTTAATGGCTCCGATTCTTTCAATGGCGCGTTGTGAACGGATATTTTCATGACCTGTCTTGATTTGGACGCGATTCAATCCCAGTTCTTCAAAACAATATTTCAACAATAGAAACTTGCAATTGGTGTTGACATTCGTTCGCCAACTTTTCGGATTTAGCCAGGTTGAACCGATCTCTAATCTTTTGTGGGACATGGAAATGTCGAGAAACCAAGTAGCTCCAATAATTTTCTTTGACTCGATATCTACAATCACAAAAGCAAACTCTATTCCAGCTGCTCTCTTTTTTTGAGCGTCTTGCACATATTGTTCAACATTCCTTTTGTCCGTCAAATCCACCGACATGTGTTCCCAAATTTCGTTGTCATTCGCTGCCTCCCAGATTCCTTCTATATGGCTGCTTTCCATCGGCACTAGCTTGACTACTTCATTCTCTAAGGTTTTCATTTCCCTCACTCCTTTCTATCATTACACTTCATTTCTGGTATGCTTAACATAACCAATTTAGATTAATTATTACATACCAGGGAGTGCTTGAAGTGGAACTGCAAGTAACATTTCCAAAAGGAACCACGAAATATATGGCCATTTATGAACACATTAAACAGCTCATTCTGCAACAACAGTTAAAAGCGCATTCAAGAATGCCCTCCAAACGCGAATTAGCCAATCAACTGAATGTCAGTATATTTACCGTACAGGAAGCATATGCCCAATTGCTGAGTGAAGGTTACCTGTATTCAACGGAGCGACAGGGTTATTTTGTAGGGGAGATTGAAGTCCCCTTTCAAGAAGAGGCTGCCTTTCAAAATGAAGAATTACTGCCAACGCTAAGAGAAGAGTCCTTGAATTTTAGAAATGGACAAGTCGATCCAACAGAATTTCCATACAAAATCTGGAACCGCCTGTATCAAAAGTTTCTGGTTCCTGCCCATATTGCCAACGGCGCTTGGCAAGGGGAACCCGAATTACGAAACGAAATTGCCGCCTATTTGCGCCGTTCACGAGGGTTGCATCGCCATGCAAAACAAATCTTTATCTTCAGCGGTACTCAACAACAGTTAAGTTCCCTGTGTCACTTCCTCTCTCCCTCTAAAGTAGGAATCGAGGAACCGGGCTTTATTCGAGCAAATGCGGTTTTTCACCAATTAAACATACCGGTTTTACCTCTTAGGTTGGATTTTGAAGGCTGTACCGTACCGAAACAGCCAGTGACACTTCTATATACAACTCCAGCTCATCAATATCCACTTGGCACGGTGATGTCGATCAACAGGCGTCTTGAGTTATTGAATTGGGCAAAAGCTTCTTCCAGTTACATCGTGGAAGATGATTATGATTCAGAATTCCGTTATCGTGGCGCCTCCATTCCAACGTTGGCTAATTTAGACGCTTTAAATCAGGTGATTTATTTTGGATCATTCTCTAAAACCTTGCTGCCTTCTATTCGAATCAGTTATCTCGTCCTCCCCTTATCTTTAGTGAAAGAATATGAAGCATTCAATGCACTGCAAAAACCCACTGTTTCCAAAATCGATCAGTTAGTCGTTGCAGAATTCATTAAGACAGGAGGATATGAAAAGCACATCGCCAAAATGCGAACCCTTTACCGCTCAAAGAGAAAGTGCTTGATTGAAGCGATAGATGAATTTTTAGGAGAAGATTTTTCTGTTAGAGGAGATGAGGCTGGACTGCATATCATTGTCCAATTACCAGCCTACTTAACGGAACGAGAAGCAATTGCAAGGGCTGATTCGCTCTGCATTGAAGTTGATTCCGTATCCCATATGTATCAAGAAACCAAATCCACCGACCGAGTGATCATCGGCTATGGGGCTCCGACTATCGGAGAAATTCGGAAGGCCATTCAATCGCTTGCATCGGTCTGGAAAAGTCCCTAAGTTAAATTTTTAAGGATGGGCTATATATCTATTAAGCGTTCGTAAAAGTACACTTAAATGAACAAAAAAGGATAGAAGCGATTTTTATCAGCTTCTATCCTTCCGATAATCCTTCATATGTTAACTATAAAAATATATTTAATTATCCAAAGTCTTCAAACCTCCGTTTGACTTTAACCTAATACAAAACTGTGCCCCCAAGGTTAAAGAAAATTCAACTTTTGGGAGGCAGCACTTTTCGTGTACGACAATTAAACACGGTGTTAAACAGCTCTATTTCTTAGTTTCAATGTCATCGCATTGATAGCCACGATAACCGTGGACACGGACATCAGAACTGCTCCTGCGGCAGGAGCCAACGTAATCCCAATGGAGGCTAGAACACCCGCCGCTATGGGAATGGCAATAAAGTTATAACCGGCTCCCCACACGAGGTTCTGTTTCATTTTACTGGTTGTTTTATTGGCCAATTCGATAAAGGATTCAATATCGCCTGGATCCGACTGAGTCAAAATCACATCAGCGGAATCGATGGCGACTTGAGTTCCGGCACCGACTGCTATCCCAACGTCTGCTATTGCAAGGGATGGTGCATCGTTGACGCCATCGCCGACCATGATAACCGTTTGTCCATTATTTTTCAGTGATTCCACTAAATCATATTTATCTTGCGGTGATTGATTGGCTCTGTATTCAATGCCCAGTTCCTCTGCTACTCCTTGGGCAGCCGTTTCATTGTCACCTGTAGCCATAATCGGTTTTATATTGTAATGCTTCAATGCCTGTATCAGCGTTCTGCTCGTTTCTTTCAATTCATCGCCTAATGCGACCGTACCGATCGGATTCCCGTCCTCAACTAGTATACTTAATGTTGCCCCTTTGGGAACATCCACCGCTACATCTCTTCCAAGTGCCTTTTGGCTGATCAATTCGTATTTGCGGCCATTGGCGTTTCCTTCTATACCCGCACCCGACACAACATCAATCGAATCAAAGTGGACAGGCTGAATCCCTTGTTTCTCAGCGTATTGGACGATTGACTGGGCGATTGGGTGGCTGGACCCGCCTTCAATCCCTGCCATTAACGCCGCGATTTCGGCTTCGGTATGTTGACCATCCAGTGTTTCCATGTTCAAAACTTTAAATTCGCCAGTAGTCAATGTACCCGTTTTATCCAGTATCATTACATCAGCCTTAGTTGCCAGCTCCAATGCTTCGCGGTCTTTCACCAACAGCCCGCGGCTTGCACCTAAACTGGTGCTTCGTGCAATAACCAGCGGAATGGCAAGGCCGAGAGCGTGTGGACATGCAATGACTAATGTCGTAACCGTAAAAAGAACAGCGGTTTGAATGTCAGCAATGTACAGCCAAACGACAAAAGCGATGAAAGCCGCCGCAATGGCGATATAAAACAGCCAGCCGGCTACTTTTTGAGCCAGGTTTTCAGCTCTTGAAGGTTGATCCTGCGCCTGGCTTATCAGGGCTTGTACTTGGGAAATGAACGATTGGTCGCCGGTTTCCTGTACTTCAAGATACAAGATGCCTGCACCGTTCGTGGAACCGCCGATTACTTTGTCTCCGGCTCCTTTTTCAATGGGTTTAGATTCCCCCGTCAGCAAAGCTTCATTGATCCGCGAGGTGCCTCTTTTGATGATGCCATCGGCAGGGACGTTTTCTCCGGCCTGAACCCGTACAAGGTCTCCGACTTTCAGCTCATTTACGGGACGCGTCTCGATCGAATCATCTTCCAATACCACATGTGCATCTTTCGGCACTAATTCAGCGAGCGATTTTTGCGCGTCTCCTGCTTCGCCGACAGCCTTCATTTCAATCCAGTGCCCAAGGAGCATGATCAACAGCAAGGACGCGAATTCAAAGAAGAAATCCATGATGTGATCGCCGGTTACGTAGCGTGCCAGCACGGCGTAAATGCTGTACAAATAGGAAACGGATATCCCTAATGAAATAAGGGCCATCATGCCCGGTGCTTTTTCCTTAAATTCAGCGATTGCACCTTGATAGAAGGGTTTTCCGCCATAAACCAATAAGATAGTTGCTAATACAGCGACCACAATATCCGAGTATGGAAAAGTAAATTGGAAAGGAAGCCGAACGTCCATCATCGGCGACAATAATAGAATGACAATGCCCAAGGGCAGCGACTTCAGGAAAATTTCTTTGAAATTCCCATGATGGTGATGTCCATGGTCACTATGATCGTGGCCACCATGATTGTGATGGGCATGATCATCATGAATTTTGGCAGGATTGCTGTCGTCTTGAATGCCTTCTTTCACTTGGTCTTCATGGTACGAATGCCCAACATGTTTGGAATGATCCATTTTACTGTGATCTACCTGTTCGTCTTGATGGTGGTGATGGTCTTTATCATTTTTAGCCATTCAGTGCGCCTCCTCCAAACTAGTGGTTCTTATCCTATTTAACCCTATTTACATTCTTAACATTCACAAAGTTCTTGCCGAATATACCACACGGGGGTATATTTCATTTAAAAGTAAAGAGTGCTGTGAAAGCACCCTTATACGACGTCATACCCTTGTTCTTCAATCGCTTTCTGAATTTCGTTTAATGATGTCTTGGCAGTATCATAGTCTACTGCCACTTCGCCTTTTTTAAGATCAACTGTCACAGATGAAATCCCTTCGAGTTCACCGACGCCCGTTTCAACCGAGTTTGCACAGTGGCCGCAGGACATACCTTGTACTTTTAATGTTTCAATCATTATTATTCCTCCTAAAGTAATATTTCCTTAAACTTAACATACCCATATAGGGTATATCAAGTGTTTAGTATCATTTTACTTTATCGCTGTTTCCATGACTCTAATTTAGAAGTTCACAATGACCCCCCCCAAAAAACCGCACCATTGATTTTAATATTTGATTACTTGTCTATAAAATGTGCAGTTTCTATGGAGTTTCGGTATTTCTGTTTAGTTTGGAAAGGAGAGGGAAATCCAGTAAATGAAGCAAAAATAAGAAATGGAGGTTTTAACATGGCTCATGAACAACATCAGGAATTGATTCGGGCATTACATGATTGTGCAGCGGAATGTAACCATTGTTTTGACGCTTGTCTGCAGGAAGACGATGTGAAGATGCTAGCACGGTGCATTCGATTAGACCGGGAATGCGCGGACATTTGTGCATTTTTGGAACATGCCATTACTCGCAATTCACCGTTCGTTTCCGAACTGGCAGCCGTTTGCGCAACCATTTGCGAAGCTTGCGCAGAGGAATGTGAGAAGCACGCCGATCATCATGAACATTGCAGACGCTGTGCGGAAGCTTGCCGTAGATGTGCAGAAGCTTGCCGTAACGCCGCATAACCTTACTCAAAAAGGCCCGTCGGAAATATTTTCCGACGGACCTTTTCTTTTATCAAGCATCATTCTGCTTCATGGATCCATTTGTAGCCGATTCCCCAAACCGTGAGAAAATGATGATCGACCGGAAAACCGGACTGGCGGATTTTTTCCCGAACATTTCGCACATGCGAATCGATGGTCCGCCCTTCCGTCTCTGAGTCGAATCCCCAAATTAACTGGATCAGCTGCTCCCTCGTAAACACTTTGTCGGCATTCTTCATCAGGTGGCCCACCATCAGAAATTCTTTTGGCGTCAATTTGATGATATGTTTGCCGTACGTAAGTTCAAACCGGTCTTCGTACCACACCAAACCGTCCACTTCAATGGTATTTTTCGGAGTTCTCCTGCGAAGCAGCGCCCCCATCCGGGCCAGCAACTCATCTTCATTAAACGGCTTTGTGATGTAATCATCCGCCCCGATATTCAATCCCTTAACAATATCCTCCTGTTGTTCCCGCGCCGTCAGCATAATGATTGGCACATCCGAAAATTTCCGGATTTCGCGGCACAGTTCCCAGCCATCCATATCAGGCATCATGATATCGAGTAAAATGATATCAAACACTTCCTTTTCTAGATAGGCGAGCGCTTCGTGTGCACCTAATGCTTTTTTACAGAGGTACCGATGCGGCTGTAAATATAAAGACACTAAATCCAGCATTCGTTTTTCATCATCCACCAACAGTACTTTCTGCAAGCGAATCCCCCCTTTTCAATTCGATTTGGACAGTTGTCCCTTTTCCATGCTCACTACGGAGCGTGATGTGGCCGTCATGCGCCTCGACAATTTCTTTGGCAATCGCTAACCCCAGACCACTTCCCCCGTATTGTCTGGATCTGGATTTGTCTACCCGGTACAATCGTTCAAACACAAACGGAAGATCTTGTTCCGGTATGCCTTCCCCTTGATCGCTAATATTGATCGTAATCGTTTTTTCGTCCTGGGTTCCCCTCAGTGTTACTTGTGTTCCTTCAAGGGAGTGTTTTCGGGCATTGTCCAATACATTCAGCAATACTTGCTGAAAACGCTCGGGATCAATGGAAGCAACGATTTCTCGTTCGCAGTGAATAGATACCGAGATTCTTTTCTCGTCAAAAGCTGGACGGACCAAAGCAACGACTGATTGAAAGAGGACTTCTAAAGAAAATTCCTCTTTTCTGATTGAAAACTGATTGTGATCCATCTGTGCCAGTTCAAACAACTGACGAATCAATTCGGTCAAATGTGCCGTCTCTTCCCGAATAATGGAGATGTATTCCCGTTTCTCTTCCTCAGATGCAGCTGGGCGGCTCGCAATATCAGCATATCCTTTGATATAGGTCAGCGGTGTCCGCAACTCGTGGGAAATGCTGGCTAAAAACTCATTCCGGGCATTTTTTAAACGGTCCAAATCATTGGAAAGTGTAGTGATGGCATTCGCCAGCTCGCCCAGTTCATCATTTCGGTCGATATTCAATTTGACCTCGTTGTTTCCATTGCTCAACTGCTCTGTCGCTTTCTTCATCCGAATCAGCGGCAACGTAATCAGTCGTGATAACAAAAAAATCGTGACCACGGTTAACCCGATCGCAATCAACCCCACGACCAGAAATTGATTTCTCAGATGACTTACCATCTGTTTGATATGGCTCGTTTCCGCAAACATGAACACATGGCCTTGATGTTCTCCGGCAACCGTAATCGGACTGTCGGTCGCAATAAATTCTTTTTCGTTCCATCTCTCTTCAACTATTTGCCCTTCTTGTGGCACTTCACCAAAGTCGGTGTGTTCCAAAACTTCCTGCATCTCCGGTTCAATTGAATCGGAGTGAATCAGTTCGTTGCCATCTGCATCGGTTATGATAACGATGAAATCGGAAGCGGATTCCATGAGGGCAACATGATCCAACGTTGCCGGTTCAAAGCTGCCGGCCAATACTTCACTGTGTGTATTGCCTCGTGCGAGTAGATTCGTCATCACTTCATCCACCCGTTCATTGACAAACGTCACGTATAAAGTCAAAAACAGAACCGACTCAATGATGATGATAAAAACAAAAAAAAGTAATCCAATTTTTAACGCAAGTTTATTCAGCATGGCGTCCCTCTTTAAGACCATTCGGTTTAGCGCATCTTGCAGCCGGCTACCCCAAAAGTCGTTGAATTGAATTCGTTAAACCGCTTTTTCAGTTTTCGTTAATCGGTTTTTCCCTCTTGCAGCAATGCTTCCCAGGTCTGTGATCCGTCTTCCGATAAGTAGGCCTGCCCTTGCAATGTATAGATGGCCAGTTCCGACACGTCATTCGGGTTTTGTGCGATAAAAGCGATGGCATCTTCCGGAAGATCCGGTATATTCAATGTCTCCAGCTCTTCATTTTCAATCGTATACTTTATCAATGCCGCCGTTGTCCCATAGCTCCCGAAATACAAAGCGTCTCCGGTGAAGTGCACCGCTGTGCCTGTTTCACTTTCCGCTGTAATCGCCTCAAAGGTTTCTCCGCCATCCCGTGAAATATAAACACCTGCCGCAGTAGCTGCAGCAACGAAGTTCGAATCGGTCGGGTGAAGGGCAAGCGCAGTGACTTCACCTGCTACCCCTGCCGCGTCGACCGGTTCCCATGATTCTCCTTCATCATTACTTTTGTAAAACCCTGCTTCCAGCAAGGAATTTTTTGCCGGGTTAAGCAGGAAAATGTCATGGCTGTTGTATCCTACGGCCATGGCATGGAAGTCCGTTTCTCCTTGGAAAGCAATCTCTTCCAAGGTTTCTCCGCCATCAAGACTACGTTGAATCCCAAGCGGGTTGGGCAAGTCTGAATCCGCGCTCGGGTGTCCGGAAGAATAAAAGCCCTCGTCTATGGCGTTAAAGCCCATGTAGTCGTAAACATTATCCGTTGTTTCAAACCATTCGCCCTCGCGATATATCTTGGGGCCGCTGTGTGAAGCAAAATACAAATCCTTTCCACCTCCTGCATAGCCCATTCCGTGGACATGGCTTAACTCCCCTTCAAACGGTACTTCGAATGATTCCGTTGTATTATTGGTGCATCCTGCTAACAAAGTTAGGGATAGAAGTGCATTCACCAGTATTCTCTTCTCCATCTTTATGTCCTCCAAATTTATCGGTTTTCTGAATTTTTTTATCTTAACATACGTACTTAAACAGTCTAACGGAAAAGTTTCAATTTTTTGTGCAGAAACTCTGTTTCACCCCCTATTTATTCCACTCTTCAAGAAGATGACATCTTTTCTGCACAGCAAATGCAAATTATTAAGATAGACTGAGTGAAAGACGAACAGAAAGAGGCGATTTAATATGACAAAACGAAACTTACTTATGGGGGCTGCATCGGTGGCGCTTGCCCTTACGTTGAGTGCATGTTCAGACAATGCAGAAGATGGTTCAGCAACAGAAAGCCACGAAAATATGGAAATGGAAGAGAATACGGGCGAAGAAATGCCGATGGACAGTGGATCTGAAGAAGATATGGACATGGATATGGATCATTCCGGATCAGGCGAAGTCCCTGACGGATTACAAGCGGCAGAAAATCCGACTTATGAAGTCGGAAGCCAGGTCACAGTGGAAGCAGACCACATGGCGGGGATGCAGGGAGTTGAAGCGACAGTGTCCGGAGCTTTTGATACGACGGTCTATTCCATTTCGTACACACCGACAGATGGCGGTGAACCAGTTGAAGATCACAAATGGGTCGTTCACGAAGAGCTTGAAAATCCCGGCGAAGAGCCGCTGCAGCCCGGAACAGAAGTTACGGTGAATGCAGATCACATGGATGGAATGGATGGAGCCAATGTGGTCATCGACTCGGCTGAGGAAACGACGGTTTATATGATTGATTACACAGCCTCTACAGGAGAAGAAGTGACAAACCACATGTGGGTGACAGAAAGTGAAATTACTGCTGAATAACTTCTATTACATTTAATATAGCTATTTGAATGAGAAAGCTATCTGTGACCAGATAGCTTTCTCATTTTGTGCTAGTGACAGTCTCAATTACTCAATTTCGTTTCTGACTTTTTTGCTCACTGTGGTTGTACTAGATTTTATCTTGACCTTTTTTCTCCTGTATAAAACCTGTGTTCATTCGAATAACAGAAGACTTATGTGAAATTATCTGCGAAGACAAAAACAAGCACTTTCGTTACAGTAGATTCAAAAATGATTGTTACATTTTCATATCAAGCAGGTCATTTTCTTTACACTTCTTACCTGCTTCCAAATCTGCACACTTTCTCAATACTATTTGGTTAATATAAATCGATTATAAAGAAGGTATCGGAGAGGTTTTGAAAAATGAAATTAAGTTATTTATTAGATGGTATTGAACTGAAATCTCTATCTAACCATCTGGCTCCAGACGTTAATATTCAAGGGATTTCAGACAACTCACAAAATATCAATGAGGGTGATTTATTTGTTGCCGTTGAGGGTTTTGAAAAAGATGGCCATCAATACATTGATAGCGCACTGAAAAAGGGGGCCATAGCGGTAATAGGAGAACAGCCCATCGCCAGTTTACCTGTACCCTATATACAAGTTGAAAATAGTCGGCAAGCACTTGGGATACTTGCCGGAAATTTTTATGGCAATCCATCGAAACACAAAACAGTAATCGGCATTACGGGCACAAACGGCAAGACAACGACGTGCTATATGCTAAAACATATTTTGGAAAGCAATGGGAAGTCCTGTTCCGTGATTGGTACTTTACAGAATATTGTAAACGGCGAAAGAATTCAAAGTTCCAATACTACTCCCAGTTCCCTTGTTTTACATAAGCTTTTATCTATGAGCCAGGATGAGGTCATCATTATGGAGGTTTCATCCCATGCGTTAACCCAGTGGCGGACAGAAGGCATTGAATTTGATTTTTGTCTATTTTCCAATCTGCATCCTGAACACCTCGATTACCATTCCACGATGGAAGAATACTTTACGGCAAAATTGCTGTTGTTTAACCAGTTGAAAGCCAACGGTAAAGCTATTGTGAATCAGGATAACCCCTGGGGTGTAAAACTAACAAAGATTTTACGGAGTAGAGGAAAAACCGTTTGCACGATTGGCGAGTCCGAAGAAAACCACCTTCGGATTTCGAGTTTGAATTCAGAAGAATCCAGTGCTTTGGTTGAGACGGATAACGAATATATGACCGTCCATTCTCCCATGAACGGCGTACACAATATTTACAACACGTTAATGGCTTATCTGACTGCGAAGTTAATAGGTGTAAACCAAAGTGATATTCTTCGCTCTATCGGTGAATTCAAAGGTGTTGATGGACGATTTGAAATCTATAAACTAGTGAACGGCGTCACCGTTATCATTGACTACGCGCATACACCTGACGCGATTTCTTACTGCTTAACAACAGCAAAGCAGCAAGGAGCCCCAAAAATAACGCATGTTTTCGGGTTTCGGGGTAACAGAGATGCGAGTAAAAGAAAAGCCATGCTATCACTCACAAACAAGTTAAGCGACAAATACATTTTGACACTGGACGACTTAAACGCTGTTCCTCCTGCTGAAATGATAACGTCTTTAAGAAACTTGCATGACGCTTACGGAAGTGACAAGGGAGACATTGTTCCTGATCGCACTTTGGCCATTAAACAAGCGATAGAAGACAGCCAGTCAGGTGACTGGGTTGTGATTACAGGCAAAGGACACGAGAAGTATCAGCAAAACTTCCATCTGCCGACTGACTCGGACCGGGAAACAGTCAATTTTATAACGAAGTTGAATGAAAAAAATTAACCAGGAGTAATTATGAAAAAATTAGTTGCTGTTTCAACAATTCTAGTTATGATCCATACACTATTCGCATCTGCCGTTTTCAGTAAAACTATTGCCCCTCCCCTCCCAGTCCTATCCAGTGAAGCAGCTATTGTGATGGAGGCAACTACTGGGCAAGTCCTTTACGAAAAGAATGCACAGTCACAGATGTATCCTGCCAGTGTAACAAAAATCGCCACAGCTATTTATGCGATTGAGCAGGGGAATTTAAATGATGTCGTCACAGTCAGTCAAAAAGCACGAAGTACCGAGGGCACCCGGGTTTACTTGGAAGAGGGCGAACAAGTGACTTTAGAAAAACTGTTGCTGGGGCTCTTGGTCAACTCCGGAAATGATGCCGGCGTGGCCGTTGCTGAACACATCAGCGGCAGTGTTGAATCGTTTGCTTCTGATGTAAATTTATACTTAAAAGACGTAATCGGGTTGCAGGATACGAACTTTGAAAATCCCCACGGTCTTTTCGATCCCCAGCATGTAACTACAGCCCAAGACTTGGCGGAATTAACCAGATATGCGACGAAGAACGAAGAATTCATGAAAATGTTCGGAACAAAAGAACTGCCGTGGAATGGCGAATCCTGGGACACCACTCTGTATACGCATCATAAACTGTTACGGGAAAAACCTTATGAAGGCGTAACAGGCGGTAAAAATGGTTTTGTTCCAGAAGCAGGGGTCACGCTGGTGACGACAGCCGGTAGAGAAAACTTGGATTTAATTGTCGTTACCTTGAAAAGCAGCTCAGAAGCAGAAGCTTACAGTGATACGGTTCAGCTATTGGACTTTGGATTCGACAATTTCGAGACTTCCAGCATTCCAACGAACAGTAGCTTTTTTGCCGGAGAAGCAGAATACGTTACGCCCCGAGAAATAGCTTATACGCATCAAGCAGATGAACAAGTAGCAATCGATGTAACAGAAGACGGCAAATTAAGGATTACCGATCAAAACGGCATTCTTTTGTCTTCTTATCAGTTCTCGGTTATCGGTGATGCTGCGCAAAGCCGTTCCTCTATTCACCAGGACTCTCGCTCATTTTTAGAACAAGTTTTTTCGAATGCCTTCTATTTGTTAGTAATAGTCGGTAGCATGTTGAGTTTTCTGTATTATCGAGTAAGGAAAAAACGACTGTAGAAAGCACTTCTCTGTCATAAAATTGTGCTCACTTGAAACTTTTTAAACACCACCAATTTATCAATCTTTTTAACAGTGCAGGAGGCGGATCATACCATCAACATTCAATTCCCTGTTTTTGAGTTTCTGCTTTTACTCATTTTTAACATAAGCATGGGTGCAGTCGGCTTTTTCCCAAGCTTTCTGCTCACCGCCCTCAATATCAGTTCTTTCGGGTTAACCTTGGGAACAATCCTCTTATTGTCGGGGGAAATTTTCGGTGCAGTCCTCGGATTTCACTTGTATCGATTCGGGTTTGCAAAAATCAATCCCAAATGGTTGAAGCGGTCGTTTTGGAGATGCATCCAAAGTTCTTCGATAAGTCGTGTTTTTTGGGTAATCATCTTGCTGCGCTTAGTTCCTTTTGTCCCCTCAGGTTTAGTGACAGCAGGTGCTGCCTTAACACCCATTCCAGGTGGCTTATTCATGATTGCCAGCACCATAGGGAAGATTCCGGCCGTTTCTCTCGAAGTGGCTGTTGTCTATGGCCTGGTAGAATCCATACCTCCCGGTTACCAGTACGGCTTATTTATTTTGATCCTTCTATCGTTTCTCTTGATCTGGGCAAAGAATAAAAGAAAAAACTCTTTGTGATATTAGCAACTATTTCAGAAAACACCTATAGGCACTGCCGGTTTTTCAGTAATGAAAAGTGTAGAAACGATAATCCACTTTCGTAAATTGTATATAAATTCCTTTTTAATTTATGCATAGAATCTGCACATTAAAAATTTATAATACGGAAGTTCAAAAATATTAAACAATGAATGGAGCAACAACTTATGTGTGGATTTACAGGATTTATAGGCGAAACGAATAACGCATCAGCTGTTTTGGAAAAAATGATGAACACGATCATACACCGGGGACCTGATTCCTCTGGCATGTTCATTGATAACAAAACCGCTTTAGGCTTTCGCCGCTTAAGCATCATCGATTTAGAGGCAGACAGTCAGCCTCTATACAATGAAGACGAATCATATGTATTGATTTTCAATGGTGAAATCTATAATTTTATGCAGCTGCGCGAAGAACTTATTGCCAAGGGACATGTTTTTGTTACCCATACAGACAGTGAAGTACTTATCCACGGATACGAAGAGTTTGGTGAGAGTTTGATTGGTAAGCTGCGCGGAATGTTTGCTTTTGTGATATGGGACCGGAAAGAGGAAAAGTTATTTGCTGCGCGTGATATGTTCGGGATCAAACCTTTCTATTATGCACAGATGAACGGAACCCTTTTGTTCGGTTCTGAGATTAAGAGTTTCCTGCCACATCCCCACTTTAATAAAAGATTGAATAAAGAAGCGTTGAAGCCATATCTCACTTTTCAATTTCCAGTATTAAATGAAACATTCTTTAAAGATGTCTTTAAATTACCTGCGGCTCATTATATGACCTATCAAAACGGAGAAATTAGCGTTCAACGCTATTGGTCACCTGAGTTTAATCCTGCTGACCAACAACCGTTGGATAACATGGTTGATGAAATAGATCAAGTGGTCAGAGAATCCGTACAGGCGCATCGGATCAGTGATGTGAAGGTCGGTTCCTTTTTATCCAGTGGCGTAGATTCCAGTTATGTCGCTTCGGTCTTAAAGCCTGATAAAACTTTTACAGTCGGTTTCAGCGACAAAAATTTCTCGGAAATCGACAATGCCAAAGCCTTATCGGATGAGCTTGGCATTGAGAACGTAAATGAAATACTGGATTCGGAAAAATGCTTCGACAAGCTGGAAGAGATCCAGTACATGATGGACGAACCTCATTCCAATCCCTCTATTGTTCCGTTGTATTTCCTGGCTGAAATGGCCAGCCGTGATGTGACAGTCGTTCTTTCCGGTGAGGGAGCAGACGAATTGTTCGGCGGTTACGCAGAGTATGACACCACATCCTCCATGAAAAAATACAAGAAACTTCCTGGTGTGGTGCGTAAACCACTCGGCATGATCGCCAAACAGCTGCCTGACGTCAGAGGGAAGAATTTCTTGGTAAAGGGCGGGCTGTCCCCTGAAGAATGGTTTATCGGACAGGCAAAAATATTTGAAGAAAAAGAAGCTCACGGCCTTTTAACAAATGATTATAATCAGGCCCCATCCGTAAAAGAAATCGTAAAACCTTATTACGACCAGGTTAAACAAGAAGATGATGTGACAAAAATGCAATACCTGGATTTACATCTTTGGCTGGTAGATGATATCTTACTGAAAGCAGACAAAATGAGCATGGCCCACTCCATTGAACTTCGTGTGCCTTTTCTGGACCGGGAAGTTATGAATGTCGCTGCCAAGGTGCCGGTCAAGTACCGCATAAATGATATCGACACGAAGTATGCCTTCCGTTTGGCAGCGGGACGAGCTTTGCCTGAAGAATCTGCGAACCGCAAAAAAATCGGATTTCCTGTCCCTATCCGCCATTGGTTACGGGAAGAACGGTATTATGTGAAGGTCCAAGCCTATTTTGAAAGTGCAAATGCCGCCCAATTCTTTGATCAACAAGAAATAATGGCTTTATTAAATGACCATTATCAAAAAAAAGCGAACAATGCCCGAAAAATATGGACGATTTTCATGTTCTTGATTTGGTATAAAAAGTACTTCGATTGATCGCCTGTCTTACATTCACTCGTTAATGGAGGTGTTCGTTTGAAAACATCCCATAAGTTTTTGCGGTTCTTGTTCCTGGTTATCTTATCTTTTTTTATTATCGGATTTAGTCCTGCATCGCTGGGTATCTCCATAAAAAAACTCGTGACAGAGGGCTTTGAGTTGAATAACCCCCAGCAGAATGACTCTTCCAGGAACTTTTTATTGAAAAATTCCAGAAACGGCCTGCCGTTGGAAAATTATCGAATGTACATCATTGACGCCGGCACAAGCACATTGAGGGACTCTGTAAAATCCGATGATGCCGGTGAAATGAACGTAGAAGAATTGGTGGAGGGAAAAGAATATTGGCTAAGAATCATAGCTGAGGATGAAGATTCAACCACCTTTAGAGTGGCAGAAGAAACTTCTTATGTACATGAAACAGCCAGCTCGCCGGTTGTGATAGAGACATACGCCGAACGTGAAGCAAACCGCCTCGGCATACCAACGGTTCGACAAAATCCGGAACTTCCGAATGGTTGTGAAATCACCACTTTAACAGCCGTTCTCACCTATCACGGCCTAAAAACCACAAAGACGAAAATGGCCGATGACTACTTGCCTAGAGCACCTTTAAAGTATCAAGAAGGCAAACGGATTGGACCGGACCCTCATCAGGCTTATGCCGGTGATCCGCGAAATACAAATGAGGCTTGGTATGCATTTGCCGGCCCCATTGTTGAAGCCTCCAAGAAAATTATTGATGATAAAGGAAGCCGTCTAATCACGAAAAATGTCAGCGGAAGTTCACGTGAGGAAATTCTTTCTTATATGGATCAAAATATTCCCGTAATCGTTTGGGTCACACTCGATTTGTCGCCACCCATCACATCCGGCGGCTGGTATATTGATGGAACTGATGAATTCCACTCTTCATTCATTAATCTGCATACAGTCGTGTTGGACGGTTGGAAAGATGGGGAAGTCACTGTTATGGACCCCCTTAAAGGACTTGTCACCCATCCGGAAGATAAATTTTTTGAGAGTTACGAAGCACTTGGAAGCCAGGCGGTTCTTGTCAAAAGGTAATTCCCCTCTTACGGACTGCAGTAATACTCTACTTTTTCATTTCGTGTTACCAAAGCTGCCAATATAGTAACGCCCTGAGTGAAATGAAATTCCAGACAAATAAAAAGTATGGCGGAGCCTGTTTGGCCGCCATACTTTTTACTTGTTTCTGGTTCAAAATCACTTTTGCTTATTCTCTCATTTTCTTTAAAGGCTTTGTTGCGGGTCCTTCCACTACATCACCGTTATAGGAAAAGCGAGATCCGTGACATGGGCAGTCCCACGTGCGTTCCGCGTTGTTCCAATGTGTCTGACATCCCATATGAGTACAAGTGGTATCCACGACATGGAAATCACCTTGTTCATCGCGGTAAGCGCCGGCCCGCTGTTCGTTATAATTGATGACTTTCCCTTCATCTATTTGCAAGTCCGTGAACTGCCCGGCTGGTTTTTCCGCTTTGTCTTCCGCAAACATTTTACCAACATGAAAACTCTCTTTAGTGAGCTTTTTCATGCCCGGCTCCTTAATCGGCCGTAAAGGAGAAAACGTCTCCTCGTACTTTGAACCTCTCCCACTGATCAAGTTTGTTAATAACTGGCCGGCTAAAATACCCGAACTCATCCCCCATTTGCGGTATCCGGTCGCCACAAACACATTCTCCATTTCTGTTGAATATCTGCCGATATACGGTATCTGATCGAGAGTAGCTGGGTCCTGAGCTGACCAGCGATAAGGGACTTTTTTGACTCCAAACGTCTGATTCACAAACTGATACAGCTGATTATAGCTTTCTTCTGTCTTCTGTTTATGCCCCACATAATGACTATAGCCCCCTGCCAAAACCAGTTCCTTGCCCTCTAACTGAATGGAGCGTAGGGAATGGGCAGGTTGGCCGGCGTTGACATACATGCCACCCGGATATTCCTTGTCTGTTTCTGCCGCAATGCTGTATGACCGGTTAGGACTCAAGCGTGCATAGTAAAACCCTTCTTTATCATAAAAAGGATAGTGGGAACAGACAACCAAGTAATCTCCTTCCACTCTTCGGCCTTCCCTTGTGACGGCGACCGGACGCTTATTCGATTCAATATCGTCTACCCTTGTGTTTTCAAAAACCCTGCCACCTTTTGCAACAATTTCTTCAACCAGGGGTTTAAGAAACTTAACCGGATTGAACTGTGCCTGATGATTCATGACAACTGCCCCCAGATTGTGGACATCAAGAGGAATGTTATCTATGAATCCACCATCAATACCTATCTTTCGATAAGCTTCCGCTTCTTCTTTAACTTTCTCCTGTTGCTTTTCATCTTCGGCAAAAACATACGCTTTTTCTTCAGAAAAATCACAGTCAATTCCTTTTTCAGTGATTAAGTTTTTGACATATGAAATAGCTGCCTCATTTGCCTCATAATAAGAATTCGCTGTCTTGCTACCCTCGTTTTGAAGCAGGTAGTCGTAAATGAGACCGTGCTGCGAAGTTAACTTTGCCGTCGTAAAACCTGTTGTTCCACTTAAAAGACGTCTTGCTTCAACTAAAGTAACGCGGTATCCCTCGATGGCCAGCAGATAAGCTGTCATAATGCCCGAAATTCCCCCGCCTATAATGACGACATCCGTTTCACAGTTTTCCTCTAGCGAAGGAAAGGTCGGGAATTCCACTGAATCAAGCCAGTAAGATTCTGAACGATCAGGGATGTTAAGCGCCCTGTTTTTACTCATCAAGATTCCTCCTTTCAAGCATAGGAACAGAAAACTTTAACTTTGAGAATTTATTGATTTGTAAACACCTTATTGAGACGAGCGTTAATAACAGAGACAGCAAACAGAACTTTGTATCTCTTGTTACCGCAATAAATATGATTCTGTTTACAGCTAGTACTTGCTAGCCTTTTCAATTTTTAAGACTTCTTCTTAAAATTTAGCGCTTAATTTTATCTACCCGTCATTTTCTGGCATAAACTGATGGGTCGTATCCAAACTGGGTAAAGTGGATTTTACTTGTCTATTCTGCAAGCCATTTACATTTATAAAGCATTTATTCCCGAAAGAAATTATGCATTTTCTATGGAGTTTATGAGGAAAAGGGAAGGGTAGAAGTTTATATAGCATTAAAACAATAACCATACGAAAGGATGTTTTTTTATGTTATTACCATCTACAGATACCGGGTTACTCACGTCACATCTAGAAGCACATGATGGACTCATTTCAACAGTTAAAATGCACTTGAAGGAAGTAGAAAACCCATTTCTTCACCATTTACTTAGTGTAAAACTAAAGACCATGCAAAGTCATGTATCTGTGATGTTGGAAATGATTGATCCAGATAAAAACGACTTTTCAGAAGTGCCACCATTGGAAGAACTCTCAAACAGTACAAGCAGCGAGGAGAAAAAACAGAAAGCAGCCACCGAGATGGAAATTCATTTAGCACTTCAAGCAAAAGCCACTACACAATCAATGGCGATGGATAACTTTATTTCTGCTTTAAAAATGAAAAATCCCGAAGTCAAAACGGCGCATGTGGAGATGGCACTTCAACAAATGCAACTATTGAAAGAAGTAACTACATTTTTAAAAGAAAATGAAGCCGAAGTCACACCCTTCAGCAATCCCGATGAGCAACAAAAAGTGTTAGAACATTTCAGACATATGAGAAGTGAATAGTAGTTTGAAAAACTAATTCCATAATGTCTTCCTCTAGAAATGAAACCAGGAACCTTTTAAAACTCAGCTAAATACCCGAGTGGCAACTTCTATATTGCAGCATTGCATACTAGAGTTCTCAACAATTGAAATAGGACACACGTTATGTGTGTCTTTGTTTTTTGAGGGAAGTTCCGGAAAGGAGAAAAATGATGAAAGAGAACTTGCTGGTTGATCAACCTCTTCAACCAAAAACAGATAAAGAACGGCTAAAGATTATTATCGTTCTAGCGATACCAGCAGTAATTGAAAACTTCTTTCAGACGTTACTGGGTTTTGTGGATACGTATTTTGTTTCCCAAATCAGTTTGGCGGCCGTTTCAGCAGTTGGGATTACGAATGCAGTCCTTGCCATTTACTTTGCCCTGTTTATGGCGATCGGGGTCGCAGCCAATGTCCGAATTGCGAACTTCCTTGGTGCGAACCAACCCGAAAAGGCCAGGCACATCTCGCAGCAATCCATTATTCTGGCAATCATTTTTGGGATTCTCACCGGTTTAGCTACATGGTTCTTTGCAGAACCACTGTTACGGCTGATGGGAATCGAAGAAGAAGTCCTGGAATTGGGATCACTGTATTTCCGGATTGTAGGTATTCCTTCAGTCATCATGTCGTTAATGTTTGTAATGAGTGCGATTCTAAGAGGGGCTGGCGACACCAAAACGCCGATGATGATAAGTATAGTCATCAACGGCATCAATGCTGTGCTTGATTATGTTTTGATATTCGGTTTTTTATTCATTCCCGAACTTGGAATTGTCGGTGCCGCCATAGCCACCGTGGTTTCCCGTTTAATAGGCAGCTTAGCCCTTTTCTATTATGTAAACAAAGAAAAAGTACTGACATTCAGAAAACACTACTGGCAACTGGATAAGGGCCACTTAATGGAGCTCTCCACACTTGGTGCACCTGCAGCCGGAGAACGTTTGGTCATGCGGGCCGGCCAAATAGTCTATTTCGGTTTCGTGGTAGCCCTTGGGACCAATGCCTTTGCGGCTCACCAGATTGCCGGTAACGTTGAAGTATTTTCCTATATGATTGGGTATGGCTTTGCTACCGCAGCAACAATCCTGGTAGGCCAACAGATTGGCGCCGGCAATTTGGCAGAAGCCAGAAAGTATGCAAAACTTTCCACCCAAGTAACCGTAGTGTTCATGACGCTCTTGGGAGCAGTCTTGTTCTTCTTTGGAGACTGGGCCGCGTCTTTCTTTACAGAAGATCCGGAAGTAATCAGCGATATTGGGACTGCATTGAAAATTTCAGGTGTTTTCCAACCTTTTCTTGCGGTTTTGATGGTTTTGACCGGCGCATTTCAAGGAGCGAACAACACAAAATTTCCGATGTATTTGACCGCTTTTGGTATGTGGGCTATCCGCACACTGCTTGTCTACCTGTTAGGAATACAGTTGGGATGGGGGTTGGCTGGTGTCTGGATTGCGATAGGAATTGATATCGCTTTTCGTGCGGTAGTGTTGGTGATTCAATTCAGTCGCGGCAGATGGATGGCACTTGAGAAAGCACCAGAACCTGAGGCACAATGCCATCCACAAACAACTAAAGAAAACATGTCTACAAATGCAAACAACTACTAATGGAGAAAAAAGGAGGAGTTTCTTTTGGAACATGAACATCACAATGAACACCACAAAAATCGTAAATATCATGATATGGATGAAAAACTTCCCGAAGTCCAAATAAATATCACTTATAACTACGGGATAGTGACGATTAAAGTTCGTGATAAAGAAAACAATGCTGTAGCTTTAACTGAAACTCACGAAAAAAGAATGCACCTGGTTATTACCAGTGCAGATTTAGAAACTTTTTTACATGTCCACCCCATCGAAAATGCTTCTGGAGATTTCGAAGTGGTGTTGGAACTGCCTCCGGGACGTTACCTTGCTTTCGCGGATATCAATCCCGGAAGAATGACTTATGTTATCGAGCCAATTACGATAACAGTCGGCAAGGTTACTGACACCCCAAGCATCGATTGGGAGATGCTTGCGGAAAGGGATAGTGCTACAAAAGAAGTCGAGGGTAAAACCGTTACGTTTCACCATCCAAAGCTGACTGCCGGAAAATCAGCTGCTCTATCTTTTGATTTAAACGGCGAAACTCCTTTGCCTTACTTAGGGGCATTAGGCCATGTAGTTGTGCTGGATGAACAAGGAGAAAAATTTATCCACGTCCATCCAGTATCAGAAGACAAACCCGTATTTGAAGCTCAGTTCCCTTCACCTGGTTTTTATAAACTATGGGTTGAATTCAAATTCTCAGACGCGGGCGTTCTCGCTTTTCCATTTGTCATGAAAGTCGCTGATAGAAATTAACTTGCAAGAAAGAGCATAAATTACTTCGGTATCACTTTGGACAATAACCTAAAAACATAAAACTAAAAAACGCCTTGCATTGAAAAAAGGTATGAAAATACCAAAATTCTATACAAGGCGTTTTTCTGTATGGCTTCAAAAAGGGGTCAAAAAAAGGGTACCGAAACGACTCTATCCTGAGAAAGAAGTCCAATGTCATCCAGATGAAGCGCAACCGCAACTCTACAAATGCGGAAATTATAAAAATTTACCAAATCAAAACCTGAATGTCATGGAACCAGGGAAGCGAAAGGGTATAGGAGAGTGCAGTCTCTTTTGCTAACCCGAATCTCAGATGGTGATGTTTGGATGGCGTCCACCTCAAACAAGCATATTTCAAAAAAAGCGAGCTTCCAATCTAGGAAACTCACTTATACCATCTATTTTAATGCTACGTCATAGCCTTGTTCCTCCACAGCTTCTTTCATATTCTCTGAGGAAATTTTTGATTCGTCATAGGTAACTTCCACTTTACCAGAGTTTAAATCTACCTCTGCAGCAGATACTCCTTCTAAACCTTTTAGCGCGCCTTCTACTGATATTTTGCAGTGGCCACAAGTCATTCCCCTAACATCTAAAGTTTTGGTTTGCATGTTTTCTCACCCCCTTTTTGAAGATTCAAAACCGGCTATTTCAATTGACATTTATTTAATGACTTGAGCAAAATGTTCAGTCAAACGAACCAGATTAGATACAAATCCATATTCGCTGTCGTACCAAGAAACAGTTTTAACAAGCTGCTTATCCCCATTTTCAACGATATCAGTTAATGTGGCATCAAAAATACCTCCGGCTGAAGTTCCAACAACGTCTGAGGACACAATTAGTTTTTCAGAGTATTCAAACGAGGGACTCGTAGCTTCTTTCATGGCTTCATTCACTTCTTCAATTGTTACTTTTCTTTCTAAGTTTGTATAAAACTCCACTATTGCCCCACCTAAAAGTGGTACTCTTACTGCCGTTCCGTCAATAATTCCGTTTAATTCAGGAATGACTCTTCCGACAGCTTTTGCTGCTCCAGTAGAAGTCGGAATTGCATTCATCGCTCCTGCCCGTCCGCGCCTCATATCCGTATTAGGGCTATCATGTAATTTTTGCGAAGGTGTATAGGCTTTAATTGTAGTCATATAACCAGTTACAATTCCAAAGTTATCATGTAATACTTTCGCAACTGGAGCTAAATCATTAGTTGTACAAGAAGCTGAAGAAATGATCATGTCGTCTTTTGTAACAATGCTCTCATTAACACTGTAAACAATCATCTTCGTTTCCTGATCTGCTGGAGCAGTTATAATTACTCTTTTAGCACCTGCGTCAAGATGTGCCTGAGCCTTATCAGCCGTTTTATAAATACCGGTTGCTTCTAACACGATATCAATTTGCAACTCATTCCACGGGAGATCTTTTGCATCAGCTTCTTGGTAGAATTTAATTTCCTTCTCACCAACAACCAAGACATTTTCATGTACCTGAACATCATGCTTTAATCGCCCATATGTTGTATCAAATTCTAATAAATAAGCTAAGTTTTCAATATTAGCTAAATCATTCACAGCAACTAGCTCCAGTTCCGAATTCGTATCCAATAATCTTCTTAATGTTGTTCTTCCTACACGTCCAAACCCATTAATAGCTAATCTAGTGGTCATTTATTTTCCTCCTCTAATCTAGATTCAAACACCTTCTAGCTCGAATGAACAGGCAGCCCGGTTCTATTAAGCTATTACCAGTATTGTACAACCTTCATTTCATATCTTTCTATTCCTACTTAGAAAATCCCTTCATTCCATAAATTAATATCCAATGTTAGGTTGTCAGTTGCTTATTTTGCTACGGCAGCAATTGCCCTCCGGATGCCGTTGATATCCATGACTTCATCTGTTGCTTCCGGTGTGCACATCAGCTTCCCTTTCTTCTTTCCTTTTCTATGCCCTCTTTCAAGGTGAAAAGCAGCCGTTCAAATAAACAGCGGTGGTTAATAAGGATAGTCCCTCTACGTGCTTAAGGATTATTTCTAGTAAAAATAGCCAGAGAAAGCCGGTTTGACAGACGTAATGGGATTTCGATTCAACTAAACGTCCACTGCTTGACCCTGTAGTACGGTCCAGGGTTTATACTCTAGGTAAAGGAGGCGGAAGCGTATGAAAATCGGGGAAGTGGCCAAAGCCGCTGGCGTCAATATTGAAACCGTTCGCTATTACGAGAAGTTTGGGTTGATTCCGGAATCTCCACGTACAGATTCGGGATACCGGAATTTTCCTTCTGAAGTTGTCCAAGACGTCCAATTCATCAAGAGGACGCAAAGCCTGGGTTTTAGTCTGGAAGAAATAAAGAAACTGTTATCCGCATCTCGAAAACCAGAGTTTCAGACCGAAGACATGTATGAGTTCACGATGCACAAAGTACGGGAAATGGAAGCACGGATTGAAGAACTGAAGAACATGAAGAATCTGCTGGAAGAGTTGGCTGGAAAATGTCCTCGTTCCACGGGGACGAAAGCCGACTGTCCGATCATCCAGTCACTTAAAGGGACTGCCTTGCCAGTCCGATAAATTCGATAGCTTACCAATTGAAGGAGGAGATATGGATGAATACCCAACTGAAAACATTCACAGTAAAAGGAATGCATTGCGAAGGCTGCGAGAATCGGATCCAAAAGGTGCTGAATGAAATCCCGGGCGTCTCCAATGTCCAAGCAGACCATTCCGAAGGAAAGGTGGAGCTTCAAGCGACCGAAGAAGTTTCGGCAAAACACGTTCGCCAGAAAATCAAGTCGCTTGGTTTCAAGGTGCAGGGAGGCGACCAGTGATGAGCCAGCTTCAAATGAAAGTCGGTGGGATGCACTGCTCACTTTGCACCAACTCCATTCACCGGGCATTGACGCGGCTGGATGGCGTAATCGATGCGCAGGTGAGCATCGCGCATCAGGAGGTCCTTATTGAATACGATGCGGGGCGCGTACGTCCGGAAAAGATGATGCGCACGTTGAATGACTTGGGTTTTACCTCGCGTGAACCGGATCATGATACGTTTGCAGAAGAAGAGCAAGAACTGAAAAAGGCGAAACACATTGCCTGGATGGCGGGAGTTTTAATTGTGCTGGCTTCCATCCTCATGGCATTCACCCTTTGGCTGGGCCCTTCTCTCTGGCGGACGTACGGACAGGCAATTTTGGCGGTCCTCACCGCTGCAGGTCCTGCATCTTTCGTCTTGCGTAACGCTTGGCAGTCACTGCGTCGCGGCATCCTCAATCAGGATGTGCTGGCAGGTTCTGCCGCTATGGCGGGAATCGCCGGTGGGCTGATGGGTCTATACTATCCGGTTTTTCCAGCCGGTGCTTTTTTCGGTGCGACGACGTTTGTTCTCGCCTTTCATTGCATCGGGGGGTATGCTTCAATCCTGGTCCATGTCCGGTCTTCACAGTCCGTCCGCAAACTGATGGATCTGCGCCCGGAAACCGCCACGCGATTGAAGGAAGATGGTTTGGAAGAAGAAGTGGGCGTTGAGGCGCTGCGCGTAGGCGAACACGTCCGGGTCCGACCTGGCCAGCGCATTCCCATTGATGGGCAAGTAGTGCAAGGAGCATCGGCGGTCGATCAGCAACTCGTGACAGGATAACCTCTGCCCGTAGATGTCCAAACGGGAAGCGAAGTGATTGGCGGGTCGTTGAATGTCAATGGGAGCCTGGTCGTCGAGGTGACCCGTGTCGGGGAAGATTCGTTTCTGCAAAAAGTGGCCCGCCAAGTGGCCGAGGCACGTGTCATGAAACCAGGCATTTTGCGGCTCGTCGACCGGATTCTGAACGTCTATGTTCCAGCGGTGTTTACCTTGGCAGCGATCAGCGGCTTGGTCTGGTCCTTGGGCAGCTGGTTACTTACCGGGCAGCCCGATTGGGTCCGGGCAGGGTTTTCGGTACTTGGCGTATTGGTCATGGGCTATCCCTGCGCGATTGGGATGGCGACGCCGCTTGCCATTATCCGGGCGAGTGGAGAAGCAGCGGAACGCGGCATCTTGATGCGGTCGGGGGAAGCGTTTCAGATTTTCCGCTTGGTGGATACGGTTGTACTGGATAAAACCGGCACGTTGACGGAAGGAAAACCGCAGTTGACCTCCGTTTGGGCGAAGGACGGCAACCGGGACTCTGTCCTTTCCCTCGCAGCTGCTGCGGAAAAGCTGTCGGAGCATCCACTGGCCAAGGCAATTGTGGCCGCTGCTTCCGATGCACAGGTTCCCTTGCCAGGAGTTGAATCATTTACCGCTTTAGCCGGGCGTGGAATCGAGGTCGAATGGAACAAGCAACCGGTTCTAATCGGTACCGAGCGCCTGTTCAAGGAACGGGGCATGAACGAAATGGAGCTTGTTGTCCCTTGGCTGGAACAGCGGCAAGAGAATGGGCAAACCGTGGTGCTAGTCGGGCTGAACGGGACATTGATCGGAGCCTTGGCGTTGGCCGACCGGATCAAGAGCGATGCGTCTGGCATTGTAGCGGGTCTCCACCGCCGCGGAAGCCGTGTGGTCATGGCAACCGGGGACCATCAGCGGGTGGCAGAGTCCGTGGCGGAACAGTTGGGCATTTCGGATGTCCAGGCCCAGTTGCTTCCGGAAGACAAACGCGCCTTCATCCGGGAAATGCAGCTATCGGGGCGTAAAGTGGCGTTTGTCGGGGATGGCATCAACGATGCCCCGTCTCTCATGCAAGCGGATGTGGGCATCGCCATTGGAACGGGCACAGATATCGCCATCGATGCGGCCGATGTCGTAATCCCAGGAGAGAAGCTCGTTTCCATCCTTCAATCGCAGGAACTGGCGGCTACCAGCTACAAGATGACCATCCGGAATGTGTTTCTGGCTCTGGCGTTTAACGGCATCGGCATCTTGGCGGCAGTCACCGGTCTTCTCCATCCTATTTGGGCCATGCTGGCGATGGCGCTCTCTCTCTCAACGGTACTGATCCATACCTTGTTCAGCCCCATTGTCAAAACCGGTGAGTTTCAGGAAGAAAGGATTAGCTAAAGTAGCTGTCGCCTAGGCACACTATTAACGGGAGTAAACCGAAGCAAAAAGAAGACCGGGTGCTGCCTAGCATCCGGTCTTCCCTTTCATTTTAGCTAGCATTCGTAAAAATAAACTCTTACAGACCAAAGAAGAAAGAAGATGTGCTTTGATCAGCCTCTTCACTCCTTGGTATTCAAGCAGCTTCCGATAACCCCATGATATGTAAACTTTGAATATAAGCTATAGAGTTTTTACTCCATAGCAAAAACAATTTATTTTCGAACAAAATAAAGCATCCATAGAGTTCATCTCTTTAACGCTGTGTGAGGTTAGACCGTCTAAAGACCTCTTTGTGTTCATCAAGAAATCTTTTAAAACTCTTCCGGCTTAATCAATTCCATGTAACTTCGAATGTCCTCTTCGGACATTTCACCTGTAATGATTTTCTCGATTTCTCCATCCGGATTGACCAGGATCGTCGTCGGCAGTGGTCGAATGTTGTAAGCTTCCATCACACTTTTATCCTTGTCGATGACAATCGGGAATGTTAGATTTTTTCGTTTGGCATATTGTTCCACTTCATAATCTGACTGGGCGATGTTGACGGCCAGTATCTGTACACCTTGGTCCTTGTATACTTGATATTGCTTTTCCATCAGCGGAAACTCTTTCTCGCACGGTTTGCACCAAGTTCCCCAAAAGTTTACGAACACCCCTTGTCCTTTGTAATCAGACAGCTGATGCCGTTCCCCGTTCAAATCTGTCAGCGCAAAATCGGGTGCCGTATCTCCAACCTGCAGCAATTCACTTTTTTCCTTCGTTACACCATTATAAATGGTAAAGGCAATAGCTCCTATCATAACAAGCAAAATGGCTGTCCTCATCAATAGTCGGTTCTTCTTTTTAGTGGCCATCTTATCTAAGCTCCTTAATTTTCATGGATTAAAATAAGGTCTCATTCAGAGACCTTATTCGAGAGTGATCTTATTCAGCTTCTTTTGCATTCACGGTAGTTTTCATAAAACTTGCACAGGTATTCATCATTTCCTTTGCTTCAGCTGAATTCATTGCACTCATCATATTTGACATATTGCCATTCTCCATCATGTTCGTCATTCCATTTTCATTGGCATTCATCATGTTATTGGTTCTATCGCTATCAAATCCACTGGCAAATCCGGTTGTCCCTACTACTAGCAGGGTGGACAAAGCAAATGACAAAATAAAAGGCGTTTTTTTAAGTTTCATTTCTTCCTCTCCTTTGTTATGACTGGACAATCAGAGTATAGACACTAAATTTGTTGAATTTGTGAAGACACTAAAGTATTACTGTTTATTTTGTAAAAACGCTTTTCTTTCTTCAAATCCCTGTTCATCTATTTCTCCGTGCGCAAATCTTTCCCGGAGAATTTCCATCGAAGAATCTTCCCGCTTTTCAACTGCTGAAGAATTTTCTTTTTTTGCGGCCTGCTTCATGGTAAATAAAACGATTCCATAGATGATTAAACCCACAACAATAACCCAAAAAACCATACCGAGAATCATACCTCCACCCATCATCGACATCAATTTTATGACCTCCCTTCATTATGAAATGTATTCTCGATCTACTTTTCCAAAAATTTCTCTTTCAGTTTAATCCTGCGTGTTAAATTTATACCCGACACCCCACACTGTTTTGATGGGGTTATAAGACAATCCGCCTTTCCGAAGCTTTTCCCGTACATTTTTTACATGGGTATCAATTGTTCGCAGGTCGCGAAAATCTTCCGGCTCCCAAATGGTATCCAATAAAATGTCCCGGGTGAAAACTCTTTTGGGCTGGCTTGCGGCCATATAAAGAATGTCGAACTCTTTCGGTGTCAACTCGACGGAAGCGTCCTTCACCTTTACTTCCCTGCTTTCGCTATCGATAAGCAAATCCTCAAAAGTTAACAGAACGCCTTGAGCCCCTTCTGTTTTAACCTTTTCACGGCGAAGCAGCGCATGGACACGGGCCACCAGTTCTTCGGGGGCAAACGGTTTAACCAGATAATCATCGGCTCCAAGGTTTAAGCCGCGGACCCGGTCCTGCACATCATTCCGAGCGGTCAGCATCAGAATTGGCACTTGCTTTATCTGACGCACAGCTGAACAAACTTCCCATCCATCAATATCCGGCAGCATAATATCTAATACCAATAAGTCATAAGAGTTTTGCCTGGCCATTTGTATGGCTTCATGGCCTCCTCTGGCCTCATCCACCTCAAAGTGCTCTTTGGACAGATAAATCTTCACAAGGTTTCTCATATTCCATTCGTCATCGACTACTAAAATTTTGTTTTTCATTTTAAGCCCTCACTTTTGACTGCTCATTCTAACTTTAGCCGTAAAGTTTGTAGTTACTGTGAAGTTTTTCGATTCCCATTCTTTTCTTCCGAAAGAAAATACCAATCGGAGTCTAAATTATATGGATCAGTTGCTCACAACCCGGTAAAACCATTAAAGAAATTATTAGACAGAAATGAAATCATCTTTGTCATCCAGTCAAAATAGAGGAATACCCCCATGATGATCATCGTAACTCCGCCCACCTTCATAATGAGTCCGCTATATGTCTTTACCCATTTCATCCTCCCGATAAAAAATGACATAAAGAAAAAAGGAATTGAGAAACCGAGTATATAGGCAATCATGTAAACCAGCGCCTGGTTCGGATTTGAAACTCCCAACGCAATAACACCTGCTAAAATAGGGCCGGTACATGGTGTCCATCCGGCGGCAAAGGCAATGCCAATGACACTTGAACCCAGGTAGCCGCTTGGCCGGTCTTTAAACGTCATTCTTTTTTCCTGCATCAGGAATTGAGGTTTGAAAACTCCCAGTATGACCAATCCCAGCAAGACAATTAAGATAGCTCCCATCTGCCGAATCAGATCACCGTAATAGCTGAATAAGTTGCCGAATAATGATGTGGAGAAACCAAGGGCAATAAAGATGAGGGAAAACCCAAGCAGAAAGAAAGTGGTATGCAATAATGCCCGTTTTCTCAGTATCCCTTTGCCATTCTGTAATTCATCAACAGACATTCCGGTTATATACGACAAAAATGCCGGATATAGGGGCAAGCAGCAGGGGGATATAAAAGATAATACCCCGGCCGCAAAGGCTAATAATAAATTTACATCTTCCATTCACGTTTCGCCCTTTCTTAGTCTTTTTTTAATATTTTGGTTTTTGTTTAAAACCGTTATTCATTAAACCGCATTTCCCCCGGTATAACGACTCGAAAAGCAAATTCCACTTCTTCTCCGTCCGATTTTTCCGCCGTCACTTTCATATTCATTGTGCCAGCAGCATGAAGAAGATTTCCCGAAAGTTTAAAAACACCTTCTTCAACTTGAAATGCTTTGTAGTTTACCTGGTAATTCGGCGGCATGGATAACGTTACTTCCACGTCCTCAATCGGTTCACCTTCGAAATCCATAGTTAAAACGTTCAATCCCAACTTCAAAGGAGAGAAACTGACATCCAATTCAATGTCCTCTTTTTCTATGGTGGCAGGATAAACGCCTTGTTCAGCAGAACCAGGTGTTGAAACAACCAACACAGAAGCAAACAGTAAAAGCAAAGCCGCATAAATAATCTCGACCCGCAGCCGGTTGAGCACTTTAGAGACAGCTTTTTCTGTCAGTTTTTTGATTAATCTTCTTTGGAAAAATCCAATCACCAACACAGCGAGGGTTAACGCCATTTTCAAAACAATCGCTTTCCCCCACTCACTTCCCCAGAAGCTTTCAATTGTATAAGAAGGGACATATTTCATTGTCATATATAACCCGGTTACAATAATGACCGCTAAACTGATGAATGCCCAATTCGAAAAAGCCGGCAGCGTGCTCCGTAAAAATTTCTTCATCTCTTCTTTCTTGGGAAAGGTTAGCATTGCCAGTAAACCACCTATCCAAATGGAAGCCGCCAGTAAATGCAGTGCATTCATAAATATTGAAAAGTAGCCGCCATATCGAGGATATGCCGCATGACCGGTAATAAATGGAATCAGCAACAGCGCAACTGCAAAGAACAACAGTCTAGCTTTTGTTAAGAAGACACCCAGCACCAGTAAACCAATCTGTACTAATGGAATCCAGACAAACTTCAGCGAAAGAAACTGAGTGAATGACAGGCTTTCCAATTCGCTTTTTTGAGCCAGAAAAACGAGAACCACGCCAGTGAATACAAAAAACAGCAGGAAAAAAGAAAGTGAATTCCGTTTCAGCGAAGCGGGTTCTTTATGTATGACCTTATGAAAAAACGCTAAGCCAAATAAAGTCATAATGCCGATGAAAAACAACCAGTATCCCGTTTGCTTTAATCCCATATTGGCGAACCAGGCAGATCCGACTGGCTCCCCTTCGTTCGGCTGCTGGATCGCAGTAAATTCATCGACAGCAAAATAAAATACATCTATGGTATCTGGCAGGCTTAAATCTTCCGATGCTTCGGGCCGGGCATACCAGGTGACTTGATAGGACCCTTTCGGCAGCTCTTCGTTGAACTCAATAATTACATGATTCGGATCTTCAGGGTCCCTAACAGGTTCTTTGATACTGATGGATTGTTGCCTATCATCAAAAACCCCAATAGCGGTTATGTCAGCGGGCTGGTTGAACCAAAGATCCATTTGCCGGGGAGAACCATCTGTAATTTCTCCGTCTTCGGGATAATTTTGAATAATTTCAAAATCCGTCTGTTGCTGTGTCTTTTCTTTTTCAATTACTTGGAAATTTAGGTTCTCTTCCAATACATCGCCATCCAAAGCAATGACACTTATCTTGGCCGCATAATTGCCCGGTGGTAATTCATCATTCAAGTTACTGATAATATGCGTCTTATCATCAGGATCGACTCGTGTATCCTCTAATTCAATTCTAGTCCCAGATTGACTCTTTAACTGAATAGATTCAGCGTGCAGAACAACAGGGTCCTGAAACCAAAAATCGAGCGTTGACGGACTTTCAGTTAGCCTTTCCCCTTCCGATGGACTGGTTTCTTCCATAGTAGAATGAGCAAGAACCTGGATTGCCGGAGAAGCAACGTGCATCAAGAGAAAAGTGACAAATAAAATAATAAATTTATGGACAAACCACACAACAAACACCTCCTTACGTCTTTGAACTTACTGAGTATTAGACGTTTTATCATTTTCAGATTCCGGCATTATCTGTTTCATATAGTCAGCTATTTGGGATTCCGTTAAACCGGCAGAGATCCGGTCCACCACTGTTCCATTTTCGTCTATCAGAAAACTGACAGGAATTGCCGCCACATCATATAAATTCATCGTTTCTTGGTTCAGATCAAGCAAGACAGGAAAAGTCAATCCGTATTTCACTGCAAAATCTTCGACTACTGGTTGGGGCTCTGCCACATCTACCGCCAAAATTGTTACGCCTTTTTCTTTGAACCGTTCATACTGATTTTGCATGAATGGCATTTCCTTTTTGCACGGGGGACAATAAGTTGCCCAAAAATTTAAAAATACTCCCTGTCCCCTATAATCGCTTAACTTTACAGTTTCTCCATCAAGATTAATAAGTTGAAAGTCGGGAGCTTCGTCTCCGACGGAAAGGGCTTCTCCACTCTTTTTGATGTCTGAAAGATTGGTGAAAAGCACGTAGATTATAACGGCGGCAACCCCGACTAAGAGACTTGTTTTTAAAATCGATCGTTTTTTATCGCCCAAATCCTGACACTCCTAAGGTTTGAAGTTAATACACTGGAACAATTCCAGAAAAAAATGGCAACCTGATTGCGGTTACCATTTCCTGCAGCTTTTGATCAACCTTGAAATTTACTAACTTCACAGTAGCTAAGAAAAACTACTGTTTTGTACCTGCTTCTAAGTTAATGCCTGTCCCTTTTTCAGCTATCTGGCTCCAGTTCCCGCCAGAATCTTTGGTCATGTACATATCTTTTTCAACCGTTGTAAATGTAATTTGGTTTTCGTCCTGCGGATTGACCGCGATATAGCCGATTGTGTTTTCTTCATTCAATTCAGGGATTGAAATGAGTTGCGGCTCATTTGTTTCGCTATCGAATATTGTTAAAGTCACTTCCCCAGAAACACTTCCTGCAACCAAGTCACCTGCTGGAGAGAAAGTGACTGCTGTAGTGGGAGAGTCTGATACTGATTCAAAGGTCTCTCCAAAATCGTTTGACAGAAAGACTCCTTCGCTTGTGCCCAGAGCGACAATTGCGTCGTTTGTTGGGTGTGCGGCTATTGAAAATATCGGGCCCTGCAAGTCCGTCATCTCACTTTTCGTCCAAGTTTCTGCATCGTCTGTGGAATAATATAAACCTATGTCATCCATTCTTGAATTCGCCTGTGGATTGATCACATATATGGCATGTGAATTATAGCCGACCGCCATTCCATGAAAATCCACTTCCTGATACAAATCCAACATTTCCAAGTTTTGCCCCATATCAGTTGTTTTAACCACACCAAATGGATTTTTCAATGAGGAGCCTGGTCCTGGATGACCACTGCTGTAAAATCCATCATCAACCATGACAAAGCCCATGTAATCATGCGGCTCAGCTGCCGCTTCACTCCAGACGCCATTTTCGAACACTTTCAATCCATCATGGGAAGGGACATATAATCCGGCTCCTGAGAACCCAAGCCCGTGTACGTGCATCATTTCAATATCGCTTACTTCCGGTGTGTTTTCTTCGGCAGTTGTCGTCCCTGCTTCGCCTTCTTCACCAGTTTCTTCTTCGTTTGTTTCCTCATTCTCTGACTGGTCTTCAGCCACTTCTTCAATGGCTGCATTATCCATAGCTTTTTCTTCCCCCGAGCACGCGGCGATACTTCCCGCCGATAGCGCTATCAGAAGCGCGAATGTCAACTTCTTCATTTTGTTACCTCCTCTTTTTTGTATACCGCCAATAAATTATTCCTGTCAGGATCAGCGGAATGCCCATCCATAAACATACTTGGACAAATGTTGTTAAGAAAACCGTCAATCCGGTTTCCAGCATCAATGTTCCAGACATCGTTAAGCAGAGTATTCCAATAACAACTAACAAAACGGCTAAAAAAACCTCAATCCTTCTCATGGAGATTCCCTCCTTATGATTGGGAGAGCAAGTTCAAAACATGTGCCCTTTCCAATCTGGCTTTCCACTGTAATGGCTCCTCCCTGCAGTTCGACAAGCTGTTTGACAATCGCCAATCCAAGTCCTGTTCCGCCGAACTCCCTCGATCTTGATTTTTCTACCCGATAAAAACGTTCAAACAAAAATGGAATATCTTCTTGGGGAATGCCAATACCCGTGTCTTCAACAATTACTCTCACCTTAGTGGAGTCACTGGATAGTTTCACTTTTATGAAACCACTTTCTGTATAGCGGATGGCATTTTCAAGTAAATTGCTGATGATTTGTTCCATTCTTAATCCATCAGCATTTATACTTGGAAAGTCATATGGTTGGTTAAACTCCAATTGAAGCCCTTTCGCTTGTGCGTTCATTTTCGTCTTGAGAAGCGCATTTTCTATCACTTCCACCAAATCCACTTCTTCGAAGACCAACGCTATCTTTCCATCTTCCATTTTTGATAGCTCAAATAAATCCGAGACTAGATTCGACATCCTTCCAGCTTCCAGTTGGATGATCTGCAGATACTGTTCTTTTTCTTCTTCAGTTTCATAAAGGTGATTCCTTAATGCGCTTGTATAACCTTCCAAATACGTAATTGGCGTTTGCAACTCATGCGATATATTGGCTAAAAATTCCCGTCGATTGGAACGATACCGATGAAGTTCGATCGCCAGATCATTTATAGCTGCGGCCAGCGTACCGATTTCATCCATTGAACTGCGCGAGACTCTTGTATTCAAATCGCCTGCAGCTATTTTCCGAGTCGCTTTCTCCATTTCTAGAAGAGGACTGGATAATTTGCGCGATAAAATGAAGGTAAAACCGACCGCCAAGAAAACGGCCCCTATTCCCGCTAGGATTATCGCTCTTTTAACTAACTCCAGCGACTGATATAAGTCTTCAACAGAAGCTAAAACGAAAATCCCACCGATAAGCTGCTCATCCTCAGAGTAAATAGGCTTTCCCACTTGAAGATAACGACTGTTGTTAATGTCATCATAATATTCACGACGAATATCAGCATTCTTCGTCATCACAGCAAGGTCTTCAGCACGAATACCTTCTCCTACCGGCACACTTGGAATACCTGAATTCGCAACGACTATTCCTTGTTCATCAACAATAATTATTTCTTGTTCTGTTACTGAGGCAAGCAACTCGAACAATTCAAATTGCTGTTCATCCAGTGAGTCGATTGAATTTGCATAGCGGTCCGATGCCTCTTCTACTTCTTCTTGGATCTTGCTGAAATAAAAGCCGGAGAAAATTTGATTCACTACAAAACCAAGCGGCAATAAAATTACCAACACGAGCAGTAATATGCTCGAACTTAATTTAACTACAATACTGTTCCATTTCATTGTTCTTCATCCAAACGCTGAAATATGCGAACCTTCTCTGCTTCAGCACGCTTAATCTGAATAGGTTCTCTCAGATAACCGTTGACTCCCTCTTTCCCTGACGCTTCTTTTATTTTTCTCATTGATTCACTCCCCAACAGTAGATTTACTCGGCAATGCATCAATTTCGCCCACTTTTTCTTTCCGTGCCCATTTAAAGAAAATATAACCGATCACTGTACTGTATACAATCTCCTGGACAATTTTCATGACTATACCACCGGTCCTCTGGTCTTCCAGCGGCGGAAGAGAAGCAAACAGCTGTGGAGCATCTGAGTATACCGTATAAAACGATTGGTCTGAAAAAATGATAAGGGCGCAGGCCGGTGTCAGCAGCATTCCTGCCGCAAAAATGTATCCGATTTTATGGATTTCGGACAATTTATCCAATTCTTTTACCATAGGGATAAGCGGAATCCACATAAAAAAAGACGTCATCGTTAAAATAATATGCATTAAATTGTGCAGCATACCATTCCCTACAACTAAATTGAATATGAGGGGTATATGATAAAAAGAAAACAATACATTAAACAAAAGTAATGGAATTAGCGGACGTTTCAAGAAACTCAATATTTTAGTCCGTAAACCGACTTGGATTATAGGTGCAACAAATCGTTTTGGAAGACCCAGCAACAACAATGGGGGCAAGAGCGTATAGATTAACGATTGCTCCAGCATATGTGCGCTGAATAAATAATGGTCTCCCAGTACATGCAACGGGCTTCCCAGTGTTACATACAGCACCACTAAAGCCGAAAAGAAAAAACCGAACTTCTTGAAAAAATCTTCTTCCGTTTTGAATTGATAAACATAGACCCCTAAGATGATGACCAAAATCACCGCCATCCAAAGGTTCCATTGTGAAAATAATTAGCTGCTTCGGTTGCTTCATCAACGCCATTATGCGCCAAGCCGCTTTCTGCCGGATTCAAAAACAACACTAGTAGAACACTAAACAATATCCCAGTTACTTTCACTGTCTTTCTCACTTCTTTCTACTTGTCCTCATAATGTGCTGGTTTTTTAAGTACGACACGTCTATAAATAAGTAATCCGAGCGCTAGTATAATCGCCATCACGGAAACCAGCTGCGCTGCCCGGAGTTCGCCGACTACATACAGGCTGTCTGTCCGCATGGCTTCAATGAAAAATCGACCAAAGGAATACCAAATAATATAGAAAAAGAACAGCTCCCCGCGAACTAAATTGACTTTTCGAAGCAGCAACAAAATAACAATGCCCGCCAAGCTCCACAGCGATTCATACAAAAACGTCGGGTGATAATAAGCGCCGTCTATGTACATCTGGTTAATAATCCACTCGGGAAGGAACAAACTCTCCAGAAACGCACGTGACACTTCTCCGCCATGCGCCTCCTGATTGATAAAATTACCCCAGCGGCCAATTGCCTGACCGATTAAAATGCTCGGCGCCAAAATATCCGCCACTTTGAGAAATGACGTGTTCCGTTTTTTGGTAAAGACATAAGCGACGATGACAGAAGCGATCAATGCCCCATGAATGGCGATTCCGCCATTCCAAATGGCTATGATGCCTGCCGGGTTGTCTTGGTACTGCTCCCACTCGAATGCCACATAATAAATCCGCGCTCCAACGATTGCAAGCGGCACTGCCCAAATCAACAGATCCGTCAAAAAATCGGAATGAAACCCTCTTTTGACCATCTCCCGCTGCCCGACCAAAAAAGCAATGATAATCCCTGTTGCTATAATGACGCCGTACCAGCGAACATCGATTGGTCCCAATGAAAACGCAATGGGGTCTATTGACGCTAAAATCTGATGCATATACTACCCCTTTCTATTCCATTAATTCAAAACTCTTGCTTCTTCTATCCGGTTTACTTTTACTCTTGAGATTTTTAAAAAACTATAATATTCAAATACTCCAGTAAGTTATAGTGTCCAGTACACCTAACATAATTAAAATTACTCCGGAACCTTTTTGCATGTACCATCCGAGTTTTCTGCCCTTTTTCATCACAGCTCCACCAGCTCCGAAATACCAAATCAGAAAAATGGCAATGAACAACGGCACGGAAGTCCCGATGGCGAACAAGCTAGGCAACACCACCCCGTAGGAAGTGGAAAGAACAACAGGCATTAATGTCACAAAGAACAGTACAAACATCGTCGGACAAAACCCTAACGAAAAGCTGACACCGAGTAAAAAGGATCCCATTTTACCCTTTTTAAAAAACTTCTTTGGCACTTCCAGGAATGTCAAAGTCCCTTTCACCTTAAAAATCCCCAGCATAAAAATACCAACAACGATAAATAATGGCCCCACCACTTTTCTGAACCAGGGGAAGTACATTGTGAGTCGGGACTCAAATTCATTCCCTAGCATCCATACCAGCAGTCCCAGTCCGGTAAACACAGTAATCTTTCCTAATGCAAAAAAGATAACTTCAGCCCAGGCTGTTTCTTTTTGAAGCGACTTATTCCCATACAGGGTAATGGCACCAATGTTTCCCGTGAACTGACAAGGAGCCATGGCTCCTACGATCCCGAGCAAAAAAGCAAAAAGAAGAGGGGTACTCATAAAACTATTTGAAAGAGTGATAAAAGGCTGCATCATGGTATTGCTCATCTGACTAATAAATTCATACAACGGAACTCACCAACTTAATCGCATTTTGACTTCTTCATATTAAGGGAAAAGTTTGTAGAAAGTATGAAGTTAAAACCTTACTTCTAACTTCAGGCGAGTTTCTGATACAGGCTACCCCATTGAAGCTAAGGCATGTATGGAAAATATTTTAAAAAAGGTAAACATCAATACAAAAGACCTTTTGTCAGTTATATGTACTGATAAAAGGTCTTTTGTGGTTTATAAAGAATAAATCTTTTGCTTGAAGTCAATTCTATTTTAGCAGATGAGAACGGAAGTTAAATGGCGATGCCATAACTGATCTTCACATATCTTTCGCAAAAACTTTAGGCTGCACGTTTTAAAAAGAAACGTTCCCCTGCAAAAATTACGATGATAAACACAACCGATACGGCGACAACGAATAAGTCAGAGTTCACTTTTACCCAAACAAATGCCGCAAGTACAATGCCATCCAAGGTGAATGCGGTCAAGACGACGAAAGGGTTCGCCCCTACTTTCCTCCGCAAATGCTTGAATACACCCCAATGGATAATCATGTCCATAAACAGGTACAGAATTGCGCCCATCGAGGCGATTCGGCTTAGGTCAAAAAAGATAGTGAGAACCATAGCCAATACAATCGTATAGACTAACGTATGCTTTTGAATGCTGCCGGGCATCCCGAAATGCTTGTGAGGAATGAGTTTCATGTCCGTCAACATGGCCAGCATCCTTGATACAGCAAATACACTGGCGATGATTCCTGAAATCGTTGCAATAATTGCAATTGCTACGGTAAACCAAAGTCCGTAATCTCCAAAAGCAGGCCTTGCAGCTTCTGCAAGTGCATAGTCCTTTGCTTCAATAATTTGATTTAACGGTAAATTGCTTGAAACTGCCCATGCTATCAGCAGATACACAAGTAAACTGATTGAAATAGAAATCATAATGGCTCTGCCGACATTTTTCTTCGGTTTGGTTATTTCGGATCCGCTATTAGTAATGGTAGTAAATCCTTTAAAAGCCAAGACCGTCAATGCGACGGCTGCAATATAACTGGCCATGCTCGGATTCATCGAATTTCCGCCGCCTTCTGCAGGAGCAAAAGAAAATCCTGCAACCCATAAGCCGCCAATTGCAAAAATAGACAAACCAACAATTTTCAATAGCGATGCGATAGAGGTGAACGACTGAATAAAGCTGTTTCCTGAAAGATTCACTAAAAAAGCAAAAGTCAGTAATCCTACACCCAATAATGGAACGAGATAACTGGCCGGATCGCCGCCAAACAGCTGAAGTGTATATGTTCCGAACGTTCTCGCTACCAAACTTTGATTAATCACCATCGAAACCGCCATCAAAAGTGCAGCGGAAGCTGTAATCGTTCCTTTTCCGTACGCTTTGACCAAGAACATGCCAATTCCGCCTGCCGAAGGATATTCATTGCTCATTTTGATATAGGAATAAGCACTGAAAGCAGTGACAATCCCGCCGGCGATAAAAATAAACGGAAACCAAGTCCCTGCAAGTTCCGCCACTTGTCCGAGTAAAGCAAAAATACCGGCACTGATCATGACGCCTGTTCCTAAACCTACAGCTCCAGTCAAGGATATACTGTTCTTTTTGTAGTTTGACATTCCAGGTTCCTCCGTTCTACTTGATGACCTCATGCGTCTGTATTCCCTCTTTTAATTGGATTATTCGCTACATTACCGGCCACTGTAACGAACGATTATATAGAAATTTTGAAGCTGACAAATAAATTAATAAACTTCTACATTAAATGATTGAAAAGAAAAGGCTATCCCACAAGTCAGCAGCAATTACCGACCTGAAGAGATAGCCCTTCTCCTTCACTTGACGTCATACCCCTGTTCTTCGACTGCTTCTTTCATACTGTCGGCCGTGACTTCTGAATTGTTGTAAGTTACGTCTGCAATCCCTTTTGTCACGTCTACTTTAACTTCCTGGACGCCCTGGAGGTTCCGCAATGCCCCATCCACTGCTGTTTTGCAATGGTCACAAGTCATGCCTTCAATCTTTAACGTTGTCTGCTCCACTTCGCATTCACCTCCCTTCAAAACAGGTGCGAAGTCCTTTCATTTACGTATGACGGGGCTTCCACCGCTTCAAAAATAACGTGTTTGTGACAACGGATACCGAACTGAACGCCATGGCGGCACCCGCCAAAATCGGATTTAACAATCCAAAGGCTGCAACAGGAATCAAAAGGATGTTATACCCAAACGCCCAGGCGAGATTCTGTTTAATCTTTCGCATGGTCGCCTGTGACAGCTGGATGGTCTCGACAATAGCAAGCAAATCACCGCTCATGAGCGTAATATCCGCTGCTTCGATCGCGACATCTGTTCCAGTTCCAATGGCAATGCCCACATCAGCCGTCGCAAGTGCTGGAGCGTCATTGATGCCATCACCTACCATCGCTACTCTTTTGCCTTCCTGTTTCAACTTCTCCACTTGTTCCGCCTTGCCTTCAGGCAGCACTTCTGCCAACACCCGATCGACACCGACTTCTGCAGCGATGGCTTGGGCGGTCCGTTCATTGTCACCAGTCATCATGATCACTTCAATGCCAAGTGCTTTCAATTCACGAATCGCCTGCCGTGACGTTTTCTTCACTGTATCCGCCACTGCGACATATCCGAGAAGACTCCCGTCTTCTGCCGCCATCATAACCGTTTTTCCTTTTTCCTCCAACGCTTCAATCTCAGTTTTGTAGGATTCAAGAAGTATATCTTCGCGTTCCATCAGTTTCTTGTTGCCCACTGCCAGCCTTTTGCCGTCAATGCTTGCATAGATGCCATGCCCGGGCACCGCCTCAAAATTCGTCGCATCACTAAGCTGAATTTTCTTTTCTTTTGCTTTCTGGATAATTGATTGGCCAAGGGGATGTTCAGAACCGGTTTCTGCACTGGCAACCAACCGGAGCAGTTCATCTTTGTCTATTCCAAACGCTTTTACATCCGTCACTTCCGGTTCCCCTTTTGTTATGGTTCCGGTTTTGTCGAGTATGATGGCATCCACATTTCGAATTAACTGCAAATACTCTGCGCCCTTAATCAGGACGCCATGTTCGGCCCCTTTTCCGGTACCCACCATTATTGCCGTCGGAGTAGCGAGCCCCAACGCACAAGGACACGCGATTACCAGTACCGCAACTGCACTGACTAGAGCCGCTGAAAAATCGGTAAAATAGAATGTAATCAAAAACGTTAGTATGGCGATACCGATAACAATCGGCACAAAGATACCGGAAATCTTATCAGCCAGATTTTGGATTGGCGCTTTCGAACCTTGCGCTTCTTCCACCATCCGTATGATTTGGGAAAGAGCCGTATCCTTGCCTACTTTTGTCGCTTTCATCTTAATAGATCCGTGCTTATTAATGGTTGCCCCAATCAGCATATCACCCTGCTCTTTTTCAACAGGCAGACTTTCACCAGTCAGCATGGATTCATCCACGGATGTCTGGCCTTCGACGATTTCTCCGTCGACCGGTATTTTTTCCCCTGCTTTTATCAGCAACAGGTCGCCGGACTCCACATCTTCCACCGGAACATCCACTGTCTCGCCATTCCGGATTACATGCGCTGTTTTCGCTTGCAACCCCATGAGTTTTTTCAAGGCTTCTGATGTTTGCCCTTTCGCCCGGGCTTCCAGCACTTTCCCGAGGATAATTAACGTAATGATGACGACTGAAGCTTCAAAATAGAATCCGCTTTCGGCACCCAACAATAGCAAAGCCGTGCTGTATAAATAAGCTGCCAATGTTCCTAAAGCCACCAGGACATCCATATTGGCACTTCCGCCGCGCAAGGAGTTATAAGCCCCGCGAATAAAACGCCAACCGATGGTGAACTGCACGATAGTAGCCAAAATGAACTGAAGCCAGCCCGGCATCATCAATGCATGATTTCCAGTGAACTCGCCAATCATGGCAACCAGGAATGGGATCGAAATAATCGCTCCAACAATAAAGGCGTTTCGCTGCTTTTTATACTGCTGTTTCTTAACGGCCTTTTCTGCATCTGCATTTTCCTTCACCGCTGGCTTTGCGTCATACCCAGTTTTCTTCACTCTGCCGATGAGCGTATCCACATCCGTTTTTCCGTTGATGTACTTAACGGTCGCTTTTTCGCTGGCCAGATTGACATTCGCTTGAATGACACCCTCCGTTTTACTGAGAACTTTTTCAATTCGAGTGGCGCAAGCAGCACACGTCATTCCACTGAGCGAAAGTTCGATACGCTCTTCAGTGACGCCGTAGCCGGTTTTTTCGACCCGGCTGATCAGTTCGTCGACACTGGTTTTGGATTCATCAAATACGATTGTGGCCTTTTCATTAGCGGGATTGACAGCTGCGCTTTTAACGCCATTTACTCTGGAAAGACTTTTTTCCACACGGTTAGAACAGGCCGCACAAGTCATCCCAGTTATACCAAGCGTGATTCGTCGCTGATTATCTATTTTAGATTCTGCCATTTTAAAAACCTCCTTTTAACACGTTCCTGTATTCTATACTTCAATTGTAGATATCTATGTTTTCTTCTACAATAGATTCACCTTTCAATGAATTTTTGTCTGGTGGTCTATTCTTTGAAATAGCATTAACCAAAAATCGCCCTTGTTTATCGACAGGAATTCTATTGTTCCTGCCACCAGTTAAGTGGCTAGATCGAATAAAAAGAACAATGGCGTTTTTCAGCTTAATTTTCCCTGCTTTCATACATACAGCATAGTATAAATTATAAAATTGAAGAATCTGTGAAGATTCGAGGTTTCTACAAATATATAACTTTTTATAGTCAATCAGCTTTCGTTACTACTTTGAACTCCGAAAGACTGCTGAATTAGACAGAAGAGTAAAAGGGGAGGGCTATTAAGCGAATGCGTTTCGCTTAATAGCCCTCCCCTTTTACTCTTTGCCTCTTGAAATTTTTCTTTTTTCTTATTTTGATTTAGTTCTGATAACACATGATATGTAAACTGAATCTAGTTTAATTTTATCCTCGCCGCTGTCTCTTGTATTGCTGCAATTATATAGTCAGGACGATCAAGATGTAAGGAGTGTCCTGACTTTTCCGCAAAATCTACCCTACTCTTTTTTGAAAGTTTGGCTTGTTCTTTGATTAATTGTTCCCATGTATTTTCAAGAAGCCTTAATTCTGATTCAGGTAGCCCTTCTTCTACTCCCTGCTGAATGACGTATTCCTTATCCCGGCCAATTACTAACAGAGGGGTATCAGGAATCGGTCCTAATTCTTTAATAATCTTTGCATCTGCTTTCCAGTTCTCTACCTCACTCTTCATGGCTTTGTACAAATTAGGTTTCTGCTGAAAGTTAATTAATCTTTCTTGTACAGGCACAGGCAATCTTTTCTGATTTTCTGTTAGGATAGGCAAAATAATGTTGCGCAACTCTTTTTCAGTTAAATCTGCATTAGCCTGGCAGTCTTCTAACCAATCTTCATCAGAAGAGTTTTGGTTTAAGACAGGAAGGTCCAGTGCATCCAGCTTTTCTAAATCATGGGAAGTAGAGTCTACTAGCACTAAAGCTCCCACTTTATGAGGATAGACCTTTGTGAAATGCTGCGCACATAACCCGCCATAGGAATGGCCAACCATTACAACCGGTTCAGCTATTTCTAGGATAGCTAACAAGCGATGCACTTCTTCTACAGTACTGGTAGTGGTGCGATTTTCTTCTTCAATTTTACTTTCCCCAAGTCCCGGCCGATGGAACATAATAATCCTGTTTGTTTTACTTAAAGTTTGTGCCACTTCAACCCATTCATCGAATGAACAGCCCATTCCAGTTAAAATTAGGATAGGAGTTCCCTGATCCCCCTGTTGGAATATCTCCATTCGTTTATTGTTAAGACTCACAAAACTTCTCATCTTTACTCTCCTCACAATGAAGTGCGTTCAGAACTATTCTTAAGTTCCTCTTATATATTTTAACATTAGAATTTGTTTACCACTTTATAAAAATAGTGTTCGTAAAAGTACACTTTTACAGACAAAAGAGGAAGGCGGGCGCTAATCAGCATCCGTCTTCCTCTTGTGTTCTATATTTGAACTGACAATTAAAAACGGATAACCCGTTGACCTGTGCCCAGTTTAGGGCTAACTGTTTCCGCGGTCAAGGATTATCCGTTTCTTCTATTAGACAGCGCAGTTGTTCGGGCCTGTCTCCATTTCTTTTGCTTCTTCAGGCGGCGGATTGATTTTGCCCATATTTGTCTGCCGTATTTCCTCATAGGCATTCGGCTGGTCTTTCAAGCCTTCCGTCACCCGCTTGATGAATTTCTCTTCATCGTTTATCTGCAGGCCTTCATTGTTCCGATAGAGGACAGACAGTTTCTCGGAAACACTGCCGTCTTCATTCAGTTCACTGACGTCCGCGTAATGGGCTGGAAGCACAAGCAGATCATCGGCCAATTTTTTGTAACGGTGATAGAGGGTTTCATACAGATCATCTGCCCAATCTCCCGCTTTACCGGCCAGATCCGGCCGCCCGATGGATTCCACAAACAGAATATCCCCCGTCAGCAGATACTTATTGTCGATCACGAAAGTCGTGCTGCCGATGGTATGCCCTGGGGAATACACTGCTTCGATTAGTGCGCTCCCGACTTCAAGTTTCATCCCGTCGGTAACTGGCTCAAAACTAAAGACGACTTCTTCCGCATCATCCGGCGGCAGATAATAGGAGGCACCGGCCGCGTCCGCCAGCTTTTTCCCTCCAGAGATGTGGTCAGCGTGCAAATGCGTGTCGATGACATGGTTAATCTGGATGCCGTTTTTTCTGGCAAATTGTTCGTAGGTTTCCGTCATGCGACTGGCATCGATGACTGCAGCCACTCCGTCCGATTCGATCAGGTAGGACAGGCAGCCTTTACCGAGACGAACAAATTGATAGATGGATCCACCATTCACTTCGCCAATTTTGACCGGTTCGAGCTGTTCACTCCAAGAAGCCATCCCGCCTTCGATTGAATAAACATTGTCAAATCCGTTTGCAGTCAGAAACTCAGCTGCTTTCTGGGAGGTATTCCCTTTGGCGCACACCGTGTACAACGGTTGATGTTGCGGGAGCTCTTTCAGTTCCATTCGACTGGACCCTTTCAACTGCTCCAAAGGGATATTGATTAAATGCACCTGTTTTCCTTCAATTCGCCAATCCTCTGATGACTCTTTGTCTCGGACATCCAATACATAAACCGGTTCCTGGTTCATTACCTGGTCTGCAATGTCTTGTGGAGATATTGATTTTACCGTCATGTTGAATTCCTCCTAGCACTCAGCCCAATTATTACGGGAAGGGGTATATTATCATATAAAAAATATAGCCACTAGCCGTTACTTCGACTTGTCAATGCAGCCGATCAATCGTTCTTCAATATCTACCGCAATTTTTTTGATGGAATCATTATTAACCATTTCAATCAACGCACTCGGCTTCGGCATGCCGATTTTCGTGGTGCCGTTTTCTTCATAGACGACAATTTTGCAGGGAAGAAAGTAGCCGACCAGCAGGTCTTCTGACAGTACCCGGTTCGCTTCCTGCGGGTTGCAGACTTCAAGTACTGTAAATGGCGTGTCAAAGTCAGTGCCTTTTTCCTGAAGTTTGGCCGTTAAGTCAAAGTTCCATAGAACGCCGAACTTTTCTGCCTTTAAATTCTCCTCAAGCGTCTGAACAGCTTCGTCTCTGCTTTTTGATGTTTCTACCGTGTAATTGAACATGTTAGTGCACCTCTCTTTTTGTAAAATCATTCTTTTGATAAAATTCCCTCATTTACCCGAACAAAACCTATTTTTATTAACTCGTTCTTTAGAACTTCTCAATAACGATAAATACAAGAAACGCGAATCCTGCCAGGAACGCAATTCGTTGAGACGGTCATAATGAATTCCATAAAATTTTCATGATTATCCCTTTCCTTTCACAAGCTTCGCAACGATTGCGTAATGGATATCATTCAACTGAATAGTTTCTGAATGGAATCCATTCTTCTCCAGCAGTTTCTTCATTTCCTCCGAAGAAATTTTATCTCCCAGGGGTGGACCGATCTCCGTCTGAACCGCTTCCCATTCGATTAACAGGAAGATACCGTCAGGCTTTAAAATTCTTCTTACGTCGCTGAGGGCCTTATGAAAATCAGGGACTTCATGAATGACGAACGCAGCCATTACCTTGTCCACTGTTTTATCTTCCAAAGCAATGTCTTCCAAATCACTTTGGATATAGTGAATATTCTCAACCGATTCTTTTTCCGCAGTCTCTTTTAGCATGGACAGCATTTTGGGTTCAATATCAACCGCATAAACTGGATATTCCGTTTTTTTAGCCAGCGGAATAGTAAAGTAACCATTCCCGGCGCCTAAGTCGGCTACAACGTCATTCTTTCCAACCTCTAAATAGTGCACAATTTTTTCTGCTGGCAGCAATGCTTGACGTTCCTCACTTAGTAATACTCCTGCTTTATTGGGATTAAATCTCTTTTCAACCATGTTATGGCGCCTCCCTTAAAACCCCTGGGGGTATTATTTCATATAAGCATATCGTTTAATCCGTCCCAAAACAACAGATTCGGTTTAAAGGGATATTGACAGGATTGTCAATAAAAATACCGGAGTTCGCTTCCTCCTTACTCTCCTACTACTTCCTCTATTTAAAAAGAAGGATTTAAACTATTCGACTAAGAACATCAGTCATATTTGTAAATTAGGATTTACTAGATGGATTCCTTGTTTGCAACAGTAGAACAATTCCAATTAACAAAAGGAATCCCCCAGCCAGGTTCCATGCTAAATCGTAAGGCAGAGTATTGACATTGTAACGAACTTGGTGAATCCTTAAAATTTCATGAGCGACGATGCCATCAAAAACCTGGAATGTTCCCAAGCCTAAAAATACGCTGCCAATCCATTTTTTCTTCCATAAGGCGCCTCTCCTGCGCAGGTCTGCAAATAGAAAGAGTGAACCTATAGCTGCAAACCAAGCAAAAGAGTTAAGCAGGCCTTTTCATTTTGTATCGGAAACCATGCAAGAATAGCAGGGGATTCCCCAAAAAACAAAAAAGTTTTTCTTGAAATCCCTAAAAATCGTGCAGTTTCTGTGGAGTTTTGGAAATCCTGTTTAGTAGTGAAGGCAGGGGGAAGAGTTAGTAGTGAAGCAAGAAAAATAAAATAAAATGGAGGTTTTAACGTGGCACATGAACAACATCAGGAACTCATTCGGATTTTGCACGACTGCGCAGCAGAATGCAACCACTGTTTTGACGCTTGTCTGAAAGAAGAAGACGTGAAGATGATGACTCAGTGCATTCGGTTGGACCGAGAATGTGCGGATATCTGCGCATTGTTGGAACAGGCAATCTCCCGCAATTCACCGTTTGTGTCGGAACTGGCGGCAGTTTGTGCGAAAATTTGTGAAGCCTGTGGAGACGAATGCGCGAAGCATGCTGAGCACCATGAACACTGTAAACGCTGTGCGGAAGCTTGCCGCAAATGCGCAGAAGCTTGCCGGAGCATCGCTTAATCGAAACAAAAGGCCCGTCGGAAAGAGAATTCTTTCCAGCGGGCCTTTTGTTTAATGACCGATCGACAAGTTGTTGGATTAATATAACCATTTGATAAATAAAGGAGCTACCTGTTTTTTATGGTCTTAAGAATTCAGGACAGCCTTTTTCAAAATCAATGACAGCAAGAATCGCCACGGCCGCCTTCTTCAACAGATTCATCGACCACCTCGTAGCCCGTTTCTTTAATCGCCTGTTTAATTTCAGCCAAATCAATTGTACGTTCATTGAAAGTGACAGCTACTTTTCCGTCAGAAAGTTGAACTTTAACTGATTCCACGCCATTTCTTTCACTCACATTTCCCTCGATTTTATTCACGCAAGATCTGCATGACATTCCTGGCACAGTTAGTGTTGTTTGTTGCATTTAAATTCCTCCTATAATTTTATTGAGTTAAATTGAGTGTTCATTACCTTACCCCTGTAAGGTATCTGATTTTGTTTTAATAAAGCTGTTTCTATTTGATGAATCACCTGTATGAACAGCAGGTGATTCTCCCTTTTACCTCATCCCTTAGTGTCTATTCCATGTTCTTCTGCAAAAGAGACGAATGGCCCGTGAAGAGGAAAAGAATGACTGAATTGCTTTTTTCACTTTGTTAACATGCTAATGATTTCATTCTTGTTGTTCTCAAAACCAGTAAAGTGTTTGATCAGCTTTCTTTTGCCGAATAACCCTTTTTTATAAAAAGCAAACAGCGGAACGATCCGCGTGCCAGAAATCTTTTTTAACTCTTCCTCTAAGCTAAGGTTTTGGCTTACATCTTTGTTGGCATAAGGAATGTGATTAGAAACTAAATATTTTTTTGCGTCTTGGCAATCGGAACATGTCGGCCTTGTATATAATTCAAGTTCCAGTTTATCTTCCATTTCAACCTCTCTCCTTTCCTTAATTAGTGACTGACGGTTTAAACTGTTTCAAACGCAAAGCATTTACTACTACCGAAACGGAACTTAAGCTCATTGCAGCGCCAGCAAGCATCGGGTTTAATAAGGGGCCGCCAAGGAGATAGAAAATTCCCATGGCAAACGGAATGCCTAGTACGTTATATGCAAAGGCCCAGAATAAGTTTTGTTTAACATTTCGAATGGTTGCCTTACTTAATTCCACAGCTGTTGAAACATCCAGTAAATCACTTCTCATGAGGACGATGTCTGCAGATTCCACTGCAACATCCGTACCTGAACCAATGGCTATGCCAATATCGGCTTGTACGAGGGCGGGTGCATCGTTGATGCCATCCCCCACCATGGCCACTTTCTTGCCTTCTGCCTGGAGTTTTTTCACTTCATTTGCTTTGTCTTCTGGCAATACTTCGCTCAATACACGATCAATTCCGACTTGTTTGGCAATAGCCTCAGCTGTGCGTTTATTGTCGCCGGTGATCATTGCCACTTCGATGCCCATCTTTTGAATTTTTTCAATGGCTTTTAAGCTGTTTTCCTTGACTGTATCGGCTACTGCAATGATCCCCGCAATTCTGTTGTCAATCGCAATGTACATGGGCGTTTTCCCTTGACCGGCTAACTCATCTGATGTGGTGGCCAGTGTATCCAAGGAAATATTGCGTACATCCATTAATTTTCTGTTGCCAGCCAGTACAGCTTTGCCATCTATCGTTACTTCAATTCCATGTCCGGGGATAGCTTTAAAGTCTTCTGCCTTCATAAAGGCAAGCCCTTTTTCTTCTGCTCCCTTAACAATGGCTTCACCTAATGGATGCTCAGAGCCCTTTTCCGCAGATGCTGTTAATTGCAGCAATTCTCTTTCAGAGATTTCCTTTGTCGTGACAATGTCTGTCACTTTAGGTTTCCCTTCGGTAATCGTACCTGTTTTATCAAATACGATCGTTTGGATTTTATGGGTTGTTTCCAGTGCACCACCGTTTTTGATTAATACCCCGTTTTCGGCACCCTTACCGGTACCAACCATAATCGCAGTCGGAGTGGCAAGGCCAAGAGCACATGGGCAGGCAATCACTAAAACGGAAATAGCAATCGTTAAGGCGAAGAGTCCTGTTTCTCCTCCGAAATACCACGCTAATGCAGAAAGAATGGCAACTCCAATAACGATCGGCACAAAATACCCGGAAATAATATCCGCCAATTTAGCAATCGGTGCTTTAGAGCCTTGTGCGTCTTCTACTAGTTTAACGATCTGGGATAAGGCGGTGTCTTTTCCCACTTTGGTTGCTTGATATCGGATTGTGCCATTCTTGTTGATACTTGCCCCTATGACATTGTCGCCAGCATTCTTTTCTACTGGAATGCTTTCACCCGTCAACATGGATTCGTCAACAGATGTTATGCCTTCTGTTACCACACCATCGACTGGTATTTTTTCACCTGGTTTAACGATGACAATATCCCTTACAACTACTTCATCAACAGAAACTTCTGTTTCTTCTCCATTTCTTACAACCAGTGCAGTCTTTGGCGCTAATCCCATCAATTTTTCAATGGCTTCTGATGTTTTACCCATGGAACTGACTTCAAGGTATTTCCCCAGCGTAATCAACGTCAGGATGACAGCGGCAGACTCGTAATAGAGATTTTCTGCATAACCGGAATAACCTAACCAAATCGCTAGTGTTGCCCCTAGACTGTAGAGGAATGCCGCACTGGTTCCTAAGGCGACCAAAGAATACATATTTGGATGTCCTCTAAATAACGTCTTATAGCCTACTGTGAAAAAATTCCAGCCAAGAATCATGACCGGTAGCGTCAAAATGAGTTGGAGCAGTGAAAACCATTCCGGATTTTCCATTGGATTTACTATTTCCGGCAGTGGCAAGCCTACCATATGGCCCATCGAGATATAGAGCAAGGGAATGGTGAAGGCGACTGAACCTGAGAATCGTCTCCACATGGCTTTAATGCTCTTTTGTTTTTTCTCTTTTTCTTCGTTGGCCGAATCCGATGTTTCCATGTCTTCCTTTGCTTCATATCCTGCATCTGAAACTGCTTGCGTAATAGCTGATACCGACACCCTTGCCGGGTCGTACTGGACCAGCAGTTTTTCCGTAGCCAAATTGACATTCGCTTCGATGACCCCGTCCATTTTCCTTGTGGCTTTTTCAATGGTTTGGACACAAGAGGCACACGTCATCCCGGTTACATTAAATGACTTCTGCTCAGTCACTGTTAATGCCTTATACCCGGCCTTATCAACAGCCGCTTGGATATCCGGTACGGATACCTCGCTCTCGTCAAAACTGACATTCAATTTTTCAGTAGCCAAGTTTACATTGGCTTCTTGTACACCCGGCAATTTCCGGGTTGCTTTTTCTACTGTCTGCACACAAGAGGCACACGTCATGCCTTCTATTGTCAATGTTTCTGTTGTCATTCTTTTTCAACTCCTTTTCTAAAGAACCGGTTCAGCTTCATATCCGGCTTCCTTTACGGCAGCCGTCAAGTTGTCCACCCCTTGGACTTTATCATCATATTTAACCTTGGCAGTCCCTTTTTTCAGGTTGACTTTCGCTTTTTCAACGCCTTGAAGGTCTTGCAATGCCGTTTCAATTTTATTCACACAATGAGCACAGCTCATTCCGGTAATTTCCAGAGTAATTTTCTTCATGATTCTCTCTCCTTTTTCACCTTTTTCTTTTCGGTGCCAGTTTAGTGCCTCGATGAACAAGTATGACCCTTGCATTTACACTGTCCGGGAACACAACTGCACGGGACTTCTTCAACGGCCTCTTTTTTCTTCAATTCAAGTGCCTTTTCCAATTTTTCGATATCCTGAAAACTCAACGTTGCTTTTGAAATTAAGTCAACGATTGTATTGCCTACGTCTCTATTGCAGATATTCTCGAATGTTTCATAGAGGGTACTCTTGATAAAGTCTCTTTCACTGACCGTAGCGGAATAGATAAACTTCTTTCCGTCTATTTCGGTATGAAGCATGCCTTTAGTTACAAGCCTTCCAATGAACGTTTTAGTCGTCGCCGGCTTCCAGTCCCTTTTTTGCTGCAACACTTCCCTGACTTCTTTGCTGGTAACGGTCTCTTGCGCCCAAACGACACGCATGATTTCCCATTCGGAATCGGTAATTTTAAAATCGGCTTCAGTATGCATGATTTCACTCCCTTTCTTCTTTAGCAGTTGTAATCCGGCAGGTGGTCATAATTTCCATCTGTCATCACTATTTGTAAAAGCCTCATAAAAGCTTACATTTGTAATCGACTTCATGTTATTAGTTTACATTTGTAATCGGTTGTTGTCAAGTCTTTTAATTACCTTTGTCAAAAACCATAAAAGCACCTTGAAAATAAGGGTTATTTAAATCTATACTTTCTTTTTTACTATGCAAATTGTCAACTCAAGTCGAACGAATTAAACAAAAATCGGCTGGCATGAGCCAGGTGCCATACCGGACTCGTGCCAGCCGATTAGCTGCACGACTCAAACTTTAACTTTAAGGATCACTACCGTCCCTGCTTCTCCTATAAGTCGGATGTTAACAGAGTACTGAACTCCTGAATTTTTCTTCTTTCATTTATTTATGAAATCATTGGCCTCTAAAGTTTGATGAATCAAATACATCTGGCAAAGCGAATAGAATCCGGAGCATATAAAGTAAGTTAATTATATCCAGACAAATTTGAAACCCATTTGATAACCTTTCGCCCATCTGGGGATCGCATATTCAAAGCCTGCTCTCAATTGTCTTCCTACTTTGAAGGGTATAAATGAGCCTCCACGGATAAAACCTTCCGCTCTCCTTAGTCGCTTTACCTTCTCCAAAGAGGGTATATAAGTAAAAAGAATTTAGGAGTGAAAAAATGAAAGAACTTGCCTCAATGGAAGAAGTGAAGTCTTTTAGTGAAGAACCGGGATTGCAGTTTCTCTATGTCTTAACAACTCATTGAAGTGTCTGCCACGGTTTACTTCCTCAGGTGGAGGAAGTTATGCATGACTTTCCGCGTATCCAAACAAGTCTTGCAAATGCCGAGGACATTCCCGAACTTGTCGGTTTTCTCTCTATTTTCACAGTACCGGTCCTCATTTTATTTGCTGATGGAAAAGAGATGCTAAGAGAAGCTAGAATTGTTCATGTAGAGGAATTTAAACGAAAAATCGGCAAAATATATGAGGCGTTCTACTCTTCGGATCAATGAAAAATACCAGAGACGAACGGTTTTTCTGAAATCGTTTGCTTTTTTATGCACATATTATCGATTGATTGTTACAATTTCTGTTCAACAAATGTGGCTCATCATATTGCTGGTTTGTTTGAATCTCATTCTTGATGCTTACTCGATTGATAAAAATATTCTTTTCACTTATTTCTCCATACTTTTTCAACAAATTGCGCGTATACTGCATTAATAAAATCATAGAATGGAGGATAAGCGAGAAAATTTTAAATCTCTCACCCGATTATCGAACAGAAAATGCTGAGAGAGCCCAGATTTACGTGAAAGTAGATAAATCCTTTTTGTATGTATCGTATCTACTAGACTTCATTAAACATCACAATCAGCTCTGCGCGAGCTTGCTCGGTTCCTCAATGCCAGCAGTATCCCTACATGCCGCCGGCAAATGAATAAGCTTCCTGCAAACAAAGCTTAAAGATTCACCTAAAAATACTTGCAATGAAAGGAAATCAAAGAAATGAGAAAAATGATTTTAGGTTCAGTCGCCCTCAGTTTCATCTTAATGGGCTGCAGCGACAATGAAAGTTCTAAACAATCACAGGAGTCACCGATGAGCAATGGAAATATGGATGGTCAGAGCATGGGCGGCATGAATCAAGAAGGCGCGATGGACCATGGGAATGTGCCGTCCCTCGAATCCTCCGAAGGGATTAACGAGCTGCTTATCCCCCCTGTCTTGGAAAAGCAACAAGGCCAAGAATTCGATTATGAAGTTACCGCCCAGGAAGGCGCCACTGAATTTTTCGAGGGCGTCTCGACTGACACCTACGGGTATAACGGCAATCTGCTGGGTCCCACGCTTAGGCTGGAAGAAGGCGAACGTGTAACTGTCAAAATCACAAATGAATTGGATGAGCCGACAACATTCCATTGGCACGGTCTTGAAGTTCCTGGTGAAATAGATGGCGGCCCACGCGGTGATATCCAGCCGGGTGACAGCCAAATCATCACTTTAGAAGCGGATCAGCCGGCTGCCACCCTGTGGTACCATCCCCATGTCCATGGCTCAACAGCTGAACAAGTTTTCAAAGGCCTTTCCGGGATGCTGCTCATTGATGAGGCATCTGGCTCTGAGCCCGAGCTTCCTAATGAGTACGGAGTTGATGATATCCCCCTCATTTTCCAGGACCGCTTGTTTGATGAAAACAAGCAATTGAACTACGATAGCCTCATGGATGTTGACGGAACCTTAGGCGATACCTCTATCGTCAATGGAACCGTTAATCCCAAACTGACCGTCACTAAACCCGTCATGCGCTTTCGGCTTTTGAACGGAGCGAATGCGCGAAATTACACATTCCGCTTGAGCAACGGCGCCAGCTTCACGCAAATTGCTTCTGATGGTAGCTTGCTGGATGAACCGGTTGAAACCGAGACGCTGACACTAGCCGCTTCGGAGCGCGCTGAGATTCTGATCGACTTTTCATCCATGACTGATGAGGAGTCCCTGGCCATCATCAATGAGGAAGGCGCAGAATTACTGCCGTTTGATGTAGCTCTCGATGATTCTCCGGCTGGTTCGGCTGAAACGTGGACAGCGGATGAGCCATTCCTGAGCGAACAGGAAAAGGCGATGCCTGTCGCGAAGGAAATTGAGTTGTTCGGAATGATGGATATGGTGACGATCAACGGCAAGAAATTTGATCCGGACCGCATCGATCTGCGCCAGGAACAAGGCGTTACGGAAGTATGGGAAGTTTACAATAAGCCGGATATGATGGGCGGCATGATCCACCCCTTCCATATTCACGGCACTCAATTCAAAATCATTTCCCGTGATGGCAAGGAACCCCAGCCGAACGAACAAGGGTTAAAAGATAGCGTGCTGGTCGAGCCTGGTGAAAGGGTGAAATTACTTGTCACGTTCCCTGAAGAAGGTATTTTCGTTTTCCATTGCCATATTTTGGAACATGAAGATAATGGCATGATGGGGCAAGTTGAAGTGTATTAGCCATTTAAAGGACAGATGGAGAAATTGAGCGACAGGATAAAGTGTGCAAGGAAAAAACGTCCCGATTGTTATATGCAGTAACCAGGGGCACGGACCTAAAAACATAAAACAACTAAAAACGCCTTGCATTGAAAAAGGGGATGGAAATACCCAAAGTTCAATACATGGCGTTTTTTTGTATGGATTCAAAAAAGGGTCAAAAAAAGGATCAACGAAAAGGGCTTTGATTCTTTCCTCATATTATATTTAAACAACTTACGGTAACCTCATGAAATGTTAACTAATATAGTATTATTATTTATTAAATTCAATCTCAAACTCGGGTGTTTCTTCATCGTACCCTAAGCTCTTGCATCCAATCCTTTCATAGAAGTGAACCGATTCCTTGCTGGCATTCCATTGGAGCCACGTTGCATTGACCGATTTGCACCAATCACACGTCGCTTCCATCAGCTGACGTGCAAGTCCTTCCCTCCTGTGTTCAGGCAAGATATATAAATCATGCAATCGACAAGTTTTTTTTCCAAGGCGCAGGTGGAAGCCATAATCTTGCGCTATCGCATAACCTACCGCTTGTCCTCCGCGAAATACACCAATAAACATATAGTTTGGGTTCTGCACAGTTTCTTTAAATCGTTCTTGCAAACCTCGTGTTTCCACTTTTCCCATGTTCATTAACAGCCCCGATATAATCTCGAATTCTTCTTCCTGAACGCTTCTAATGGTCATTCTATGCTTCTCCCTCTTTCGATACCTCATCTCCATGCAGTTCCAATAAACCTTGAATTTCCTCTACAGCTACACGATCTTCAGCTTCTTTAAATGCTGAGAGGGCTTTTTGGAAAGCATTTTCTGCTTCATTAAACTGGGATGTAACTACTCCTAATTCCCCCATCCCTCTATACGCACAGCCTTGGGCTACCAAACTTTCCGCCAAGACCGCATATTCCAGCGATTGATTCAATAGGATGGTTGCTTCCGTGTACTTTTTCTCTTTTATGGCGATGGAACCCCGTTCATAAAAGTTGGCAGCAAAGCCAACGTAGAAGTCGGGGAAATGACGAGCCCAAATTTCACCTTCAGTAGCAAAAAAGTCCGCGGCCAGTTGATAATTTCCAGCCATTCGCTCCACCATTCCCAATTGATGCAGAGCCATCGCTTCTTCTTTCAAGTTGGATTCCCTCTTAGAAATCTCCAGTAGTTCCTGATAGTATACAGTGGCTTTTCCAAACTGCCCTTGAAAGCTTTTGACATAGCCAAGTCCATTTAAAGCCGCCTTATAGGACGTTGAGGTTTTATCGGGTATGCTTCTCAAACATGAAAGATAGATCTCTTCGGCTTGCTGAAATTCTCCTTTATCGAAAAGGTCGAATGCCACATCGAGTTCCTGCATCTACTTCACTCCAATCCTTGAACCCAACCTGTTCTTTGTTTGGTTCCAATCTTTAACAAAAACAGTGGATACTACTTAAATAGATTCGAGGTATTACTAAATATTTCCTTTATTGATCAATAAATTAGTGTTAGAAAAAATTTTGTAAAACTACACTTTCATAGACAAAAAATATGAGACTGGTACTTGAGCCTCTTTTCTTCCGATAAGCGATCATATGTTAACTTTGGATGCTATAAGAACTCCTTGTTTAGTCATCTACACAAGATACTTCACGCTTTCTTCTTTTTACAATTAATCACATAAAAACATATACTATTGAAGGACTGAACTGAACCTGCTGGAAACGATTTTTCGTTGTACTTATGTTACGCTAAAGACAATTTATTAAACACAGAATGTTACCTTGAGTTACTAGGCTGGCGCAAAATGCCTGCCAGAAGTCTCAAGACTTTCATCATTAACTGAAAATCGAGAAACTCTTTCCCGACAGAATTACAAAGGAGAATTTTCATGTTAAAAAAAGAATGGCCAAAGCATTCAATCTTGGCACTCGCTATCGTTGCAACCTGGCTCAAAACTTATACAGTTTATAAAACCAGTTTTTCAATTCCAATCGATAATCCCCTTCAGGAACTCATCCTTTTTTTGAGTCCTTTAAGTTTATTGTTATTTTTTTATGGACTGTCCCTGTTTTTAAAAAGTGTGAAAAATCAAAACCGTTATTTATTCATTGCATCTCTTCTTACTTCCGGTATTTTGTATGGAAATGTCGTCTTCTATCGATTTTTCACTGACTTTATTACATTGCCTGTTCTCTTTCAGACAGATAACTTCGGTGATCTTGGTGCAAGTACAGTAGCCAGCATTTACATTACCGATGTATTTTATTTCATCGATGTTATTGTATTGTTGCTGGCCATCAAATTTATTCGAATAAAAACCCGGGAGACAACATCCTCTGCGGTTCAGCGTAAGGTCTATTTCATCTTATCTGCCGCTGTGCTTTTCTTGAACTTGGGCCTGGCTGAAACGGAAAGACCTCAACTTCTGACACGCAGTTTTGACCGGGAAATGCTGGTGAAGAATTTAGGGATGTACAACTATCACCTCTACGATCTTTTTATCCAGTCCCGTTCTCAGGTACAGCGAACATTCGCTGAGAGTTCGGATCTGGTGGAGGTGAATAATTATATACGCAGCAATCAAATAGCTCCGTCAGCTGAAATGTCGGGTATAGCCGAAGGAAAAAACCTGATTATAGTAGCCTTGGAATCCATGCAGTCGTTTCCGATCAATAATGAAATGAACGGACAAACCATCACACCTTTCTTGAATGAATTGACCGAAGATGAAGACACTATTTATTTCCCAAACTTCTATCATCAAACTGGGCTTGGGAAAACTTCAGATTCCGAATTTCTGCTGGAAACGTCCTTGTATCCTCGAAGCGGCGGTGCCGTATTCTTCACTCATAGTGGAAATACATTTAATTCCATGGCTGAAAAGCTTGGAAGCAAGGGCTATTCCACCAGTGTGCAACACGCGAATACGAAAAGTTTCTGGAATCGTGACATGATGTATGACTCACTGAGCATCGATGAATTTTTAGATTTGGACAGCTTTACTGTAGAAAAAGGCCAAGCCGTCAACTGGGGCTTGAAGGATATTCCTTTCTTTGAACAATCTGTTGCGAATATGACTGAAATGCAGGAGCCTTTCTACAGCCGCTTAATTACCTTGACTAACCATTACCCATTTACGCTGGACGAAGAAGATAAGATGATTGATGCGTTTGACTCGAATTCGGGGACGTTGAACCGCTATTTCCAAACAGTTCGTTACTTGGATGAGGCTGTTAAGTCCTTGTTCGAGGAGTTGAAAGAAAATGGGCTTTATGAAAATTCCGTCATTGTAATGTATGGTGACCATTATGGGATTTCAGAAAATCATAACGAAGCCATGGCCCAATACATGGGCAAGGAAATTACACCTTATGAGTCTGCCAAGCTGCAACGGGTACCATTTTTCGTCCACATTCCCGGTTCAGGGAAAGGCGGTATCAATGAAGAAATTGGCGGTCAAATCGATATGCGTCCGACAATCCTTAGCTTGATGGGCATCGATACTTCGACAGATTTGCAGTTCGGCGATGATTTGTTTTCAGAAGAGCGAGAGGAATTTGTTATCTTTCGCGATGGACGCTTTGTAACTGATCAATACGTCTTTGCAGAAAATATTTGTTATGAGAATGGTACTGCTGAAGAGGTTGATAAACAGTTATGTGCGCCTTACATCGAACAGGCTCTTACAGAACTGCAGTACTCGGAATCGATTATTGCGGGAGATTTATTGCGGTTCTATGATAAAGAAAACGGTGAACTTTTGCTTGGCGATTAATATTAGCAATACAAAGAGGACAGATGGCTGGCTCCAGCACATCTGCCCTTTTTGTATTGTCCTGCATTTAACATAATTGTGAAGCTGTTTATTCTTTTTAATACTGTTCTTCGTATTTATAGTAATAGAAGAGTACGTCTTTCAAATACTCATCACTGTGATTATAGGTGGAGATCGCCTGCTCCAGATCCCCTTCAGAGGCGCCATGCTGGGATAAATAATTAGCTGCACTGTATAATGCATCTTGCAGATCATACGGATCTGCTATCCCGTCCTTATTGCCATCCACTCCGTACCCGCCATATTCCTGAATGATAGCAGGATCCGTTTTTTCACTTTCGCTTATGTTGCCCTTCCCCAAATCCTTGCAGGTCGGATGACTCCATCCGACAAATGTACATGGCATAAATTGCATATGCCCTTCCGCACCGACTGGTGACAAAAGAGGATCCATGGCAGAGAATTTGGTTTCCACGCGATGGTGTGCAGCCAATAAGGTCCAAGGGATATCGTATGCATTCGCAGCTTCCTTATAAAGTGGAATGTTTTCCTTTGGCATTTCCGGCTCGAACATTTGTTGAGCAAAGTTTTTAACCGGATTATCACTTGTTATGCTGAAGAAGAGAACCGATGAAAAAATTATTATTATAAACAGGACAGCGGTAAAACGACTAAGATTGCCAAACCATCTACTTTTCGTGGCTTCTGGTCTTTTTGTTACTTTTGACTTCCTTTTCCTCAAACTTGCCACCACTTTTTCTGTTAGTCTATTCAGTCTGAAAATCCTGCAACTTTTATTTGCATCGCTTTGATAATTCGGTCCTCACGCTGGTTCTAAGATTTCAACTTGAATTAGCTGGGTTTGATTAGTTCCATATAGTTTATAATATCCTCCTCAGACATCTCACCAGTTATGATTTTCACGATTGCTCCTTCTGGATTCACCAGGATCGTCGTTGGAAGTGGCCGAATATTGTAAGCTTGCATTACGCTTTTATCTTTGTCGATGACAATTGGAAATGTTAAGTTTTTCCGTTCAGCATATTGTTCCACTTCATAATCGGACTGGGCAATGTTGACGGCCAGTATCTGCACACCTTGATCTTTGTAAACTTGATACTGTCTGTCCATCAGTGGAAACTCTTTCTCACACGGTTTGCACCAAGTCCCCCAAAAGTTCACAAACACCCCTTGGCCTTTATAATCAGACAGCTGATGCCGATCCCCGTTCAAATCAGTCAGTGCAAAATCTGGTGCCTGATCGCCAACCTGCAGCAATTCATTTTTCTCCTTTATCACCCCGTTATAGATGGTAAAAGCAATAGCGCCTACCATGACAAGCAGAATGGCTGTCCTCATGAATAAACGATTCTTCTTTTTTGTAGCCATGTATTCGAAACCTCCTTTTTCTTAATTAATCTTGCTGATTTATTAGAACCCAGTGAATCCACCCGTAAACTGCGATAGGAAATTAATAATTTCAGTCATCATATCAAAGTAGAGTAAAACACCCATTAGAATCATCAGTGCCCCGCCAACTGACATGAAAAGAGCACTTCTTTTCTTTAAGAAGCTCATTTTCTCAATAAATAATGACATCAGGAGAAAAGGGATCGAAAACCCGAGGACATAAAATAGCATGTAGAGAAGTCCCCGGTCCGGATCTGCGACACCTAGCGCAATCACGCCCGCCAGTATGGGACCGGTACACGGCGTCCATCCAGCTGCGAAACCGATGCCGATCAAGACAGAACCCACGTATCCGGATGGCCTTTTCTGAAATTGAAACTTCTTATCCGAAAGCAGAAAATCGAATTTTAAAATCCCGGTTAAGACCAAACCGAAAAACACCATCAAAATGGCGCCAAGCTGTCGTAAAAGGACTTGATATTCCAAGAAAAAGTTTCCAATAAGTGACGTTGACAAGCCCAATGCTAAAAAAATGATGGAAAACCCGAATAAAAATAAAATAGTGTGAATCAAAGCCGTGCTCCTCATCATTCCCTTTCCAGCTTTTAGGTCATTGACTGACACCCCGGTAATATAGGATAGAAAAGCCGGGTACAAGGGAAGGGAACAAGGAGAGATGAACGATAAAAGTCCTGCGCCGAAAGCGAGGAGTAAACTGACTTCTGCCATGCGGACACCTCCAGTGTATTAATTGTGCCTATCGTTCCACATTGAGCTGGATAGGATTGATGACGGTGCCGAAACGTATGCTCTACTGTTACTTGCAAATAAATATGTTAATTGCACTCTTAAATTCCGTCCGCCGCTAACTTAGCTATATAATAGGGACCAAAATAAGATTTTGAAAGTAGATATGCCCCTTGAAACACGGTTACAATGACAATAATCATATGCAAAGAAGAAGTCCATCCTTCAAGTCCTGAGATTTGTGTTAAGTAGCCTGTTACCCCATTTAAAACCAGGAGCACAAAAAATGAAACCGACTCTTTAACAAGTACTCGGCGACGGACGGACCAGAACAGCAAATACGCTGCGCTAATCAGGATGATTGCATTGCTTATTCCATGGACATTGTAAATGAATTGCGAGAGGGAAGCCGAACTTATCAGTAATTCGTTGGCAGCGATGTTGTGCAAAATTTTGCTGGCTCCACTGTGTTTGTAGAAAGCTCCTACAATGATTTCCAGGAAAAACAGACTGAACGCCAAAAACGCCGGTGTAATTAGGATGCGATAGCGGCTGTTTTCTGCTCGGGCTTTTTCATCTGAGCGGATGCGCGTACGCTGTAACGCTGTTGTTAAAAAAACAGTGCTCATTAACAGAAACAGACTGATGGTCACGTCTATTGTGGTAAAACCGGGTGGCGTTCCCCACACTACATTCAGCGCGCCAACCAGTGACTGGACTAGCAGTAGGATCATTGTGAGTAGCGCCCATACTTTAACTGAAGATTCTTTTGGGTGTCTTCTTTTCCATGCAACTATAAAATTAAGCAGGATTACGAAACCCAATAAGCTGGTAAATACGCGATGGGAATATTCAATCAGTACTTTATATTGGGTAAAATCGGGAATAATTTTTCCGTTGCATATCGGCCAGTCTGTTCCACATGCATCACCAGCATTTGTTGCTACAACTAAGTTTCCTAAAATTAGGGCGAATACGGTCATGTAAGCCGTATATAAAGCAAAACGGTGTCTCATATCTCTCCTCCAAGCAGTAAATTGTCCTTTTCCTGCCTCCCTCCCTTATTAATTCTGTGATATTATTTTTTCTTAATTAGTTTGACCGATTACTTTTATTCATCTTCCCAATTCAGCAGAAAAATGATTAAAAATGAATGAAAATCAAACATCTTTTCTTCTAAACGTCAGTATCAGCATCGCAATGGAAATCAATAGAAAAGCTGTAAATGCCAAAAATGGAATGGTAATGAATCCCATCCAGTTGATATACTCCGAACTACACGGAACACCATTCACACAAGGCTTTATCCCGCCGAATCCCGGCACTTTCTGTTCAAGGTAATGCAAGACGGAGATGCTTCCTCCTAAAAGAGACAAAGGCAAAACATAACGGGGTACCTTCAGGTCATACTTGAATGTCGCCATCCCTAAAATCAGAACCAATGGATACATCGAAATCCGTTGGTACCAGCAAAGTTCACAAGGGATGAAGCCCTTGATTTCACTGAAATACAGGCTTCCGAGCATGGCAATTAATGAAACGAACCATGCTCCGTAAAGCAGCATGCCATTTATTCGAGATTCGGTCTTTGTTTCTTCCATTACTCTCCACCTGCCAATTCTTGATCAATTAAGGCTTTTATTGCATCGTAATCAAACGGATCTTCAAGTTTTTGACCATTGATTACAATAGTCGGTGTTTGAGTAACCCCAGCTTCCTCCACTAAGGCTTCATCTGTTGCAAGTTCTTCTTGCTGCGCCACTTGCTCTATATCTTCTTGTAACTGTGCTTGATCAATGGCAGAGAATGACGATGCCACTTCTAACACTTTCTCAGGTGTAATCCAGGCAGCATCATGATCTTCAACCGGTTGTGCCGCGAATAATGCTTTATGGAAATCCCAATATGCTTCCGGACTATGCTCGAAAACAGATTCTGCAGCCAAAGAACCTAAAACTGATTCATTTCCATGGAAAAAGACGTTGATATAAGCAAATTCCACTTCTCCTGTATTGACATAGTCCTCAACCAATTGAGGGTAAATCATTTCTCCCCAAGCTTTACAGGATGGGCACTTAAAATCGCCAAATTCGACCACCGTCACTGGTGCATCACTTTCACCCAGAGTCGGCTGACCGGCTATATCCGTTTGTGCTGTTTCCATAACCGGTGCTTCTTGCTGATTCATTGCAATTACAATTGCCGTAATAATTCCTAATGCCACAACAGTCGCCAGAACCGCCCATTTCATTCCAGAATTATTTTTTTTATTTTTCTTTTCCATTTCCATCCTCTTTTCTGTAGTTGGTTACTTATTGAATACTTGACATTAAACCTACATGGAAAGCTAAGACACAAAATAATCCCATTATCACCGAAAGATAGGCAGGTACTTTTTGCTTGTAGCAATAAATAACAAGCGCGCCGAAAGCAAACCCCAGCATCAAAAAAAACAGTCCCAGCAAATTGAAATCGAATTGCAGGTGCATGGCAGGATCAATTGGACCTCCATGTAAATATTCAAAAAGCTTAGATGCCCCGTTCCCTTTCAAATATGCTTCGATAGAGTGAGGAGGCTCTTGTTGGCCCAATACTCCTGTTGCTGCAAAGATAAAGAGAAGGGTCAGGCTTTCCGCTTTTGCCCATGGTATTGGATTTATTTCGTCACCACGCTGCAACTTCCGTCTGATTAGGATACCGTTTATAAAAGCAAACAGCAAAAGTGGGATGACCAACAAATGTTTAATCAAAATTGCTTGACCATAAGGCATCATCCAAGCATCCTGGTACTCCACTATCTCAACGGCCAATGTCATAATGAAAATTCCGCTTGCGCCGATGACCGTCAGGCAAATAAGAGCGACTGGTGTAAACCACTTAAGAAACGGCAGCCAGTTCTGGGACGAAATTGAAAACCAACTCACTGTTAGCAGAATTCCCATCCACACAGTCACGGCTGTAAAATGCAATGTATGAAAAACAAACCCACTCCAGTCTGTTAAGGAAGCGGCATGGCTTCCCCATCCCAAAGCCATAAGAAGTCCTAAAGTGAAAAGAAGAGAGATTCCGATGAAAACTTTCTTTTCAAATACAGGAGTAACAGATATAAAAAGATAAAAGAAGATTGAAAGAATCAACGTGATCGACCAGGCTTGTCCTACCTCGAATTCCCCGATGACATTTTGAATGGTCAGTATTAATCCTATATCTTCATATAAAAATAAAATCAGTCGGATGACAGGCGCCGCTGACAAGACAACGATTCCCAAAATGGAAATCTGCAGAACACGTTTGTTGATTTGCAGTTTCGGTTTCCGGTGGTCAGGAACCAGGTGAATCAGCAAAGAGCCCATTAAAAGCGAAAAACAAAGGTAGAGCAGCGTCTCGGTTGTGTAAATCCAGATCATTTAATTCCCTCTTCTCTTCGCTGCCCACATCAATGTCCCCCCGGCAATTACCGCTAATACCATTAGCACAATCACCATCACATATGGCGCATTAGAGGACTCTTCTTGATCAATTGACTCTTCCTCAAACAGAGACGTAGTTTCTTTCACCGGATCTTCAGAGACAGATTCCACTGTCTCCTCATTCTCTTCCGCAGGAAACGTTTCTTCCGCCGTCTTCACCGTAAAAGTATATGCCCCTTCAATCGGATGTCCGTCAGCTCCAATGATTTTCCAGTTGACGGTATATTCACCATCTGCCATGGCAGCCCCTAGTGTTCCGATCATTTTTTGTTCCTCAAGCGTAATGCCAAAAGGAATTTCCTCTCCTTCAGCATTTTCTACTGTAAAAGAGCTCGCTTCCTCCAGGGGTGTATTGAATTCCAGTATAATTTCTCGCGGTTCCTCAGTCATTACCTCTCCGTCAGAGGGTGAACTCGCTTCCAATGCTGTGTGGGCGGAAACGACAGTAGACGAAAGCAATAAAATAAATAGCGTTAACAATAGGATTTTCTTCATTTTCGTACTCCCTTCTCTAATGATTAGGCACCAGACTATAACGTCATTCAATGTTCACAGTAATTTCTTTGCCTCATTCATTTTAACAAGTATCGATTAACATTAAAACAATGCTTTGAATATTAGAATTGACAAAGCAATGAATTTTTCCTACACTGAATATAATCAAATGACCATTTGAATGAGGTGGATACCAATGAATGAAATTGAAATCAGCAAATCTCCAGAAGCTTGCCAAACCTTTTGTTATGACGAAGAAGTAATTGAAAGAGTTCAGCCTAAACTTGTCGGTATTCGAGGGGCAGAACTAATTTTCAAGGCTCTTTCCGATGCAACACGTTTAAAAATCGCTTATGCGCTAACACTGGAACCGGAACTATGTGTGTGCGATGTAGCAAATATTTTGGGAACGACCACCGCTACTGCTTCTCATCATCTTCGCTACTTGCGGAATATGGGGTTGGCGGATTATGAGAAGAGAGGGAAATTGGTTTTCTATTCGCTTACCGACGAACACGTACATCAATTAGTCCGAATTGCATTTGAACACGCTGAGGAGGATCGATATAAATGAGCGAAAACCAGAACGTTTACCAACTGCAAAACCTGTCCTGTACGAACTGTGCCGCTAAATTCGAAAAAAACATCCGTGAAATTCCGACAGTCGAAGATGTAAAACTGAACTTTGGTGCTTCAAAAATTACAGTCGCTGGTGAAGCTTCAATCGAACAATTGGAACGAGCAGGATCTTTCGACGGTATTCGGGTTTATCCGGAAAAACAACGAATTATCGAAAAAAAAGACCCTTTTTGGAAAAAGAGAGAAAATCAAGCCACACTGATTTCACTTCTTTTTCTCATATTCGGATACATTTCTTCCGTTCAAGTTGGTGAAGAGCATACAATGACCATCGGACTTTTCGCTTTGGCGATTCTAATTGGAGGCTTTAGCCTTTTTAAAGAAGGGGTCAAAAATCTGGCAACACTCCAATTCGATATGACCACGTTGATGACCATCGCCGTGATTGGAGCAGCCGCAATTGGCGAATGGGGCGAAGGTGCAGTAGTTGTTTTTTTGTTTGCCATCAGCGAAGCTTTGGAAACATATTCGATGGACAAGGCAAGGAATTCTATCCGTTCACTCATGGACATCGCCCCCAATACAGCCATCATTAAACGTGGGTCGCAAGAGTTGGAAGTTGATGTGGACGATATTCAAATCGGCGACATTATGGTCATCAAACCCGGCCAGAAACTGGCGATGGATGGAGAAGTGGCCAAAGGCGCTTCCTCGATCAATCAAGCAGCCATCACCGGGGAGTCCGTTCCTGTCCATAAAGCAATCGGCGATGAAGTGTTTGCCGGCACGCTCAATGAAGAAGGCGCATTGGAAGTACGGGTAACGAAAAAATCTGAAGATACTACTATCGCCAAGATTATTCATTTAGTGGAGGAAGCACAGGCAGAACGTGCACCTTCCCAACAATTCGTGGATAAATTCGCAAAATATTATACACCTGCTATATTAGTAATTTCGATGTTGGTTGCCGTGCTCCCTCCTCTTCTTTTTGGCGGTGAATGGAGTGAATGGATTTACCGTGGTCTTGCGGTGTTGGTAGTAGGCTGCCCTTGTGCTCTCGTCATTTCGACGCCTGTAGCGATTGTAACAGCGATCGGAAATGCTGCAAGAAATGGTGTTTTGATCAAAGGCGGCATTCATTTGGAAGAAACCGGCCGTTTAAATGTCATTGCTTTTGATAAAACCGGGACACTTACACAAGGAACACCTGAAGTCACTGACATCATCTCCTTGTCGGATATGAGTGTTGATGAAGTTTTGGAAACCGCAGCATCTATCGAAAAAATGTCTCAGCATCCCTTAGCTTCTGCTATTTTGCGCAAAGCAGAAAAATCCAGTATCGAATTAACCGAAGTGGAGAATTTCCAATCGATTACCGGAAAAGGCGCAAAAGCAGAGATTAAAGATCAAACCTATTATATCGGCAGCCCGAATCTTTTTGCAGAAACCTTGAAGGTGTCCAGTGACATCCAAAAAGAAGTGGAAACTCTTCAGGCAGTCGGCAAAACGGTTATGCTGTTGGGATCCCGCGATGAAGTCAAAGGCTATATTGCAGTGGCAGACCAAATCCGACCAAGCAGTTCCACAATCATTCAAAAACTGTATGACTTGGGTATTCAAAAGACAATCATGTTGACCGGTGACAATCAACTTGCCGCAAACGCCATCGGAAAACAGCTCAATTTAACAGATGTCCAGTCAGATTTGATGCCGGAAGATAAATTGGCAACCATCAAATCACTCCGCGAGCAGTTCGGCAAAGTAGCGATGGTCGGTGACGGAGTGAACGATGCACCGGCATTAGCGAGTTCTACGGTAGGCATTGCCATGGGAGGCGCTGGCACAGATACAGCACTCGAAACCGCTGATATCGCCCTTATGGCAGATGACTTGGATAAACTGCCTTACACCATCGGCCTCAGCAGAAAAACATTAGCGATTATTTACCAGAATGTTGCGTTTGCATTGGGGTTAAAAGTACTTGCGTTATTGCTAATCATTCCAGGCTGGCTGACACTTTGGATGGCCATCTTTGCGGACATGGGTGCTACGTTAATCGTTGTACTGAATTCTCTTCGCCTGATGAAAAGCAAATATTAGCCTTCGTCGAGGAAAAATCTTTTGAATCTCACAATATAATGAACGAAAAGCCGCTGATTCAGTGATACTCGAATCGGCGGCTTTTTTCATTACTTCTCAATCAAATTTTCAAGGTCTTCTCGTATCTCATCCACCGGTACATCTTTAAAACCGTCGTAATTATTTGTTACTTTTCCTTCCTGGTCAACCAAATAAAAAGACGTTCCATGGATAACTTGATTGCTGTTAGGATCCTTTTTGACAAATGACTCGAAATTTTCACTGGCAAATTCCGTTATTTGTTCCGGTGTATACCCCGTCAGCAAATGCCATTTCGATTCATCCGGAACCGAGAATTGTGTCAAATATTCCTTCAGTTTTTCGGGCGTGTCTACGGCAGGATCTACGCTGAAGGCGACAATTTTGTAATCTTCAATACCACTAGCCTTCAATTCTTCTTGGATCTCGGTCATATTGAACATCATCGGCGGGCAAACCGTCTCACAACTAGTGAAAGCGAACGTGGCAATCCAAGGCGTTCCTTTTAACTTTTCCATAGATATCGTTTCATTTCGATGATCGGTATATGAAAAATCCTTAACCCCAGAGCTGCCGCACGCAGAGAGAATCAATATTGCACTCAATCCTATTACTGCCAGAAAAAAAAACCTCAACTCAGTTCCCCCATTCGTCTGTCTCACTTCATCTTATGGAAAAGACCATTTCATTACAACAGATGCAAAGGTGATATTGTTACAAATACTTGAAGATTATATAGCTTTAAGCGAGTGAACTTTATAGATATAGCCACTGCATTTATACTCGTCCAATACGCAGAGAAGAGAGTAATTGTACAATCGGAAATTCAGCTTCCCGGATAACTTAAATACCTTTACTTTTCAATCAGTTAATCAAAATAAAAGCCGGCACCTCGAAGGTTGCCGACTTTTTATAAATTATCCACCGATGTAATTAAAAGGGTTTACAGCATTTGAACGTGCGCCGTTCCACGATCCAATGTGGATTTCGAAATGAAGATGCGGACCTGTAGATCGCCCTGTGTTTCCGGATGCCGCAATTTTTTGTCCTTGAGAAACGGATTGTCCCTGAGAAACACTGATGGAGTTCAAGTGAGCATAAACAGTTGTAAACGTTTGGCCATTGATCGAATGGGTCAGCATGACGACATTCCCGTATGTTCCCATTGGTCCTGCATACGATACGTAACCTGAAGCAGATGCTGAGACTTGTGTTCCAGTTGGAACCGCCGCATCTATACCTTTATGGCTCTCTAGACCAGCTCCAATATTCCGTCCGCCAAAACTGGACGTCAGGCGACCAGTTAAAGGTGCAATGAACCCAGAATTACTTGCCGGTGCCGTATAAGAAGCTACAGCAGAGCTCGTTGATTTTTGTGGAGCTGCTTTTTGAGCAGTTGATTTCTGGCTTTCAGATTTCTCACTAGCTATTTTTTCTTGAGCTGCTTTTTCTTGAGCCGCTTTTTCTTGAGCTGCTTTTTGTGCAGCTGCCGCTCTTTCTGCCGCTGCTGCTCTTTCTGCTGCTAACTTGCGTTGTCGCTCTTCTTCAGCTTTCCTGGCTAATTCAGCGAGACGCGCTTGCTCTTTGCTAATTTCTTTTTCCAATTCTGCACTGATATCTACAGTTTCGGCCTGTTCACTTTCCAGACTTGTTTTTTCTTTAGCCAAACGGGTTTGTTCAGCTTCTAACTCTTTTTGCAGACCCGCCTGCTCTTTCTTCTGGCCATTAAGAGATTCTTTTAATGTCACAAGTTCTGACCGGCGTTTTTCCTGCTCAGCAAGCTTGGTTTCCACTTCTGCCTTTTGTTCCGACAGCAACTGCTTGTCATCTGCTTGTTCTTGCATGATTTCCCGGTCTGCTTCAATTAAGGTGTTAACCGCCGAAAAGCGATCGATAAAATCAATAAAACTGTTTGCGCCCAGTAAAACGTCTATATAGTCAACGGATCCGCCGCTCAACTGAATGGCACGGGCACGCTCCTGCAGCAACTCTGTCCGCTCAGCAATTTTGCGTTCCAGTTCCCCAATTGAACCTTTCAATTCCTCAATTTCCACTTTCGTTTGATCAATTTCAAGTTGGACACCATTAACTTTGCCTTCTGTTTCTTGTATTTTAGTACTTAACTCTGTAATTTTAGCCATAATTTTTTCTAAATCAGACTGATTTATGCTGATTTCATTCGATTTTTCCTGAATTCCGGAATTCAATTCGTTTTGTCTTTGTTCAATTTCCTGTTTCTTTTGTTCAAGTTCAGTCAGTTTATCCGCGTTGGCTGCCGGCACTAAAATCGACAAAGCCAAGACTGACGATAAACCCGTCAGTATTATTTTTGATTTCAAGTTCATATTCCCCTCTCAGTTTTCATCTCTATCTCTCTATTCAAACTTCTCTATTTGTATACTCTAGAATAACAATATTCCGCACTAAGGTTCGCTTAATTTGATAGTTTCGTTAAAATTCAACTATTGTATTGTAACACTTGAAACGCTGTGCTCTATTACAATAACTTTACAATTTGACTTTGATATTGAAATTATTTTGGATATAATATCCATTTACTTGCGAATGCAGTTCTCTTCCTCCCAATTCTCAAGTTTCGTCTATTAGCCAGACATCACATTCCCCAAAATAAAAGCCCGGATATGCAGATGCATATCCAGGCCTCGTTCTCCAGAAACGTTGGAGTAGGGACAATCCAATTGTTGACCATTGTAGTTTTGGCGATTAACAATTTTGTAGCAGTAAGTCTTATCACTACTTCAAAGTTTCTTCTTCTCCGTCATCGATCTTTTCTTGCCTTTCCGCCATGCGAACCACAAGAAAACCATAAACGTGACATACAAAACGACTAATGCTGCTATGTAACCTTTATTCAATCCTCTTTGTTCAATAATAGTGAACGCTTCGCCGACTTCTCTATCCAATGTAATTTGGTATTTGCCCTCATCATTTTCGCGGATAATGTCATTTTCAAATAGTCCGCGCATCTCTTTCCCTGGACCAATTACATCGGCTGGAATGGCGAAATTTTTAGTGGAAGAAGAATTATTGATCGCAATTATCCACGTGTCCTTTTCATCGGAACGCTTATAGACGAGCCACCCTTCCTCATCATACAATATCTCCATTTCACCTGTGCGGAGCGCTTCCGATTCGTTTCGAAGAGAGGTTAAATTGGTAATATGATCAATTAATTCTTCCCCCACACCCATATCCAGAATTGGGTGGGAATCTGGGGCCGCAGCTCCATTCACCGCAATTTCGGAACCGTATTGAATAACGGGGGTACCCGGCATCGTCAATAATTGAAACATCAGTAAATTCCATCTTGTTGGGGGGAACCCTCTTTCCTCAATTACATCAGATGTAAAACGAGAACTTAACAGGGAATCCACTTGAGTCAGATTGCCCTTCGCCTCCGCCCAATAGTCGGAAGGAACGCTTGAATCGGGATCAAAATTTTTATAGCTGTTCCGGAGTGCTTCTTCAATCCCCGGCAGTACAACTGCATCCAATCCCGAAACAGAATCCATTGCACCGTCACTCAATATGTACATACTACGAATATCTTTCATGCTTTTTGAAAAGCGATCGATAAAAGAGGGATCTAATTCATCAGTGGTTTGCAACCGAATTCCATCCACCTCAAATTCAGTGACAAACGAGCTGAAACGTTCAATCAACTTATTTTGCACTTCTGGAATGCTGGTATCCAGCGAAACCGTTCCATCTTCATTTTCAGTGAACCATCCAGGATTACTTGCCCGCCATACATGATTGTTGCTGATTCTCTGAGTGGGAATGTCGACAATAATTTTCATCTCCAGCTCATGTGCTTTTGCAATTACTTCCTGCCATTCTTCCTCTGTTCCAAAACTTGGTTCAAGCTCCTCGTAGTCCAACACTTCTTTCCCGTCATAAGTCGCACTGGAAAAAATAGGACCTACGGAGAGTGCTGTAAAACCCATGTCTTTTAGATACTGCATTTCACTGCTGAGACCTGCGAAGTCCCCACCATTAAATGCAGTGGAATCCACAGAATTCACCTTACTATCATTTTGGATTACTTTATTAAAATAGCGGTCTACCAGCAGATCATATATTATTTCGTCTTGTAAAGATTGTTTTTCTGCAGCCATGCTGGGGGTAATCAAACTAATGGATAATAATCCAGTTAACACAGCTGAAATCAATTTCCGTTTCACTTCGGCTTCCTCCTTCAGAATGCCGAATTCCATTCCTGCATTCGGTTCAGTTTATCAGAATCATTGCTTTACTTCTATGTGATCCCGCATCAATTCAGGAATCTGTCGTAAATTTTCAACGATATTGTGAATGCTGAACAATAAAACCTCCTGATTTAATAAAGACAAGCTCTTACAAAAATTAACTTTTTCTTTCTTTAAAAAGACATAAAAATTGGTTGATTTTCAATTTCTGTAGATTAAAGTTAAGAAGTATGCAGAAAGAAAGTATCCATGGAACTGCAGGCAGCTGTTTATTACAGCTGCAATACTTGGTGCAAAATTAAATACATATCAATCACTTAATTTGAAAGGAGAACCACATGAATCAAAAAAAGAAAATACTGAGGGATAACTCTTTTACTTACGGATTCCTTTTTTATAGTGTGGCGTTGCTCGCTTGGTTTATATACGATTTCTTCGTTAATGACATAATCGGTTTGCAACTGCCGATTTTACTTATTGGCTTTGCAATTTTTTTATGGTCAAAGTTTTTCTATCTGCAAAAAAGCACAAAAGAATCTTCATGATTTTGTCAATCAATAAATGGACAAAATGAAACGAGGGACGGATTTTTCCATTCCTCGTTTTTGCCACAAAAAATAAGTTATTTTTAGTTAATGATGATTGTGTTTCATAGCCTCAGAATCCATCTCATTTTGACATAATTGCGATTCTGGATGCAGATGATCCGGGGTTTCAAGTTGAACAGTGACATGCCCGATTTTGTGGGCTCCCACTGTTTTTTCAATTTCTTTCAAAATGTGCTGACTTTCTGTAAACGAGATTCCTTCTTCAATGACTGCGTGGGCCGATAATGCATTTTTCCCACTGGTAATACTCCAAATATGCAAATCGTGAATATTTTGTACGCCTGGTATTGCTTCGATAGCTGCTGTTACTTCATCCATGCTTACATTTTTAGGTGTACCTTCCATTAAGACATGGAGGGCCTCTTTTGTAACCCGCCATCCACTGATTAAAACCAGTATTGCTACAACTACACTCGCTAATGGATCGGCCCATGCCCAGCCAAAGAACATAATAAGGAGCGCGGCTGTGACGGCGCCGACAGATCCAAGTAAATCGCTCATGACATGAAGGAACGCAGCCCGAAGGTTTAAATTCTCTTTGGTATCGCCACCCCGCATCAGGATCCACGCAACCAAAATGTTCACCAGTAACCCGATAACTGCAATAAATAGCATGCCCGTTGTCGCAACTTCTGGCGGATCGGAAAATCGGTGATAAGCCTCATAAAAAATATACAGGGATACCAAAACAAGTGTGACCCCGTTAAATACTGCCGCCAATATTTCAAATCGCTTGTACCCATAGGTTTTGAATTGATCCGCTGCCTTTTCGCCGATTGTAAAGGCCAGTAAACCAATTCCCAATGAAATGGAATCACTTAACATATGCCCTGCATCAGCGATTAATGCCAGACTGTTTGTCAAAAAACCACCTATCGCTTCCACAAACATATAACTGGTAATAATCACAAATGCGATTAACAATGTTTTCTTATTATTACCGTGAGAATGGTTGTGTTCGCTCCCCACATGACATCCCTCCTTCGCTGTACCCATTATTCCACTTCGATGGTAGAATGTTTAATTTTCAGACCGGATGTGGCCTCTCTCACTTTCTCTTTGATGGTATTTGTCTCACCAAGACTTTTTGCTTCGACAGAAAGATGCAAGTTCAATGCATTTTCTTCACCATCGATTGACCAGATATTCAACTGCCGGACCGACTGTACACCTGAAATCCCCTCAATCTTCGATTGGACTTCCTTAATGTCTATCCCTTCCGGAACCCCTTCTAATAGTATCTTCATCGTTTTGATAAGATTCCGGATTACATTGAACAGGATAAATAATGCAATTGCAAGGGAAAGAATGGGATCCAGGATATGAATATCCTTGAAAAGCAATACGATGCCGACAATCAGTACAGCGACCCAGCCTAGTACATCTTCAAGCATATGCCATGAAAGGACCCCTTCATTCACCGATTTGCCTTTATGCAGTTTAAAAGCCGCATAGCCGTTTAATACAACTCCTGCAAGTGCAAACCAGATCATCCCTTGTGCATTCGAATGTTCAGGGTTAAACAATAATGGAATCGCCTGGAAGAAGATATAGACGGAACCAGCTATCAATACTGCAGCATTCAATAAGGCCCCCAAGAGTGAAAACCGCTGATAACCAAAGGAAAATTTTTTGTCTTGATCTTTGTTGGAAATCTTTTGAAGAAACCAAGAAGCTCCCAAAGCAATCGCATCTCCCAAGTCATGAACAGCATCAGACATAATTGCCACACTGTTGATTAGAAATCCGCCGATAAATTCTCCGATTGAAAACAGCAGATTGATTACAAATGCCAGTTTAATATTTTTTGAAGAACGGTCGACTTTTCCCATAAGTACGCCCCTTTCTTTGGTAGTTTTCAATGTAGATAATTAGTTCTCTATTCCCCGTCAACAGATGAGATACACGTCTGTTGCTTTATTTGACGTTTCTTTCTGCAAAAACATTTCTTTATTTCTTAAAGAATCTTTTAGGCTAAGCTGCCTATTGCTACTATAAAGATACATAATAAATAGAGTTGGCACACACCCTAATAAAGTACGGAAAGCAGAAATTTTGAATAGCAACTGGATTGAAATTATTTACAAAATGGACAAAAAATCATCATCAGCAAAAGATTATAGTAAAGAACCATTAGCAGCAGCCTGCATAACTAAAAGGGCAGCACTTGTTTGTTCTGTAGTTAACAGATTTATACAAGAGCATCTAGGGAAGAAAGGAGTATAAAATGCATTTTAAAATTTTTTTAGTCATCTTTTGGGCAGCAGGAATTTTGGTGGTGATGACTACCAGTAATGCAGAAGCTTTTCTATATAATCAGATTCTGCATTATGAACTGGACCTCTCTCCGAATTTTATTGATTTATTTCGATTAAATGATGTAGCACTTACTGACAATTTTTATCTCATACAGAAATTAGGGCATCTTTTGTCGTTCGGAATTCTGTACATGCTCCTCTATAACTGGCTCCATACACATAGCAAAGCCTTATGGTATTGTATAGCCTTTGCAATCTCATCAGAGATCATTCAGTTATTTTTTGAAAGGAACGGCCGTATTTTTGACATGGGAGTAGACTTTATAGGCATTCTCTTAGCTTATATAATCACCGTCATAGTTACCGCACGTAAAACAAAAGTACAATGAAACTATTCGAAATAACCATTTAATTGTTGCTCTTTGAACATTTTGTGAAAGAGAAAAGGTGGGCTAAATCGAGCTAGAGATCCGTTTTTTGATTGTTTAATCTTTCTGGGTTATTAGACAGTTAGGGATCCAAATCAATCTGGAAAATTTTTTTTGAAATCAGCTAAATCTTTGATCAAGGTCTATTGATAAAATGTATATTAGAAAACTTGCTTAATTTTCATCTTTTCTAAACATAAGCAATAATTGCGATACAATTTCAAGTAAAGGCAATTCAATCAATGGGCCAATAACCAGAGCTAAGGCAGTCAGCGGTTGATCTGGAAAAGCGATGATCGCAATTGCTAAAGAAACGGGCGAATTCCGGGCAATAATGGTCAAACTCAAGCTTACTTTGCCCCAAAAGGAAATTTCAAGGCTTTTTCCATAGTGTGAGCCACCACAAAGTTAACGATGAAGAAAAGCCCACTTGGGAGGATCAATACCGCAATAACGATTAGGTTGTTTAGTAGGTATTTCCCTTGTGAAGCAAACATCGCCAAAATGGCCAGAGATAAAAAGAGGGTTTGCATCATCTCGAAAAAAGGGACAACTTTTTCATTCAGCAGGGTTCTGTTTTCTTTTATATCACACACCGTGTCACATGTGGCAAGACGAACGGAATCACTAACGCCAATAAAATATTTTCTCCAACTACCGATAGTGGCACACGTTCAATGGTTCCGGCGAAAATGAACAGATAAACGGGCAGAAGCAGGACCTGCAGAAGTACATTAACGGGCAAGACGGAGGTGGATAAAAGAAGATTTCCCTTAGCTAAAGAAGAAAACATTAAATACCAGTCCGTGCAAGGAATAACCATTAACATGAGGAACCCAATCCATAACGCCGGATAATCGGTTAAAAAGACAGCACCCAGCAGCCAAGCGAAAAGAGGCGTTCAGGTAAAATTGATTAAGACATTAGTTAGTAAATATTTTCGATTGTTAAAGGGACCTTTTAAATCCATCAATGGAATTGATAGAAATAATCCGTACAGCATAAGCAATAAAAATGAAATGATGAAAAATTCACCATAAAATTTAAAACTTACTCACCGGTTAGCAAGAGATTTCCAAAATTTCTCTATACTTGTTTTCACCCAACACAATATTTAAAAAGATACGCGTTCTTTCTATATGATAATAACAGTATGATTAAAAAGGGGAAATCGAGAGTCTATTTACCCATAAAATAGGTAGACACATTGTCACTTTTTTTATTTTGACTTTTAAACCAGACTTATTGCTTATTTTATAAAAAAATACATAAAATAGCATAAAAAAGTGCTAATATCATCAGAGATAGAAAAATTACAAGAACCGGAAGGGGAAAATGAAAGACAAATGAATAGTTTTTTTAGCAAGGTTACATTATTTCTAGTCGCTGCTGTTTTAGTGATTTCCAGTATAGGGATGAGCCCCGCATCCGCTTGGACACCATTTAAGGATGTATCTTCAAATGATGTTGAAATTGATTACTTATATGATAAAGGGCTCATCAAAGGAATCTCCAGCAACCAATTTGGACCTGACTATTCAGTAACACGCGAACAGGCGGCTACATTGATCGGACGCGCACTCGGATTAAGTGGAACAGAGAGAAAAACCAAGTTCTCCGACGTAAGCTCGACAAGCTACAGTTCCGGCTACATTCAATCAGCTGTAGATAAAGGGATCATCACCGGTTATCCTGATGGTACATTCAAACCGAAACAGACCATGACCCGCGGTGAGATGGCTTACTTATTAAGCCGTGCCTTCAACCTCACGAAGACAAGCGCTGTGTTTTTTACCGACATCAAACAAGATTCAAGCAACACAAGCCTTTATACTGCCGTAAATAAAATCGCGACAGCTGGCATCTCCAACGGAACCGGCGGCGGGAGCTACTCCCCGGATAAAGATTTGGTTCGTGAAGAATTTGCAATCTTCCTGGCACGCGCATTGGAACCGAAATTCAAAGTCGCTTTTCAGAATGCGACGATCGCCAAATTATATTCAACTACTGACAACCTAAACGTTCGTTCAGGTCCATCCACAAGCTATAAAGTGGTCGGCCAGATCCACACAAACAATGAAGTTCAAGTCTATGGCTACAGCGGCAACTGGGTTTATGGCAAATCTGGAAACCTTACAGGTTATTTCAGCCTCTCTTATTTAGCTAAATCCGCTGCTAAAGCATCTCGTGTTATGGTAATTGATGCCGGACACGGTGGTAGTGATCCAGGTGCTTCCGGATATGGTTTAGTTGAAAAAGAAGTGAACCTTGATGTATCCCTTCGCGTCGAGAGAATGTTGAAAGCGAAAGGCATCAACGTATTGATGATCCGCAGAACGGATGTATTCTACAGTCTGGATTACCGCGCTGCCTATGGTGTGAAAAATGGTGCAGATGCTTTTGTCGCTATCCATTCCAACTCTTATACCCCAGGAACAAGTGGTTCTGAAACGTTCTATTCGGCATCTGTTGCGAACGACAGTAAACAGCTGGCAACGTTCATCCAAAGCCGCCTGTACAAAGCGATGGAGCACCCTAACCGTGGCGTAAAAGAATACGATTACCGTGTTCTTGCAGCAAATCCGCTTCCAGCAGCTCTTGTGGAACTTGGATTCCTGACAAACTCTGGTGATGCCTCTAAATTGGCAACATCCACTTACAGAGAACGTGCAGCTTCAGCCATCGCTGAAGGAATCGAAGATTATTATGATTGGAAACAACAATAAAAAATATTATTTTTTCAAAAAACGGACTTTAAATAGTCCGTTTTTTTTTTGTATGTTGAGAAGCGCCGCTTTTATTCTTTTTTTCCGACGATTTATTGGGAAATAGAATGAAGTCCTAAGGTTCTTAGTCCCTTTGCTAAGCAGGAGGGTCATTTTTTAATATTTTGCGTTGCGGCTTTCATATGAATCTATTCCCCAACAGACGTGGTAGAGCCGCCCATTCAACAGATCATAGATTTTTGACTGACGGTATCATCAAAACGAACATCTTTAAGGGGACCAATCACAAAATTTAGTTCCTTAAATTTCTTTCAGATGATTTCAAAAAATATTAAAACAACTTAAAAAGTAGCTGTTTCGCAAGCTTTTCGATACCCTAAGAAAGGATTTCTAAATGGATGGAAACATCTTTTAAAATTCATAGCGATGCTTATAAATTCTTGAACTTCGTCCAATTAGATTTCAAGACAGAGGGTATGGACTTTAATGAGAATCATTTTAACTAGAGAACTCAAAAATGAAATTTACTAAAGGAGTGGATGAAATGGGAGCTTTAAACGCAAGCATCGGGGCATGGATCAGCACGGTCGCTTATTTGATTGTTTCCGTAGTGAAAATTTTCGTTGCATGGCAAGTGGATTCTGTTGCTTTAATGGCCGATGGTTTCAACAATTTCACTGATATCATTACATCGATCGCTCTTCTGATTGGACTTTGGGTAGCTAAAAAAGACAAAGATGCAAACCATCCTTACGGTCATTTAAGGGCAGAAAATATCGCTTCGCTGGTGGCAGCATTTGTGATTGCGGCCATTGGATTGCAAATTTTAGTGAATACAATTTCTTCTATTGTTAACCAAGACTTCGTTACACCTGATCAGCTGGCGATATGGGTAGGAATGGGCAGCGGTCTGTTCATGATTTTAATCTATTTCATCAATCGAACCATTGCAGTAAAAGCAAATAGCCAGGGCTTGCGTTCCATCGCAAAAGATAATTTATCAGATGCAATTGTCAGTTTTGGGACCGTGATCGGCATCACAGGAGCGCAGTTCGGAGTGGCGTGGCTTGACCCTGTCACCGGTCTGGTTGTCGGACTCATCATCCTTTGGGCTGCCTGGGGTATCTTCAAAGAGACAGCCTTAATTTTAACTGATGGCATCGATCCGAAAAAAATCATAGAATACAAAGAAACACTTGCTGAAGTTCAGGAAGTCGCGCATGTCCATGACGTAAAAGCCAGAGTCTCTGGCAATAAAGTGATTATAGATATAATTGTCACGCTACAAAGCGGGTTAAACGGAAAAGAGAACATACACGCGATTGAGAAGGTTAAGGAATTAATGAAACAGCGCCATAATAGTCTAATGACTCTTGTCGAAACCAAACCTCCAGTGAGATGAAATTTGCGATGAAGCATTTGTTTTTTCAATTCTAGCTTCACTAAAAATGATACAAGGATATGGAGGAAAGAAATAACTTTGTTCGCCTTAACAAACGCTGTTCATTCTAAAATTATTGAAAGAGGTGATATAAAATGCTGGAATCGTTTAAAAATTTGGACCCGATTATTCAAGCATTCATAGGTACATTGTTCACTTGGGGAATGACCGCTTTGGGAGCAGCACTAGTTTTCACTACAAAAAATGTCAATCAACGATTTCTCGATAGTATGCTGGGATTTGCTGGAGGAGTGATGATTGCAGCAAGTTATTGGTCGCTTCTTGCTCCTGCCATTGACATGGGAGAAAGTGGCTCTTTACCAGCTTGGATGCCTGCGGCCATCGGATTTTTACTGGGTGGCATATTTTTATGGGCGGTAGATAAAATCCTCCCACACCTTCATCCCAATACATCCTTAGAAAAGGCAGAAGGATTCCACTCAGCTAAAAGAAAGAAGAGCTCTTTGCTTGTATTTGCCATTACACTTCACAACATTCCTGAAGGGCTAGCAATCGGCGTTGCATTTGGAGCCGTAGCTGCTGGATTTCCGTCGGCCTCTCTAGCAGGTGCTATAGCATTGGCAATCGGCATCGGTATCCAGAACTTCCCAGAGGGTCTAGCTGTCTCCATGCCTCTTCGACGAGATGGATTTTCGCGGCGAAAAAGCTTTCTTTACGGTCAATTTTCAGGAATGGTTGAACCGGTCGCCGCCATCATCGGTGCATTAGCAGTAGTGTTTATAGAACCTTTACTGCCTTATGCATTAAGCTTTGCAGCAGGTGCAATGATTTTTGTAGTCGTCGAAGAAGTAATTCCCAGCTCCCAAGAAAAAGGCAACTCTGATTTGGCTTCGATGAGCTTAATGGTCGGGTTTACAATCATGATGATTCTTGACGTTGCCCTCGGCTAATTTCAAGTAGCCTTCGAACCAAGGCTTACTATATGGATATCCTATTGGTCGACATTACCAGCCCATTTTAGAGATTGTGTAAATTTATTGCTTTTGCCCTTCCAATCAATATGCTTTTTCAATGAGTTACTAGTTCAGATTTCTCCTATGCTAGCTTTCCTTAAAGAAAGCAACAGCTGGGAGACGAGTGCTAGAATGGGTAATTCAATCAATGGGCCAATAACCAAGGCCAAAGCGATTAAAGGCCGGTCTGGAAAGGCGACAACTGCAATGGCCAGCGAAACAGGCGAATTGCGTGCGATAGTCATCAGGCTTAAGCTCACCGTGTCTTCATAGGAAAATTTCAGGACTTTCCCCATCGTTTGCGCCACGATAAAGTTGATGCCAAAGAACAGCAGGACTGGCAGCAGCAAGGTGGAAATGACTTCAAGATTATCGAGTAGGTACTTCCCTTGCGAAGCAAACATCGCCATAATCGCCAAAGATAAAAAGAAAATTTGTGCTGTAGCGAAAAAAGGGACGAGTTTCTCATTCAAGAAGGCTTTTCTCTTCCGCAAGGGAAAGCGCGTCAAATGCGCCAGGGCAAATGGAATGACCAGTACCAGGACAATGCTTTCGCCGATGATCGACAACGGAATCGGTTCAATCGTGCCAGCGAAAATGAACAGGTAGACCGGCAACAGCACGACCTGCAAAATCAAATTAATCGGCAAAACGGACATGGATAAGGGCACATTCCCTTTGGCAATGGAAGTGAACAGTAAGTACCAGTCGGTACAAGGGGTCACCATCAGCATGATAAAACCAATCCATAACGCTGGATGATCAGCGAGAAAAATAGCCCCCAGCCCCCACGCCACCAGAGGCGTCCAGACAAAGTTGATAAGGGTGCTGGTATTCAAGAACTTGCGATTTTTAAAAGCATCCTTCAGGTGCTGCAATGGAATGGTTAGAAACAACCCATAGAGCATCAGCAGTAAAAATGGAACGATAAAAGACTCTGCGTACGTTTCAAAAAAAACAAACTGTCCCAGTAAAAGTCCGATACCTACTGCCGATAAAATGATAACAGTTTGAAACTTTTCGAATACGTTCATGATGGCACTCCTTTATGGAAAGAGAAAACTAAATATATGAGCGACTCCCTATTAAGATTAACTAACTCCAAAATTTTTAGCCAGCACTTTTGCACACAAAAAAGAGAGAAGATAAGCTTCGATGAGCCTCTTGGCTCCCATAACATGATAGAGACTCTAATCAAGCAAGTACTTGCTCCAATCCAGTCAAATAATTGAACGGCTGTCGCAATGTGACTGATCTATTCTTCTGCTTCCCAGTTGTTCAAATGGGTTCCCAATCAACAGCTTGAATCTCCATCAATGGGCTTTTTTATCCGGCACAACATGACAACTGGGAAACATCGTTGTCGAACGTTAGCGCAGCCAGTTTTACACCTTCGGCCATGGTTAGATACGGCGCGAGGGTGTCGCTAAGGTTTTCAATGGTCAAACCGAATTTTACGGCAAGCGTCACCGCATAGATGACATCTCCAGCATTTTCCGCTACGATATGCCCGCCCAGCAGCTGGCGTGTTTTCGCGTCCGCCACCAGTTTGAATACCCCGGTCGTTTCCCGGTTCACTTGCGCTCGCGGAACAGCCTCCAATGGCAGGATGGATGTGAGGACGTCATAGCCGTTTTCTTTCGCCTGTTGCTCCGTCAAGCCAACCGTGGCAACCGCCGGGGCTGTAAACGTGACGCCCGGCACGACCGCCAAATCCAGTTTTTCACTCCGTCCACCGACCGCGTTTCCTGCCGCCACTCGCCCTTGATAAGCCGCGACATAGACAAACTGGGGACCTAATGTGACATCGCCCGCTGCGTATATTCGTGCATTGGTGGTCTTGGCATAGTCATCAATCCGAATTTCCCCAAAGCGTCCTGTTTCGACACCCGCCGCCTGCAGATTCAAGCTTTCCGTATTGGGTTTTCGGCCAGCTGCAATCAGCAATTGTTCGGATTCGATGATCCGCTTCTGGCCATCCACCTCGACATAAACTTTTTTCAGCTCTCCGACCTGTTCAATTCGCTCGTACGTGGCACCGGTCACTAACCGAATGCCTTGCTCGGTCAACGCTTTCGTGAGGGCTTCCGAGATTTCCGGATCGTATTCCTTGAACAAACGTGAACTTCTTTGCATCAGTGTGACTTCGGATCCGAGATGGTGAAATAACTGACCCAATTCCACGCCAATATAGCCGGACCCGATGATTGTCAGGCGCTTCGGCACTTTCTTTAGCTCCAATAAAGTCGTGCTGGTCAGGTAATCCACTTCTTCCAGACCGGGAATGGCTGGCACAGCAGGAGCTGCCCCCGTCGCAATCAGAAACCGTGTGGCAGAAATCTTTTTTCCGTTCACTTCAATGGTGTGTTCGTCTATAAACCTGGCTTCCCCTTTGATCAACTCAAAACCGTAGTCTTCAATCAAATCGACATATTTCTTGTTCCGGAGATCCGTCACCAATTCCTTTTTCTGTTTGACCAGCGAAGCCAAATCCACTTCCCCCGCTGAGGTATGCAGCCCGATAAACGGGTTGTTCCTGGCCAAGTGATTGATTTCTCCCGCCCGCAACAAGGTTTTGGAAGGAACACAGCCAATGTTCACACAGGTACCGCCTACCGTTCCCCGTTCAATCATCGCCACTTTCGCCCCATGTTTCACAGCTTCGATGGCGGAAGAAAAGGCAGCCCCCCCGGAACCGATGATGATGTAGTCATACTCGCCTTCTTCATCCGGACGGACTGCTTCTTGGGCTCGGACTTCTTCTGCTTCCCCCGGCTGATACTTCGCTTCAGCAATTGCTTTTTTTGCCTTTTCAACCTCCATGTCTTCCGGCAGTTCAAACACAGCTTCACCTTTTCGGAAATCGGCTTGGATTTCTTTTGCGCCAATCGCTTCAAGCGCGACTGCAATGTATGCTTCGCACCCTGTACAGGTCATCCCCTGGACATCCACTCGGTATTTGTTCATGTTCTACTCCTCCTCCATCAATACATCAATAATCGGGCATTCATGCAGCGCTTTTTCATTTGGACACCGTTCTTTCAACTCACTCAGCATCCGTTCCGCACGCTTTAAATCCTCAATCTGCTTTCGGACTTCCACTTCTTTTCCGGAAACAAAATCGAACATATCTTCACAGCGCACATCGTCTTTGTCGACCACCCCTAACAATTTATAAACCTCATTCAACGAAAATCCCAGTTCCTGCAGCCGCCGGATAAAGCCTACCCGTTTGACCGTTTCCTTTGAATAAATCCGATACCCCGAATTATTCCTGACCGGTTCTTGCAATAGCTCTTTTCGTTCATAGTATCGGATGGTTTCCTTATTCACTTCACACAGGGTTGCAAGTTCACTGATTCGATAGCTCAATTTTCTTCACCTCAGAAAAAGTATAAACCATGTACTTAGGTACATGGTCAAACATCTACACTTCAATGCTTTCTTTTTATATATAAAATCTCAAGTTACTAAAACTAGATTCAAAATAGTCGTTTATTAAAAATAAAGCGTTCGTAAAAGTACACTTTCACACACAAAAAGAGAGAAAATAAGCTTTAATCAGCCTCTTCTCTCCCCTTGTATACATGCAGCTTCCGATAATCCCTCATATGTAAACCGAAAATTTCTCTACTACAACTCGGTGTACATCTAACTATGCATTTATTCAAGTTATATATTATCTTAGAAAACATTAACCATCAGCAGCTTGAAAATGGCTTATTATTAATCTGCAAACTAACAATATTAAATAGGACATCGACTTGTAAAATTCGCGCCAAACTTTGAAAGAAATTAGGTTTTCAAAAACTGGTAATATCCTCGTTTCCATGACGACATCCCTGGAAGTTCCACTTAATTAAACACCATACCACCATCTGTAATGATGTTTTGCCCAGTCATATAATCAGAGTTCGATGAAGCCAGGAATGAGACAAGATTAGCGACATCTTCAGCAGTTTGAGATCGACCGAGGGCTATACCTTCAGTAAATTTAGCGAAAGCTTCCCCTTTTTTTGTACCCATATGTTCCATCATTTTTTCATCTAAACGTTCCCACATACCTGTACCTACAATGCCTGGGCAGTAAGAGTTAACTGTAATTTTAAAAGGTGCAAGTTCTTTTGCGGCAGTTTGTGTTAAACCCTTTACTGCGAATTTAGAAGCAGAGTATACGCCTAACATTTCAAAACCTTCTTGCCCTGCAATAGAACAAGCGTTAATAATTTTACCACCAGATCCTTGTTTTTTCATTTGATTCGCTGCGGCTTGAATGCCATAGATAACACCTTTGACGTTGACATCGAGGGTGAAATCAACAGCTTTAGGATCTGCGGATGTAAGTGGCCCAACTTGTCCCTCCACACCAGCATTATTAATGAAAACATCTAATCTGCCAAAAGTATCCACAGCGTGTTGTACTAATGCAGCTTGGTCTTCTGGTTTTGCGACGTTGCCAATGAATGATGTAACTTCAAATCCATTTTTTCTAAATTCATTTTCGGTTTCCGTCAAAATTTCTTCGTTAATGTCGCTTAACACAATTGTAAATTCTTCATTCGCCAAACGCTCAGCTAACGCTTTCCCTATTCCTTGGCCTGAACCTGTAATTACTGCTACCTTTTTTTCGCTCATTATAAATTCCTCCTTTTTCGCAATTGAGTGACAATTCAATTGTATTCTTTAAAATTTAGGATTTCAATGAATATGCAATATACATTTTTAATACTAAAGCAATTCTTAAATTATTATAAATTCTATAATCGACAGGAACGCTTAGAGTTAGATTGGCAAAATAATTTATTGCAGCAGGAACAACCAAAAAAATGGATGAGTTTAATCAACGTTTAATTGGTATTTAGCTTATGCTTAAAGAGGTTGAATAAAAAGAATTGAGGAATGCAACTTCATTGATTGCATACCTCAATTTTTTTCATATTCATTAAACACTTCCGATAAACTCATGATATGTAAACTATTTTTAAGTTAAAGGATGAGATTTTCACTTCTCTAAATAACGAAATGTTTCCCATTTCCCTTTTTTTACTACTGATCGGTATTCTTGACCTCCACCCTTTTGTTCGAGCAGGTAATTTAGTTTCTCAGAACTCATGTTGTGATGCCTTTTATCCATGGTTCCTGCACTACGTATAGTAGGATGCTCCAAAATTGGTGTTAGGTCCCCATCAACTACTTTTGTATCTACAAATCGGAAATCAATGAGTTGCGGGAAATGTTTTAAGAAGCCTAAGTTCGGCAAGTCTGCACAAGAGTTCAAACAGAGAACTCGAAGGTTCTTCAACGAAAGAAGTTCTTCGCTCATCTCAAATTTCTTTGATTGGTTGATATGCAGGTGTTCCAATGTCGATGCTAAGTTGGATATCCCATGATCACTAGCCAACTTGGTACAGTAATGAAGCTCCAGGCGTTTGAGGGCAGGAAATTTCTCGGCACCAAAAAAGTCATGCTGGTTAGACCAGTTCAGTTTAAGGTACAAAAGCTTTTCCATATTGGGAAGCTCTTCAAAGTTATGAAGCTTGCTTTTGTAATGCCACAGCGTCAAATATTCTATCTCCGACAAAGATTCGATTTCCATTTTTTCCTCTTTTAAATTTATATAGCCCTGTAATTCAGTAGGAATATCTTCAAACCATATCGTATTATTCTTCCAATTATCCAATTTATCACTCCTTCTCCCTCCGTAATCCCCTCAAAACTACCAATAGGATGGGTGAAATCGAAGACATGGTTTTTACTAATTTTAACATAGCGAGAATAAATTATTTATGGAGTATAACTTTGTATGAGAATTTGTTTACAAAGCGTTCGTAAAAGTACACTTTTCCGAACACTTTTAAACCAGCTTACATACGGCAAAATAAGCGTTCGTAAACATGTCAAAACACTTTACGAACGTTCGCCATCCATCTCGGACTTTTCCGAACAGAAAACTGATTTTTAAATTACTAAAATAATCATTTCTTTCCTATTCTTCACACAATTTTCCCCAAAAAGAAAAAGCCGACCACATGGTCAGCCCTTCAATGTTCCTGCCTTTAATCCTTCATGCCATTCCCGTAGCATCGGCAAATCCCCCTGCTCGATTGCTCCTGTACTTGCCGCTTGTTCGACAAGTGCCGGGAAGTCGGTGAGCGTGTGGAATGTGAATCCTGCCGCTTCGATCGCTTCGACGGATTGGGGTAAGTCATATGTAAAAATAGCGACGATACCAAGTACTTCGAAGCCTGCTTGCTGCAAGCCTTGTGCTGCCTGGATCACCGAGCCGCCTTTAGAAATCAGGTCTTCTACTACTACGACTTTTTTGCCGGGTTCCACTTTTCCTTCGACCATATTGCCCTGGCCGTGTTCTTTCGGCTTGGACCTTACGTAGACCATCGGCAGCTCCAGCAGGTCACTGACCCATGCCGCGTGCGGAATACCGGCCGTTGCTGTGCCTGCCACGATTTCGCATTGCGGGTAGAATTCCTTGATCTTGGCAGCCAGCCCTTTGGCGATTTCTTTGCGCACTTTCGGATAGGACATCGTCAGGCGGTTGTCACAGTAAATAGGTGATTTGATGCCGGATGCCCATGTGAACGGATTCTGGGGACGTAATTCAACTGCGCCGATATCCAATAAATGCTTGGCTGTTTCCTTCTTCATCATTGACCACTCCATTCCGCTCGAATTTGATTGTAACTGTCTTGTGGATTTGCCGCTTTTGTGATGGCACGTCCGACGACAATATGTGTCGAGCCCTGTCTGCTCGCTTCTGCAGGCGTCGCAACTCTCTTTTGGTCATCTACAGAAGCTTGTGCCGGGCGAATACCCGGTGTAACCCGCAAGAATTCTTCACCACACGCGTCGCCAATCGCTTCCGCTTCATGGACGGAGCAGACCACCCCGTGGAGACCTGCCTCGTCTGCCAATCTTGCATAATGGACGACGGATTCTTCCAGACTCGCAGATATCAATTGCTCCCTTTGCATCTGTTCTTCACTGGTTGACGTCAATTGTGTCACAGCGATCAATTGCGTATCACTGCCTTTGAGTCCGCGTTTGGCAGCCCGCATCATCTCGATGCCTCCTGCCGCATGGACATTGACCATGGCGACATCCAATTTCGCGATCCCGCGCATGGCGGATTCAACGGTATTCGGAATGTCATGAAGTTTTAAATCAAGAAAGATATCATGGCCGAGCCGGTTGATTTCACGTACGAGCTCCGGTCCTTCCTGATAGAACAATTCCATACCGACTTTCACGAAGAGACTTTCCTCAAACTGTCCCAAAAATTGCAATGCCTGCTCTTTCGCTGGAAAATCCAAAGCGATGATCGGTCTTTCATTTCTCATAGACGGTGGCTCCTTCCGATAAGTTCCTCTACAGAATCGTATCCCAATTCATGCAACCGCTCCGGCAATTTGCCGATGATTTCCGGACACACGAACGGGTTGACGAAATTGGCTGTTCCAACTGCTACTGCACTGGCGCCGGCGGACAGGAAATCGATGACATCATCCACGTCTGTGACGCCGCCCATTCCGATGATCGGCAAATTCGTTTGCTTGCTGACTTCGTAGACCATTCTGAGAGCCACCGGTTTGATGGCAGGACCTGATAAGCCACCTGTGATATTGGCGATGACCGGACGCCCGGTTTTCGGGTCGAGCCGCATTCCGAGCAGCGTGTTGATCATCGTGATGCCGTCTGCTCCGCCTTCTTCGACCGCTTTGGCAATCGATACGATGTCCGTCACGTTCGGTGACAGCTTGATGTAGACCGGAACAGATGAAACTTCCTTCACGGCTCTTGTCAATTCTCTCGCGACTACAGGATCGGTGCCGAATGTGATGCCGCCTTTTTTGACATTCGGACAGGAAATATTGATTTCAAGTGCGTGTACATTTGTTGCTTTTGAGATTTCACGCGCCACTTCCACGTAATCTTCTGTTGTCGTACCCGCAACATTGGCGATGATCGGCACATCGAATTGTTCCAGCCAAGGCAGTTCGGAATTAGAGACGCTTTCCAGACCCGGATTTTGAAGCCCGATCGCATTGAGCATACCTGAAGAAGTTTCCGCCACACGCGGCGTCGGATTTCCGAGCCGCGTTTCCACCGTTGTCGCTTTGATCATGATGGCGCCGAGCTGTGAAAGGTCATACAGCTGGGCATATTCTTTACCGAAACCGAAGCAGCCGGATGCCGGCATGATCGGATTTTTTAATTCGAGTCCAGGGATCTTTACTGTCATATCAATCATGAAATCACCACTCCCGCTGGAAATACAGGTCCGTCCGAGCAGACTTTGATATAATCCGTTTCTGATTTGGTTGTCCGGCAGACACAGGCAAAACAAGCGCCGATGCCGCAGCCCATCCGCTGTTCATAGGAGAGAAATCCTCTCTTCTGCGGATATGCCCATTGCACCGCTTCAAGCATGGCGGTCGGTCCGCAGCTGAAATACGTATCGAAATCATGCGGCAATTCATTCAGGATATGCGTAACAAATCCTTCCGTGCCGTGTGAACCGTCAACTGTCGCTATATGGGTGTCACCCAGTGCTTTGAATTTTTCTTCATAGAATATCGCCTGTTTGCTTTCAAAGCCTAAAATATGGACCGTCTCGATTCCGCGGCTGTTCAATTGCTTCGCCAATTCATAGAGGGGAGGCACACCGATCCCCCCGCCAATCAGAAAGGCTTTTTTCTCTGCCTGTTCCACTGGGAAGCCGTGGCCGAGCGGGCCCAGCACATCAATTTCGTCCCCGGCTCTTTTGTCAGCCAGGATTTGTGTGCCGCGTCCTTCTGCTCGATAAATCATTGTGAACCGCTTGCTTTCCTTATCGATGGAAGCGATGGAAATTGGCCGGCGCAGCAATGGTTCAAAACTGTCCGCCACACGGACGTGGACAAATTGCCCAGGCTCTGCCATTTCATCGACCAAGCTGCCTTCAACCGTAAGTTCGAAAATATGCTTGGCAATGGACTGCTGGGCGACCACTTTCATCCGTTCTTGTTTGATCATCTGCCCGCCCCCATTTCTTCTGCTGAAAATGTCATCGATTCAATAACACGGAGCATGGCTGCCGCTGTATCAAGTGAAGTTAGGCAAGGAATGCCATTTTCCACTGATTCCCGGCGTATCCGGAACCCGTCACGTTCAGGCTGTTTGCCTTTCGTCAGCGTGTTGATGACGATCTGTGCGTCTCCGCTCTGGATCACGTCGAGCAAGGTTCTGCCTTCAGCCCCGATTTTACCAATCGGTGCAACCGCAACTCCTGCTTCTTCAAAAGCCGCCGCTGTTCCGCCGGTCGCCATGATCTGGTAGCCGATCGATTTGAAACGTTTGGCAAGTCCGACCGCTTCCGTTTTATCTTTATCCGCCACCGTCAGCAAGACCGTCCCGTGATCTTTGATTTCCATTCCGGCAGCCGCCAATCCTTTATACAGCGCTTTTTCGAGTGTCGTGTCCTTGCCCATGACTTCCCCTGTCGATTTCATTTCAGGCCCTAACGTAATGTCGACACGGCGCAGCTTCGCAAATGAAAAGACTGGAACTTTTACAAAGACGCCATTGACGCGAGGCGCAAGTCCTGGCGTATAGCCCTGGTCGATGATGCTTTGCCCGAGGATCGCTTTGGTGGCGATATTGGCCATCGGAATTGACATGATTTTGCTCATGAACGGCACCGTCCGGCTTGAGCGTGGGTTGACTTCGATGACGAACACATCGCCTTTTGATATGACATACTGGATATTCAGCAAGCCGACAATGTTGAAGCCTTTTGCCAATCGCGTTGTGTAATCCACCAGTGTATCCAGCAATTCCTGGGAAATGTTTTGTGTCGGATAAACCGCGATCGAATCACCCGAATGGACGCCGGCGCGTTCGATGTGTTCCATGATCCCAGGTATTAATACGTTTTCACCGTCAGAGATAGCATCCACTTCGACTTCAATGCCCGTCAGATAGCGATCGACCAGCACCGGATGCTCAGGGCTCGCTTCCACCGCATGCTCCATGTAATGGTTCAGGTCTTTTTCGTTATAGACGATTTCCATCGCCCGGCCGCCGAGCACGTAAGATGGCCGCACCAATACCGGATAACCGATATTATTAGCGATGACCACTGCTTCTTCTTTAGATACCGCTGTTTTGCCCAGTGGCTGCGGGATGCCGATTTCATTCAATGCCGCTTCGAACTTATTGCGGTTTTCCGCACGGTCTGTGTCTTCAAGCGTCGTCCCGAGAATTTTGACGCCGTTCTGTTCCAGCTTTTCAGCCAGGTTGATAGCCGTTTGCCCGCCAAATTGCACCACGACACCTTTTGGCTGTTCCAAATCGACGATGTGCATGACATCTTCAATTGTCAGGGGCTCGAAATACAGTTTATCGGAGATCGAGAAATCCGTGCTGACCGTTTCCGGGTTGTTATTGATGATGATCGCCTCGTAGCCCGCTTCTTTGATGGCCCAGACGGAATGCACGGTTGCGTAATCGAATTCCACTCCTTGCCCAATGCGGATTGGGCCTGAGCCCAATACGATGACGCTTTCCTTGTCTGTGCGGGTGGATTCGTTTTCGTCTTCGAAAGTACCGTAGAAATAAGGTGTTTCCGATTCAAATTCCGCGGCGCATGTGTCGACCATTTTATAGACCGGCATCAATTTCTGCTCCTTGCGCCAGTTGTAAACCTGCTGTTCTGTCGTATTCCACAGTTTCGCGATGGTGCGGTCTGCAAAGCCCATTCGTTTCGCCTTTTTCGTCGTATCGAAATCATATGGCTGTTCTGCCAGCACCTGTTCGTACTGAACGATGTTCTGGAACTTTGTCAGGAAGAACAGATCGATTTTACTCCAGTCGTAAATTGTTTCAATCGTCACCCCGCGGCGCAATGCTTCGCCAATAAAGAACAGGCGCTCATCACCCGCTCGGCGGATCCGTTTTTCGATCCATTCATCGCTCATGGCATCCGCGTTTTTCAAGTCGAGATGGAATTGGCCGGTCTCGAGTGAACGGACCGCTTTCAGGATCGACTCTTCAAAAGTACGGCCCATTGCCATAACTTCGCCGGTCGCTTTCATTTGTGTACCAAGATTGCGTTTTGCCGCTTCGAACTTATCGAACGGCCAGCGCGGAATTTTCGTAACGACGTAATCAAGTGCTGGTTCGAACGCTGCGTATGTGCGCCCTGTCACCGGGTTCATCATTTCATCGAGCGTCAGACCGACAGCAATTTTCGCCGCCAGTTTGGCGATCGGATAGCCTGTCGCTTTTGAAGCGAGGGCTGATGAGCGGCTGACCCGTGGATTCACTTCGATGATGTAGTAATTGAAGCTGTCCGGGTCGAGTGCCAGCTGGACGTTGCAGCCCCCTTCGATTTTTAAGGCGCGGATGATTTTCAATGATACATTGCGCAGCATCTGGTATTCGCGGTCAGACAGGGTCTGGCTCGGTGCTGTGACAATGGAATCTCCTGTATGGATGCCGACCGGGTCGATGTTTTCCATATTGCAGACCACAATGGCTGTGTCGTTGGCGTCGCGCATCACTTCATACTCGATTTCCTTGAATCCGGCGATTGATTTTTCAAGAAGACATTGTGTCACCGGGCTGTATTTCAAGCCGCTTGAGACGATTTCTTTCAGTTGTTCATCGTTGTGGCAGATGCCGCCGCCTGTTCCACCCATTGTGAAAGCAGGGCGGACGATCACCGGGTAGCCGATGCGTTCGACAAATCGTTTCGCTTCATCCAGGTTGTGGATGATATCGGAATCAGGAACCGGCTCCCCAAGTTCATTCATCAACGTACGGAACAGATCCCGGTCTTCCGCTTTGTGGATCGCTTCCAATTTCGTACCGAGAATTTCAATTCCGAGTTCATCGAGGATTCCGGATTCATCCAGTTCAATCGCCATATTAAGTCCCGTCTGCCCACCCAGTGTTGCCAGTACTGCGTCCGGACGTTCTTTTCGGAGGATGCGGCTGACAAATTCCAGAGTGATCGGTTCAATATAGACTTTATCGGCGATTTCCGTATCTGTCATGATGGTCGCCGGATTCGAGTTGATCAGGATGACGCGGTAACCTTCTTCTTTAAGGGCCAAACACGCCTGTGTACCGGCATAGTCGAATTCGGCAGCTTGTCCGATGACGATCGGGCCGGACCCGATTACGAGGATACTTTGGATGTCTTGTCTTTTAGGCATATTGCTGCTCCTTTCGAGTTGCACTCATCATTTCAATAAAACGGTCGAACAGGTAATTGGAATCTTCCGGTCCTGGTGAGGATTCCGGATGGTATTGGACGGTGAAAGCCGGATAATCCAGATGGGACAGCCCTTCATTCGTGCCGTCGTTCAATGCCTGGTGGGTAACTTTCAAACGCGTGCCTTGCAGTGTTGCTTCATCAACCGCGTAACCGTGGTTTTGGGAAGTGATTTCGATTTTTCCGGTTGAAAGGTTCCGTACCGGATGATTTCCGCCGCGGTGGCCGAATTTCAGTTTGAACGTGTCCGCTCCGCAAGCCCTTGCGAATAATTGGTGGCCGAGGCAGATTCCGAAAACAGGTACTTGGCCGAGTAATTCACCGACCACTTGGACGCATTCTTCGACATCTTTTGGGTCTCCCGGGCCGTTCGACAACATGACGCCGTCCGGTCCCCATGCCAGAATATCCTGCGAGCTTGTATTATAAGGAACGACGATGACATCACAATCACGGTTATTGAGCTCGCGCAAAATGCCGTGTTTCATTCCGTAATCAATCAATACGACGCGTTTGCCGCGGCCCGGACTCGGATAAGGGCGGGCTGTCGACACTTGCGCGACCTGGTCCGTCTGGAGAGGCGTCGTTTTCAGTTTGCTTACGACTTCATCAACATTCACTTCTTCACCGGCTGCAGTCAGAAAGCCTTTGATGGATCCTTTTGAGCGGATGAGGCGCGTCAATTTGCGTGTGTCGATTCCCGAAATTCCGGGAATGCCTTTGGTTTTGAACAGCTCACAAAGCGTCGATTTGCTTCTGAAATTCGATGGAAACTCCGCCAATTCGCGAACGACCATTCCTTTGACTGCCGGTTCGATCGATTCGAAGTCGTCGCTATTGATGCCGTAATTGCCGATCAGCGGATACGTCATTGTGACAATCTGTCCGCAGTAAGAAGGATCCGATAAGATTTCCTGGTAACCCGTCATGCTCGTGTTGAAGACGATTTCTCCTACCGAGGCATCGTCGCTTCCGAATGCTGTACCTTCAAATACTGTGCCATCTTCCAAGATCAAATAACGTTTCATTGATGAGCCTCCTCCTGCCATACGATTTGTCCACCGAATATAGTCATTGCCGGCCAAGCCTTGCATTGCCAACCGCCAAATGGTGTGTTCTTCCCTTTTGATAAAAATTGTTCCACTTCGATTGCCTGCTCTTTTTCGAGGTCGATCAGCACCAGATCAGCTGTCTGACCAATTTTCATCGTGCCATATGGCAAGCCGAAGACTTCCGCCGGTTTCCGCGTCATCCAGTCGATCAATTGCTCAAGCGTCCATTTTCCGGTCTCAACAAACTTTGTATGGAGCAGCGGAAACGCTGTTTCAAATCCGACAATGCCGAACGGCGCCTTGTCCATGCCGTTCGCTTTTTCTTCTGCCGTGTGAGGTGCATGATCCGTTGCAATAAAATCGAGCGTGCCGTCAAGCAATCCTTCATGCAGCGCGTCGTAATCTGCTTTCGCGCGAAGCGGCGGATTCATCTTGTAGTTGGCGTCGTCTCCCGGAATATCATCTTCGGTCAGCAATAGATGATGCGGCGTCACTTCCGCTGTCACTTTCACGCCAGCGCGTTTTGCGTCGCGTATCACACGGACCGATTCTTTCGTCGAGACGTGGCAGACATGGTAATGCGCGCCTGCCGCTTCTGCCAGCAGGATGTCGCGTGCGATGTGAACCGATTCTGCGATTGCAGGGATGCCTTTCAAGCCCAGTTCGCGGCTCCGCTTGCCGTCATGCATGACACCGCCGTAGATCAGGCTGTTGTCTTCACAATGGGCAACAATCGGCATGTCGATGGCTGCAGCTTCTTTCATCGCTTCAAACATCATGCCCGCTTCCTGGATCCCGACTCCATCATCTGTAAACGCAAAAGCACCGTATTCTTTCAGTTCTTTTAAATTTGTCCGTTCTTTTCCTGCTTCCCGTATCGTGATGGAAGCATACGGCAAAACTCGGATGTGCGCATTTTTTTCGATCAGTCCGTTGACGTGCTGGAGGTTTTCTTTCGTGTCCGGCACCGGACGCGTATTCGGCATTGCGCAGATTGTTGTGTAGCCGCCTTTTGCCGCCGATTTCGTCCCACTTTCGATCGTCTCTTTCTGTTCGCCGCCCGGTTCACGCAAATGAACATGGACATCAACAAATCCTGGTGCGACCATCCGGCCTTTGCCGTCAATTTCTTCTTCTCCCTGTGCGGTAAGTTCTGCTCCGATTTCCTGGATCTTTCCTTCAGCGATACGAATGTTAACCGGAGTTAATTCCCCGTCCTGCAGCATGTTTACATTTTTGATGAATAAATTCATATCTCAATCTCTCCCTTTCATTGCGTATTCAAGAACTGCCATCCGGATAAATACTCCGTTTGCCATCTGTTTGAAGATCCGTGAGCGCTCGCATTCGACCAGGCTGTCGGCGATTTCGACGCCTCTGTTGATCGGAGCCGGATGCATGATGATCGCTGAGCTCTTCATCTTCTGTTCACGTTCAATTGTCAGTCCGTATCGCTCATGGTATTGCTCTTTCGTCATTGATTCACCGTCCGTATGACGTTCGTGCTGGACGCGCAGCAGCATCAGCACATCCGTTTCTTCTATATAAAAATCTATGCGGTCTGAAGATTCGAACCCGCCGCTCCATTCCGGCGGACAGACAAAGCTCACTTTGGCACCCAATTGCTTGAGCGCTGCGGCGTTCGATTTGGCCACTCGGCTATGTGCGATGTCGCCGGCAATCGTTACGTGGAGATTTTCGAAACTGCCGAATTCCTGCCGGATCGTGTAAAGGTCAAGCAGTGATTGTGTCGGATGCTGTCCTGAGCCGTCGCCGCCGTTGATTACCGCAAGCCGGATGCCTTCCAGCTGCCTGTAATATTCTTCTTCGCTGTGGCGGATAACTACCGCATCCACGCCAATCGCTTCCAGCGTCTTCACCGTATCGTAGAGCGTCTCACCTTTCAGCACAGAGGAGAAGCCGGTTTCAAAAGGCAATGCAGCAATCCCCAGTTTATGCTCCGCCATTTCAAAACTCATTTTTGTGCGGGTGCTCGGTTCAAAGAACAGATTGGCGATCGTTCCGCCAATTTGAAGCTGTTCGCCCGCTTCAAAAGCAGCGGCCCGATCAATCAAGTTCAGAATGGTTTCATTCGTCAAAGTGTTCATAGTCAATAAATTCGGCATGTTCTTGTCCCCCTCCATAAAAAAACACCTCCCTGAGAGCAGGAAGGTGTGAGGAAATAAGGGCATACTTCCCTCTTATCATTCAACCCTTTCCATGCCTCTCTGGACATTCATTAAAAGGTGTTTATTCTGTTCCGTCGTCAAGTTCTTCCTTATCCAGTCCCGGCAGCACCAGGTTCAGGATCACTCCGATGATCGCTGCGAGCGCCATCCCTTCGATGACGAAGGTTTCGCTGAATTCCAGTCTTGCCCCGCCGATCCCGATAACCAGGATGACAGATGAAATGACCAGATTGCGTTTATTGCCGAAGTCGATGTTGTTGTCCACTAACATCCGCAAGCCGGATGAAGCGATGATTCCAAAGAGCAGGATCGAAATTCCGCCAAGCACTGCGGTCGGAATCGTTTCAATGGCTGCCATCAATTTACCGGCAAATGAGAAGACGATGGCGAAGACAGCCGCTCCGATGATGACATACACGCTGTATACGCGGGTAATGGCCAGGACACCGATGTTTTCACCGTATGTCGTTTTCGGCGGCCCGCCGATTAATGAAGAAATAAATGTTCCGATGCCGTCACCCAGGATCGAGCGGTGAAGGCCCGGATCTTTTATGTAATTCCGGTCGACAATTTTGCCAAGCACCAATTGGTGGCCGATGTGTTCCGATATGGTTACGATGGCGATCGGAACCATGATGAATAATAATGTCGGTGTGACTTGGAAAGAATAATCCACACCAGGTATCAAAAAGTCCGGCACCGCAAACCAGCTTGCTTCCCCGATTTTCGTAAAATCAATGATGCCTATTGCTGCCGAGTAAGCATAACCTGCAAGCAAACCGATGAGGATTGGCATCAGAGAGATAATGTTCTTGAAGTAGATCGTGCAAATGATAGCAGTTAGCAAAGTGACAATAGCTGCTGAAAAGTGCAGCAAGCTGTATTCAGAAGTATTGTTTGCTGCAGGAATTGTCATTGCCATATCCACCGCAGTCCCTGCCAAAGCCAATCCAATCACGATAATGACCGGTCCGACAACGATTGGCGGTAAAATTTTCATCAGCCAGAGATAACCGGTTTTCCAAATGATCAGCGATACGAGCGCATACACAGCAGAAACGAACATGGCTCCAATCATCGCTGAGCCGATACCTCCTGATTCGGTTGCAACCTGTATCGGCACGATAAAGGCGAACGATGACCCCAGATATGCTGGCACTTTAAACTGTGTGATCAGTACAAATATGATGGTGGCGATGCCGCTTGTCAGAAGCGCGATTGCCGGACTCAGTCCGACCAGCTGCGGGACAAGGATCGTTGCGCCGAACATGGCGAACATATGCTGCAGGCTCAGTGAAATCCACTGGCCGGTTTTCGGTTTATCCTGTATATCGAGTACTGCTTCGCTCAAATCTTTCTCCCCCGTCTCTCTCTACTATTCGTGTATGGCCACACGGTCTTTGCCGTCGCTTTCCTTCATCTCGACAACGATGCGTTCGCTGCTTGAAGTCGGGATGTTCTTTCCGACATAATCCGATCGGATCGGCAGCTCCCGGTGTCCCCGGTCAATCAGCACTGCCAATTGAATCTGTGCCGGCCGGCCGATATCCATGACCGCGTCCATTGCCGCCCGTACCGTCCGTCCCGTATAAAGCACGTCGTCGACCAGCACCACTTTCTGCCCTTCAATGCTGTGGCTGATATCCACCTGCTGCACCAGTGGTTCATTGTTCGTATTTTTGACGCTCAAGTCGTCCCGGTACAATGTGATATCGAGCTCTCCTGTCTTGATGGCCTTGCCTTCTATCTTCTCAACTTTTTCTGCCAGCCGCTTGGCGATGAATGCACCGCGCGTTTTGATGCCGACTAGGATGATGTCATCGATTCCTTTATTGCGTTCGATAATTTCATGGGCGATCCGTGTGATGGCTCTTGCCATTGCCTGCTCGTCCAATATATCCGCTTTTTCCACCATATTCTTCTCTCCTTTTAGGCAAATAAAAAACCTCCTGCCAGAGGGCAGGAGGATATATGCGCAGAAAATTCCAGCACGGAAGAAAGACTTCCGGCTTGCGTAAATACCTTCTCAGCCTCTCTGGACTGTTTTTAAAGGTGTTGTTATTCGATTGGTTTTTTCAAGTATAAAGAACAACTTCGGGTTTTGTCAATCCTTCTTGCGAAGAGATTCCAGAAGTTCTGCAAATTCCTCAGGCATTTCTGCCGAGTATTCCATGTATTCTCCCGTTTTCGGATGATCAAAGCCGATCACTTCAGCGTGAAGCGCCTGGCCCCCGATATCCATTGTTTTCTTCGGTCCGTATTTCGGATCGCCGACTAACGGATAGCCGATATATTTCATATGGACACGGATTTGGTGCGTGCGTCCTGTTTCAAGACGGCATTCGACCAATGTAAAATCACCGAAACGTTCAAGAACGCGGAAATGTGTCACCGCATGCTTGCCTTTATCCACAACCGACATGTTCTGGCGTTCTTTCGGATCGCGTGCAATCGGTGCTTCGATTGTTCCTTTGTCATGGGGAATATGGCCATGTACCAGCGCAATATATTTACGGGTCACACTTTTTCTGACCAATTGATTGACCAGTGAAGTATGCGACGCGTCATTTTTTGCGACCATCAGCAAACCGGATGTATCTTTATCGATCCGGTGGACAATGCCTGGACGGACGATTCCGTTAATGCCGGATAAATCGGTGCAATGGTGCATAAGACCGTTGACCAGCGTGCCGTGTGAATGGCCTGGTGCCGGATGGACGACCATGCCCTTCGGTTTATTGACGACGAGTACATCGGCATCTTCATAAACAATTTCAAGATTCAAATCTTCCGGTACTACATCAAGTTCTTCTAGAACCGGAGGTGTAGCGATGATGACGTCTTCAAGACGCACTTTGTAATTCGGTTTGACGATTTCACCATTGACCCGGACTGCCCCGTCTTTCACCCAATTGGCAATCTGTGAACGCGACCAGTCTTCGTCCATAGCAGAAACTGCTTTGTCGATTCGCTGGCCCGCCATTTCTTCTGTTACCTGTATAGTTAAATCTTCCATTAAGACACCTTTTTCTTTTGTTGTTTTTCGTCATAGATCACGAATATGATCATCAGGATAACCCCGATTGTCAGTGCAGCGTCGGCAATATTAAAAATCGGAAAGTCGTAATTGATGACTGGAATCAGTACATCCACAAAATCGACGACTTCGCCGCGAAGCATTCTATCGATGAAATTGCCGATTGCTCCGCCAAGGATAACCATCAGGCTCAACTGAAACAGCGGCTGCCCTTTGGCGTGCTTATGGAAATAATAGAGGATTCCCACAATCACTGCAATGGTGATGATGGCAAAAAGCCACATCTGGCCTTCAAGCATCCCCCATGCCGCGCCTCTGTTGCGATGCGACAGCCAGCCGAGATAAGGCTCAATGACCGGAATTCTTTCCCCGATTTCCATGTTCTGCAGGACCAGCCATTTCGTGAATTGGTCTGCTGCAATAATTACCGCTGCAATTGCATAATAAATAAACATATGTTTCCCCCGTCAAATCATCTGTCATTCTATTTTAACACAATCCGCCACAAAAAAGTGAAGGCCCGGAGAGCCGGCTTTCCGGTTCTCCAGACCTCAACAATTTTTTACTAGTTGAATAAAACTTATGATAACCGATATTCCGCAAAACAGCTTCGCTTGCCTGGTGGCTTGCGCTGAGCTAACTCGTGCTCAGTACCTTCGCCCGAGTGGATCTCAGCACTTCGCTTAGTCACCTGGGCGTCTTCGCTGTTTTGCTCCATATCTCTAGAACATTCTCTCAGCGCCAGTGCGTCCATGGACTGAGCGAAGCAATAAGACGAGTGTTCTTCTCGGCTTATTGTGGGAGCTTTGTCCTAAGCGCTGAAGCGTTACTAAAATGCTCATATATAATTCACCTTAGCTGTAGTGCTTCTCCACAACATCCGCACATCTCGGGCATAGGGTCGGATGGGCTTCGCTTTCACCGATCTTGTCAGAGATTGTCCAGCAGCGTTCACATTTTTCACCTTGTGATTTTTGGACTGCAACTGTCACGTTGTTCAAGACAAGAGCATCAGCCGGCGCATTGTCAGGCGATCCGCCAAACTCGTAGTTGGACACGATCAACAGCTGCGCTACATTGTCATCAACAGACTCCAGAAGATTTTTCGTTTCTTCTGAACCGTAAACTGTAACTTTCGCTTCCAGCGATTTACCGATTGTCTTCGCTGCACGCGCTTCTTCCAATGCTTTCAGTACATCATCACGGACATCCATGAATTTCTCCCATTTCACTTCAAGATCTTTGAAGCTGCTGTTTTCCACAACTTCCGGGAAGTCCGTCAACTGGACACTGTCTTCTTCGACAAATCCAAGATACGACCACATTTCATCAGCTGTATGCGGAATGATCGGCGACGCCAATTTCAGGATGGCCATCAATGAATCGAACATGACCGTCTGCATTGCGCGGCGATGCGGATGGTCGGCTGCTTCGATATAAACGACGTCTTTTGCAACATCCAGATAGAATGAACTCAAATCGTTCGCACAGTAATTATTCAAAGCATTGTAGATTGTCGCAAACTCGTAGTTTTCGTAACCTTTTTGTGCTGTCTCAATCATTTTCTGCAATTTCATTGCCATATACTGATCCATTTCACGCATGTCTTCGTAAGCGACGCGATCCTCTTTTTCATTGAAATCAGCAAGATTTCCGTGAAGGAATTTCAGTGTATTGCGGATTTTGCGGTATACTTCTGAAACTTGTTTGAAGTTCTCATCGGATACGCGAACATCAGCCGTATAGTCAACAGACGCAACCCACAGGCGAAGAATGTCGGCACCCATCTGGTTCATGACTTTTGCAGGAACGATGACGTTGCCGAGAGACTTACTCATTTTGCGGCCATTGCCGTCGAGTGTAAAGCCGTGGCTCAATACGCCTTTATATGGCGCGATTCCGTTGATTGCAACACTTGTTGTCAACGAGGAGTTGAACCAGCCGCGGTATTGGTCAGAGCCTTCAAGATAAAGGTCTGCCGGGTATTGAAGATCATCGCGTTCGTCAAGAACCGCCTGATGGGACGATCCTGAATCGAACCAGACGTCCATGATATCCAGTTCTTTTGTGAAGATGCCGTTCGGGCTGCTCGGATGTTCGAATCCTGGCGGCAATAGTTCTGCAGCCGGACGTTCGAACCAGACGTTCGATCCATGTTCACGGAACAAATCGGCGATATGCGCGATCGTTTCTTCTGTGATGATCGGGTCGCCATTTTCTGCATAAAATACAGGAATTGGCACGCCCCATACACGTTGACGGGAAATGTTCCAGTCACCGCGGTCACGCAGCATATTGAACAGGCGCGTTTCGCCCCATGCCGGTGTGAACGTTGTTTCTTTGATCGCTTTCAGGATATTATCACGGAATGCATCAATCGATACGAACCATTGTGCAGTTGCACGGTAGATGACAGGCTTTTTCGTGCGCCAGTCATGCGGATATGAGTGCGTGATGAACGTCAAAGCTTCTAAAGCGCCTGCAGCATCCAATGCTTCAGTGATCGCTTTATTGGCTTTATCGTAGAACTGGCCTTCGAATCCTGGAGCTTCTTCTGTAAAGACCCCTTTTTCATCAACTGGGCAAAGCACATCAAGCCCGTATTTTTTACCGACCAAGAAGTCGTCCTCCCCGTGGCCAGGTGCTGTATGAACACAGCCTGTCCCTGAATCGACAGTTACATGGTCGCCGAGCATAACAAGCGATGTGCGGTCATATAGAGGATGCTTCGTCAGGATGTTTTCCAACTCTGCACCTTTCATTTCGCGCACGACTTTATGATCTTCCCAGCCCAGTTCAGAAGCTACGTCATCCAATAATTCACGTGCAATCACGTAAAGGGAGCCTTTCGCTTCCACTTCCACATAATCCAATTTCTCATGGACCGTGATTCCAAGGTTTGCAGGAATCGTCCATGGAGTCGTCGTCCAGATGATCATTTTCGTTCCTTCAGCAAGAACGCCTTTTCCGTCCGTCACCGCGAATGAAACATAGATGGATGGAGATTTTTTATCGTGGTATTCGATTTCAGCTTCCGCAAGTGAAGACTCACTCGAAGGAGACCAGTAAACCGGTTTCAAGCCTTTATAGATATAGCCTTTATTCGCCATCGCACCAAACACTTCAATTTGGCGGGCTTCATAGGAAGGTTTCAAAGTGACATAAGGATTCTCCCAGTCGCCGCGTACTCCAATGCGTTTGAACTGGCTGCGCTGGCTGTCGATTTGCTCATAAGCGTATTCTTCACATAACTTGCGGAATTCCGCCAATGTCATTTCTTTGCGGTTCACGCCTTTATTGGTCAAAGCTTGTTCGATCGGCAGACCGTGTGTATCCCAGCCTGGAACATAAGGTGCGTTGAAGCCCATCATTGAACGTGAACGCACAATCATGTCTTTCAGCACTTTGTTCAGCGCATGGCCCATATGCAAGTCGCCATTGGCGTATGGAGGTCCATCGTGAAGTACGAAGAACGGCATATCTTTCGTCCGTTCCTGTACCTTTTTATAAATCTCCATCTCTTCCCATTTCGCTTGCATTTCAGGTTCCCGGTTCGGCAAATTGCCGCGCATCGGAAAATCTGTTTTCGGCATCAATAATGTGTCTTTGTAATCCATCAAAATTCCTCCTGTAAGCATAATAAAAAGCCCCTCATCCCTGGAAAGGGACGAGAAGCCAGACTCGCGGTACCACCCTTGTTGCAGTTTTAAAAAACTGCCACTCGAACACCGTATCGTGGTGAAACGGAACCGGCTACTGGGTTTCCCCGGTTCTGCTCAGGAGTGATTTTCTTCATAGCTTTCAGCACCGGGCTTCCACTGGCCCCGGCTCGCTTTCCTGAATCGGCTATGCTTACTGTCTCCGTCAACGCATTAGATCATATAATTGCTGTTGCTAGTATGCCGTAATTATAAAGAGTGTTGCTTCCTTAGTCAAGGACGGTAGTCTTCGTTGTTGTCTTCCAGTTTATCAAGTGTCGTCGTATCGACGTCATATTCCATCAATGATTCCCAGTCGTCTGTGTCGATCAGGTCAAGCTGCGCTTCCACGATCATTTTGAAACGGTTGCGGAAAACTTTCGACTGTTTTTTCAACTCTTCGATTTCCATCGCGATGCGGCGTGCTTTTGTCAAAGACTCGTTGACGATGCGGTCTGCATTCTTTTCCGCTTCGCGGACGATGAGCTTCGCTTCCTTTTGCGAGTTGCGGCGAACTTCTTCCGCTGCCTCCTGGGCGATAACGATCGATTTCTGCAAAGTTCCTTCGATTGTCGTGAAATGGCCGACACGTTCGTCCGTCTGTTTCAAGCGTTCTTCAAGATCTTTTTTGTCTTTCAGCAGGATTTCGTAATCCTTAATGATCTGATCCAGGAATTCGTTCACTTCATCTTCCTGGTATCCGCGAAACGCCTTGCTGAATTCTTTATTATGTATATCCAACGGGGACAATGGCATTCAGTGCACTCTCCTTAAATTATGTTTGTTACTTTCCATTATACCGCCCATTGCATGAAATATCAGTATAATTTTTAATATTCCATGCGCGGGCTATTTCCGTTGTTCCAAACGTCCGATCTGCAGCCGTACTTTATCTTTCTTCGTTCTGCCTTCAATCATGAGGACCTTGATCCGGCCGAATCCCCTCGACGAAATCATATCCGACTCATGCAATTCGAATGACGGCTGTTCCTGCACCGTCCAATTCACTTTCACCTTGCCTCCATGAATCAAAGCGGCAGCTTTTTGGCGCGAAATATTATAGACCGAACTCATCACAGTATCGAGCCGCATCGAACTGACGGTATGGGATTCTTCATGCCATTCTTCCGTCGCTGTGATCATTTCGGCAACGTCTTCCACTTCGATCAATTGCACTTTCACTTTTGCCGCTGAAACGAAATTGGTTTGCAGATACAAACTCACTTCATCCGCCACTGCAAATTGGATCTTTTCGCCGTCGATCCGGATGTCGCCGAATTTGCTGCGGTCGAGTCCCACAGACATCAGCGCTCCAAGGATATCTGGATGGCGCAGTGTGACGAATTTCACCGGATATTTTAATTCGAAGACAGTTATATTAAAATCTTCGTCGGTAGGTTGGTAATAGGAAGGGTATAATAAAACCCGTTGCCGTTCTGCATCCGGAAACAAACCGCGTGATTCCATCCGGATTTCATTTGACCCAAGCACCGATTTAACGATGAATCGCTCACGGGGATCCAGAAAGTCCGTAAGTTTAGGCGTATAGCGGTCTTCGACTTCATTCATCCAGCCGGATACCTGTTCGATGAATTGCTGTTCTTCTTTTCTGAAATGCTGAAATATGGAATCCATTGGGCTGCTCCTTTCCGAACTAATCTTTTATCAAGAAAAAAACCCCACTTTACGTGAGGTTTATGGTTAAAGCATTCCGAATAATACTGAAATCCCTCTGCTCGCTAATAGCAATGTGTAAATGGCGATGATAGGTGAAATGTCAATCATGCCAAGCGGCGGGATGAACTTTCTGAAAATATCAAGATAGGGATCCGTCAAACTTGTAATAAATTGTCCGAACCGGGATTCTTTGATACTTGGAATCCAGCTCATCAGGACACTGGCGATTATTAGATAAAAGTAGATATTTACAGCAGTTAAAATAAACAGTTCAATATATGCCATCAGTTAATTATGCACCTCTTTTATTGTTCTTCATCGTAGTAGAAATCGGAAATGGCTCCATCAACTTCCACAGTATCCGGCACGCAAAGGAAAATATCCGTTCCGATTCGCTGGATATCGCCGCCAAGTGCATAAACTGTGCCACTCAGAAAATCGATGATACGAAGACCTTGGCTTTTTTCGATGCGCTGCAGATTTACGACAACAGCACGTTTGCTTTTCAAATGTTCTGCAATATCCTGAGCTTCTGCGTAAACACGCGGTTCTGCCAAGTGAACCTTTGAAGATTTGGAAGCAGCAGTCTGCAGGCTTACCAAATTAGGGACATTAGCTTCAGTCGCCTTTTGGCGTCGCTCTTTTGGTGATTTGCGGATTTCAGGGCTGGCTGACTGTTCTTGGCGCGGAGCCTGCTGGTTTTGCTGCTGCGGCTGATCTTCTTCATATTCCTCTAAATAAAAGAAATTTTTGAATGAATTTTTAATGCTCATCATTCTGCCTCACTTTCTGAACCTATTAATGCAGTCCCGATGCGAACAAAAGTCGCCCCTTCCTGCGCTGCTATCAAATAATCATTGGACATGCCCATTGAAGTTTCTGTGCACGGGGCATGCGGCCATTCCCGTTCAGCGACATCCAGCTGCAAAGCCTTCAAGTCACGGAACACTTTTCTCAAGACTTCTTCATCTTCGACATTCGGGGCCATTGTCATTAAGCCTACTACATTAATTTTATCATAATGCTCCAATGTTTTGATGAAATCAAGCGTATCTTCCGGAAGGATTCCGCTTTTGCTGTCTTCTTTCGACACATTTACTTGAACAAAACAATCGATGACATGCTCTGCACGTTTTTGAATCTCTTTTGCAAGACTTAAACGGTCCAATGAATGCAGATAATCGATATCATTGATGATTTCCTTAACTTTCCGGCTTTGAAGATTGCCGATGAAATGCCATTCCGCTCCATGCTGAATCGCTTCGAATTTCTTTTGAAATCCTTCAGGACGATTTTCCCCTAAATGCTGGATGCCGGCTTCAATCGCTTCCTTCGTGCGTTCGATTCCGACCTGTTTTGTGACAGCGATCAGGTTGATGCCTTCCCGGATGGAATCCAATTCTTCTTTTATATTTTCATAAACTGGTTTGATAGGTTTCATATATTCACAACTTTTCCTGGATGTTCAGTTAATTGTACCAAGTCTGCAGTTATTTATCAATTACGCCATTTTACAGAAAAAAACAGCTGCCAATTTGGCAGCTGTGTGGATTAACGTCGTTTTTGTCTGTTGCGCAGGAAAGTAGGGATATCGAGTGCATCATCCTGTGGTTTTTCCTGGCGTACAGGCTCCTGCTGATAAACCGGCGCCTGTTCTTCACGGCGTTGATCTTCGCGGCGCGCTTCGCGCAGCGTCGGCTGTGGAGCTTGCTGCTGCTGGATCGATTGGACACGGCTTGTATTCAAACCTGAGCCTCTAGGTGTTCTTGGCTGAAGCTGTTCTTCGTTGAATCCTGTAGCGATAACCGTAACAACGATTTCATCTTTCAAATTATCATTGATCACCGATCCGAAAATCATGTTCACATCTTCATCAGACGCAGATGCGACGATATCGGCTGCTTCCTGAACTTCATAAAGGCTAAGATTCGATCCGCCAGTGATATTCATGAGAACACCTTTCGCGCCATCGACTGATACTTCCAATAACGGGCTGGATACCGCTTTTTTAGCAGCTTCAGAAGCACGGTTTTCACCTGAAGAAACACCGATCCCCATCAATGCTGAACCTTTATTCGACATGATCGTTTTCACATCCGCAAAGTCAAGGTTGATAAGTCCAGGCACTGCAATCAGGTCCGAGATGCCCTGAACACCTTGGCGAAGTACGTTGTCAGCTTCTCTGAACGCTTCAAGCATAGGTGTGTTTTTATCGACGATTTCAAGAAGACGGTCATTCGGGATGACGATCAACGTATCGACTGATTCTTTCATCTGGCCAATACCGCCGATTGCCTGAGTGGAACGCTTGCGTCCTTCAAATGTGAATGGACGCGTCACAACACCAACAGTCAAAGCGCCAAGTTCTTTAGCGATTCCTGCGATTACAGGAGCTGCACCAGTACCTGTACCGCCGCCCATACCGGCAGTTACGAATACCATATCGGCTCCGCGCAATGCTTCTTCAATCTGTTCCTTGCTTTCTTCAGCCGCTTTTTTACCGACTTCCGGATTTGCGCCTGCACCAAGTCCACGCGTCAATTTACCGCCGATTTGAAGGCGGACTTCAGCTTTTGAAAGGTTCAATGCCTGAGCATCCGTGTTTACCGCGATAAATTCGACACCTTTTACTCCGTGTTCAATCATGCGGTTAACAGCGTTATTTCCGCCGCCACCGACACCGATAACTTTAATTACTGCCATAGCATCTACTGTTGTATCAAATTCCAACATTCTTTTTCCTCCTAAAATTGCTCTGCTCTGTGAGTAAGCATGATGCAATGTTTTTTTAAGCTCAAGAAAGTATACGTTTTAAGATTAAGCGGTTTTGGGGAAGTGAAACTGTACTTCCGCATTTCTTTATTCAAAAAATCTGTCAAACATTTTTTTGGCTTTTGTAACGACGCCATCGCCGTTCTCTTTTGGCTGTTTTTGCTGTCTCTGCTTCTGCGGCTTCGGTTCCTGCTCGACTTTTTGCTGGGTGCCGAGTGCAGCGCCGCTTCCAATGCGCCCGTAGAAAACGTCTTCCATATAAGCGTATTGGATCAAGCCGACAGAAGTCGTGTATTGCGGTTCCCTTACTCCGATATATTCAGGAGTGAACAAACGCACACGCGTCTGCAGAATGTTGCGCGCCAATTCAGGAAGGCCTTCAAGCTTCGCCATGCCGCCTGTTAAAACGACGCCTCCTGGAAGGTCCTGAACACCAAGGCGGTAAAATTCATCCAAAATCAATTCGAAAAGTTCTTCCAGGCGAACTCCGATTATTTCAGATATGTATTTCTGACTGTATTGCTCTTTCGTATCAGATCCGATTACCGGGACCTCGAATAATTCGTCTTCAGATGCATTATCGTAGAAAGCATGACCATATTCAAGTTTAATCTTTTCAGCTTGGTCTGTAGGCGTTTTCAGAACAATGGAAAGATCCTTTGTCACATGGTCGCCGCCGACAGGAATGACTGTTGATGCTACAAGATGGCCATCCTGGAAAATAGCGATGGATGTTGATCCCCCCCCAATATCGATGCAGGCGGTGCCATGATTTTTCTCATCCTCTGTCAGTGCATAATATCCTGCTGCGAGCGGTTGTGGATAAATATCCCGGATTTGAAGACCGGCTCTTTCCACGCATCGCAGAACATTATGTAAAATCGTCTTGGATGTTGTCACCATTGTACCATCCATCTCAAGGCGAATCCCAATCATACCCCGCGGATCTTTAATTTCATCCAAATGGTCCACGATATATTGCTCAGGAATGATATTCACCAATTCGCGTTCTGGGGGAATAGACATAACCTGTGCAGCTTCGAGCACCCGATCCATATCATCATCCGTAATTTCACGGTTTTCACTGTTTACTGCGACTACACCTTTAACGCTTTGCAGCATCATCTTATTTGCGGGAATGCCCAATACCACTTCGTGAATAGATTTGCCGATCATCCGTTCAGCCTGATCGACAGCTTTTTTGATAGATTGCACAGTCGCATCTATATCAACGATAGCACCTTTTTTAATGCCTTTGGATTTTACGTTCCCTACACCGATGACGTGCAACGATTTATTCGCCATTTCTCCGATCAATACTTTAACCGACGAAGACCCGATATCTAAACTTACATACAATTCTGATTGGCTCAATTCGTGGCACCTCCTTATTTTATTCCAGTTATTATTATTCTATTGTAAATTATACACCTTGTCTAAGTAATTTGATGCAATATTTTTTCATTTCATCAGAAAATTCAAACTGATTCCCGGACACTCTTTTTTTCTGTCCATTTGCTGAGTAATATGCGCCGGATAACTGCAATGTTCTGGAATAACCTGACCCCGAAAGCGAAAATCGCTGCGAGATACAGATCGACTCCAAGATGGACTCCGAGAAATGCCAGCCCGGCTGCCAGCAAAATATTGAAGAAAAATCCTGAAACAAAAACTTTGTCATCGTAGACCTGCTGCAGATGAGCTCTAATGCCTCCGAAGAGAGTGTCCAAAGCGGCAAGAACTGCGATTGACAAATAATTGGCGTATTCCGGCGGTATCCGTATATCTGTCAACAGGCCAAGTGATAAGCCAAGAATCAGCCCTAAAATTGAAAGCCACACCGCTATTCCTCCTCCGCCGCTTCTAAATATTCGAGCTCAAGCTCGCCGTCGTAGCCTTCTACTGTAATTTCTTCCTGCGGCTCCATCACATTCACTGAAAAATTGTCGATATAAAAATTATCCAGTATTGGAGATGCTTTTAGATGATTGGAAAGTTTCTCTGCATTGTCCAGTGTACCTGCCGCAATTTTCATCTTAAAAGGCGGTGTACCGATCGGCTTGCCGTTGATCGTAGTCCGTCCGTTAATATCACGGATAGGGCTTGTGTTGATCATCCTTTTTCCATCTATTGACAGCTCGATCCCTTTGAATCTGTTGATCTCGTTAACAAACCGGATCAACAGAGCCGGTGAAATCTGTTCTATATTTTGACCCGTAACTATCGCTTCCTGTGAAGGTTCGATATGTACTTCGAGGCCCGGACCAGTTATTTCAGTCAGACCGGCATCCTGCCGCAGCACTTCCACTGTTTCTTTTAAAACTTGTTCAGGACTGTCATTTGCTGCTTTTTCATATTTTGATAATGTTTCATCCAATGTACCGATTTCTGATAATAACTCAGAGTGAAGCTGCTTTTCCCTTGCTAATTCCTGTCTGATTTCCCAAACATCCCGAGTATCCCTTGAATCTGGTTCGTTGACGGTATTAAACTGGATGGCGGTCATCAGGCCGATGACGAATAAAATCATCGTAAACCGGGAAATAACTTTCTTTTTCATGCAACTCCCCCCTCAATCATGATTCCGACAAAAGGGCAGGCATTGTTATATCCAAGCCCTCGTCCATTGTGACGACGATATTATCGTTGACCAGCTGATCGAGGACTCCACCCGGCAGCTCCAAAGAAGCTGCGAGCACTTCGGGTTTGCCGATTGCTTCAATCGTAAATGGCGCTGGGTATTTCACTCCATCGACTTCAATGACCGGTCCCGTGCAAACGATCGTAGAATTCGAATGAATCCGCTGGCCGTTTACCGCGACTGCTTCCGCCCCGGAAATATACATCTCGTGGATCACCTGAAAAACATGGCTCTCATGGACAATATAATCATTCGGATTTACAGTTTGCGACCCGTATTCTCCGTCTTCCAGGATAATTTTCAGCCCTTCTCCTTCGACTGGCATCAAACCGACGTAGCGCCGCAGTTTTTCTGCTTCCGCAGCAATTTCACTGTAGTTTTCCTGGCCGGATGAAAATTCACTTTCAAACTCCTGCAATACATCCTGCTTCGACTGCATTTCTTCCCGCAGCGTCTTATTGCGCTCCTGCTGTTCGATCAATTCTTCACGGAACTTTACTTCCTTTTCGAATTGTGAATTTGCAGCAAAGTTATCACCGCCATCGTTGGACTGTGAAAGACTGTAGGAATAGGAGAGGATGAAACCGAGAACCAAAAACACAAGAGAGAAAATGATGGATTTGCTGACGTTCTCCCGCTTACGGCTGTTCGGTTTCTTCATCTTCCACGACCTCCTTCGGCGGGCCATAGACGTCATCATAGGAGCGGAATGTTATGCCGACTTCCATATCAAAAACGCCTTTTTGGCCATCTTCCAGCTGGGCAGTCAGTGAAGGGTAATAATCAAGTTTTTCCGCAAGACTGTTCAATTTTGCACGGATTTCATTGCCGTCAGTCATGTATAAAGTGATATTGGCTGATGCTGTTTCGCCTTCAGTCAAGATAAGCTGTGACAGCATATTCGAAACTTCAGGATCAAGCTGCTCCAATTGCGATGAAAGTTCGAGCCGTGTTTCTTCGGTTTCAAAATTAGTGAAGATGGGGCCATCCACTTTATCCACAGGCAATTCAACCGCGTAGCCATTGGCCAATAATTTCTGATAGCCTGCTTCTTTTTCCAAATAACCGATGGCTGGATATTCTTCTACTGTAATCTCTACACCCGTCAGCCATTTTTTGTCTGCCGAGGCATTTTTGACCCAGTCAAGCTCTGAAATATCTCCCGCCACTTCTTCAGTATTGAAAGACCACATCGAATCGCCGACATCCAGCTTGCTCGCTGTGATGTATTCCGTTTCCTCATACAAGTCCTCTCCGTTTACTGTAATGGATTGGATTTTACTGTATTTTGTCTGGCTGTAAACCAAGACCATCAATATAATCAGAAAAATGAACAGCAATGCCAGGAATTTGCGATTGGTTCTTTTTCGCCGACGCTCACGAAGCGTGGGGATGCGTTCTTCTATATCAATCACTTTATCCATAATTGCTGCTCCTTTCTTTATGATCTGGATGTCTTATGCCTCACAGAGCTGAGCGGCCGCTTTCGCTTTTCTCGGTGTCCAGACTTAGCGGCCAACTCCTCGAGTCGTAAGCCACTTTGGCTGTGCGGCTGAAAACATGCCGCTTCGCCAAATCGTCTTACGCTTGTCGGAGCTGAGCGGCCGCTGTCGCTTTTCTAAGCTTCCGTCACTTTTCTTACCGCTTCGATGAAAGCATCTCCACGGATTTCAAAATTTTCGTATTGGTCCCAGCTTGCGCAAGCCGGCGATAAAAGAATCGTGTCGCCGTTTTCAGAATGGCTTACAGCTTTTTCTACTGCGCTGAGCATGTCTGAGACCTTTTCAACTCGCTGCACACCGCAATCGGCTGCGAATTCCCCGAACCGGTCGGAAGTTTCACCGAATGTTACAAGGGCCTTCACTCTATTCATATAAGGCCTTAATTCTTCCAGCGAATGATTGCGTTCAAGACCGCCAGCTAATAACACGATATTGCCGGGGAAAGCTTCCAATGCGCTTTTCGTTGCCAGCGCATTTGTGGCCTTTGAATCGTTGTAGAATTTGCGGCCTTTCCAGTTAACGACGAATTGCGAACGGTGCTTGACTCCTGTAAATGACGACAGTACACGGATAATGGTTTCTTCCGTTCCTCCCCATAGGAGTGCAGCTGCCGCTGCCGCTAAAATATTTTCAAGGTTATGCTGTCCACCGAGCATAATTTCGGAACGGTCAATCAGCTTTTTCCCTTGCCAATAGACGTATTCGTCATCTGCGCTGATGCTTTCTTCCGTTTTCCCTTTCAATGTAAAAGGGATGAGCTGAGCTTTGCATTTTTGGGCGTAAGCCGCCAAGTGAGGCTGATCGGCATTATAGATGAAATAATCTTCGGATGTCTGATTTTGTGTCAATTTCATTTTTGATGCTTCGTAATCCTCTTTTGTACCGTGGTAATCAAGATGCGCTTCATAAAGATTCGTGATGATGGCGATGCGCGGACGGAACGATTCCGTTCCTTTCAATTGGAAAGAAGATAATTCGGTGACAATCACATTATCAGCTTCCGCATGTTCCGCAACGCCGCTGGCCACTGTCCCAATATTCCCCGCTATCAAAGGTTTCTTTTCATCCTGATTCAGCATATGGAAAAGAAGTGTCGTAGTAGTCGTTTTGCCGTTCGATCCTGTAATCCCGATAAATGGAGCTTCACTGATCTTATATGCAAGCTCTATTTCAGTCCAAACTGGAATCCCTTTTTCTTCCGCAGCGCGAATCATTGGATTGGTATACGGAATACCCGGGTTTTTAACGAGAAGTTCGAATCCTTCATCCAGTAAATCTTCCGGATGGCGGCCACAAATGACCGTTACACCCAGATTCAATAACTCTTGCGCTTCGGGATTTTCTTCAAATGGCTTGGCATCATTCACTGTTACAAAGGCGCCGAGTTTATGCAAAAGCCGGGCAGCTGTAAAACCGCTTTTCGCCAGTCCGAGAACCAATACCTTTTTTTGATGAACCTGTACTAACTCTTTCATTTACATGACCTCCAAAACAACGGCAATAATCGCGGCAATCAAGCCAACGAGCCAAAACACCGTAACGACTTTCCATTCAGACCAGCCGCTCAATTCGAAATGGTGATGGATCGGACTCATTTTGAATATGCGTTTTTTTCTTAATTTGAAGCTGCCGACCTGCAGTATGACTGAAGCCGTTTCAATTACAAACACAAGACCGATCAACAATAGCAGCAATTCCTGTTTCAGGAGAATCGATACCATTGCCAGTGCACCGCCCAAGGCAAGGGATCCTGTATCACCCATAAATACTTTTGCAGGGTATTTATTGAAGATAAGGAAGCCGATTAACGCTCCGGCTGTGATGAAAGTGAATAGAGCAATCGCGTTTTCGTCCTGTCTGATAGCCAAGACTCCAAAAGCGGCAAAGGCGATTGAAGCTGTTCCAGCCACCAAACCATCCAAGCCATCTGTCAGGTTGACGGCATTCGAGAAACCGACCAGCCAGAATATGATGAACAATACATACAAGCCTGACAGCTCAATAGAAATGTCAGTAAATGGAATAACTAATCCTGTATCGAATTCTATCATGCCCAATAACAGGAATGAAACAACAGCTATGACAATCTGAGCGATAAGCTTTTGCAAAGATGTCAAACCAAGATTGCGCTTCAGCACAACTTTGATAAAGTCATCGAGGAACCCGATGAGCCCATAACCGAACAGCACCAATAAAAGAATCATCAGTTCCACTGTCAATAAATCTGTGAAAAAGGCTACCCCAAATGCCGTCAAAATGATGGCTATGAGAAATACAAGTCCCCCCATGGTCGGCGTCCCTGTTTTTTTCATATGCGATTCTGGGCCTTCTTCGCGGATGCTCTGCCCGAATTTCATCCGTTGAAGCAACGGGATGAAAACAGGCATCAATCCGGCAGTTAACAATAAAGCAATTCCAAATCCGAGTAATAAGTAAACGTCCATTAGTTTTCTCCTTTAAACATCTTCCTATTCAGATGTATCTTCTGTAATTATTTCTTCAGTATTTTCTTCTTCAGGGATGCCCTCAGGCCCATCAGTCATTTGGACTTTATAGGAATCTTCAGGAGTCTGAAGACGGACCACTACAGGTTCACCTTCGGCAATTTTCACTCCTGCCGACAAGCTCTGATTCACTGCATAACCCTGTCCCACAATTTCCAATGATAATCCGCTGAGAGCCTGAAAAGCAAGCAATTCCCGTTTAGACCAGCCTTTGAAGTCCGGTAAAACAGTCTCTCCTTCAGTTTGCAGGATGACCGTCCCGCCGGCCAGCAGCATTTCCCCTTTTTCAGGGTACTGGGCACTGATTTCTCCAGCACTTCCAGTGGTGGCTACTTTAATGTTTCGTGAACCCAATTCCGCCGCAACTTCATCAGATGTTTTACCGGCATAATCGCCGATTTCGACAACAGGCGTTTCTTCAATATCTTCCGGTTCGATGTTTAAATACTTCAAACCGTTCTCCATTACTGAAGTGAAAATATCTGCAACAGGTTTTGAGCCATGTTCAGTCACATCCATATTCGGTTGTTGTACCCCGACATACATGACCAGTTCAGGATCTTCAGCAGGCGCCATGCCCACAAACGAGAAAAGATAATTATCTTTTCCGGTCATATATCGGCCATCATCGCCTGGTATCTGAGCAGTACCGGTTTTACCTGCAACTGTGTAATCCTGCAGAGCAAAACGTTTACCGGAACCTTCTTCAGCAGTTACAGTCGAAGCCATTACATCACGGACAATCTTGGCCGTTTCAGCTGAAATCGGCTGTCCTGCCTCTTCAGGCTTACCTTTTAATGTAACTTCGCCAGTGTCCCGATTTTTTATTTCGTCTATAATATATGGTTTCATCATTACGCCATCGTTGGCAAAAGCTGTCGTTGCCTGAATCATTTGGATAGGTGTAACGGTGGATCCCTGACCGAATGTCAAAGTCAGTTTATTGATTTCCCGTTCATCAAGGATTTTTCCTGCCGCTTCTCCCGGGAGATCGATGCCCGTCTTTTTGCCGAAACCGAAAGCGTCGATGTAATTCATGAACGTATCAGGTCCGATGCGTTCGAGCAGATAAGCCATAGATACGTTCGAAGAGCGCTGGAAACCTTCCAGATAACTGATGGTGCCCCAGCCTTTTCTTCCGTTATGATCTCCTATGACCGTGTTGCCGAATTGATAGGATCCCGACTGGTACGTGGCATTCGGATTCCATTTCCCTTCTTCAACCGCTGCAGCCAATGTGAACATCTTCATCGGCGAACCCGGTTCGATGGTCAGTTGGATACTTTCGTTAAGCCAGTTGTCTGATAGGCCTTCACGTGTATTCGGATTGAATGAAGGACGTTGTGACATCGCCAGTATTTCACCCGTTTTAGGATTCGCGATCAAAGCGATCATCCGTTTTGGATCATATTCTTCCTGAACTGAAGACATGGCATCTTCCAAAAAGTTCTCCAATGTCTTATCCAGTGTCAATTTGATATCGGCTCCATCAACTGCCGGCGTGACAGCCGATTCACTGTTGGGCAGCAAAAAGCCCCATTTATCAGTGTCAAACTCCACTTTCCCGTTTTCACCGGTTAAAATATCATCATAAATCAATTCAAGCCCCATTTTCCCTTTCGTCACCATATCCCCATTTTCCAGCTCTTCTTTCATTGCAAAACCGATTAAATGGGAAGCGAATACTCCATTGGGATATAAACGCTTAAGGTTTTGGATAAACAGGACGCCCGGCAGCTCTTCTTCTTTCATCTCGAGCATTTGGGTGTGGCTGATTTCCCGTCCGGCAGACCCGAATTCAACCTGGTAACGGCCAGCTTCCTGCCCTTGTTTTAATGTTTCATAAATTTTTTCTCTTGGCGTTTCAATATATTTTGAAAGGATATCAGCTGTTAAATTGATATCCGTCACATGGCGTGGGTCACTCGTCTTTTGAGTGGCCTTTTCATCTACTACAGCAACAAGTTTATAAGACAGCGTATCTTCTGCAATAATTTCTCCGCTGCGGTCGAGAATTTTTCCCCGTTCCGCCGTAAGCACTTCTTCCTGGCTATATTTGGCGGCAGCTTTGGCGGCCAATTCCTGACCTTCGACCTGTCCTGTCGCCTGAATAGTTACAATTCTTGCCAATAAAAGGAAAAAGAGCCCTGCGAAAACTAAAAACAGCAGAAAGGCTCCCCATTGAAATCGAAACTTCTTCTTCATTGCCCAGGCACCACTACTTTTACATTTTGCTCATCCATTTTCAAGCCAAGCTCTTTCGCTTTTGCCCAAATGCGCTCATATGTAGATAGTTCACTTACTTGCACTGTCAAGTCCGTATTTTGTTTCTGAATTTCACTAATATCATTTTCAATTGTTTGAATTTCATGGGTGGTCGCCTGAATAGTGGCTTGATTTTGAAGAACCAGCAATGCGCACAAAACGAATACAGCCAGGAAAGAAAGATACAATACTTTTTCGCCTTTTGTAATAAGGCCCTTTTTTCTGACCGGCTGTTGATTCGGAATGTGAGGAACGGCCGGCTGTTGGATATAGGTTTCTTTTCTTGCATTCAACGCCATAAAAACACGTCCTTATTCTCTGATTTTTTCTGCGATTCTCAATTTTGCTGAGCGTGATCGATTGTTATGCGCCAATTCTTCTTCCGAAGCTAGGATTGGTTTTCTTGTAATCAGCTTCAGCATTGGCTCTTGTCCTGATGGAATTACTGGGAAATTTGGCGGTAATTCAGGAAGTGATGAAGCTTCCTTGAAAATCGTCTTACAAAGTCGGTCTTCCAGCGAGTGGAAAGTTATGACACTGATTCGTCCTTTTGGAGCCAATAGTGTAATGGCATCCTGCAAGGAAGTTTCAGCTGCCCCAAGTTCATCATTGACCGCTATACGAATTGCCTGGAAAACACGTTTCGCGGGATGTCCGCCTGTTCTTCGGGCAAACGCAGGAATACCGTCTTTTATGCATTCCACTAGCTGGCCGGTAGTTTCGATTGGCGCTTTGTTTCTGGCAGCCTCTATTTTCCTCGCGATTTGTTTGGAGAATTTCTCTTCTCCGTAGCGGTAGAAAATCCGTACCAAATCTTCAAAAGCCCATTCATTTACAACTTCATATGCGCTTAGAGAAGCGCTTTGGTCCATCCGCATATCAAGCGGAGCATCGTTATGATAGCTGAATCCACGTTCAGGCGTATCCAGCTGAGGAGATGAAACGCCGAGGTCATAAAGAATGCCATCGACTTTTTCAATCCCCCGCTCTTCAAGTTCACTTTTGATATCCTTGAAGTTCGCGTGTATAAAAGTGATTCTATGTACATAATCTTTCAGCTTTTCCTTTGCGTGCTCGAGTGCCGTCATGTCCTGATCAAAACAGAACAGATGACCTTCATCGGAAAGCTGTTGGACCAAATACTCACTGTGTCCTGCGCCTCCAAGAGTGCAATCCACATATATGCCGTCAGGACGAATGTTCAGTCCATCGACAGTCTCATGGAGTAAAACCGTGGTGTGGTTGAACAATCCATTCCCTCCGTTTCTAATTTAAAAGTCGAAATCCACCAAGTTTTCTGCGATGTCGTTAAATGAGTCTTCAGAGTCTGCAAAATATTCTTCCCAAGAGTCTTTTGCCCAAATTTCGAATCGATTGGAGACACCCAGAATGATGCATTCCTTTTCAAGTTTTGCGTAAGTTACCAAAGTTGAGGGGATGTTGACGCGCCCTTGTTTATCGAGTTCCACTTCAGTGGCCCCCGAGAAAAAGAATCGGGTAAATGCACGTGCGTCTTTTTTTGTGACAGGAAGTTCTTTCAGTTTCTCTTCGATCTTCTGCCATTCATCCATAGTGTAACCAAATAAGCATTGATCCAGGCCTCTGGTGATCACAAAATTCTCACCAAGTAGTTCACGAAATTTAGCGGGCACGATTAATCGTCCCTTTGAATCAACGCTATGTTGATATTCGCCCATGAACATACCCTTCACCCCACTTATTGTAATTAATGTACCACAATCCCCCACTTCCCACCACTTGTTTTTGAAATATTTCATGAATGTTACAGATTAATATCTCATATTAACTTCTTGAAACAAAAAAAAGCCTGCCGCAGCAGACTTTTAAGCATCAAAAATAGATTATCTTGTGATTTTTGTCATATTTCAAATCCAGCGCCAAAATTCGAGTTACAAGGTCTAAACCATAATCGTTCATGTATGGAATTGGATTAAAGATTCTCTCTTGCAAAGAGCCATTCGGCAATATTTCATTTTCAAGCAAATCATAATGTCCGAATTGAACACTATTTTGCAGCACCACTTCATCTTCCAGTTTATGTTTGAGGAAGTCGAGCTGTTTCAAATGAAACTGAAGATTTTTTTCCACCAATGGTGCCAATCCTTTGCTGACTTCAGCTATTCGCTTTTGGATCGAATCATAATCCGTCTGGATCTTGGCTTCCAAATCCTCTATCATTTTTTCAGCTTCTTTTTCCCTGACAGCATCAAGCAGATCGGCTTTTAATACCCGTGTTTTCTGTTTGATCGCCACATCTTCAAAATTCAATTCGTATTTCTCAAGCAGCAGCTGCACTTTGCGGTTGACCAATGTCATCCCGAGACGCGGCATAATGACCGGCATTTCCATTCCGAGAGTTTCAAATGCTTTTTTAAACAAGCTCCAATAAGCGATTTCTCCCGGTCCGCCGACAAAAGCGAGAACAGGGAAAACCATTTCCTGCATTAACGGGCGCGTCACGACATTATTACTGAGCATTTCCGGTGACTGCTCCGCTATATCAAGCAATTCATTTTGGCTGAAGCGAACCTTCCCGTCATTGCCTATAAAAGCATCACTATCCCTTTTAAGGAGAATCCGTTCCCCTTTGACGGTAATGAAAAGATGTGCTGCATCTTCTTCGGCGGATAGTGGGGGATTATATCCTTTTTCCACAAGTTCCTGCTCAGCCGTGTAGACCTCTTTAGCGATAGATGGAGAAAGCTTGATAAGACGTTTAAAAAATTCCGACTCATACTTTCTCATTTCCGGATGAGCCGCGTCGATCATCAAAAGCCCTTCCTCATCAAAGAAGTGATTCAGCAATGCTGAAAAGAATTCAGTATACGTTTCAGTTGATTCCAGAAAACCGAATATCAGCTGCTGCAAATCTTTCGAATGCGAAGTTTCAGGCAGGCTTCTGAAATACTCATTCAGGAAATCCGAGATTTTTGTTTTATTTAATATTGCAGTGGTGGCCGTTTTCTTACCGTACTCCACATGCGGAAAGTTCAATTTTTCAACCCGCCCATTGATTTCCCTGTACAGATGGCTTATTTCAGCTAGATCATGGTCTTCTCCGGCTATCCAAAAAACCGGCACCACTTTCGCGTTCAACTGTTCTTTGGCTTGCTTTGCCAGTACGATTGCTGAAATGGCTTTGTGTATCGTATAAAGTGGACCTGTCAGAAGACCTGCCTGCTGACCGGTGACTACTACCGAAGCCCCGTCCAGAAAATCCTGCAGATGCTCTTCCGTTTTTTCGGAAATTCCGTAAGGTTCCATATAATTCCGAATAACCGTACTTAAGCGCTGCCGGTCTACATCATGGTTCTGAAGCTTTTGCTGCCTGCCGGCAAAAGAATTTACATCTGGATTGTAAGAAAAATAACGGCGCAGGTTTTCATCGCCGTTTATGTAATCATTCATAAGTTTGCTTGAAGGCGGTACGAATTGCTCTATTAATTTCATCTTGCGAATCCCCTTTTCCATTACATACCACCTACTATATCAGACCGTGCATTACTTTTAAAAAAAATTAGCTTGTGATCAATAAAAAGACATCGACAGCTGCATCAGATGAAACTGATGACCGTCAATGTCAAACCTGCCAACCATATAAGAACGTAACTCATTGACAACAAGAGGAAATACAGACGCCAGGTCTTTCTGATATATTTCAGCACTTCGATTTCCTTTGACTTCTTCCACTCAATTATAAGCAAAATAATTGCGATTAGAATTGCTGTTACAGAAACAGCAAATGAGATATTCACTCCCCATAATGCTTCCATAGAAACGGGTACTGATACAAACAGCAGAAAGGTCGTCACATCAGCCGACAAGCCTATCGCTCTTCTTTTGAGCTTTTTACGGGTGAGGAAAATAAGCAAAATGAATGCAAGAAACGGAGCAAAGATAAAAATTGCGCCTATTGTATGTATCAAGTTCATCACTCTTTTTCAGCCGCCTTCAGTAAATGATAGAATGTCTGCAAAATAGGCAGTGTGTAAGGCGACCGCCTGATTGTATACAGCAGGATTGTATCCAATTCCAATGGTCGTCCAGCCAGTTTATCCGCAAGCATTGAAGACGTGTTTTCCGCTGTCGAGGCGCATAATGCGGTTACTTGCTCAAAAGGTAGGAGCGTTTCAATTTCCGGAAATGCGGAATACAATTCCGTATAAATATTCTTCAACAGCTCATAAGCATGGGGATTGCTTAACAGTTCCCCGTTTTTTATAGACAGCAGTGCAGTCAGGGGATTGATCATCGTATTCAGCAAGACTTTCCGAAAAAGCATTTTGTCCGCGTCAGCATGCCATTCCGACTTTACTCCGTTGATATTGAGTAAAGGAAGGAAGCGTTTTTCATCTCCACTTAATAAAGCGAACTTAAACAGGCCTTTACCGGTGTGCTTGACCTCTATGTCATTAACTTTCAGCGCTCCATGTTCCACGATGCCTGCGGCGATATTTTTTTGCGGCAAGTTCGGAATCGAGTCTACATGCATCATTCCGTTTTGCATGAAGACGATGGAATTATCGACACAATTGCTTTTAAGCTTTTTAATGACATTAGGCAATTGCCCATATTTTACGGCAATTAATATGAAAGCATTGGGTGGTATACGGTCCCATTCCGTATAGGCATCGATAAACTGGATTTTCCCATCACGATTGATGCCTCTTGCATTGATCTTTTCTGCTTGTTCCGGCGTCCGGGTGATCAATTGGACACCGCAGCCTGCCTCTTTTAACAGCGAAGCTGTCAGCATACCTACTGCTCCTGCTCCAATAACAGCAAAATTCATGATAACCCTCCCACCCGCGAAATCTGATCTTTTTAAAAAGAAGCCTGCCTATAAGGCAGACTTCACTTTCATACAATTCATTATACAGGAGTAATTGCGTGTTTTCGATAAGGCATCGGTAAATCTTTTGTTTCATATATCGACAGCCTTTGCGACAACACTTGGCGAAGATCGGATGGCGCCACAATTTCATCCACGATGAGTTCGGAAGCCAAACGGTAGATATCAATCTCTTCTTTGTATTCCTGATGTTTTTCCTGAACGTATTTCAAACGTTCTTTCGGATCTTCAATCGCTTCGATTTTATTCGAATAAACCGCATTGACCGCAGCCTCCGGTCCCATTACGGCAATCTGTGCTGTAGGCAATGCGATGCAGACATCCGGTTCAAATGCCGGGCCAGCCATTGCGTAAAGTCCTGCTCCGTACGCCTTACGGACGATAACGGATATCTTCGGCACAGTAGCTGAACTCATCGCAGCGATGAATTTCGCACCGTGGCGGATGATCCCTGCCCGTTCCACTTTTGTTCCGATCATGAAGCCTGGAACATCAGCAAGGAATAAAAGAGGGATCGAGAACGCATCACAAAGATTGATGAATTTCGCTCCTTTATCCGCTGAATCACCGAATAATACGCCGCCTTTCACTTTCGGCTGGTTCGCCAAAATGCCGACCACCTGGCCGTCAATGCGGGCAAGTCCTGTAATCAGTTCCGGTGCGAAAAGCTTTTTGATATCGAAGAAAGAACCTTCATCGATCAGCTGATCGATCAATTCGTACATATCAAAAGGCGCGTTTTGGTTTTCAGGAATAATCGCTTCCAGCGTACGTCCTGCTTTCGCAGCCTTCGCTTCAATTTTTTCAGGTTTGATGGCGAAGTTCGCCGGGAAGTTCGTCAAATAACGGCGGGCTTCCGATATCGCTTCTTCTTCTGAAGAAACAAGTACATCGCCCACCCCGCTGACTGTGCAATGCATGCGGGCTCCGCCCATTTCTTCGAGTGTCACTTTTTCCCCGATGACTTTTTCAGCCATTCGCGGAGAACCAAGATACATCGAAGCGTTTCCTTCGACCATGATGACAATGTCACAGAAGGCCGGTATGTAGGCTCCGCCTGCGGCTGAAGGTCCGAATAATAAGCATACCTGCGGCACCATGCCGGACATTCTTACTTGGTTGTGGAAAATTTTACCCGCCCCTCTGCGGTTCGGGAACATCTCCAATTGATCTGTAATGCGCGCTCCTGCAGAGTCGACCAAATACAGCATCGGAACCTGCATTTTTTCAGCAGTTTCCTGTATGCGGATGATTTTCTCTACTGTGCGGGAACCCCATGATCCCGCTTTAACCGTTGAGTCGTTAGCCATAACGCAGACCGTCTGGCCATTGACTTTTCCGATTGCTGTTACAACGCCATCAGCCGGTAGGCCTTCAGCCTCCACATTCGCAAAGCGTCCATCCTCAGCGTAGTTTTCATCATCGAAAAGCAATTTCAAGCGATCACGCACGAATAGCTTATTGCTTTCCTTCATTTTTTCATGGTATTTCGGTGCGCCACCGGCAAATATTTTTGCCAGCTTTTCTTCAAGCCGTTCATTATACCCCGTTGTTTCAGTTGTTTTAGTCATTATGCCTGCCCCCTTTGCTAGTCGATAGCGATTATTCCCCTAAAGTCACCAAAGTGTCGCCTTCGTTAACGAATCCGCCAACTTCAACATTCACTTTCTCAACGCTTCCTGCAAATTCGGCTTCAACCGGAATTTCCATCTTCATGGACTCGATAGTCAAGATTGCCTGGCCCGCTGTTACCGCGTCGCCTTCTCCTACTAATACGTTTAATACTGTACCTGCCATTGTCGCTTTAAGTTCTTTCATATTGTTTTTTCCTCCTTCGATTTTTCCATCCATTGCGGCAATACAGCTGTCGCGTATTCCCCCGAGATGAATTCCTGTGATTCGATGAATTCCTTAAATAACGGAATATTCGTTTTTACCCCATCAATTGTAGCATGATTGAAAAATTTCTGTGATTTCGATAATGCATCCATCCGGTCTTTGCCCGTGATGATCACTTTTGAAATCATCGGATCGTAAAACGGTGTGACCGCATTCCCTTGTTCGTAGCCGGTTTCGATTCGGGCACCTTCGCCCCATTCGATTTTTTCAAGCTTGCCGGGCGATGGAAAGAAAGTTTTTGGATCTTCCGCATAAATCCGGTATTCAATTGCATGGCCTTTAGTCGTTATCTCATCTTGCGCCGGCAGCTTGCCGCCTCTTGCCACATCAATCTGCCATTCAACCAGGTCAAGCCCTGTCACTTCTTCAGTAACCGGATGCTCCACCTGCAAACGCGTATTCATTTCAAGGAAATAAAATTCATTTGATTGATCGACGATGAATTCGACTGTACCGGCGTTGCTGTAACCTACCGCTTCACCCGCACGGATTGCGGCTTCACATAGGCGTTCGCGCACATCCTGCGGAAGATGAGGTGATGGTGATTCTTCAATCACTTTCTGGTTGCGGCGCTGCACAGAACAATTGCGCTCAAATAAATGAACGATATTGCCATTTGAATCACCGAATATCTGAACTTCGATATGGCGGGCATCCGCGATGAATTTCTCAAGATACACGACATCGTTGCCAAAATAAGCTTTAGCACGGTTTTTTACGGAATCAAATTGCTGACTGAGCGCTTGCTCACTTTCACAGCGCACCATTCCGATGCCGCCCCCGCCTCCGCTGGCTTTAAGCATCAGTGGATAGCCGATTTTATCAGCTTCTTCAATCGCTTCATCAAGTGAAGCTACGCCTTCTTCCGTTCCCGGTACAACAGGCACTCCAGCTTTGATCATCGCGCGGCGGGATTCGATTTTGTCACCCATCATGTCAATGATGCCACTGTCCGGACCGATGAAGATCAATCCGGCTTCCTGCACTTTGCGGGCAAATCCGGCGTTTTCGGATAATAGGCCATAACCTGGATGAATTGCGTCCGCATTATGTTTTAGAGCCGTTTCAATGATTTTTTCTGCCTGTAAATATGACTGCACCACCGGATTCGGACCGATCAGCACAGCTTCCGTTGCTTCACTTACATATGGCAGATCCCCATCTGCCTCAGAGTGGATAGCAATCGTTTCGATACCGAGGCGTTCGCATGTACGAATAATGCGTCTTGCAATTTCTCCCCGGTTCGCAATCAGGATTTTCTTCATATTTGAAATACCCCCTATGTTTTCTCCCTTCTATAGCATATATGAAGTTTGTAAGCGATTTCAACTATTGGCTGAAAATATTTCTGAATATACGGGCATCGGATATCCTTTTATAACAGGAATAGAAGGATTATTTACTGTTAAAATTAAACAAATAAAAACCTGTCACTGGATGAGCAACAGGTTCAGCCTTCTTATTTTTTTGGTTTTTCAAGGAATCTTGCTACAGCTTCATGATGGGCTGTGCTTGCCCATAACTGGGCACAGCGCCGGATTTCAGCTTCCACACGTTCCTTAAGGTTTGTCGCGCGCCAGTTTCTGACCGCTATTTCCTTATAAGCACGATGCACTTCAGGAAGTACGCCCCGGAATAAAGCGATAAAATCTTCGATATCTGCATCCTCTCGGATGATTGCAGTTGCCCAGCCGTTTTCAAGCAGTTCTTCCGCCGAATACAGTCGGGCTTCACTAAGCATCTTTAAAGCACGGTCATGCTGAAGCGCTTCAAACAAGTAAGTTCCGCCTCCCCAGCCGCTGGTGATTGCCAAAGTTCCTTGGATAAAGCCGGCTTTCACATGGCTGCGGACGAGTCTGTAATCGCAGGCAGTTGCTATTTCACAGCCGCCTCCCACTGCTGTTCCGTTGACAAGAGCAGCGACAGGCACGGGCAAAGTTTTAATCTTGTAAAGCACATCTCCCATCCGATTAAGCATGGGATATGCTTGTTCTTCTGTTTCTAAAGCGTGAAAAACCGACAGATCTCCACCGGAGCAGAATGCTTTTTCACCGGCAGCTGTAATGATGACCAGACGCGGCAACTCTGTTGATGCCCGTTCAATCAGTTCTTCCAAACCTTCTATCACTTCCGCATTGACAGCATTGCGGATTTCCGGCCGGTCGATTGTAAATGTCATAATACCTTCGGCTGTTTCGATCTTATAGGCCATTTCAATTCACCTCGTGAGTGTGAGTATGTAAATATAAACGCTTTACTTTTGAAACAATATATACCGCTTCGGCGCTTAGGACAGTGCAAAGATTATGCTCCTGCGCACTGCTCGTCGCAAAGGATGCGCCATCTTCGTATGGCGAACCTTGCCTCCCGCAATAAGCCGAGAAGACCACTCGTCTTTGCTCCGTCGGCATTCGCCTGCTCCATAGGCGCGCCTTTGCTGAGAGAAATTTCTAAAGATATGGAGCAAAACAGCGGAGACTCCCAGGCGACCAAGCTCAGTGCAAGCAGCCAGGAAAGCGTAGCTGTTTTGCGGAATATCTGTTTTATAGTTATTTCATTTAATCTTATGTACAGAGAAAAAGGCTATCGAGAGCCATGGCCTCTCAATAGCCTTTTAGCAGCAAATACTGTTTTATTTGCTTGCTACAACTTCTTTCCCTTTGTATGATCCACATGCTTTGCAGACGTGGTGAGCCAATTTCGATTCGCCACAGCTTGGGCAAGTTACCATGCCCGGCACGGACAATTTGAAATGCGTACGGCGTTTTCTTTTAACGGTTTTGGACGTTCTTCTGAACGGTACAGCCATTGGTGACACCTCCTTACAGTGATTCTATTCATCTGACTGATCGAAATACTTTGCTAAATCAGCAAGTCTTGGATCCGGTTTTGGTTGTGCTTCTTCTTTCTCCGCCTGAACTTCTTCGTCTGTCGAATATGACCATTCTTCGCCGCCTTTGATAACGGCTTGATCGGCATCTTCCTTAAAGACCTGCATCGGTATTTCCAGAAGGATAAGTTCTTCGAGGACCGGCTGGAAATCTATTGTTTCCGTTTTGACCGCGTGAACATTATCGTCTGTATCTCCCAGGCCATGTTCTGACCAATTGAAGATTTCAACCGATTCAATATCTACAGGAAACTCGACATCTTCCCAAGTTCGTGCGCAAGGCAAGATTAACATGCCTTTGAGCTGAAGCTGGCACGTGAGTTGTTGCGAACCAATTGTGCAATGTCCTGTGACGTGGATGGGTGAAATATCACGAATATCGCTATTGCGTTTTTTCACTTCATCAAGATTGACCATCTGGTCGATCTTCATCCCGTCTTTGCGATGCTTTTGAAGCTGTTGAATCGCTATTTTCATAAGTAATCACCTCAAGACAACAAAGTTGATTATATAATGAGCAGAAAAAGATGTCAAGAAAAAATCTTGTCACACTATTCCTGGCATCGTTATACTTAGACTTAAGTTTACCAAAGGAGTTGGGCGAATGAAAGCTGCAGGCATCATAGTTGAATATAACCCGTTTCACAATGGCCATCTGCATCATGCCAGAAGTGCCAAAAAAAGTTCAGGAGCCGACATATTGATTGCTGTTATGAGCGGCCAGTTTCTGCAGCGCGGCGAACCGGCATTCGCCGATAAATGGAAACGGACTGAAATGGCCCTCGCCAACGGTGTCGATTTGGTCATTGAACTGCCGTATGTTTATGCTACTGCACAAGCATCGGATTTTGCGAGAGGATCCATCACCCTGCTCGATGCCATCGGCTGTGAAGCTTTTTGCTTCGGAAGTGAACAAGGTGACATTGAACCTTTTCTTAAATCCCGTCAATTGCTGAATCGGGAAAATCTTGATTATCAGCAAAGAATCCATGAAGCGGTCCAGTCAGGCATCAGCTACCCCAAGGCAATGAACGAAGCCTATCAGGCTGTGACAGAAGGACAGGAAGGCTTTGCTGATTTGACGCAGCCGAATAATATTCTGGGCTATCATTATATAGAAGCGGCAGAGCGAATTTCGTCTTCAATGCAGCCGCTGACGATCCAGCGGATTGGCGCAAATTATCACGATCCGATTCAAGAGGGCTTGTCCATCGCCAGTGCGACGGGAATTCGAAAAGCTTTTTTTGAAGGCGGATCGCTTGATGAACTTTCCACTTACCTGCCTGCTTATTCAATCGAAGCACTTCAAAACTTTGCAGAAGAGTACGGCCGTTTCGGCAGCTGGGAAACTTTTTATCCAATGCTCCGCCATACTATATTGAGAGATAAACCGGAAAACCTCCGTCGATATGCAGAGGTGACAGAAGGAATCGAAAACCTTATTTATGAAGCCGCCACAAAAGAACATGATTTTGAAGCATTTATTGGCCGAATAAAGTCAAAACGTTTTACCAGAACCCGTATACAGCGAATGCTGACCCATATTTACACTGGCTTTACATGGGATATGCTTAAATCCTTCGAGCAGCCCTCTTATTTGCGTTTGCTCGGCATGACACAAAACGGCCGTCAGTATTTGAATGCACAAAAAAAGAATATCAGCCTGCCCATCATCAGCCGCGCCGCCGATTTGGCGGACAACAGCATGGGCAAACTTGATATTCACGCCAGCAGTCTCTATATACTGGGTCTTGGAAGCAGTAATTTGAAAAAAGAATTTACAACACCGCCGATTTATTTCGGTTGAAGCTGCTCTAAATAATCGAGCGCATCCTGCAGCGTTTTAACCGGCACGATTTCCATATCCGTGCCGATTTTTTCTGCAGTTTCCACTGCCACGTCATAATTGCTTTCGCTGTCAGCGGACACTTCGTCATCCGGCGCAAAGAATATATCCATGCCATCGTTGTCAGCCGCCATCACTTTTTGATCGATCCCGCCGATGCGCCCCACTTCTCCTTCACTCTCCATAGTCCCAGTGCCAGCTACATCGTAGCCTTTGGTGATATCTTCTTCGAGCAGCTGGTTGATGATTTCCAAAGTGAACATCAAACCGGCGGATGGCCCGCCAATTTCTTCGGAATCGATGGATACTTCCGGTTCTGTGGTAATCGTTTTATCTTCTACAAAGGATATTCCGAGGCCGGCCCGCTCAAGGTCAGTCGGAAGAGGTTCCAATGTAATTGTCTCGATCAATTCCCGCTCATTCCGTTCAATCACCAATTCCACAGCATCCCCGACCTGTTTTTCAGCCAGATAATCAATAAAGTTCTGTTGACTCTCAAAATCATTGCCATCAATGGACAGCACCCGGTCACCAGCTTTCAGGCTTTCATCAGCCGCTCCGCCTTCCAGTACATTCAAGACAAAGACACCCGCCGTTTTCACTTCGTACGGCATTTCAGCAGTTTCAAACGCCGCTTTTAAGGCATTGACCTGCGAATCAGACATCAATTTCAATTGGCGGACATTATACTCTTCTTCTGTTTCATGCGGACTGCGAACCTGTTCTGGCTGCAATACCTTATAGCCATCCTGAAACTGGGCATATACATAAAGCGCCGGAGTTGCATTCAGCATCGATACAGTCATCAGACTGAAGCTTCCTTCATCATCTTCATCGCCATTTTCAACTTCCACAAATGGTGACAGCTCATAAGCGCTGCCCGGACGCGTAATATAGCTGTCCATCCGGTAGAAGGAAATAAAGACGACAACTGCCATTAATATCAAATACATGATCATACGTTTATTTTTCATGAGATTACCCTCTCTATTCAAAAAAGAATAACAAAAAAGCCACGGAATCGTGACTTAATCGAATTTTTTCTTCAAGGCTTTTTCAACAGCTTCCGGCACCAGGCCGGAAATATTGCCGTTGTATTTCGCCACTTCTTTAACGATGCTCGAACTGAGGAACGAATATTGATTATTTGAAACCATAAACAATGTCTCTATATCTTCATTCAGGAAACGGTTCATCGAAGTGATCTGCATTTCGTATTCGAAATCCGATACTGCCCGCAGTCCCCTGATGATCGCATTCGCTTTGACTTCCACCGCGTAATCAATCAGCAAGCCGCCAAACGAATCCACTGTTGCATTTGGAATCGCACTGGTCACTTCCGCAATAAGCGCTATTCGCTCTTCCACATTGAACAATGGATTTTTTGAAGAATTATTCATGACAACGACTTTAACTTCATCAAAAATCTTTGAAGCTCTCTTGATGATATCCAAATGCCCCATCGTAATTGGATCAAAACTTCCCGGTACTACGGCAACCTTACTCAATGATTTCTCCCTCTTCCCCTGTATAGCGATAAATTGAAATGGCGATACCGCCGTAATTTTCATTTTTAAACCGTTCGAAATATTTGGTGCGATCAGCCAGCTGGACCCCTTTTTCGTGCTCGCAGACTACTATCGTGTCCGTCGTGAGGATCCCATTTTCAGCTGCATAATCCATCAAGTCATACGCCTCCGTGATATGGTACGGTGGATCCAGGAACAGCAGCCTGGCCTGGAAATCATTTTTCTTCAGGATTTTGATCGCCCGCTTCGCGTCGTTGCGGTAAACTTCCGCTTGTCCGTTAAGACGGGTCTTTTCCAGATTTGCCCGGATTGTTTCGATGGCTTTGCTGTCCTTATCAATAAAAACGGTTTTATCTATCCCGCGGCTCAAGGCTTCAATGCCAAGCCCACCGCTTCCTGCAAAAAGATCAAGTGCATTGCCGCCATCGAAGAATGGGCCGATCATATTGAAAACCGACTCTTTTACTTTATCCGTCGTCGGCCTGGTGGAATTTCCCGGTACCGCCTTTAAAGGCAGCCCTTTTGCCTTGCCTGCAACTACGCGCATGTTTCTGCCTCCCAGTTTTGATGAAATTATTGATGCAATCCACCTTATAGATGGTAGAATGGGTACTGGAAAGGACGTGTTAAAATGATCCAGCGTTTTATCGAGCTTGGAGAAGGTTACGGAGATATTTACGAACTCCGTGAATTGATGATGACCAACCGCAGCCGTTTTATGCACGGTTTTGCATTCGTCTCAAAAGACATGGACGGAAAAACCGTTCTATCAGTAGCAGCTGCATTCAAACCAGCAGAACAGGGTAATTTCATGCCCATTTACATTTGCCGTGAAGGAATTCCTAAAAACTCGAAACGGCTTGAATTATTCGAGGAGGCTGTCAAAGAACTTGGCGGGTTGCCGATCTTCATGGATGTTAAGCATTCCACCGTCTATGCCGACCGCAAGTTTTACTTCAGCCATCTGATATCCGTCTTGCGCCTGAACCATTATATCCCGCCGATGCAATGATCAAAGGCCGATTTTATAATCGTATTCCTTAGCTTTATCGGGTTTCGCATTTTCGTATTCAGTCTTGATGAATGGCCGTTGGGATTCAAGCACTTGCTTGACATACGGCAACTTCAACAGTTTCGCTTTTGTAGTTTCAATGACATCCTGATCCATATATAGAACGACATATTTCAATTTCCGTGAAATGAAATGAACATGTCCAAACTTGCGCAATGATTTTGCCTGTTTCAAATGATGCACATAGACAATCAGTCCCTGGCGATCATGCATAGCCATCCCTCTTTTCTTAGCTTCTAGAATACCATAGGAAAGAAAAAAGCCGCAACCGCCATTCAGGGAAGTTTGGGCCGATACAGCATATTAACTGACATTGCTTTTCATTATTGGATATAATGGATTTAGCGTCACTATACGAGGGGGTATTACATAGCCATGGGTAAAAAAACGAAAATAGGCATAGCTGCGGTTGCAGTCGGAGCAGCGGCCTGGGCAGGTTCAAAAGCTTTGGTTACTGCACAGCCACGCCCTAAAAAAAATGCACTGGAATATGACCGTCCGATGATTCTCGCGCATCGCGGGGGTTCCGCTCTTGCGCCTGAGAATTCAATGGCCGCATTTAAAAAAGCTGCGTCGTACGGTATAGACGGTTTCGAAATCGATATACGCCTTACCAGCGATGAGGAACTGATCGTATTTCATGATGAGTTCGTCGACCGGACTACGGACGGCGCTGGCAAAGTAGCAGATCTGACACTCGAAAAACTTCGCACACTTGATCTTGGCTACCATTTCGAAGATCTTGAAGGCAATAATTCCTACCGTGGCGGAGATGAAAGGATCATCACCTTGCGCGAATTATTGGATGAATTCCCTGATATGTATATCAATATCGATATGAAGGATTCGCCGGAAACATACGAAGGCAGTCTGTTGCCTTCCAAACTTTGGCGCCTGATCGAATCTGCGGGCGTGGAAGAACGTGTTGGCGTCACCAGCTTCTTCGACGAACAAATCGACCGGTTCAATCTGTACGCACAAAACCGTGTAGCAGTAGGTGCCGGAGAAAATGAGATCAAAAAAGCATATGCTGCATTTAACAGCCAATTTGGACACCTGTACAAGCCGCGTGCCGATATGATGCAGATTCCTATCCGTTCTTCAGTATTTAATCTCGTATCACCCCGTTTTATCTCATTTTTGGGTGACTTGAACATACCTGTGCACTACTGGACCATCAATGATCCGGAAGCAATGCGAGCGCTGGTGGACACAGGAGCTAAAGGCATTATCACCGATCGCCCTGACTTGGCAGTGGAAGTCCTTAAAAAAGCAGAATAAGATATCACATAACAAAAAAAACCGGCGAGAAAAAGCAATGCTTTTTCTCGCCGGTTTTTTAGGGTTAAGAAAGGATAGTATCCTTAAGTCACCAATGGCTTTGGAGGAGCGGATTTTTGTCCAGACTCCAGCGGCAGCGGGCGCTTGCGCTTTTCGTTGTCCAGACTCCAGCGGCCGCGTGCACTTTTCTTATGCTGAACAAGAACAGCCGCCGCCAGTTCCACAGCTTCCTCCACAAGAGGAATCTGAAGAAAAGAAAGGATTGCTGGAAGGGATTTTAACCGCCTCCGAAACTGAACGGCCGATTATGAAACTTACCTGATCAATCAGATCCTGCAATTCATTTTCAGCCAGCCGCAATTCAGCAATCTTCTCGTTGAGGTCCAACTTCCGTTTGTCGACACGGATACGTTTCATGACATCCTTATAATCCGGATGATACTTTCCGAAACGCTGCACCTCTTCATATAATTCTTTTAAACGGGCAAAAGCGGTGATTTCATCCGCCAGCTCTTTATTATCGTAAACAGCACGGTGAGCTTGTCGATATTGCTCAGCCTGCTCAGATTGTAGTATCATTCTACTTAACTCTTCGGCAGAGTCAGTAATTTGAACCCATTCGTAGGTCATGATCACAAGTATTACCTCCTCTACGGTTCAATTATATCAAACATACAAATATTTTAATACATAAAGAAAGGGTTGTCATCATGAAGGATTTAATGGCGCAATTTAAAAGAGCCGTGGATAACGGCTCTTCGGAAGATATTCAGATTCTTTCGCAGTTTCTCGATAATCTGGAAAAGAAACAAGCGGGCGGCTTCACCACCTATTTAAGCGCAGCGCTCGGTATGGAAAGGCAGCAGCAAAATGGCAGCTGGACTGTCAGTATTCCCAATACGCCTTTCATCCATAATAATATCGATATCCCCCACGGCGGAATTTTAGCCGTTCTTCTCGATACAGCTATGGGCACGCTGGCAAATAGTAAATGCCCGGAAGGTTTTGGTGCAGTCACGACGAATCTGGCCATCCATTACCTGACAGTCGCTGCTGAAGAAACCATCACAGCCGAAGCCCAAATCATCCGGCAAGGCCGCCATACGATGGTCATTGAAGGGAATATATACGAAACCGGCGGAAAGCATATCGCCACTTCCACCGGTTCCTTTTTTATCGTTCCAAAACCTTGATTAGTTTTATTGTTTTTCAGCTTTGGTCGGTTCCTGCCTTAAAAAGCTTTGTGTGTAATATTTCCCGAATACACCGACCCCAATTTGATTGAACCTGCTCGAGTATAAAGTATCCCTATGGTCTTCGGAGTTTATCCAGCCATGAACAGCTTCAGCTGCGTCATAATATTGGGAGGCGGTATTTTCAGCCGCTTCCTCATATATGATGCGGGAACTTTTCAATCTTTCTTCCAGTCCTTCAATTTTAATATCTTCAGATGAGAAATCCTGTCTGGCAACATTGCGGCTATGCCGTTCAGCCAGCATACTGACCGCTGAATTGACAGTCAACGGTTTTTGCTGATTATGCAGCCTATAGACATTTGTCAGATCGACAACCTGTTTAGCATTCGCTTTGTCGATGGATGCCTGCAATGCGGAAGAAGGATTGATGGGTACCAGCAGATTTCCGACATACATCATGTCATATGGCTGGTGTCGAATCAGCGTTTCCGCATCCATGAAACGCACCGCTTCAAGCGTCCCATCTTGTTCATCAATATAAAGCTGTGCGTAGACGTCTTCAAAACTGACCAGTATTCTGGTTTCACGGTCTTCCCCGCTCAAGCTGAATGTATAGATATTTGTTCCGTATTTCACCGTGACTTCGTCTTCAATAATCGTAAACCGGTATAAATCTTCTATACTTTGTCCAATGCTGTAAGGAGACGCATCCGACGCAGTACCGGCTGTATAGACCTGCACAACCTTCTGGTCCTTCACCCCAACCATTTTATAATTGGAATAAGACTGATTATAAACCCACCATTCATATCCGAACGCGGAAGGCTCGATCCGGGACGGCTGCCCGTAATCATCGATCCATTCCTCAGAGGGTTTTCCGATATAAACGGATATCCCCTCTCCAGGACGCTCGACCGCTAAAGGGTTTTCAATAATTTCCTGTGCAGGCAACGGGTCCACTTTTCTTGGGGCTTCTAAAATGTCATTCTCATTTATCGACGAATCAAAATAAAAAAATGTAATGAGGATGATTGACAGAAATATCATGATACGCAATAAATTCTTCAATCGTCTTCCACCCTCCCAAGCTATTTTCATCAATTATAACAGCCGCCTCTATACTGACACAATCTAGCCATTGCAACAAGCGCAAATTTCATCTATTATTAAAGGAGCATTGAGTCAGTTTTGAGATAGAGGAGGAGATCCTATGTATTTTGAAAATACAGGACTTGAGGACATTCTGGTAGATTTCAATTTGCTCCAGCATATTATGGGCAAACACGGTATGACTAAAGAAGGGCAGTGGGATTACGAGCGAGTAACATTCGACCGTAAATTCGATGTCCGTGAAGGCCGCTATTATTTACGCGTATTCGCTTACGCGGTAGATGGCGATATTGATGCGGGCGACGCAACTGTAAAAGTTCTGAAGCCAGTAATCGGTAAATACTACTACCCATTCGGCGTGGAATACGGCGAAGACGAGCATTTCCCTGAACATCTGCTGAAAACATGCGCCGATATTCTGGCGACTATTAAATCCGAATTAAAAGCATTTGAAATCCAAGTGTAAAAAAGCAATCACGCCTCTATAAGGGCCGTGGAAGTCTGGACACTTGAAAAACCGCAGTTCAACATTGAACTGCGGATTTTTTTAAAAAGTTTTCTTTATTAAAAGGTATTGATATAATTATAATATAATGTTTTGGGAGGTTTATCGTGGCAAAATGGTGGAATAAAAAGATTTTAACTATAATACTTATTATTTCGTTATTAATACTAATTTCGATATACATAATTCCAATTGCCATACCGCTTATATTAGCCTTGCTGACGGCTATTTTTCTCGAACCCTTTGTCGTCTTTTTGCAGCAACGCTTAAAATGGCAGCGCAAATCAGCAGTGATCACTGCATTCATCGTGTTTTTGCTGCTTGTATCTTCCTTCTTGTATTGGACCGTAACATACCTGATAGGCAAGCTGATTCAGGTTTCACAAAATATGCCTGAATACATCAACAGCCTGTCTTCTATCTGGGAAGAAATGCAGGACTTCTTCCTTCGTTCTTCTGAAGAATTTCCAGTTGAAGTTGTGAATTCATTTGAAACAGAACTGGCCCTTTTTCTTGAAGGAATTCGCGACTGGGTACTGACCATCGTCAACTATGACACAGTCACCAATCTTTTAACTGGCATCCCTTCTTTCCTGGTCAGTTTTATCGTTTTCCTTATCGCGCTATTCCTATTCATGTTGGACCTCGACGACTTGAAACGAATTCTTTTCAGCAGATTGAAAGATACCACAGCGGAAAAAGTCCGCTTTATGTCTGCCCGGTTAAATAATGTCATTTTCGGTTTTCTGAAAGCACAATTTCTTGTCAGTATCATTATATTCCTTGTTTCGCTTGTCGCGCTGCTGTTTATCGCGCCTGAAGTGGCTATCGTTATGTCCCTCATCATATGGGTCATCGATTTCATCCCGATCCTTGGTTCGATCATCGTCCTGACACCTTGGTTCATCTACGAATTCATCACAGGAGACGTCGTACAAGGCACTCAATTGGCTGTCCTGGCACTTGTTCTGTTGATCATCCGTAGAACTGTCGAACCAAAAGTCATGGGCTCTCACATTGGCCTGTCGCCACTTGCAACATTAATTGCGATGTTTATCGGATTACAGTTGATCGGCTTCCTTGGATTCTTCATCGGTCCACTGATCGTTATTCTGTTCACGTCAGCACGTGAAGCTGGCATCATCAAAATTGACTTTAAGATATGACAATTAAATTTTTCCATAGAAAAAGGAGAACCCAATGAGGTTCTCCTTTTCTTATTCTCCGCCTAAAATCGCTTTAATGACAGAAGTTGTCGGTCCGCCTTTATAGATTACATATAATAGAGAATAAACCATAACACCTGTGATCGCTGTAAAGAACCAGATCACGCTTGTGAAAGGGCCTATTTTACGGTGTTTATCCAAGCGGTTCTTCAAACCCCACCAAATGGTGATCAGCCCCATAACCCCTCCTGTTGTAGCCAAGGTAATATGGAATATCAGGAAAATCGTATAAAAGATTTTATATTCTTCCGGTCCGCCGAAAGCGGTGTTTCCAACAAAAATTGTGCGCGAAGCATAAATGATGAAGAACGTCAGAGCAGAAGCACCTGCTGCAAGCATCACCTTTTTATGGGCTTCGATTCTGCGCTGCCGGATTAAATTCCAGCCGATCGCTACAAAAATAGCGCTCAAAACGATAAAAAATGTACTGATAGTTGGTAATAGCGGTAAATCCATTTCTTCTAATCCCCTTTTTATGCTTTACCCATTATGTCGGTGATAAGCCATCTCTTTTCGATCCTGCAAAACTTTCGCAGTAATTTCATCTGCATTGTCGTTTTCATTGCGAAGCCATTCATAAAACACCAGCCAAATGAAAACCGTAAATACTAATTCCTGAAGCACTTTCATCGTAATTCCGCCAGTCCGTTGGTCTTCAATTAAACTCATGGACGTAAACAGCTCGGGACCGGAGAGATTCAATTGTGATAAAGTTCCGACTGGCACACAAAGAGCCATTGCCTGAAGCCAGGCGTCCGCGTCTGTGTATGTCGCATAGAACGGCGAACTGCTGAATATGATCAATGCACAGGCAGGGGTCATCAGGACACTCAGACCAAACAGGAACCCAAGTTTTTTCAAGCCGTGGAATTTATGCATCCCTTCCAGATTATTGACTACAGGCCACCAGTAGAAAATCGCGAAAATGAATAACAGGCTGCTGACAATTGCATGGAGCAGCATGTCCTGTTTAACAAAATCGAATACGAGCGGCAAATGGTAGACTGAGAAAAATAATCCGAATAAGATCAATGCCAGCATGGGTGTAGTGAAAAACATGAACAACGGTCTGATAACCGGGAGATCGATGAACCATCTCCAAAGCCATGTTGGAATTCCCATAATGATCAATGGAGGCGCCAGCAGCAAGAGGAACGCCATCTGCACCATGTGCATCGTAAATGTAATATGTCCCAACAGATCGACTGGCGACCCTTTAATAATATATAACAAGGCCATTCCGGAAACGAACAGCAGAGCTTCTTTTTGTTTTAAAGGTTCACTGTCCTTAAATTTTCCTCTCCACTTGGTAGTGATTAAAAAATAGAAGAGAGTGATTAAGACGAGGGCTCCTAAGTAATACGGACTCCATAAAGCCTGAAATCCGAAAATACTGATTGGCATGCCTAACATACCTCCTTTTCCTCAAGTACCCCCATTATATAGCGGAAGCCCCTGTATATCAATGAACGAATCATGACATTTCCCGCACTCTTGCTACATTAAGAAATACTCCGTTCATTCTTTCTGTTACTTCATTATTAAAATGAAGATATTAGTGCACAAAAAATCCCCCCTCACGTTAATGTGAAGGGAGATTTTATATTGCTGTTTACCACCAAACGATCGTGACAAGTGCCAAAAGCGTAATGAAGGCAACAAACATCCCACTGAACATAAAGAATGCAACTGTTCCGTGGCCTTTATTGCTTAAGTGCATGAAATGATATAGCTGAAGGACTACTTGAACCGCAGCCAATAAAAGAATGATTGGAACGATCAGGTAAGCCGAGAATCCAGCCGCCACCATCGTGAATGCTATCAATGTAAGGAAAATCATGATTGCAAACGATGTTAGCTGGTGACGCATTTCAGTAGTTCTTTTCTTCTTTAAAAATTCGTGCTCAGCGTGTGATCTGATTTTTTCAGGTGTATCGTGTGCCATATTAACCGATCACTCCCATCAAATAGACTACAGTAAAGATGAATACCCATACTACGTCGATGAAATGCCAGTATAATGCTGCAAGATAGAATTTAGGTGCGTTATACATATTCAATCCGCGTTTTGAGTTGCGGACCATCAACGCGATAAACCAGCTCAGTCCGAATAATACGTGGGCACCGTGCGTTCCGACAAGTGTAAAGAACGCGGCACTGAAAGCACTGGTCGTATATCCGAAGCCAAGGTGGACATAGTGGTTGAACTCATAGATTTCAAGTCCAAGGAACGTAAGTCCAAGCAAAACAGTTATGCCTAGCCAAGCCTGCATGGCTTTAAAGTTATGGTTTTTCATGTGATGCATTGCGTAAACACTCGTTAACGATGAGGTCAAAAGAATCATTGTCATCGCAAATACCAGTGGAAGTTCGAATAATCCTGAAGCCGTAAATTCTGACGCTTCTGGTCCTCTGTCTTTTAAAGCCAGGTAAGTGGCGAAAAGAGACGCGAAGGTTACAGTTTCAGCAGCCAGAAGCAACCAGAATCCGACGAACTTGTTTTTACCTTCCAATGTCGCCGTTTCAGGATGATCCGGCCAGGATTGAGCGGTATATCTCTTATTTAAGTCCATCGGTGTTGCCTCCTCTCTTAGCGTCTTCAAGCAATTCTTCTTTCGTGATGTGGAAGCCTAAATCATCTTTCAATGAACGGACAAGCATCGAACCGAAAGTGATTCCTAGACCGATAATCAATACAGCTAAAGCCCATGGTTTTGTATCGTCTTGGAAGTAAAGTGCACCAAATGATGCAACGAACATACCGAATGACATGATCAACGGAATAATAGAGCCGTTTGGCATGTGGACGTCGCCGATTGGCTCCGCATAGACCATACCTTCTTTATTGCCTTCCATTTTTTCGATCCAGTACGTATCCAGACCGCGAACCAATGGAGTTTGAGCAAAGTTATAGAATGGCGGCGGTGAAGGAATTGCCCATTCAAGCGTACGGCCGTCTTCCCATGGATCGTTGCCGACACGTACATTTTTAACCGATGTGATGACAACGTTGATCAGAAGTACAATGACACCGATCGCCATGAATAAAGCGCCTAGTGAACTGATAGCGTTGAATAGGTCCCAGCCCTGGTCAGCGCCAAACGTATAAACGCGGCGTGGCATACCAAGAAGACCAAGGAAATGCTGGATAAAGAATGTCAGGTGGAAACCGATGAAGAACGTCCAGAAAGTGACCATTCCCAGTTTTTCACTCAACATTGTACCGAACATTTTCGGCCAGTATAGGTGTGTACCTGCAAGAATTGCCAATACTACCCCACCAACAATTACGTAATGGAAGTGAGCGACAATAAAGTATGAATCATGCAACTGGTAATCGAGTGGTGCAATAGCCTGCATTACACCTGTTACCCCACCGGCAACAAACGAAGGAATAAACGCGATCGCATAAACCATCGGTACGGTGAATTTGATGCTGCCTCCCCAGATGGTGAGAAGCCAGTTAAAGATTTTGATACCGGTCGGTACCGCAATGATCATTGTTGCCAAAGCGAAAACTGCGTTTGCAGTTGGCCCAAGACCTACTGTGAACATGTGGTGAGCCCAAACCATGAATCCGTAGAAACCGATAAGGATTGTGGCAAATACCAATGCTGTGTAACCGAACAGGCGTTTTCTCGAGAAAATCGCGAAGATTTCAGAGAAGATACCGAACGCCGGCAAGATCAGGATATATACTTCAGGGTGACCGAAGATCCAGAACAAATGCTCCCAGATAATCGTGTTACCGCCCATTTCGACAACGAAGAAATTCGCGCCGAACATACGGTCAAATACCATGAAGAACAAGCCTACAGTCAGTGGCGGGAATGCCAATAAAATCAATGCTGAAGCGACAAACGTCGTCCAAGTGAACAAAGGCATTCTCATATAAGTCATGCCAGGAGCCCGCATATTGATGATTGTTACAAGGAAGTTAATCCCCGCGATCAATGTACCGAAACCTGAAATTGTTAATCCTAGAGAGTAAAAATCAATTCCGTGCCCTTCAGAAGCTAAAGCGAGAGATGCATAGTTCGTCCAACCTGCATCAGGCGCGCCGCCCATGAACCAAGAAAGGTTCAGGAAAATTCCTCCGAAGAAGAACAGCCAGAATCCTAATGAGTTAAGGAATGGAAACGCTACATCGCGTGCACCAATCTGAAGAGGCATTATGGCGTTCATAAATGCCAGCAATATTGGCATCGCTGCCAAGAAAATCATGGTAGTACCGTGCATGGTGATCATTTCATTATATAATCCTGCACTCAGGAAATCATTTCCTGCCTTCATCAACTGGATCCGGATCATCATTGCTTCCAGTCCACCTACAAGGAAGAAAAAGCCGCCTGAGATTAGATAGAGGATAGCGATTTTCTTATGGTCTACTGTTGTCAGGTAATCCCATATGACTGCGCCGACTCCTTTTTTTTGTGCTAAAGAACTCACACTGTATACCTCCCTTTTTACACTCTGACGCGTTTACTCCTCAACAGACAGACTCATTAGGTACGCTGCTAGCGCATCCAATTCCTCTTCGGAGAATGGCTCTCCACCGTTGTTAGTTTCACCGTCAGGCATCAAGTTTCCTGGTTTATATTCCTGTGGATCTTGAATCCAATTTTTTAAGTTTTCTTCGTTATGTTCCAGATATCCGGCTACGCGGTTGCGGTCACCGAATGTCGTAAGGTTTGGTCCGGCCATTCCAGCAGGTCCAGCACCTGAAACAGCGTGACAGCCGATACAGCTGTTTGCGAAAATTTCTTCGCCTTCAGTAGCCAATGTTTCAGTTGCAGGTTGAGCCTCTTCCTGCATGGAAGCAACCCACTGATCGAACTCTTCGCGGTCAACAGATTTAACTTTAAAATCCATCAATGCGTGTGAAGGTCCGCAAAGCTCAGCACACTTGCCATAGAATACGCCATCTTCAAGTTCCGAAGATTCCTGATCAAATTCAAGATAGAATTTGTTGACATTTTCCGGGTTAACATCAAGTTTACCGCCGACTGAAGGAATCCAGAAGGAGTGTTTGATATCAGCAGAGATTAAATTGAAATAAACACGTTCGTCAGTTGGAACCACTAATTCCTGTGCAGTTACAATGCCCTGTTCAGGATATTCAAATTCCCACCAATATAGATAAGCGGTTACATTGACTGTAAGGTTCTCCTGATTTCCTTCTTCGTCAGTCGAATCCATAGCAGTCACATCAGCCAAGTCAAATGTTGAATAGACTGTTGGAACAGCAAGGATTAATAGCAGTACGATCGGCACTGCTGTCCAGATGAACTCAAGTTTCGCACTACCTTCAACTTGTTCAGGAATCATATCGTCCCCTAGTTTAGAGCGGCGGAACTTAACAATTGCCAGTACGAAGATTATTGATACGACTATAATTACGAAAGTCATAACAATGGTAGACAATATTAAAAGGTTGAATTGGTCCTGCGCAACCTTGCCAGCAGGGATCAGAGTTGAAATCTCTTCACGCCCACAGCCCGACAGAAAGACGAGCAATGCAGTCATCAAAGCGAAAAGACGCCAGTTAGTAAGTCCTTTCATCATAGCTTTTCTTACCCCTCTCTCATTTAAAAGTTTTTAAGTATAGGAAATTAGACGAAAACAGCGAATATGATCATTGAAACGAAAAGGATCGTCATATAATTCAATGAATAGATAAACATATTCTTCGCCCATTTCAGATCATCTTCCACTCCAAAGCCGCGGATAGCCAACAATAGCCAACCGAGATTCAAAAGTGTTGCTAAGATGAAGAAGCCAATTCCCAATTCCGGCAAAAGGAATGGTAACGGGAACAGCATCAAAACCCATGCCAGCATAGATTTTTTTGTCCGGTGGAAGCCTTTTACCACCGGCAGCATCGGGATATTTGCAGCCCGGTACTCTTCCGTCCGTTTCATGGCAAGCGCATAAAAATGCGGCGGCTGCCAAATGAACATAATCAGGAACAATGCCCAGGCACCGGCACCCAATGTCGGTTCAACTGCGGCCCATCCGATAAGCGGTGGGATTGCTCCCGAAATACTGCCAACAATCGTGTTGCTGACATGCCTTCTCTTTGACCACATCGAATACAGGACCACATAAGCCAGAACTCCTGCTATTCCGAGAACCCCTGCTGAAACAGATGCGGAAAACAAAAAGATTTCGCCTAAAACAATGAAAGAAACAGCGAGTGCCAGAACAGCAGATGGTTTAAATCTTCCTGTTACTGTTGGCCGTGATTTTTTACTCGCCATCAATGGATCGATATCTGTATCAATATAATTATTCATGGCAGCAGAACCTGCTATGATCAATGCTGATCCGACCAAGGTGTAGACGAGGATGTCCAAATGCTGTAGAAAATGTCTGTCAGAAAACTGAAACGCCAGCCACAGCCCAGTGAATACTGTAATCAGGTTTGAATTCACAATCCCGATTTTTATAAGTGCCAAAAAATCCTGGACAAAGGTGGTAGTTTCCGGCGTATCATGAGCTTCTGCAGACATAGACCGGCCGTTCGACATTCAACCTCCTCCTTTCAAAGTTGTAAGCATAGTCCGCTAACCATAACTATATCTAAATTCCAGCCGTTTTTCTACATATAACTGAAATTTAACGATAAAAGCTATGAATATGGGGAGTTAGCCTCAAAATGCACTCACCCTATCATACATCACCGCAACTGCATTTTTAATAATGAAAAATAATAGTTTTTGAACAGTTTGTGAAGGCTCGCTGTAATATGTCCAAATATCGAAAGTTTCCGGTATTGCTGATTTTCCGTTGTGTTTTAAGCTGACTTTCGCTATTATCGAGTATGCAGGATATGGACGGAAAAATGTATTTTCATATAGAAAAAGTAGGTGGCATTCTTGCAGCAAAACAAATATATAAAATGGTTCGCAGTGGCAGCTACAATCGGTATGCTTTTCATTCTGCTCGGCGGTGCACTCGTCACTAAAACCGATAGCGGAATGGGCTGCGGACGGCACTGGCCTGGCTGTAATGGCCAATTGATTCCTGATGTAATAACTGCCGAAGTGCTCATAGAGTTTTCCCATAGATTGGTTACGGGAGCTGTCAGCATTCTTATCGTAATTCTGGCTGTCTGGGCGTGGAGAAAGTTCGGCCATGTTCGTGAAACCAAATTTTTAGCTGTTACTTCTGTATTCTTCTTGATTTTACAGGCATTGATCGGTGCAGCACAAGTTCTATGGGGCCAAGGTGATTTTATACTCGCTCTCCATTTCGGTATCTCCCTCATCTCTTTTGCATCTGTATTATTGCTGACCCTCCTTGTTTTTGAAGTGGATCGAAAATTTGATACAGAGAAATTGAAGATTGGCAGGACACTGAAATTCCACACGATTGGCGTAACTTTATATTCTTATATTGTTATTTATACCGGTGCGCTTGTACGGCATACGAACTCCAGTCTCATTTGTTCAGATTGGCCGCTATGCCAAAACGACTCGTTCGCTCTCCCTTCTAATATGTATGAATGGGTTCAAATGGGACACCGTGCTGCAGCTGGTTTAATAGTCATCTGGATCGGTATCATCATGTGGCACGCCATCAAGAACTACAAAGACCAACGGGCAATTTACTGGGGCTGGATCATCGCCTTCACAATTGTAATGATGCAAGCGACGACAGGCATGCTGGTCGTACTGACAAAGTTAAATCTTGCTGTTGCTTTATTGCATTCCCTTTTCATCAGTTTATTATTCGGGCTTTTGTGTTATATGGTACTACTTGTTTCAAGAAGTTATTCAAAATCATAAAAAACAGCGGACGCATTTGCGCCCGCTGTTTTTTTAATTTCTTTCCATTTCAATTAATAAGTCGCCAGTTGAAATGCCATCTGCGGCATTCACATGGATTTCCGTAATCGTTCCGTCGAAAGGTGCTTGCACCGTTGTTTCCATTTTCATGGCTTCTGTTACAAGCAGATGGTCGCCGCGTTTTACCTTGGCGCCTTTCTCTGCAACTACTTTCAATACAGTGCCAGGCATCGTAGCTGCAATATGACTTTCTTGTGTAGGATCCGCTTTAGGTTTAGCAGCACTGTCAGTTTCCACTGTCATATCTGTGATACTCACTTCGCGCGGCTGTCCATTCAATTCAAAATAAATGGAACGTGTACCATCTTTTTGCGGTTCGCCAATAGATACCAATTTAACGATCAGCGTTTTCCCTTTTTGAATTTCCACTTCTATTTCTTCCCCGAGCCTCATTCCGTACAGGAATGTCAATGTATCGAGTACCGAAACATCACCGAATGTTTTATTCGTTAATGAATATTCTTCAAAAACTTTCGGATAAAGTGCGTATGCCAGCACTTCATGGCTCGTAACCGGACGATCCAGCTTCTCAAACAGCATTTTGCCGATTTCTTCAAAATCAGCTGGTTCCAGCAATTCACCAGGACGGACCGTAATCGGCTTGCGCTCCTTCAAAACCACTTTCTGCAATTCTTCGGGGAATCCGCCGTGAGGCTGACCGATATAGCCTTCGAAGAATTCGATGACCGATTCAGGGAAATCAATTGTTTCACCGCGAGTGATGACCGTTTCCTCATCCAGATCATTCTGCACCATAAACAGCGCCATATCCCCAACCACTTTTGATGAAGGCGTAACTTTTACGACGTCACCGAAAAGCATATTTACACGGGAATACATTTCCTTCACGTTTTCCCAGCGCATTCCCAGACCGACAGCTTTTGCCTGCTGCTGCAGATTGCTGTATTGGCCGCCGGGCATTTCATGAACGTAAATTTCCGAATGCGGACTGTTCATGCCACTTTCAAAATCGCTGTAATATTTACGGACATCTTCCCAGTAATGCGAAAGTTTTTCTGCTGCCTGAATATCCATACGGACTTCGCGTCCGCTGCCGTTCATCGCGTAATACAATGAATTCGAGCTTGGCTGAGAAGTCAGCCCCGCCATTGATCCGAGTGCAGTATCGACAATATCGACGCCCGCCTGGATGGCTTTCGAATACATATAAATGCCGTTGCCGCTCGTATCATGTGTGTGAAGGTGGATCGGCAATGACACTGTATCCTTCAACTCGGAAACTAAACGGTAGGCAGCTTCAGGCTTAAGAAGGCCTGCCATATCTTTAATGGCTAAAATGTGGGCGCCGGAAGCTTCGAGCTCTTTCGCCATATCTTTATAATATTGAACTGTATATTTATCACGGCTCGGATCCAGGATATCGCCGGTGTAGCAAATTGCCGCTTCTGCAATTTTCCCGCTTTGCCTTACTTCGTCGATTGCCACTTCCATGCCTTTGATCCAGTTAAGACTGTCAAAGATGCGGAATACATCGATTCCTGCTTCTCCTGATTTACGGACAAAATCACGGATGACATTATCCGGGTAGTTTTTATAGCCTACCGCATTCGCTCCGCGGAAAAGCATCTGGAACAAGACATTCGGCATCTGCTCCCGCAATTTGATCAACCGCTGCCATGGATCTTCCTTCAGGAATCGGTAAGAAACATCAAATGTCGCTCCTCCCCACATCTCCATCGAAAACAGATCTTTTTGCAAGTGCGCCGTTTCTTTTGCGACCGCAAACATATCATGTGAACGGAGTCTCGTCGCCAACAGAGATTGATGGGCATCACGGAAAGTCGTATCTGTCAGGAGAACATCTTCCTGTTCATGGATCCACTTAGCCAGTCCTTCCGCTCCTCTTTCATCAAAAATTTGCTTAGTGCCTGGCGGCAACTTCGTGCTCAGATCAATTTCCGGCTTTCTAGGCGCTGCATGAATCGGTTTCTTTTTCTTTTCAATCCCCGGGAACCCATTGACTGTAACATTGCCGATATAGCTCAGCAGCTTGGTCCCGCGGTCTTGCCGCACGGGGAACAGGAACAGTTCCGGCGTTGAATCGATGAAGCTGGTATCAAAATCACCTTTAATGAAGCTTGGGTGTTTAACTACATTTTCTAAGAAAGGAATATTTGTTTTAATTCCGCGTATACGGAATTCCTGTAAATTGCGGTCCATTTTGCCTGCCGCTTCTTTGAACGTAAGCGCCCATGTCGACAATTTAACAAGCAAAGAATCATAATATGGAGAAATAACAGCGCCCTGGTAGGCGTTTCCGGTATCCAAACGAACACCAAAGCCCCCACCTGAACGATAAACCATCAGTTTGCCGGCATCCGGCATAAAGTCATTGACCGGGTCTTCAGTGGTTACACGCGATTGAATCGCAAAACCGAATAACGGAATTTCATCCTGCGACGGTATGGAAATCACGTCACCGTGAAGCTCATGCCCTCTGGCGATATGGATTTGGGAATGGACGATGTCAATTCCGGTAATCATTTCCGTAATCGTGTGCTCCACCTGGATACGCGGATTTACTTCTATGAAGTAAAATTCATCATTTGATACAAGGAATTCAACAGTCCCTGCATTTATGTAATCGATATTTTTCATCAGCTTTACTGCCGCTTCACAGATTTCATTGCGCAGGTCGTTGCTGATGGAATTGGATGGCGCTATCTCCACCACTTTTTGGTGGCGGCGCTGAATCGAACAGTCACGTTCGTAAAGATGGACGATATTGCCATATTGATCGCCAAGAATTTGGACTTCAATATGTTTCGGTTTTTCAACAAATTTTTCTACATACATTTCATCTGATCCGAAAGCCGCTTTTGCTTCTGATTTCGCTCTTTCATACGCTGATGCCAGCTCTTCCTCTTTACGGACAATCCGCATACCGCGGCCGCCGCCTCCAAGAGATGCTTTAATCATCAAAGGAAAACCAGCTGTCTTAGCGAATTCTTCCACTTCCTGCAGAGATTCCACCGGTCCATCAGTTCCAGGGATTACAGGAATTCCGGCAGCGATCGCTTGTGAACGCGCTTTCACTTTATCGCCGAACATATCCAAATGCGCTGAAGTAGGCCCGATGAACAAGATTCCTTCCTCTTCACATCTGCGGGCAAAATGAACGTTCTCGGATAAGAAGCCGTATCCTGGATGGATGGCGTCAGTATTCGTGTCTTTTGCGATACGGATGATGTCTTCAATATCAAGATATGCGTCGATCGGCTTCTTTCCTTTTCCTACCAAATACGATTCGTCTGCTTTATAACGATGATATGAACCGCTGTCTTCTTGTGAATAAATTGCAACTGTTGGAATTTTCAGTTCTGTACAGGCGCGAAAAACCCTAATAGCGATTTCTCCGCGGTTTGCCACCAAAATCTTATTGATCTTTTTCACAATGCAGCACACCCTTTATTTTTTTGTTTTTTCATATTTGTGGAACATGGAGACATTCATTAATACTCCCATAGCTAACGATAACAAAATTACGGAAGTTCCGCCATAACTTATAAATGGCAAGGTAACCCCTGTCAGCGGAATAAGCCCTGACAATCCCCCCAGATTAACGAAAGTCTGTATGCCGATCATGCTTGCGATACCCGCTGAAAGCATACGTGCCAAAGGATCTTTCGTAGTCATGGCAATCGACAGGCCTTTCAATACAATAAACCCAAGGCCCCCAATCACAAAGACAACACCAAGAACTCCAAGTTCTTCCGCTACTATGGACATGATGAAATCCGTATGCGGTTCCGGAAGGTAGCCCAGTTTCTGAATGGACTGCCCCAACCCCAAGCCACTGATCCCACCTGAACCGATAGCAAGATAACCGTTGACTATTTGCATACCAAAACCAAGCTCATCAACAAAAGGATTTAAAAATGCTTCAAGACGGCCCAGCCGTTTTTCCGTCAAAATCATGTCCTGCGCAAATATGAGAAAAGGCACAATGAATATAGCGGCAGCCGCCGCCACAATTCCAGCCAGTTTCAAAAACATGCTGAACCGGATTCCACTGGCCGCCATGACGCTGAGCCCTACTAATGCGATGATTCCCATTGACCCGATGTCAGGCTCTCTGAACACCAGGAACAACGCGAAAGCCAGAACGATAACAGGCGGTATGATTGATTCGTTCAGTTGATTGATTGTACCTTTTTTGTATTTATTCGAGAAAACTCCAGACAGATAAAAAATTAATCCCACTTTTGCAATTTCAGAAGGCTGGATGCTGGCAAAACCGATGTAAATCCAGCTCTGCGCCCCGCCTCCGGCATAACCGATAAAGTGCACTAGGATAAGGCCGCTGAAAACGACAAAGAGAATCGACATCATCATCCACTTCTTGCTGAAATGCTTATATGGAAAAATGGCACCGAGTACGAATGCCGGCAAAGCAAGCGCTAAATTGACTACTTGCTGGTTAAAGAAGTGGTTTGGTTCCCAGCCATACCTGTAGACGGACCAAGCCATGCTTGCACTGTAAATCATGACCAGGCCAAAGAGGGTTAATGCGAGATAGGTAAAAAGCAGAGGGTAATCAAAATTAGCGGCGTACCGCTTTATGTACTGTTTCATATATTCAAACCTCATTTAAATTTTTTGTTAGTAAAAAAACTCAAACAAAAATCGTTTGAGTTTGCTTTATTTATTCGTATACGCTTCATGAAGGATGGATAATTTCTTTTCCAGCGTATCCATTAAGTTTTTACCGTCTTCTTTTTCAATCAGGCCAAGCTTCACTGCAAAATCAATTTCACGCGATAGACCGAACATTTGCGTATCAAGGACTTCTTCATATAATGGGCAGGACGGCAAAGTCAGATTGTCCATTTGGACTTTTATCAATTGCTCTATTTTCAGCGCATCGGCTTTGAGGAGATCCAACGCTTTATGCTGATAAGTTTGTTCTTCTGTATGTTCCATGAGGACTCCCCCATTTACTGAAATTTCTTCTATTCAACCTGTTTAAAGTGTATCTTTTAAACAGCCAAATTGCAAGCCTCCTCTTCTTCAGAAGCAATCACTTTAGGAACTTGACAAAGACAGGTATACTGATAGAAGAGAGATTATCTAGATGGAGGGTATTACTAATGGAATATATTATTCAATTCAAAGGCGATGTTAAATTTAAACTGACTCTGGATCCTACAGTATGGATTTTTGACGACCGAAAATTGGACCTTGAGAAGTATTTTACTGAAGAACGCATCGAACGTGATGAAATGGAAGAATACAAACGTGGCATGGGTGAACATTGGTCACGTGAAATTATGGAAGGCGCAACAGTACCGCCAACTTTAAATTCAGAGAAAAAATATAAAAAGCAAGAGAAACAGGATATGCTTACAGGCACATTCGGCATCCTCTTCAAACCCTTCATTGAAAATGCGGAACCTTTCGACACAGCAGAAACTGTTGTTTTTGAAACTGCTGAAGGTGAATTCAGCTTCCCGCTCCAAGCTTCAAAAGAATTGGTATTGAAATTCAGTCATGAAGGAAAGCCTCTCCGCGAGGACGGACCCGTCCATGTACTGTTGCCTGACGGAAGCAATCTAGGCAATCCAATCACCAATATATCAGCCATCCGGGTAGAATAGGAGTGAAGCAATATGCGCGTTAAATGTGTAATTTGTGACACCATCGAAGAGTTGGTGGATGATACACTTGAGGCTAAGCGCCTCAGAAACCGCCCCATCCATACCCATATGTGCCATAACTGCCATGATAGAATTGAGCAGCGTACTAAGGAGCGGCTCGCAACAGGGAAATTCCATTTCTACCGCAGCTCGCGCAAAATTGAGGAAGACTTTTGATGAAGTTCCTCAAAGGGGTCTGGATCGGATTTTGGAGCGGACTGATTCTGGGTCTGTTATTTAAATGGATACAGGCTGTAACCGGCGTAAATGTATATCTGCTATTGTTGAATGTGGATTTTATCCCTATCATCGGCGGCATAGAATGGTCTGAAATGACCGAGTTTATATTTCATACCGTGGTTTCCGTAGTCATCGGGATCGTCTATGTCTATTTCGCCAAACGCCGTCCCTATACTTTTGGTCAATTGACCGTTCTTAGCCTGATCCTTTGCTCGCCGACATATTTTCTGTACTTTGTATTATCTTCTTTGGCGATTACCGACCAGGTCCCGGGCCTTACCGATTGGGAAGCAATCACTTATTGGATATTCGGGCATCTCGCCTATTCTCTGCTGCTTCCAATCCTTTATAAAATATTCGAAAGAAAAAACGCTGCATCTCAATGAGATGCAGCGTTTTCGCGTTTTTCGCGCCATAAGCGGATTTTATAGAGAATCAGAATAAGCGCGGCAATTACCAGTCCTTCAACCACAGGCAGGAAGAAGGCCAGGAATGTAAGCCCTAATCCACCAGCAGCAAGGAAGATGCCGATCACGATGTTTTTTCCGAGCGGCAGTTTCTTTGCAAAACCCAGTTTATAGACAAAAGCCGAGAGGAGCAGGATTACCGCAAATAATGCATATCCTGCTGCTTCAATCGGCAAATTCAGATAAAGTACTCGGGCTACCGGATACATACTTTCATAGACAAAAGATTGATCGTCCACGGATTATACATCCTTCCATTCTTTATTCTTCGATAGCAACTTTTTTCTTCTTAGCCATACGCTCACGTTCGTTTTTATCAAGAATCTTCTTGCGTAAACGAATTGTTTGCGGTGTAATTTCACAGTACTCATCATCGTTCAAGTACTCAAGTGCTTCTTCAAGGCTCATCAGACGCGCTTTTTTCATTGTCGTTGTCTGATCTTTATTCGCTGAACGGATGTTTGTTGCAGCTTTGATCTTAACGATGTTTACAGTCAAATCGCTGTCGCGGTTATGTTCGCCGACGATCATGCCTTCATAAATCTCAGCACCAACTTCAACAAATGCAGTACCGCGGTCTTCGATTCCCATTAAGCCGTAAGTTGAAACTTTACCGCGCTCCATAGATACCAATACACCTTGACGGCGTCCGCCTACGCGGCCTGAAGCCACTGGCTGATAGCTGTCGAATGTGTGGTTGATGATTCCGTATCCGCGAGTCTGAGTAAGGAATTCTGTTGTATAACCGATTAATCCGCGAGCAGGCACGTTAAATACCAGACGAACTTGTCCATTACCATTGTTGATCATATCCAGCATTTCGCCTTTACGTTCACCAAGTGATTCAATGATTGCGCCTGTGTATTCTTCCGGCACATCAACTTGTACACGTTCAACTGGTTCACAGCGGACTCCATCAACCATACGAACAATTACTTCCGGTTTTGAAACTTGAAGTTCAAATCCTTCACGGCGCATATTCTCGATAAGGATCGACAAATGCAATTCTCCGCGTCCAGAAACAACCCAGGCATCCGGTGAATCTGTCGGATCTACGCGCAAGGAAACATCCGTTTCCAATTGAGCATCCAGACGCTCCTGAATTTTTCTTGATGTAATGAATTTACCTTCTTTACCTGCAAATGGACTGTTATTTACAAGGAAAGTCATTTGAAGAGTCGGTTCATCGATACGCAGAATCGGTAGAGCTTCCTGATGGTCCTGTGGACAAACAGTTTCACCGACGTTGATATCTTCCATACCAGAAATGGCAATCAAATCGCCAGCTTCAGCTTTTTGGATTTCAACACGTTTCAGACCCATGAAACCATGGATTTTTGTAACGCGGAAATTCTTAACTGAACCGTCAAGCTTCATCAATGCTACCGATTGTCCGACTTCGATCGTTCCGCGGAATACGCGTCCGATACCGATACGTCCAACATAATCATTGTAATCAAGCAAAGCAACCTGGAATTGTAGTGGCTCATCTCTGTTATCGATTGGCGCTGGTACATGTTCCATGATTGCATCATAAATAACCTGCATGTTTTCTTCCTGATCTGCAGGATCTGATGAAAGACTTGCAGTACCGTTCATACCTGATGCGAAAACTACCGGGAATTCCAGTTGTTCGTCATTTGCTTCAAGTTCGATGAACAATTCGATGACTTCGTCAACCACTTCTTCAGGGCGTGCGAAATCACGGTCAATTTTGTTTACAACAACGATTGGCTTCAAGTTCTGCTCCAAAGCTTTTTTCAATACAAAGCGAGTTTGTGGCATACAGCCTTCATAAGCATCAACAACTAAAAGGACTCCATCAACCATTTTCATGATACGTTCCACTTCTCCACCGAAATCGGCGTGTCCAGGTGTATCCAAAATGTTGATTTTAGCGTCTTTATATTGGATCGCAGTATTTTTCGCAAGAATTGTAATTCCGCGTTCTCTTTCAATATCGTTAGAGTCCATTGCACGTTCTTCCACATGTTCGTTTGAACGGAAGATACCAGATTGCTGCAGCAGCTGATCCACAAGCGTCGTTTTACCATGGTCAACGTGGGCAATAATCGCAATGTTTCTTAAATCATTTCGTAAGTTAGTCATAATTTCACTCCAATATTCTTTTTTCATGTCTATAACTGTGCTAGTATAGCACATATAGGGAGAAAACCCTAAGATTTTATTTCAGCATCCATTAGCAGGAGGAAAATAAATGAAAAATATTAAATGGATCTTTGTTCTTTACTCATTAGCGGCTATTTTGTCTATGGTGGGAATCGGTCTCGCAGTAGCATTCCGCAGCTTTCCGATGATTTTCTTGGCAATAATTGTATTGGGTGTCATCATGGTTATGGGCTTCAAGAAAAAACGTTCAATGATAGAAGCAGGTATACTGTAATAGATATTTAATTATCTTATTTGATAAGAAAATACCATTTCAGTGATTTTACTTCAACAAAACAGTTTCTGTACAAAATAAAAAAGGATGCGTCTTGCGCATCCTTTTTATTTTGCTTGAATATAGTTTTCCAGTATTCGTAAATGTATGGAGGGGTTCGCTGCAAGAAAGGTATCCTGTTTCAAAAGATTTCCTGGTTCACCTTTAAAATTAGTGGTGATCGCTCCAACTTCTCTGGCAATAACCATTCCACCCGCAATATCCCATGGTGAAAGCCTCATTGAAATATAGGCGTCTATCCGGCCGCTGGCAAGATAGGCTAATTCAAGAGCGGCGGAACCATAGGACCGAATGCCGCGTACATCCTGAATCAACTTCAATGTGCCATTATGGTCGAAATGGCGATTCGGAACTGCCCAGGTCGCATTCATCGCAAGGATTGATTCTTCAATCCTGGTGTTGTTCAAGTCCCTCAAGCGTTCATCATTATAATAAGCGCCCCCGTCCTTGACGCCATGATAAAGATCGTCGTTTACGACATCATATATGTAGCCCAATTTGCCGACACCATCTTCGTAGATGCCGAGGGAGATTGCGAAATTCCTTTTTTGATGAACAAAATTCATCGTTCCATCAATCGGATCAAGCAGCCAGATAACACCGTGATGATCACTGATGTCATCGCCGAAGCCTTCTTCACCAAAAATCCGATGTTCAGGGAAATCGCGATTAATATTGGATATAAAAAACTGCTCTATTTCTTTATCGATATTCGTAACAAGATCATTCGCATCGGATTTTGATTCGATGGATATATCCGACAGGAAAGAATTCCGTATTTTATGTCCTGCTTCTTTAATCATTGATTTGATGTATCTGTCCATAGCGTGCAAATCCATAAAAAAGCCTCCTCTGTTTCCATTAGTATAACGTCAAAAGGCACCCGCTGTCATACTCCAGCAGGTGCCTTTATAAATGTAAGTTATTAAAGCGCATGAAGTGCCTCCAGTTCCACGTGTATTTCCTGAAGCCGTTTTTTGCTTTTATCTATTTCCTGCTTATTGGCTTGCTGCATAGCATCAAAGAGGGAAGCAAGTTCGTAATCTAATTCAAGCTTCAATACGTGGATATATTCTTTTTCGACGTCTGCTTTACGGATTATTTGGATCATCTGTTTCATCTTTAGCACCCCTTCCCCTTTTTGATTCCAATAATTCCGAAAAATTAAGGTAGTTAACAATCTTTTACCCGATTGCAACGAATCAAAAACGTCTTTCTATAATTTTTTATCGAAGTCCTGTAAAATGATTCTTATGTGTATCTTTTAAGGGGGAAAATCAGTTTATGTCTTATTGGAACGAGAAACATTTCAAAGTATTCGAAACTCCAGGCCTTGAAGCCAGAATGGCGGCCCTTGTTGAAAAAGTGCGGCCGAAATTCGAGGAGCTTGGTGAGCAGTATTCAGCTTACTTCTCTGGTAAAACCGGCGAAGAATTCCACCCGCATGTAGCAAAGCATATGCGCCGCACTGTTAATCCGCCCAATGACAGCTGGGTAGCCTTCGCTCCCAATAAACGGGGCTATAAAGCTGTTCCGCATTTCCAGATTGGACTTTGGGAAAGCCATGTATTCATCATTCTGGCTGTTATTTATGAAGCCAACGGAAAAGCGGCGATGGCTGAGCGACTTTTAGATTCAGAGCTTATGCTTAATCTGCCCGGAGATATGGTTGCATCCGGTGACCATATGAAACCGGAAGCTTCTTCTGTCAACGAGCTGGGCGAAGAAGGTCTGAATAAATTATTGGAGCGTCTTCGGGATGTCAAAAAAGGTGAGTTTGTCATCGGCCGCCATCTCCAGCGTGAAGAAGCCGATAATTTAAGCAAAGAGCAATTCGATGAACTTGTTGAAAAGACTTTTGATGAATTGCTGCCAATCTACAATAAGATGCTGGATAAATAATAACTGGCATAAGCCACAAACACCGCAGCGGAAAAATTCCGCTGCGGTGTTTGTTTATTTCCCCATTTTAATCTTGGGGCCAGTTGCAGATGATTTCAGTTCTTTTATAACCGGAAAACTGGCATAGCCGCTTTCCTCTTCGAATTCCCTGAAATAAGTTTTTTCTTCTGAAATTGAAGGAACCACCTGTTTAAATTTGCGGTATCTTGCCATCATATCGTCCCGGCTGATCCCTTTTTCATAGGCCATTTCGATGCCTTCAAAAAAAGTTACCACATCCACTATCTCCTCTGTATTCCAATCCATTGAAAAAGGATATGAATAGTCCATCATTTACTCCTCCTCTACTCAAAGCTTCCCCATTTCTTAGAGATTCCTGCCGCATCTTCCATCATTCTATCAAATAATTCCTTTACAGTGGGCACGTCCTGAATCATCCCTGTCACTTGTCCCGCCCAGCCGAATCCACGATCGTTTTCCCCTTCATAAATAAAGCGCTTATTTGCTTCACCGCTGATATACTCTTTCAACGAATCATAAGTAGGCGTTTCGTGTTCGATTTCAAGAATTTTATCGGTCCAGCTATTTTTAAGGGTTCGAGCAGGGGCGCCAATGCTGCGTTTAATGATGACTGTATCGTTTTCTGTACTGTTGATCAACGCATTCTTATAAGCTTCAGAGGCGTGGACACATTCTTTCGTCGCGATGAACCTTGTCCCCATCTCCACTCCTTCAGCTCCTAATGCCAGAGCTGCCATCAAACCGCGCCCGTCTCCAATGCCGCCTGAAGCGATGACGGGGATTGATACTGCATCAACCACCTGAGGAATCAAAACCATTGTGCCGATGTCATCGCGGCCCAAATGACCACCGCCTTCATGGCCAACCACCATTACAGCATCCGCTCCAAGCTTTTCAGCCTTGATTGCTTGTTTACGGGCAGCCACCAGAACCAATTTCCGGATGGAAGTCCCCTCCAGCTGTTCAAAAATCGGTGTCGGGTTTCCTCCTGTCATGGAGACGACCGGCACGTTTTCTTCAATCGCCACTTCCAGCATGTGTGAGAATTGTCTGCCATGGTCCCCAATGGCAAAATTGACGCCAAAAGGTTTATCAGTCATTGATCTTACTTTACGGATTTCTTCCCTCAATTCACCGGGAGAAGACAGGCTCATCGCTGTAATTTGTCCGAGCCCTCCTGCATTGGATACAGCAGCAGCAAGCTCTGCATAGGCCAAGTATGCGAGGCCACCTTGTATGATGGGTATTTGAATGCCCAATAATTCAGTTATGCGTGTTTTAAGTTGCATCTTGCCACTCCTTTCTTTCTGCTTATCCTGTATTCGATACAGATAAGTAAAATCCTTTTATTTTTATAGAATAGCTTGCACCTACATGCTATAATTCATCTTGTTTTCATTTTTATAAGCGAGGTGGTAATCCATTGTCACAATTAGAAACTCCTTTATTCGATGCTTTACTGAAGCACCGCAATCGACATCCAATACAATTCCATATTCCCGGCCATAAAAAGGGCCAGGGCGTCGACCCAGCGTTTCGTGAGTTTGTCGGCGATAATATTCTTTCCATAGATCTGATCAATATTGCACCGCTTGATGACCTGCATTCACCTAAAGGGGCTATCAAAAAAGCACAAGAGCTGGCTGCTCAGGCTTTTGGCGCTGACCATACTTTCTTCTCAGTCCAGGGTACGAGCGGCGCTATTATGACAATGATTCTGAGTGTCGTGGGACCGAACGATAAAATTCTAGTTCCCCGCAACGTCCATAAATCGATTATGTCCGCTATTGTTTTCGCAGGTGCCGTTCCGATTTTTATCCATCCTGAAGTGGATCCTGAATTAGGTATTTCCCATGGGATATCTGCGGAAGCCGTTGAAAAAGCGTTGAATGAATATCCGGATGCAAAAGCGGTTTTAGTCATAAATCCTACTTATTTCGGTGTAGCAGCTGATTTGAAACGGATTGTTGATATTGCGCACGACCGGCAAATACCTGTATTGGTAGACGAGGCACATGGCGTCCATATCCATTTCCATAAAGGCCTTCCGGTTTCGGCGATGGCGGCAGGCGCTGATATGGCGGCTACTTCCGTCCATAAACTGGGCGGTTCAATGACACAAAGTTCCGTGTTGAATGTCCGTGAAGGGCTCGTCTCTGCAAAACGGGTGCAATCGACACTGTCGATGCTGACAACAACATCGACTTCCTATCCTATTCTGGCATCTTTGGATACAGCCAGAAGACAATTGGCAATCCACGGAGCCGACCTTATTGACCAGGCTATCCGTCTTGCAAATGACGCACGCAAGCGCATCAATAAAATCGCGCATTTGAATTGTGTCGGCAAAGAATTGCTGAAGACTTCTGCCACCTATGACATGGATCCGACCAAACTATTGATCAGTGTAAAAAATCTCGGCATCACCGGTCATCAGGCGGAAGAATGGCTGCGGGAAAACGCCAATATTGAAATTGAGCTTTCCGACCTTTACAACATCCTTTGCCTTGTAACCATCGGAGATACCCGTAAAGAATTGAACTTGCTGGTTAACGCGCTGCAGCGGATGAGCGAAGCCTTCGATCATGAAGCTGCAGTTATAGAGCCGACAGTCTTGCTGCCGGATATTCCAAGATTGGCGATGACTCCGCGCGACGCTTTCTATGCAACTACAGAAGTTGTGAAGATCGATGATGCAGTCGGACGTATTTCTGCCGAGTTCATCATGGTGTATCCACCCGGCATTCCTATCTTCATTCCAGGTGAAATCATCACCCAGGAAAATATTGAATATATCCACATGAACGTGGAAGCGGGGTTACCTGTTCAAGGACCCGAAGATGATACATTAAAAATGCTGCGCGTCATCAAAGAGCAGCTGGCAATCAGATAAAAAACGGAAGCGCAAAATTATGCGCTTCCGTTTTTCTATTATTCAATGCCTTCAATTGTAGCCGGGTCGATAAATTCGTAGCCTTTTTCTTCCAGACCCTGCACGATTGCCGGCAATGCTTCAGCAGTCCAGGCACGGTCATGCATCAGAAGGTTTGCGCCATCCCGCATAAATTCTGTGTTCACCATAATATCAGCCAACGCTGCAGCATCCATATACTGTTGCTCCCAGTCATAGCCGAATGTCCAGTTCATCAGAACCATTCCTTCTTCTTCCACTACAGCTCTGCTGAAATCAGTGTTGACGCCATGTGGCGCACGGAAGAATTCCGGACGTTCCCCGATGATTTCCTCAACCAGATCGCTCAACTCAATAATTTCCTCACGCTGCTGTTCTTCGGAAACCGATTTTAAATTCGCATGTGAATATGTATGATTGCCTATGGCAAATCCCATATCATGTATTTTTTTCAAATTTTCTTTTTCTTCATCTGTATCAAGAAAATGTCCATTCACAAAAAAGATTGCCGGAACATCCAGTTTCTTCAAAGTTTCGGCCATCGCTACACCTTGTTTGTCCGGTGCATCATCAATTGTAATCAATACCGCTTGCGGATTTGCTCCTGCAATCGGCTCAACTGATGAATTGGCCGGATTTACACGATAGAGTGGTTCAGCCTGTGCCGCTTCCGCTTCTGCGGTTTCTTCAGCCGTTTCTTCTTCAGTTGTTTCTTCCTCAGTGGAATCTTCAACAGAATCCTCTTTCATTTCAGAAGTCGTTTCTTCAGTTTCATTCTTTGTATCAGTTGCAGCCGAGTTATCTTCGCCACTTGAGCAAGCGGTCAAAAGAGCCAATCCTGCTGCCATGAGTATCCATTTTGCCTGTATCATCTGTAGTATCACCTTAGCCCTTTCGCACATAATATTACCACATTTCTACAAGTCTTATCAAAACAAATCATAAAAAAATACTCCTCAATCGGAAGTGGAAACTCCGGCTTGAGAAGTATTAGTTTATAACAGAATTTTATTTGATAATATGAATCGGCGTTCCAAGAGCAACTTCCGCTGCTTCCATAGAAATTTCAGCCAATGTAGGGTGTGCATGAATTGTCATCGCAATATCTTCCACAGTCATTCCTGCTTCGATAGCCAATCCAAGCTCAGCGATCATATCAGAAGCACCGACGCCCACGATTTGTGCTCCAAGCAATAAACCGTCAGATTTACGTGAAACTAATTTCACGAAACCGTCAGTAGCATTAAGAGACAAAGCACGGCCGTTTGCAGCGAATGGGAATTTCGCAGCCGAAGCTTCGAAACCTTCTTCTTTTGCCTGTTCTTCAGATAGACCGACGCTCGCAAGTTCCGGATCTGTAAAGCAGACAGCCGGGATAGCCATATAATCAACTTCAGACTTCTCGCCTGCAATTGCTTCAGCAGCTACTTTACCTTCGTAAGACGCTTTATGCGCCAATTGAAGTCCAGCTACTACGTCACCGATTGCATAGATGTTAGGGATGCTTGTGCGGCACTGTTTATCAACTTCAACCAGTCCTCGTTCACTCATCTTGATGTTCAATTCTTCAAGACCCATTTCATCTGTATTCGGACGGCGTCCAACAGTCACCAATACGTAATCGGCATCAACGGTTTTTTCTTCTCCGCCTGCTTCATAAGTAACGCTGACTCCTGAGTCCGTTTCTTCTACACCTTTAGCGGAAGCCTTCGTAATGACTTCTACACCTTTTTTCTTCAATCCTTTTTTGACGATAGCTGTCATCTGTTTCTCAAATCCGGCAAGAATATCAGGTGCGCCTTCAAGAATCGTCACTTCAGACCCCATGTTCGCAAAAGCGGTTCCAAGTTCAGTGCCGATATAACCGCCGCCGATAACAACAAGTTTCCCTGGAAGTTCCTGAAGCGCCAAAGCGCCGGTTGAATTGATGACGCGTTTAGTAAATTTAAAAGATGGAATTTCCACTGGGCGTGAACCTGTAGCGATGATCGCATTCTTGAATTTATAAGTTTGCGAAGATTTATCATCCATCACTTTTACTGTGTTTTCATCAACGAAATAAGCTTCACCACGGACAATCTCAACTTTATTGCCTTTCAATAAAGACTCGACCCCGCCAGTCAATTTTTTTACTACACCATCTTTGAAAGCTTGGGCTTTTTCAAAGTTCAATGAAACTTCTTTAGCTACAACACCCATATCTTCGGAATGCTGTGCTTCTTCAAAACGGTGACCTACAGAGATCATCGCTTTAGAAGGGATACATCCGACGTTCAAGCAAACGCCGCCGATATATTCTTTTTCAACGATTGTAACTTTTTGGCCAGTTTGCGCCGCACGGATTGCTGCTACGTATCCGCCAGGGCCTGAGCCGATGACGAGCGTATCTGTTTCGATTGGGAAATCTCCTACTACCATAATTTTACGCCTCCATTAATAGTAATTCTGGTTCACTTAACAAACGTTTGATGTGATTCAACGCGTGTTGCGCTGTCGCTCCGTCGATCATTCGGTGATCGAAGCTCAATGATAATGCTAACACAGGAGCTGCTACAATTTCACCATTTTTAACTACAGGCTTTTCCGCGATGCGGCCGATTCCAAGAATCGCCACTTCCGGATGGTTGATGACCGGTGTGAACCACTGGCCTCCAGCTGAGCCGATATTAGTGATTGAGCATGACGCGCCTTTCATTTCTGCAGAAGTCAATTTACCTTCACGCGCTTTAGTCGCAAGGGTGTTGATTTCATCAGAAATTGCGAATACTGATTTGCGGTCCGCATTTTTGATAACCGGAACCAGCAAGCCTTTTTCAGTGTCTGCCGCAATTCCGATATTATAATAATGCTTCTGGATCACTTCGCTCGTTTCATCATCAAACGACGTATTAAGTGCCGGGAATTCACGCAATGTGCTGACCAGCGCTTTTACTACGTATGGAAGATAAGTCAATTTAATTTCTTTCTCTGCAGCGATGTCCTTGAATTTTTTGCGGTGTGCAACAAGTTCTGTTACATCCACTTCATCCATCAATGCAACATGCGGTGCTGTATGCTTGGAATGAACCATCGCTTTCGCAATCGCTTTGCGCATTCCGGACATTTTTTCTCGGGTTTCAGGGAATTCGCCTTCAAGCGCTGCAGGTGCAGCTGTTTCAGCTTTTGGCGCAGATTCTTCAGATGATGCAGCCGCTTTATCAGCTGTTGCTTCTTTTGCAGGTTCATCAGCTCTTTGATCGCCGCTTAAGAATGCTTCCACGTCTTCTTTCATGATCCGGCCATTAGTTCCAGAACCTTTGACTTTTTTAATATCGACGTCTTTATCGCGCGCAAACTTGCGGACAGACGGCATTGCGATGATCCGTGCATTTGGATCTGTTTCTGTCGCTTCATCTGCCTGCGGCTGTTTGCCGGCGCCAGTATCGCCTTCAGGTTTCTGCTCTTTTGCAGGCTCCTTCTCGACATCCTGTCCGGATTCAGCTGTGCCTGCCTGAACTTGCTCTTCAGTTTCTTCTTCCACTTCAGGAGCTGTTTCTTCTTTTTCTGTTTCAGTTTCTGCTTCTCCACCATCTTCATCCGGAGAATCAATGCGGACAAGTACGTCACCCACTACTGCCACAGTGCCTTCTTCCACCAATACTTCTTCAACTGTACCGGAAACCGGTGATGGAATTTCAACAACTGCTTTATCGTTTTGGACTTCTACCAGTACATCATCTTCTTCGATCTTATCGCCGGCTTTGACGAACCATTTTACGATTTCACCTTCGTGGATACCTTCTCCGATATCCGGCAAACGAAATTCATAAGCCATCAGTTTCACCCTTTCTTCTCTATCTATTTAAAAAGTAAGCACTTTTTTCGCTGTTTCTACTATATCCTTCGCATTAGGAAGCCAAACTTCCTCTGCTTGTGAGAACGCAAATACAGTATCTGGAGCTGTTACACGCAAAACTGGCGCATCCAGGCTTAATATCGCACGATCTGTAATTTCTGCAACAACGTTTGCAGCAATTCCAGCTTGTTTTTGAGCTTCCTGAACCACCATTGCGCGGCCAGTTTTCTCAACAGACGCAATGATTGTTTCAATATCAAGCGGCTGCACCGTACGCAAATCGATGACTTCAACAGAGTACTCTTCTTTTTCAAGTTCTTCTGCAGCTTTCATACTTTCCTGGACCATTGCGCCATACGCGATGATGGTCAAGTCTTTCCCTTCACGCTTCACTTCAGCTTTTCCTAGAGGAATCGTATATTCTTCTTCCGGCACTTCCATGCGGAATGAACGATATAATTTCATGTGTTCAAGGAAAATAACCGGATCGTTATCGCGGATTGCAGATAACAGCAAACCTTTCGCATCGTATGGATTTGATGGGATTACCACTTTCAAGCCTGGCGACGCTGCCATCAGGCCTTCTAGTGAATCAGCGTGCATCTCAGGCGTATGGACGCCGCCGCCGAATGGTGAACGGATAGTGATTGGTGCGTGCTGGCTTCCGCCGCTGCGGTAACGCATACGCGCCATTTGGCCGCTGATTGAATCCATTACTTCAAAAACGAATCCGAAAAATTGGATTTCCGGAACAGGACGGTAGCCTTGCAAAGCCAAACCTATTGCTAATCCACCAATTCCTGATTCTGCTAAAGGTGTGTCAAAGACACGGTCTTCTCCAAATTCTTTCTGAAGACCTTCAGTCGCACGGAATACACCGCCGTTATTGCCGACATCTTCACCAAAAACAAGAACATTTTCATCATTTTTCAGCTCTATTTTCAGAGCTTCCGTAATCGCTTGGATCATCGTTAATTGTGCCATGGCTTACTTCGACTCCTTTGCTTTATAAATATCCATCTGCTCTTTAACATTAAACGGCATTTCTTCATACATAATACCGAGCAAGTCAGTCACTTTCTGTTTCGGAGCTGCATCAGCTTTCTTGATCGCTGCTTTGATTTCTTCTTTTGCCTGCTCCATTACTTCGTTTTCTTTCTCTTCGCTCCACAAGCCTTTGCCTTCAAGATATTTGCGGAAACGAACCAGCGGATCTTTCTTTTCCCATTCGCTGTCAATATCCGAAGTACGGTAGCGTGTCGGGTCATCCCCTGCCATCGTATGCGGGCCATAACGGTAGCAGAATGTTTCGATCAATGTCGGTCCATCCCCTTTTATAGCGCGCTCACGGGCATCGCGAGTCACTGCATAAACAGCAAGCGGATCCATTCCATCGACGAAAATCCCAGGAATACCAGCTGCTACAGCTTTTTGTGCTACTGTTTTAGCAGCAGTCTGAACTTCACGCGGAGTAGAGATTGCATACTGGTTATTTTGAACAATAAAAATAGCAGGCGCGCGGAAAGATCCGGCGAAGTTGATTCCTTCATAAAAATCCCCTTGTGAAGAACCGCCTTCTCCAGTGTAAGTAATTGCAACCGCTTCTTTTTTGCGTTTTTGAATACCAAGAGCAACTCCAGTTGCTTGAATATATTGAGCGCCGATGATGATTTGCGGCGGCAAAACATTCAAACCTTCCGGCATCTGGTTACCCATGAAATGTCCGCGAGAGAATAGGAATGCCTGTTCAAGCGGCCAGCCGTGCCAGATCAATTGTGGAACATCACGGTATCCCGGCAAAATGAAATCATCTTTTTTCAACGCAAAATGAGAAGCGATCTGTGACGCTTCCTGACCCGCCGTCGGCGCGTAAAATCCTAGTCGTCCCTGACGGTTCAATGAAATGGAACGTTGATCAAGAATACGTGTGTAAACCATTCTTCTCATCAATTCCTGTAAATCTTCATCTGAAAGATTCGGATTCGCTTCTTCATTAACGATTTCGCCTTCTTCATTTAAAATCTGGAACATTTCAAACTTTTCTTCGATTTCACTCAGTGTTTTCACTGGATCGAACTGCTGTGATTTTTTCGCAGCCATAAAAGCAACTCTCCTTTTAATCTGTATTAAAATACTTAACATTTTTTAGTAATACAAGCACATATTCCTATTCAGTATACGTTACTTGATTTAGACGGTCAATCTTGACGAACCTTTATACAGCAAGCATCTAAAATACGCAGAATATTCGTAACCTGAAAATCTGTATCATACACTCCTTGCCTCCTGTACTATATAACAGAAGATTCCATAGCATCTTTTATAGCACAGAAAAAAAGCGACCCTCAGGCCGCTTTACTCATTGTCCGCATTCATTTTTTCAATCAGATTATTTTTCATTTCATTAAACTGTTCAGTTTGCTCATTGAATGCTGTAACAGCGTCTTGGACTTCTTTGTTCTTGTCATTTACTGCTACGGTTTTTTCCTGAAGGACCTGCAATTCAGTTTCTTCATTCAACAGCATTTCATAAAGTTCTTTTTGCTCAGCCGCAAGCTCTTCATAAGTAGCGGCAAATTGTTCGTGAGCATCGAAACGATCATGCATTTTCGTTTTCAAAGCGGTCAAATCTGTTTTCAACTCTTCGTCTTCTGTCTCTTCAATCACAGTATCAATTTCCTGGAAGGCTTCTTCTGCTGAATCCATGGAATCTTTTTCAGTTTCCAACAACTCAAGGCGTTGGTCCACTGATGCAAGCGCCTCTTCAGCATTTGTTCTGACATCTTCTTGTTGTTCCTGGGTCAAAGCCATGATGGACTCGAATTTTTCCTGCTCTGCAGTTTCAAGTTCCTCCATTTCACTTTGAGTATCGCGATAATCGCTCTCTGCTTCAAATGTATCTTTAAGCACTGAATCCAATTGTTCTTCTGTCGAAGGACCTGAACATGCGCTTAAAAGCAATGCACTTGAAATTCCTGTTGCCAATATGTATCTTTTCAATCGAAACCCTCCTTATAACATGATTTAACTATATTATGATGCTCAAAAAAATACAACTGCCAATATGAGCAATTTTTCTTTCGCGGAATACTGGCGTTGCGTTATACTGTTAGGCATATGAAAGATGATTGAAAGGATTGAGTAGAGTGATTTTAATGAAAGACATCATACGAGAGGGCCATCCAACTCTTCGTGAACGGGCGAAAGAAGTTGAATTTCCGCTTTCTGCAGAAGATAAAAAGCTGGCGGAAGAATTGATGGAATACGTCGTTAATAGCCAAAACGAAGAAATGATTGAAAAATATGACCTGCGTCCCGGCGTCGGAATTGCCGCGCCGCAAGTTAATGTGGCGAAAAGGATTTTTGCCATCCATTTTGATGAGGATTCTGGTGAAGATCTGAGCATCATCGCGATCAATCCAAAAATTGTCAGCCATTCCGTTGAAAAAGCATATCTTGCTTCCGGAGAAGGCTGTTTGTCCGTCGATCGCTCAGTTCCGGGATATGTTCCCCGCTATGCGAGAATAACCATCAAAGCTTTCGATCTCGAAGGCAAAGAATACAAATTGCGCCTGAAAGGACTTCCTGCCATTGCATTCCAGCATGAACTGGATCATTTGAACGGCGTCATGTTCTTTGACCATATCAATCCGGACAATCCATTCGCAGAAATTGAAAATGCGATGCCCATTTCACGGGATATAGAAGAATAAAAAGGCTGGCGGAGATTTTTCCCGCCAGCCTTTTTGTTTGCCGTGAATTAAATTAATCCAAGATGGGCGAATGCTTTTGCCAATCCATCATCATCCACATGTTCTGTAATATAGGACGCAACTTTTTTAGTTTCCGGATGTCCATTATCCATCGCGACACTGTAGCCCGCCATCTTCATCATTTGAAGATCATTCAATCCATCCCCGAAAGCGATGGTATCTTCTAATGAATGGCCGGTCTTCACAATCAGCTTTTCGATGCCGCTGGCTTTAGATCCCCCCTTCGGCAGAATGTCACATGAGACGCGGTGCCATCGTACAAATTGGAAATCCTTAAAATTTTCATGATACTGCGCTTCTTCTTCTTTTGTACAAAATACCAGTGATTGATAAATATCATTATCAAGGTGGAAGTTCTGTTCCGTTACTGGATGCGGAAATTTTAAGCTTTTTAAGCTTTCATCGATATCGGGATGATAATCAATAGACGAAATCATCTTTTTTCCATTCATGAAAACAAGGGGATGATCTCTTTCTTCTGCAAAATGAACCACCTTTTCGAGCATAGCGGGGTCCAGTGCTTCCGTATGTACCACTTCATCATTGTGGACGATATATTGTCCGTTGAAAGTGATGAACGTATGGATATCCAGCTTTTCCAATAGATCAGTTATCATAAACGGTGCTCTTCCTGTGGCGATTGCCAGATCGTGGCCATTTGCCCGAGCGCTTTGAAGTGCTTCGAATGCAGAGTCAGGCAGTTCCTTTTTAGAATTCAATAAAGTCCCATCAATATCCAACAATAATAATTTCCCCATAATATCAGTCTCCAATCCATTGCCTGGCGGTGTTCGCCGGTTATTTCAATTCTTTACATTTGTCAGAATATACAGTATTATTTACGTAAGGAGTGAGCAGCCATGCTGAAACGTTTGAAAAGAAAACTTCTCAGAAGGCTTAACGGTATCATGAACAAAAAGAAAATAGCATAGCCATTATAGCCCTTCTTGTTAAAATAAGAAGGGCTATTCTTTATTTTAAAACAATGACATGATAATATAAAGAAAGTGAATTTATTTTGAACGTGGAAAAAGGAGAGCAAACTATGATTTTTAAAGTTTATTACCAAGAGAACCGCAATGAGGTGCCAGTTCGCGAAAATACTAAGAGCCTCTATGTTGAAGCTTCATCCGAGCGTGAAGTGAGAACGCACCTGAAAGACCGCAATTATAATATCGAGCTTGTTCAATTGCTCGAAGGCAGCCATCTAGAATACGAACAAGGCAGCCAAAACTATGAAGTTGAGAGTATCGACTGATCATGAAATTCGTAAAAAATGATCAGACAGCTGTTTTCGCGCTCGGCGGACTGGGCGAAATCGGTAAAAATACGTACGGTGTCCAATTCCAGGATGAAATCATCCTGATTGATGCCGGCATCAAATTTCCGGAAGACGATTTGCTCGGAATCGATTACGTTATTCCGGATTACACTTATTTAGTAAAAAATGCCGACAAGATCAAAGGCCTTTTCATCACGCATGGCCACGAAGACCATATTGGCGGCGTTGCCTATCTGTTAAAGAAAATCAATATTCCAGTATACGCAGGCAAGCTTGCACTTGGGCTGCTGCGCAAAAAATTGGAGGAGCATGGCCTTCTTCGCCAAACAAAACTGATCGAAGTCGGTGAAGATGACATTATCAAATTCCGCAAAACATCTGTAAGCTTTTTCAGTGTAACGCACAGTATTCCGGATGCATTTGGTATTGTTGTGAAAACACCACCGGGCAACATCGTCCATACAGGAGATTTCAAATTCGATTTCACACCTGTCGGCGAACCGGCGAACCTTTTAAAAATGGCTCAAATCGGCAGTGAAGGCGTTCTTTGCCTGCTGTCAGACAGCACAAATGCTGAAATCCCGAACTTCACCATGTCCGAACGCAAAGTCGGCGATACGATCAAAGATATTATGCGGAAAGTGGACGGACGTCTTATTTTCGCGACGTTCGCTTCCAATATCTATCGTCTTCAGCAAGTAACGGATGAAGCAGTTGCGCAGGGCCGTAAAATCGCTGTTTTCGGTCGAAGCATGGAAAATGCCATGACGATCGGCCGTGAACTCGGCTATATTAATGCTCCTGAAGATGCTTTTGTCGATACACAAACTTTGAATCGCCTGCCGGCCAATGAAGCTTTGATTCTTTGCACAGGCTCACAGGGTGAACCGATGGCCGCATTGTCACGCATCGCCAACGGTACGCATCGCCAAATTCAAATTCAGCCGAATGATACGGTCGTCTTCTCTTCTTCTCCGATTCCGGGGAATACGAGCAGCGTCAACCGCACTATCAACTTGTTATTCCGTGCAGGAGCCGATGTCATCCATGGTTCCCTGAATAATATCCATACATCAGGCCACGGTTCACAGGAAGAGAACAAGCTGATGCTTCGTTTGATCAAACCGAAATATTTCATGCCGATCCACGGCGAATACCGTATGCAGAAACAGCATGCGCAGCTTGCCATCGATTGCGACGTTCCACCTGAAAACACATTCATCATGGAAAATGGTGATGTATTGGCGTTGGGCACAGATGAAGCTTCGGTTGCCGGCCGCATCCCATCCGGAGATGTTTACATCGACGGCAGCGGAATCGGTGACATCGGCAATATCGTATTGCGCGACCGCCGTGTCCTTTCTGAAGAAGGATTGGTCATCGTTGTAGTCAGCGTTGATATGAAGAACAATAAAATGGTGTCCGGCCCTGATATCATCTCCCGCGGTTTCGTCTATATGCGCGAATCCGGAACGATGATCTACGAGGCACAGCAAATGCTGAACCGCCATTTGAAAAAGAAAATCCATGGCAAAGATACAGACTGGCCGGAACTGAAAAATGACATTTCAGATGTTCTTGGACCATATCTATACGAAAAAACAAAACGCCGTCCGATGATTCTTCCAGTGATAATGGAAGTCTAAGAAGACATTAAAAAGGGGTCCCGATACGGGACCCCCTTTTTGGTTGCCGAAAAACATATACTGCATCAATCATTCCGTTGCATATCTTTTAATGTCTCAAAGCCAGTGCAGCGATGCAGAGACAGAAACGGAGTTGGCTTTCCAACTCCGTTTCGAGCGAAGTGCTGAGATCCACTCGGGCGAAGTGGAACGAGCCCGAGTTAGCTCAGCACGAGCCAAGTGCGGCCAAAGTAGTTCGGCCGGCGCTTTGCGACGAAGCTAGCGCAGCGATGCAGGAGCACGGGTTTTGGAAAGCGGAGCTGTTTTGCGGAATATCGGTTAAATATCTTTACTTCTTTTTAAACAAAATTGAAAGGAGATCCCATTACGGTACCTCCTTTTTTCTCGTTTATATGAAAATACTAATTCAACATCTTCTTCTCAAAACGGTTGATATCCGCGTCAGAACCGATAATGATCAGAATATCCTGCAACTGGATTTCCATATCAGCCTGCGGGGAAACAATAATATCTTTGCCCCGTTTGATGGCCACGATGTTAATGCCGTAATTTGCGCGGATATCCAGTCCAATCAATGTGAAGCCCGCCAATCTTTCATTGGCCTTCACTTCCATGATCGAATGCTCATCTGAAAGTTCCAGATAGTCCAATACGTTATTCGAAAGCATATTGTGGGCAATACGGATTCCCATATCCCGCTCCGGATGCACCACTTTATCGGCGCCTATTTTATCCAGCACTTTCGCGTGGTAATCATTTTGCGCTTTTACCGTGATTTTCTTTACACCAATTTCTTTCAGCATAAGTGTTGTTAAAATACTGGCTTGAATGTTCTCCCCAATAGCGACAATAACATGTTCAAAATTTCGGATGCCAAGTGATTTCAAAACAGATTCATCGGTGGTATCAGCAACTACCGCCTGTGTTGCGATGCTCGCAAATTCATCTACTCTCTCCGTGTCTTTATCAATTGCCATAACGTCAGCATCCTGTTCAATCAGTTCCCGGACGATGCTGCCTCCGAACCTTCCCAGCCCTATCACTACAAATTCCTTTTTCATAACCATCCTCCAAATCCTTGCTCTAGCTATAGTCTACCATATAATTGTTTTGCTGAATAAACTAAAAAAACCCCGCTTATCGGCGGGGATCAAGTGGTCGTTTCGGGCGGTTCTCACAGTATTCACAATCAATATCGCTGCATGCTTCCTCACGCCATTCATTGCAGCTTGCACAATAGCTTGCGTCAAATTCGTCATCGAATGTCAACGGCGACAAACAATGGTGGCAGTATGTATGAACTTCCATCCAATTGATGACTTTCTTGTTGGCTACAAGGTAAAGGCCTTGCTGATCTTGTTTATAATTCATTATCGATGATTTTTGCACTGCCCGATGTTTCGGATCCAGGAAAAAATTCATTTTGTCATTCATTATTGGTCACTCCTAAATTAGTGGACAGGCTATTAACAGTATTTCTGATCGTCCTTTTTACACTGAGTCTTACATTATAATAAAATAATCTTTTTGCACTTTCTCTATAATAGTAAATACACCCTCTATAATGCAATAGAAATGAACCAATTAATTTAAATAATTTTCACTTGAATTTCATTAAAAAATATTGCATTTTTTCAAGTGACGGTAGTAAACTGTAAGTATATTATTACTAAACTTTAAAACTTTGAAGTTTGCTGAAAATAAACTTAACAATCTGTCTCAAATAAAGGGAGGAGCCTTATGGAGATCGGTTCAAAAATTAAAAGTCTCCGTCTAAAAAACGGATTGACCCAGGAAGAGTTGGGCGAACGCACAGATTTAAGCAAAGGTTTTATATCACAGCTGGAACGGGATATGAACTCTCCGTCTATTGAAACCTTCTTTACTTTACTGGAGGTATTAGGTACCACACCAAAAGAATTTTTTGATGACGCCGAGTCGCCGCAGGTCATCTACTCTTCGAAAGACCATCGTGTGCATAAGGATGAAGAGGCCGGCTATGAAGTGGACTGGCTCATCCCCACTTCCTATAAAAAAGAAATGGAGCCCATCTACCTTACACTGTTAGAAAACGGCCAGTACAAGAAATTCGAACCCTCACAATCCGAGACTTTCATTTATGTATTGGAAGGCAAAGTACGGCTAGTGCTTGGCGAAGAAGAATATATAGCTGTCGCTGGCGATTCCATCTATTATGAAGCATCACAGCACCATCAATTAGTAAATGCCGGAAAAGGCAAATGTGAAATGATCATAAGTGCAACACATTCTTATATATAATTCAGGAGGTAATAAAATGTCCGGAGATTCAATCATCCGTTTTGAAAATGTAACACAAATATACGAAGGTGCAGGCAATGTGCTGAATGATGTCAGCTTTGAACTGCAGCGCGGAAAGTTTTATACGCTGCTTGGGCCTTCCGGCTGCGGCAAGACGACCATCCTTCGCTTGATCGCTGGATTTATCAAACCGTCTAAAGGCGATATCTATATCGAGGGTGAAATCGTCAACGACTTCCCTGCCAATGAGCGACAGGTTAATACTGTCTTCCAGGATTATGCACTGTTCCCCCATTTGAATGTTTTTGAAAATGTGGCTTTCGGCCTTCGCATCAAAAAATTGAAGAAGGCTGAAATAGAACAGCGTGTGCTGGAGGCTCTTGAATTCGTCAACCTGCATGGTTATGAAAAACGAAATATTGATGAAATGTCAGGCGGCCAACGCCAGCGCGTAGCCATAGCGCGTGCCATCGTCAATGACCCGGAAGTTATCCTTCTAGATGAGCCCCTGTCTGCCCTGGATTTGAAATTGCGGACAGAAATGCAGTATGAACTTCGCGAACTTCAGCAGCGCCTTGGTAAAACATTTGTGTTTGTTACCCATGATCAGGAAGAAGCGCTTGCGATGTCTGACGAAATTTTTGTCATGAATGCCGGTGAAATTCAGCAAAGCGGCACACCTATGGATATCTATGACGAACCGATCAACCGTTTTGTAGCTGATTTTATCGGTGAATCGAATATCGTCGATGCTGTCATGATCGATGATTACCGTGTGCGGTTCGCTAACCAGGAATTTGAATGTGTCGATAAAGGCTTGAATAAAAATGAAAAAGTGGAGATTGTTATACGACCGGAAGATTTGCACATCACCCGCCTTAATAGAGGGAAAATTACGGTGACCGTGGACAGCCAGTTATTCCGTGGTGTACATTACGAAATTGCCACAATCGACGAAGTCGGCAATGAATGGCTTGTGCACTCTACTAAAAAAGTGGAAGTAGGCTCCAAAATAGGCTTGGATTTTGAACCTGAAGCCATCCACGTTATGCGCTTGAATGAATCGGAAGAGGCTTTTGATGCCAGACTTGAAGCTTATGGAGCAACGGGCTATGAAAAATAACCGGACCAATCCTTTTTATCTGATCCCTTATTACCTATGGATTGTGTTGTTTGTCATAACACCGATCGCACTCGTCGTGTATTTTTCGTTTTTTGATATAGCCGGCAATCTGACACTCGATAATTACCGCAACTTCTTTTCCTCCGTATACCTGCGGCTGACATTGAGTTCTTTCTGGTATGCTTTTCTGATCACGTTAATTTCCCTTTTGGTGGCATACCCGACTGCTTATTGGCTGACTAAAACAAAACATAAACAATTATGGCTGCTGTTGATCATCATTCCTTCATGGATCAATCTTCTATTGAAGGCTTATGCATTCATCGGAATCTTCGGCTTGTATGGCCCTGCCAATAATTTATTGGCATCGATCGGTTCTGAACGCCTGCAGATCCTGTTTACTGATTTCAGTTTCATCTTTGTCTCGGTTTATATTTTCATCCCGTTCATGGTGCTGCCGATATTCAATTCACTCGACCGCATCAATCCGGCGTTGATTGATGCATCACGGGACCTCGGCGCTTCTTCCTGGACAACTTTTACCCGGGTCATCTTCCCGCTGGCTATCAACGGCGTTAAAGCTGGCATCCAGGTTGTCTTCATTCCTGCGCTGTCGCTGTTTGTAATTACAAGGCTTATCGCGGGCAATAAAGTCATCACACTCGGAACAGCGATTGAACAGCAATTCCTTGTGACCCAAAACTGGGGCATGGGTTCGACTATAGCTGTTTTCCTGATTCTGTTCATGATTATCATCATGATGGTCACCGGTGAAAAAGGAGGTACGATCAATGGAAAAATTAAGTAAGACAGCACGAATCTATTTGGCCATTGTCTTTATCATCCTTTATGCGCCGATTTTCTACTTGATTTTCTATTCATTCAACAGCGGCGGCACGATGTCGAGTTTCGAAGGCTTTACGCTTGAACATTACGCTGCTGTTTTCAACGATACACGTCTTATCGTCATTGTATTGAATACCGTGATTGTCGCATTGCTTTCTGCTCTGATTTCGACTGCGATCGGCGTCCTTGGCGCGATTGGCATTGTTTTCATCCGCAACCGCAAAATGCGCAATGCCGTTCTCTCATTAAATACAATTCTGATTGTCAGTCCTGACGTCATTATTGGCGCCTCGTTCCTGATCTTGTTCACAATGATCGGCATCAAGCTCGGTTTCGCTTCCGTATTGATCTCCCATATAGCCTTCAGCATCCCGATTGTCGTGATCATGGTGCTGCCAAAGCTGATGGAAATGAGCGACTCGCTGATCGATGCCGCAACTGATCTCGGGGCCTCTAAACGTGATATTTTAACTCGCGTCATTCTGCCTTATATCAAACCCGGTATTTTTGCGGGATTCTTTTTGGCGCTGACTTATTCCCTGGATGATTTCGCCGTCACTTTCTTTGTAACAGGCAACGGATTCGCCACATTATCCGTTGAAATCTATTCGATGGCACGGGCTGGCATCACACTGACCATCAACGCACTTTCCGCTTTGATCTTCCTTGTGACCCTAGGGCTTGTGCTCGGCTATTACTTCTTTAATAATCGGACCCGGCTGACCATCCGACCACCAGGAGGAGGCAACTGACCATGAAAGATCTAATACGCGCAAGTGTGGCGATCATCGTCATTTCAGCAATTTTGCTGTACGTCGTTTCCCAGTTGGAGGACACATCTTCAGCTGGAGGCGGCGGTACCATCAATGTCTATAATTGGGGCGAATATATCGACCCTGAGCTGGTAAGCCAATTTGAAGAAGAAACTGGCATCACCGTCATCTACGAAACATTCGATTCAAATGAAGCGATGATGACAAAAATCGAACAAGGCGGCACGACATATGATGTCGCTATGCCTTCAGAATACGCAATCGAAAAAATGAAGGAATCGGATTTGCTCCACCCGATTGATTTGAACAAAATCACGAATCTCGAAAATATAGACCCTTATTTCTTGGACCTTCCATTTGATCCAGGCAATGAATACTCCATCCCTTATTTCTGGGGTACAGTAGGAATCGCCTTCAACCCTTCCCTGCTCGAAGGACAAACATTCGAGAGCTGGGATGACCTATGGGATCCAACGCTTGAACAGGAAGTGATCCTGGTGGATTCCGCCCGGGAAGTTATCGGCATGGGACTGAACAGCCTCGGCTATTCACTGAACTCAACCGATATGGGCGAATTGCGGGAAGCGACTGATAAACTGAAAACATTGGGACCGAATGTCAAAGCCATCATCGGTGATGAAATCGTCGAGATGATGCGGCGCGAAGAAGCCGCCGTTGCGCTCACTTGGTCCGGTCAGGCAGCGGATATGATGTGGATCAATGAAAACATCGATTATTCCGTACCTGTAGAAGGCTCTAATTTATGGTTCGATAATATGATCATTCCGAAAACAGCTGACAATGTGGAAGGTGCCCACGAATTCATCAACTTCATGCTGGATGCAGAAGTTGCGGCACAAAATGCTGATTACGTCGGCTATTCCACTCCGAACCAGGCAGCTTTGGACTTGATGGATCCTGAAGTGACGGGGGATGAACGCTTCTATCCGACAGAAGAGATGCGCGACCGGTTGGAAGTCTACGAAAACCTCGGGCTTGAAATGCTTGGCGTCTACAATGAATTGTTTTTGGAATTTAAAATGGATATGGAAAAATAACAGAAAATGAGCTGGGCAAAAGTGTTTTGCCCGGCTCATTTTATATTTTATTGTTATTCGTATACCTTCTAAAACCTTGCTCCTGCATCGCTCCGCTAGCTTCGTCGCAAATGACACCGGCAAAAATACTTTTTGCCTGTTGATTATTCTAACTTTATCTAAGCGAATAAAAATTCTTTATTTCTTACTTATCCTCAATCCCCTGCTCCTGCATCGCTCCGCTAGCTTCGTCGCAAATGCCACCGGCAAAAATACTTTTTGCCGGTGGCATTCCCTGTTATTTTCTTTTGAAATGGGGTATAGTAACTAAGTTAATAAATCGAAATTTAGCCACACGAAGTAATAAATGAAAGAAGGACGCCCTATGGCAGTAAAGTCAAATAAATTCGCATTATATATCCTCATGTTCAATATGTTCATCGCCATGAGCGGCATCGGCCTGATCATTCCTATCATGCCAGCTTATCTGGATACATTCGGAGTCGCCGGCCAGGTGCTTGGAACTTTAATCGCCACTTTCGCCTTTGCGCAATTCTTATTCTCCCCGCTTTCCGGCCAACTGTCAGATAAATACGGAAGAAAAAAATTGATTATTTTCGGTCTTGTCGTCTTTGGTATGTCGCAGCTTGTTTTCGGTCTGGCCACCGAACTTTGGGTTCTATATCTGGCCAGATTCTTCAGCGGCTTGGGTGCAGCTTTTCTTATTCCGCCAATGATGGCATTTGTCGCTGATATCACTACTTATGAAGAACGCGGCAAAGGGATGGGACTGCTCGGTGCATCCATGTCACTCGGTTTCATGATCGGACCCGGTTTTGGTGGTTTCCTTGCGGAAGTCAGCCTGCAATTCCCATTCTATATTGCAGCACTGGTCGCTACATTAGCGGCAATCATGTCCTATATCGCTTTACCGGATGTCGCTCCAACCATCCAGCAGGCAGAGAACAAAAAAGAAAATCTCTGGCAGCAGATGAGACGTTCCGTTTATATGCCATATTTCGTCATGTTGATTGTGATGTTCATCTTTGCTTTCGGTTTATCGAATTTCCAGTCGACCATCGCATTGTATGTCGATAAAGAACACGGCTTTACGCCAAAAGAAATTTCGATTCTTATCACCGTCGGCGGTTTTGTCGGCGTCATCATCCAGACTTTCGTAATTGACCGCCTGTTCAAACGCTATGGTGAAATGAATGTGATTCTGGTGAACCTGCTCATTTCTGCGGCTGCCATGATCGGCGTCCTGTTCGTCAACACATTCTGGACCATCTTACTCGTTTCTGCTGTGTTCTTCACTGCGGCGTCTCTGCTTCGTCCGGCGATCAATACACTGATTTCCAAGCTTGCCGGTGATCAGCAAGGCTACGCGGCGGGTATGAACAACGCCTATATGAGTCTCGGCAATATGATAGGTCCTGCGTTAGCTGGTATCCTATTCGATATCAATATGATATTCCCTTATATTGTAGGGACTGCCATCCTGCTGATCTGCTTCTTCATCGCTTCCAGCTGGTCTGCAAGAAAGCAGCAGCTGTTGCAGGAAACACGTTCAGTCGCACCTGTTGGAAAAGGTGAAGTTCAAAAAAGTTAAAGTAATCAACAACAAACTCTTAGTCAGTCACAAACTAAAACGTATAAAAAGACCGGCTTTCGATAAGCCGGTCTTTTTATTATTTATTATTCTCTTTTTGCCCATCCACCATTTAGATTTTGCGATTTGTTTAAATTTCTATTTGATAAATCTATTTAGGTATTCGTCGTAGATCTTGTTCATGACTTTCGGTGTGTTTTCCAAGTAAACATTGATTTGTTCTATATTCGACTCAAATTTGTCTGTGTTTCTTTCATCTGATGGAAAGTCAGATATCCCTTTAATTATGATGCATTCAACGTCATTCTTCTTGCATATATAAGCAATTGCACCAGCTTCTGTATCAGCTATTGTAATTTCGTTTTCTTTCAGCTCTAAATAGTCCTTCCACATTACAACTGCTTTATCAGCGGTGGCAATTGTTCCGGTGTAAAAATCATTCCCATATTTTGATAAAGCAATATCAACTATAAATGATTGTTTAATAAGCGGTTCAATCTCTTTTACTGTGCAATCATATTGAACTGCACGATTGGGCACAAAAATATCTAAATTACTGAACTGATCATCTATTCCCGTACATGTTCCTGCAACGATTACTTTAGTTAATCCAAATTCAGAAATCATATACTGAGTACCGCCAACACCGTTCACTTTTCTTATGCCGCTGCTATAAAAAACAAGTTCAGCATCATTAATTGTCCTCATAAAATACTCGCCATAAGGATAACCGAATCGTTCGTTTTCTTTTACGTTAAAGTATTCCAGTGTCGCTTCATATTCCCACTTTGTCGCAATACTTATTCCTATCATATGCATATCACCTTATAATCTAATTTTTCGTTTTTGAATAACTGTACACGAGCTATATTCATATATACAGATTAGCATAAAATTCCAGATTACCTCTCAAAAACTATATTTTTGAAATAAGATGTCAACTCTCATTTTATTTCAAAGTAAAGCCTGTCCGAAATTTGGACAGGCTTTACTTACTTATTCCGTTGTTTGGCTTTCAATAATTGCTCTATGCCATCATTGCCATTGTTCTGAGGTTGCGCCGCAATTTTTTTAGGCAGTGAGGGTATCCTCAGTCCGAATCGTCGAATTGTAATATCCGCAAAAAACAGCAGCATCGCCAATAGAATCAGCGGTATTGTTATGGATTGCATGGAGGAACTGTTGTAAGGAATGTCCCTGAAAGCATCATCCAGCGAATCCAGAACCTGGCCGCCGCTTCTTTCGGCAATCGCGGTCAACAGATCCACATTTGCAGGTGCACTGCGGTATTCCTCACCATAAGGAATTGTAAGGCCGGTCCGATAAGCCGCTCCGGTTTCATTGGAAACACCGAAAAATACGAGACCAGGTTCTTCCACCATATGGACATCGATGACACCAGGCGCTACAGGCTCCGTTTGAACTTTAATCTCTTCACCTGCTTCGTTAATGACAGTTACATTTAAAATAGCTGAAGATTGGCTTGGATCTTTAATGGTATAAATCCCCTGCTCTTTGCGGGTGATGGCAAACGGTGCTTCGACAAAGGACGGCAGAATCTGGGAAACGCTTCGGTTCCAAAATGCCGGCCAATTGTTCCAGTTTTGAAATTCACCGCTCCACGCTCCACTGCTGGAAGTGAAAGCCAGTGTTTTCCCCAGACCGTAATTCCATTCAGCCAGAATCGGATCTTCCTGTTCGCTTTCCGCGGCAACTCTTGCAGTGTCTTTAGCCGTAGTCGCTATATAGCTGTTTAACTGCGGAATTCCGTCAGCGAATAAAGGGCTCCATGCGCTGTCGTAAATCACCGGATAAAAAGGTTCATCTACAATATAAGTACGAGACATCATAATGGTCTCACGTGACAGGATTGCCGGTATCGTCGAAGCGTCTGTAACATCGTAGAACCGCCCGCTGCCGCTGTCAGCCAATGATTCAAGCAAAGCCCTGTCGGCGTCCTGCCCGACGGCGACTGTCGACAGTGTGATGTTATTTTCTGCGCCTTCATCAATTAGACTGTTATAATCATTTTGCGTCGATGATTGCCCGTCCGTCAGCAAAATAATGTGCTTGCGCTGAAGATCCAGTTCTTCCAATTGACCATAAGCTTCAGCCAGCGAAGAATAGATTTCTGTTCCGCCACCGGGGGCCACTGTGAGTATATCGTCAATTGCCTGCTGGCGGTCCTCCAGTTTCTGTGTCGGAACGATTTCCCATGGTTTATCATCAAAGGCAATGACGCCGACCACATCATCTTCCCTTAGCAATTCAACTGAACGCGCAGCGGCTTCTTTGGCCAATTCCATTTTTTGGCCGGCCATACTGCCTGAGCGGTCCATCACAATCACCAAGCCAAGTGACGGCAGCTCATGTTTCCCTTTCACTTCCATTTCAACCGGCAAAAGACTTTCAATCGGCGTTTTGAAATAGCCGCCTAGCCCGAAACTCTGATCGCCCCCGACCATCATGAAGCCCATGCCGAATTCCTTAACCGCTTGCTCGATGACAGCCATAGTCTGTTCCCCGACCTGGGTGCCGGACACATTATCAAAAACAATGGCATCATATGCCAGAATCGAAGACAAGTTTTGCGGCAGTCCCGAAGGTGCCATCTCTTCTAAGTTCAGGTTTTCGTTATCCAATAAAGCCGTTACCGGGCTTGCGCCTTCACTGCTGACAATCAATATTTCCGGCGGTCCTTCAACTTCTGTAAGGCTCGTCAATTGATTGTTTTGAAGAAATCCATCTCCTTCTATTTCAATCGATGCTGCAAATTTCAGCAACCCTTCACTTTGCACCTCATATTTATGTGACAGGATATTTCTGCCTTCCTCCAAAGTCACTGGTATACGTTCGATCTCTGCATCATTGGCGGACAGGATTAGTTCCCCTTTACTCTCTTGATCAGCTTCGATTATCAGGGAGAAATCCAGCTCTTCCCCTGAAAATGCCTGGGCAGGGGTTGTGAATTCTGTTAAAGCCGCTTCATTGCCTGCAGGCGGCTCTATCGGCAATACGTCGATTGTCATCCGTTCACCATTGATACGATTCAAACTTTCCAAGGCGGATGAACGGGTTTCATTGCCATCACTCAACAGAACAAGCCTGGTGGCCAAACTTTTTTCACCGCTATTGGCTGCCAGTTCAAGCGCCTGTGCAATATTGGTATGTCCTGCTTCATTAGCCGGAACTTCGGCAGGAAGTAAACCAGGTTCAGCTGATAAAGGCATCAGCGATTGGAAATCTTCAGCAAAAGTATATACCCCGGCAGATTGGTCAGTGCCATTATCAGCCAATGCCTGATTAAGCTGTTCTTCTATACCATTTTCAGCCTGGGCCATCGATGACGAACGATCCCATAGAAAGAGGATCTGCTCTTCATCAATAGGCTGGTGGATGACCGGTGATGCAAGCGCAGCAATCAGCAGAAATACGCTCAGCAATCTGAGAATGAATGAGGTGCGGAAAAGCTTTGACGCATTCCGAAAATGTTTCCAACCCGTCAAAAATAAATAGAGCGCTGCAGGAACGAGTAATAGCAGCCAAAAAGGTTCATCCATGCGAAGTTCCACGTCGGTACACCTCCCATTCCAACAGCACAAGCAGCAGGATCAGCAAAAGAATCACGGGAATTATAGAACGCTGTGCCGTATTCTCCGTTTCCACCGGGGTTCCTGCTGTAAAGTTCTGTCCAGCTGCCAGAGTTTTTTCTTCATTGTTTAATTGAACGATGAAATTTTTGGTTTCATCGCCGCTGACTGCCCGGTAAATTCCAGGTTCTCCTGGCGCTTGAAAACTGCCTTGCCCTTCGATATAGGAAAATTGATATTCTTCGCTTTTGAAGATTTCCCATTCGTCTGACGCAGAAGTCAATGCCACTGCACGCTGTTCTTTAGGCGAGAAGGTGCCAAGATAATTTTCATTGCCCGATAATTCATTGACTGCACTCCAAAGAAATAACGGAAAAGATGGACTCAACGGCCAGTCAGTCGCCTGTATATCCGCCAGTACGATGATATCCCCGCCGGGTGACAGTTGAACGAACGGCTCTCCTCCTACCGTCGCCACTGTCTCGAAGCCATCAAATCCTGGATAGATTTGAGATATGAAAACATCTTCCATCGGCGCATACGCAAACAGCGGATGATCGGCAGTTTCGACAGCTCCTGTTGCTGCAACGGGTGACTCATCATCTCTTCCAATCAATAAAACAGGTGCTTCTCCTTCGATAAGATCGGTTTGGTTTGTAACCAACGGAATTTCAGTGAAATTATTAAGTTGTTCTGCTGCAGCGGTATTTACTTGAATGCCCAAGGATTCCACCCCCCTGGAAACAAGGCCGCGAAGCTCATTGTCAATGATGACGGTCCCAGATGACCTGTTGATATAAGCAAATGCGCGGTTGTCCAATATGTATTCATCATTTACATTCAGAGTCGCCTGCCAAATTTCCGTTTTCGGCAAGTTTTCAAATGGAATAAGCTGCTCTTCTCCTGAAGCCATCTCAATATCTTTTCGCTGTTCAAATTCACCGCCCGCCAATTCCAATGTCCCTGATACGGTTTCATCACTATCATTAATAACCTGAACAATGGCGCGGTCTTCTGTATCGCCTTCAGCCACTCCAAATTGGCGAATCGACACATTGGATGGTTTTTCGCTATTTGCATGAACAACGTAAGCCGCTCCGGTTTTATTGGAAAGAATAGTTCGGTCTACAGAATCTGTGAAAATATGGATTACAGCTGAATTATCATTTGTAAGCGTTTCAGCAAATAACAGGGTTTTATCCATTTCAGGCGATTCGTAGCTAATATCGATTGCATCGATGACACTCTTCAGCCGCCCTGTCGATTGCTCCGTTCTGGCAAGGATTTCCGGCGTACCTCCCGCATTAATGATGGTTACCGGTTTGCCTTCCGCCTTCTCGGCCATTTCTTTCATCAGCTCTTTTTTGGATTCCAGCCGATTGGGGGAACCAGCCATCATGGACGCAGAAGTATCGATGACGAAGATGAATTCCCTTCCTTCGAGACTGTCCGACTCGAAATAAGGATTAAGAAGTGCAAACACAAGCAGTAAAAGGGCTGCCAGCTGCAGATAAAAAAGTGCATGGTGCTGCAATTTTTTCAGATAGGGTGATGCCTGCATCTCCTTCATCACTTGCCGCCAATATAATATAGAAGAAACTTGCTGGTCTTTGTATTTTTTTCGGTACAGATAGTAGACGATAAGAGCAATGGGCATTACAAGCGTCCAGACCATTCCCCAGTTTGATATTCCCATTCCCCTTCACCTCACCTGATCCATTTTTGTTTAAGCAATTGGTGTGAAAAAACGTGCTGGATCCCATCTTCGATATGCACCGGCATATACTGAATTCCATATCTGCGGCATAAAGCCTGCAAGCCATCCAGGTGTTCCACCCTTTTTCGGTTGTAATCATTTATTGTTTGCGCTGACATTGTCACATTGAAGGCATCTGAACTTTCATCATCAATCAAGCGCAGATCTCCTTGGAATAAAGGCTGTCGTTCCTGTTCATCGGATAGATGCAGAAAACGGACATCTTTTGAATATTTAGAGGCTCTGCTGAAAAACCGCTGCCACTCTTCCAGCGGTTCGAGGGCATCCGATAAAATGAATAATACAGTAGAATCTTTCGATTGGTTTAAATCCGCGATTTCTGCAAATCTTTTTTCATTCGCTTCAGGCAAGGTGGCAATAAAGTGATTGAATAATTTTTGTGCGGACTTCCCTTTCCTTCTAAGCGGTGGATGCTCTCCCTGGCCAATTGAAAAAGTGAGCTTGTCATCGTTCAACAACACGATGGATCCCAGCGAAAAAGCGAGCTGTTTAACAAACAGCCATTTGCTTTTCATCGATTTAGAACCGTCAACCATGATATGTACCCGCATTTCCTGCTCATCCAGGAACCGCTTTATGTAGACCTTTTCTGTCCTTGCATAAACGTTCCAGTCAATATGGCGGACGTCATCGCCTGGATGGTATTCCCTGAAATCGGAAAAATCCATCGATGAGCCGAATCGCCGTGATCGGCTTGAACCTTTATGATGTCCTCTTATTTTTGATTTGGTGGCAATCGAATGCCGGCCGAGACTTGACACCCAGTGCTCAGGCAAATGAAGGAAATTCATCGGTTTCTTCCTCGCCCTGCAGCGTCCAGCACCTGGTCAATCAATAAATCAATGTCCGCCCCTTCAGCTTCACCTTCATAATTAAGCAATAGCCGGTGCCTCAAAACCGGTTTTGCGACATATTTTAAATCGCCGATCGAAACGTGGTAGCGTCCTTCTGTCAACGCGCGCGCCTTTGCAGTCCTGATCAAACTTTGCAGACCCCGGGGACCACTGCCATATTGCACAAAACGGATAATATCTTCAATTTCAGTCTGAAGTGGATCTGTACTCTGTATAATATCGACAGCAACCATCAGAATGTCATCAGCGATCAGAACTTCTTTAGCAAGCTGCTGGGCTGCGATCAACTCCTCTGTATCCATCTGTTTCATCAATAGGATTTGTTCCGTGCCCGTGGTTCGCCGCACAATCTGTGCCAGCTCTTCGCGTGACGGAGACGGAATTTTAATTTTGCATAGGAAACGGTCCATCTGTGCTTCCGGAAGCGGATATGTGCCTTCCATTTCTATCGGGTTCTGGGTAGCCAGCACGAAAAACGGACGCGCCATATTTTTTGTGTCTCCAAGAACAGTGACAGTTTTTTCCCCCATCGCTTCCAGCAACGCACTTTGTGTTTTCGGTGTAGCCCGGTTAATTTCGTCAGCGAGCACCATCTGACTGAAAATCGGCCCTTCACGGAAAGTGAATTGCTGCTTTCCCGCCGCATCTCTTTCTATCAAACTGGTGCCGGTAATATCAGATGGCATCAAATCCGGCGTGAACTGGATTCTTGAAAAGGACAGATCCAGCACTTCCGCTATTGTGCGGATGAGCATCGTCTTGCCCAGACCCGGCAATCCCTCTAGCAATGCGTGGCCATCGGAAAGAATAGCGTAAAGCGAAAACTCGACCGCTTCTTCCTGGCCGACGATAAAGCGGCCGATTTCTTTTCTGACCTGTTGAAGTTTCAAGCTCATTTCCGTAAATTGTTCCGCTGTCACTGTCATCATCATCCCTGCTTTCGATTATTCACCGTCAATCGATGAAAAATATTGTTCAATTATGTTTTGAAGATCAGGTGGCAATTTCATGCGATTTGCACTGGAAAAATAAGAATCGCTGTAAGATCCCACCACTTCTTTATATGGACGGCTAGTTCCGCGCTCTGCATCAACTGCTCCTTCTTCAAAGGAACCTGCTTCACCCTCCGATAATTCTCCATTGTCGACGGTTGTTTCACCACTTCCGCCAATCCTTGAAGGGATGCTCAGCATTTCCCTACTGCCCTGGCCTGCACCCGCACCCGGATTCGTTCCTTCGCCAGCACCGCTGCCTTGTCCCTGTCCTCCGCCTGAACCTTCGGCACCCTCTCCTGAAGAATTTCCATCGCCTTCACTGCCCTGACTGGAACCTTCGCGTTCTGCTTCACTGCCACCGCCTTGTTGTCCGGCAGTGTCTCCTCCGCTTGAATCTTCCGCATTTTCACTACCGGCCCCTTCAGACTGTTCTCCGTCCGTTTCGCCGCCTGATGCAGCATCTTCGCTTCCGGCTTCACCATTTGCGCCATCCGCTTCAGATCCGGAACTTTCTTCCGGCTCCCCTGAAAGATTATTTGCGGCTATTGATTGCTGCAGATCAAAGGCCACCGGTTTTCCCATTTCGCTTAGAGCTGTTTGTGTATTACCAGCTTGCTGAGCCAATTCTTGAGAAGCATTCCCAAGTTCTTCCGCTTCTTCAGTTGCCTGCTCTGTGTCTTCCTGCTCTTTCTCCCGTTGTTTTAAAGCCAGTTCTTTTTGTTTTTTCACTAATTCACGCAAAGCTTGTTCAGGTGTTTCACTTTCGTTTAATTTCTCTTCAAGCGATTCAAGCTCCTTCTTAATCTCTGGTGAATCAGCCAATTCTTTTTGCTTTTCGACCTTTTCAATCATTTCTTCCACTAACTCCTGTTCCCGCTCTTGGTCTTTTGCTTCGAGTTGTGCAGAAGCAGGGAACAATCCTGAAATCGCCACCAAAATCAGCAGACTGACAGCTGCAAGAAGCCATCTTGGTGAAAACCATTCATTTTTCTCTTTTTTGAATAATTGATAACTGAGATGGATATCCTTTTCCGTCCGTTTCGCCAAATCTTCGGCCAAACGATTGCCAACAGGTATTTGGCTCAAAGTGAGCAATTGATTATGCGGAGTGAATTGATCCAATTCACTGACCGCCTGCTGACGCCGCGGTATTTTCGAGATCTTGGCCATCACCACTGTGAGCACTGTGAGAGCGGCTGCTATATATGCATAAAATTCATAATAAGGAAAAACGGACAGCCTCGAAATGACCATGATTAATAACGCCGAAGCCAGACCGAAAAACAAAGCAATCTGCAGAATTCTTATTAAATATTGCAGTTTCAGGCGCTGATTGGCCTTTTCGATGAACAAAGTGATTTTTTGGCTGTCCATAACGCATCCTCCTTATCTGTATTTATTCATATTCACCCGCAATTTAGTTACAGACAGCCATATCGCTCCTACAAAAATCAACGTGTAGAAAATCGTATAACTGACCCATAACGGAAGCGGAATTCCCGTCATTTGAGCAATCTCATCGCTGAACCCGGGTTCAAGCAAAGTCAACAGAACCACTGCAGGGTTGATGCTTGCCCAGAAATAACTGAGCGGCGTCACGCCTGTCCCCATTGCTGCTGAGGACAGGGATACAGACAGTATCAGGAAAAACCCCGTAACGGCTGTCAGGAAAATCATCGTACTATACGTTGCAATCATTGAGACGATCGTTCTGCGCAATAACGTTGAATACATGACACCCAAAGCGCCGATGACCAACAAAGTCAAAAAGTAGAACAGAAAGATGGTGGCAATCTGACTGGGTGATACGCCTCCATATAAAAATACCATACTATAGATGGGAAGCCCGGAGACAAGAAGCAGCAGCAAGAATGCTATTGATGACAGCAGCTTGCCGAATATGATCTGGAAACTGCTTTGCGCTGTTGTCAGCAGAATGTTCAAGGTCTGCTTTTCCCGCTCGCTGCTGATGGTTCCAGCGGTAAGCCCAGGCGTAATGAATAGTATCAGCCCCAATTGGATGTAGCTCAGCATACTGAACAGCATAAAACTTTCTTCTGGACGGAAAAATCCGCTGCCTGAAATTGAACTGGTCAGGTTTATAAAACCGAAAACAAAGATTCCCATAATTAATAGATAGAAGAAAAGACCTGTAAAACTCTTCATATTCCGGAATCGTAATTTTATTTCCTTCACCATAACTGGATTGGCCAGGAGCTCCTTCATTGCGTGTCAGCTCCTTTCGTAATTTCCATGAAGACGTCTTCCAGATCCGTTTCTTCTTCTGAAAATGCTAGTATGGGCAAACCGGTGGTCATCGCTTTACGCAGCAATGCCAATTGGTCATCTTCTGTGCCCTTATACAAGAATTGAAGAAGACCTCTTTCCTGAATTTCCGTAATTTGTGAAACCAGTGGATCATTTTCAAAAAAACGGATCGCTTCAGCAAAACTGCCAGTCAATTTGACGCTTATGACTTTTTCACTTTGCAGTTTTTCCTGAATGCTCTGTACCGAACCGTGAGCGATCAACTCGCCTGAATCGATGACTCCCAGTGTGTCACACATCTCAGCCAGCTCCGGCAGGATATGAGAAGAGATCAGTATCGTTTTGCCCATCGCTTTCAGCTCTCTCAGAATCTCCCGCATTTCAACTCTTGCACGAGGATCCAATCCGGATGCCGGTTCATCAAGTATCAAAACTTTAGGGTCATGAATCAAAGCCCTGGCGAGGCAAAGCCTCTGTTTCATCCCTCTAGACAGCAGATCGACATAATCATTTCTTTTATTCGAAAGATTAACCAGTTCGAGTAATTTGGGTATCAATACGGCTCTTTGCTGGGCATCCAAACCATAGCTTGCCCCGTAGAAATCAAGGTACTCCTCTGTTTTAAGCTGATCGTAGACCCCAAAGAAATCCGGCATATAACCAATTTGTTTCCGCACTTCATGTGGGTTTTGAGAAATGCTGATGCCATTGATCCAGGCTTCTCCGGAAGTCGGCTGAAGGAGTGTCGCCAATATTGAAAAGGTGGTGGATTTTCCAGCCCCATTGGCACCGACAAAACCGAAAACTGTTCCTTCTTCAATTGTCAGGTTCAAATCTTTCAAGGCATAAAAGGAGCCATATTTTTTCGTTAATCCCTTTATTTCGATCATTGGCCAACCACTCCTTCCAGCTCGATTTTTGGGACTGTGATCTCTGAAAAACCGGTCATTTCATTTTTAGTGATGCGAATTTCAATAGTTCCATCATCCGAAATATAATTTCCGCTATTCTCCGATAAATCATTGGACCCGGCATCCAAAGGTTCGTAGTCACCCGTATCTGTCCGTAAAATTGAAAATTGCACATCTGTCGAAGCAGACTGTGTTTCAAAACGCGTCCACTCAGCATCCTGGTCAGCCAGTGCATCCGGCAATTCATATCGAACTCTATATTCTCCAGGTTCCAGCCCATAAAAATGTGGATTATTTGGATATTTTTCGACATGACCCATAGCGCTTTGCAGTTGTACATCTATCTTTAAGTTGTCAGAACTGATGGCAACTTCTCCGTCAAAGTTCATACTTGGTTCAAAACTTTGCGCAAGCAAATGGACCGCAGAAACATTCGCATCCTGGTCCTCCAATGAGATTGGTGCGATTGCTGTATCTGCGTAAGCAATCAAATAAGGAGTCGACGCGTCTCTTCCAAGATGTTCGTATGCCATTGCCAAAGCGCTTTGTTTTCTCGCCTCAATTAATTCCTCTTCACCGCCGCTGATATTTTGTGGCACCTGATATTGTGCCATCGGTGAAATTGGCTGCAGCAATTCTGACTGGACGGCTTCAGCAATCTGCTTTTCTTCATCGGGATTAAAGTCTCCCAATGAAATAAACCTCGTTCCGGTCCAGATCGCTGCGTCTTTAACAGAGAACGGGAAAGAATTCCGTATTGTCCCAGTCAGGTTCCCATCTTCCATTATCAACTGGATATCAAACTGGCCGCTGCCGCTGATATAAGATTCTCCTAGTACAGAAGCCACTGACCAATATCGCATATTTCGTACAGTCAAAGTGGAGGCGGCTGCCCCTTTTTCTAAAATCGCATTTTGATGTGTATTGTTTGATGAAAATTGATCCCCTGCTGTAGCAGTCATTGTCGTGTTGGCTGGAGCAGTGAACCGATAATCGCCGCTGCGGTTCGATAATAAAGTATTCATGTAATAGCCGTTCAGCCCGCCATCGCCATCTACCTCGAAAAATCCGGTTTGCTGGATTTGAGGATTAGCTATTCTGTCTTTGGCACCTGCGGCAAAAATACCTATTGATGCAAGCCCCGCAATTAAAGGGATTGCAAGCCAAGCATATTCCCGCTTGTCTTTTTTAATAAGAAATAGATATAGTACGGGAACAACAATAATAATATACAAAAGAATAATCAGGAACATTACCGTTTTGGAAACGGCAAAGCTTTCAAATAATTCGTTGACCATTCCGACTTCATACGACATTCTTTCTTTAATCGACTGATCCTGCTGAAAGGCAGAGGAATTCTGGTCAGCGCCAACTAACTTAACCAGCATCTCTTCGTACCCATCCTGGGAAACGACTGGCTCATCCCCAAGTGAAAATGCCGTTTGAATTATTGTTCCCGCACCTACGGTTCTTTGCACTGCTAAGATTTGCCCTTCTTCTTCAAGTATCACCAGGGCATCCGCTTCGACATCACCCTGATAAACCGGAATCGGATTCTCAAATCCAGAAACGGCTGTCTCCTCTGGCGTATTAAGCTGCATTGGCAGCAAATCAGAAAGATTCCCTGTCGCGGCCCCTAAATTGCTGTCAGCGCCTACCAGGATTTTTCCTCCCTGTTCGAGCCATGTCATAGCAGCCTCCTGCGTTTCAGCTGGAAGATCACTATAAGGGAATTCATCAATAATCAAATAATCCAGCGCATCCCAGGCAAGTGATTCAGAAGGAAGCGATTTCTCTCCTTCCATAGTAAAATGGAATACTTGTGCATTCGCACCGTTTACTGGTAAATATCCACTTAATCCACTTAACCGGTCAGCGTTTTGGGTCAATGTTGCGATAAAGGGAATCTCGGGCATGAAATAATTGGGGCGCAGCGATTTACTTCCCTGAAAATCGATGGCATCCCCTTTTTTCCAGCCGCCTTCATAAATGAAGATTGTTTGATTGGTCGTTCCGCCAGAGTAGTTGTTGTCCATCATTCCTGGCAGCGATAAATTGAATGTTTTGGTTTCTCCTGCCGCCAGCTCAAGCGGCACTGTTAATCCCGATCCAATGTTATAGCTTTCGGAATAATCAATGACCAGATCTCCCGAAAACGCAGTGCCGTTATTGGAAGCCGTAATTTGTAACGGGACACCTCTGTTATATTTCACCTTATTCTGGAACCCGGCTTCCGCGTCAATTGTTATGTCGGCTTCTGCCGATGTATGCAGCGGAGCCACAATAAACAGCAGCCAGGCTGATAAAATTATGAATGCAAATGATATTGATCTTTTCATATCGTGCCCCCTTTACTCTCTATATAATTAGTACGCTCCAACTGTAAAATAGTTCCTTTAAGAAGAAAAAAAAGTGGACAGCATTTTGCTGTCCACTTTCTATAGTCCACTGAAATAACGGTGAATGAGATCAGGCATAAGAGCCAGGATTTTTTCATCGGGATTTATTTTTGAATGGTGAAGCCCGAATTCCGAGTCGACTCCAGCCCAGAACATCAACCCAGGTATCTGCTCAGTGAAATAGCCAAAATCTTCCCCGGTCATCGCGGCATCTGCGCGGACAGCAGTGATGCCTTCGGCCGATGAGGCAAACTCCAGAAAATGTTCAGCTAATTGCGCGTTGTTATCAACTTCTCGGTAAGAAGCTCCGTAGTCTATCGAAATACGGCAATTATAACCCGTTTCAACCGCTTTACAAATGGCTTCTATGCGCTCTTTCATTTTCAGCATAGATGTATTATTTAAAGTCCTGATGGTGCCTTCCAATCGGGCATTTTCAGCGATAATATTCTGAACGGTGCCGGCTGTGAATTTGCCGACCGTCAAAACTGCCGAATCCATCGGGTTGATATTGCGGCTGACAATCGTCTGAAGCTGCATCAATAGTGATGCGCCGGCAATCGCCATATCTTCTGTTAAATGCGGAAATGCCGCATGGCCGCCTTTTCCATGCAAATCTATAAAAAGTTCTGATGTATTGGCAAATAACATTCCCGGTTTTGTCGAAACGGTACCCACGGGCAGTTCTGGAGCGATATGCATAGCGTAGATTTCATCCGGCCATAAATCCGGCCGCTCATTTTTCAGCCATTCCCTGAAAGGCAAAGCTCCGCCCGGCCCTTCTTCCGCCGGTTGAAACAGCAGCAGCACATCCTGCTTTATCGGATTTTCGATGAGCCGTTTTAGCAATCCGATCGCATTCGCCATATGGATATCGTGTCCGCAAGCATGCATAAACCCTATATGCTCTGAACTGAAAGCAAGTCCAGTATTTTCTTCGATCGGCAAGCCGTCGATGTCTGTGCGCCAGGCGATAAGCTTATTTGCATCCAGCCCGCTAACTTTTACAGCGATGCCTGTTTGCCAGTCGGTAATTTCCAATCTTTCCTGCGGCATCGAGCGTATCTGCTCGAGCAGATACTGCTGCGTTTTAAATTCTCGGAAACCGATCTCCGGTATTCTATGCAAATCTCTTCTGATTTGGATTAGGTTCATATTAGATTCCTTATAGTTGACGAAGTTCTTGCTTAATTTCCGTTTTCGAGCGAGTCTTTTCATCCATCAATTTCAATACGCGAGCTGGCGTGCCGCCCACTACTGAATTTTCAGGTACATCTTCGATAACGATTGCTCCAGCTGCGACAACTGCGCCTTGACCGATACGCACGCCTTCAAGGACTACTGCATTAGCGCCGATCATTACATTATCTTCAACAATAACTGGAGTTGCAGAAGCCGGTTCGATTACGCCTGCAAGCACTGCGCCTGCGCCGATGTGGCAATTCTTGCCGACAGTAGCACGGCCGCCCATGATAACGCCCATATCGATCATCGTACCGTCGCCGATAACCGATCCGATATTGATGACTGCGCCCATCATGATGATGCAGTTATTGCCGATTTCCACATTTTCACGTATAAATGCGCCAGGTTCGATGCGGCTGTTGATGTTTTTCAGGTCCAGCATCGGAATCGCTGAATTGCGGCGATCATTTTCTACAACGTAGTCTTCAATCGCAGCTTCGTTTTCTTTTAATGCTTTTTCGATATCTGACCATTCACCGAAAACGGTGGCATGAGCACCTTCGCCAAAAACTTTTGTAGACTCTCCGAAATTTAATGAGGCAACGCCTTCACCTTTAACATAAACTTTTACAGGTGTTGATTTCTTTGCATTCTGTATGTACGAAATAATTTCATTTGCATCCATTTGCTTCATCAATTAAAACCTCTTTCTATAGTTGATGGTGTAATTATAACGGAAACTGCAAGATAATTCATTACTCTAGTCTAATAAAGCGGCATGTTTTTGCACAATTTCAACAAAAGCGGATACCTGCCGCAATTCGAAAGCGGAATCATAGCCAATGAGCCACGTATCGCGTGTCAATTCGAGTTCTTCCGCGTTGCTAGCCAACGCGACCGTATGAACATCTTCCGTGCCGTTTAATGTTATAGAAGGAAGTATAGCGTATCCAATGCCATTGACCGCCATTTGCTTGCACGTTTCAATCTGGTCCACTGTAATCTGTCTTTTCGGATTGGATGCGAAATGCTTTTGCCACCATTGCTGGATTTCTTCATAGTAATTAGAATCGCTTTTGAATTGGATGAAAGGCCGTTCCGTTTCCAGGACCTGTTCAAGGGAATCGATTTCCTTATCGACTAAATACAAAGTATCGCGGAATAAGTGGATTTTCTTCCCTTTCCAATCGGTATGTCCACGGACAATCCCTATATGTGCTTCCCCTTCATATAAAGCTCTTGTAATTTCAGAACTCCAGCCGGTAATCAATTGGATTTTCGCCTGAGGATAAAGAGTGACGAAATCCTTCAGCACTTTCGGCAGCCAATTTTGGCCAATGATTGAAGCACAGGCTATTTTCAATGTGCCATGCACTTTTGACGTCAGCGTATGAAGCACTTCAAATATTTCTTCTTTGCGCTGAAGCATCTCATTAGCGTAATTGATGACCAATTCGCCTGCTGGTGTCGGTGTCAGTCCCTTTTGGGACCGGATGAATAATTGCTGGCCCCACTCTTTTTCAATGGATTGCAATCTTTGCGATAAAGCCGGCTGCGAAAGGAAGAGACGCTCAGATGCTTTTCTCATATTGCCTTCCTCAGCCAGAATTTTTATGATCATTTCTTCATTTGACACTTCTTCTCACTCCTTTATCTCTTGGCAGACCAAATATCAGCAACAGGCTGACAACAGCAAAAACAGCCATTAAAGCATAGACATTCTGAAGAGCCAAGGATAATCCTTCCTGCAGATACTGCAGTTCATCGGCAGGCATGTCTGCGCGGCTATCAACGGTTAACAGCGAATTAATGGAGTCCAAGCCGTAGCCTTCTTCGCTTTCTTTAAAATAATTCAGCAGCGTTGTATTAAGTACGGTGCCAAGAAGCGCCACTCCGATTGTACTGCCAAGATTCCGCATGAACATATTGGAAGCTGTAGCGACTCCCCGCTTTTCATACGTAACAGCACTTTGGATCGACACGATGAATGCGGTGCTCGTCAAACCCATGCCGATACCAATAACAAAGCTTGATAAAGCCGCCCACCATGGTCCCGCTTCCGGACGCATCAGCACAAATAAGAGAGCTCCAAGCACCAAAAATACCCCGCCGGCAAGCGAAGTCCTGAAATAACCGAATCGGATTATCAGCCTCCCCGACAAAGTGGATGCAATTGGCCAGCCGATTGACATGGCGGTCAATGTAAATCCGGCGATGGCAGCAGGCTGTTCCATTACCCCAGTGACATAGGTTGGCAAATAACTCGAAACAGAGATCAAAATAATTCCTGTAGCTAGAGATACAAGATTGGCGTAAAGAATCGTTTTATTTTTCCATATATCAAATGGCATAATCGGATCTTTAACCTTCCGCTCAACAAAAACGAATAAAGTGAAAGCTACAGCCGAGGTGGTAATAAGAATTGCCGCTGACGGAGAAAACCAGTCAAAACCGACGCCGCCTTCAACAAGGAAGTATAATAAACTGATTAAACCGATCGTCAATAAAACCGCTCCGGCGTAATCAATTGAAGGCTTGCCGGTTTTCTGCGGTTCTTTCAGAAAGAGAAGTACTCCGGCAAGCGCCAGTATGCCAAGCGGAATATTAACCCAGAATACATATTCCCAACCGACAGTCGCAACAAGAACTCCACCGATGGCTGGACCGGACACCGCAGAAATACCCCAGACACTTGAAAGGTATCCCTGTACTTTAGCCCGTTCTTCAGCAGAATAGATATCCCCCACGATTGTTGTGGCAATCGGCAATACTGCACCGGCACCCATACCCTGTATCAGCCTGTAGATGATCAACTGATCCATCGAATTGGCGAGGCCGCACATCAGGGAACCAAAAAGGAACAATATGATGCCAAAAGCGAAAATCGGTTTACGGCCAAAGATATCGGAAAGCTTTCCATAAATAAGAACGGTCACTGTATTCATCAACAGATATGCTGAAAAGACCCAGCTATATTTTGAGAACCCACCCAGATCTGCTGCAATGCTTGGCATGGCGGTTGCCACAATTGTCGCCTCTACTGCACCTACAAACATTGCCAGCATGACAGAAGCCAGTACGAGCGGTCGATTTGTCGTCTTCATAACTCTGAACCCTCACTTCAAATTGCACAACAAAAAAGGCCTCTTTCCTCGAGGCCTTCCATTCATTGATTATTTCGGATTTGATAAATCTGTTTCTTTAATTGCTTCAATACCACACGTCTGGTCAAAATACCCATGAACAAACCGTCATCATCAACTACACAAAGGAAGTTCTGATCGATCAGCAAATCAAGCGCCTTCTGAAAACGTTCAGTTATTTTAATCAAGGGAATATCAGTCTGCATAATTTCCTGCACTTTAATTTCCGGTAATTTTTCGTATTCAATATGGTCGAGCCCAAGAATGGATTCCGTAATCCGCTGCGTATTGATCAGCCCCTGGAAACGGTATTTCATATCCAAAACCGGAATTGCCGAATAACCTGTTTTAGTTAATACAAGCAACGCGTGTTCCGCGCTATTGCCCAACTGGACGTGTGCGACCTTTTCAGATGAAATAATATAGTCTTCTATTTGAGTTTCAAGAAAGTCTTTGCTTGGTAATGAAATCATGCGCTCTACTCCTTTTGCATCATATACTGATGCTAATCACTCCGATTTCATCATAACACATCACTAAACATGAAACTATTTAAAAGAAAGTATTATTTACTTAAAAAGGAAATTTATTCAGCCATTGCCCGCCGTCAAGCGTCACAATCTCCCCATTCATATAGGAAGCTTTGTCCGACATGATAAAGGCGGCAAGTTCCGCAATTTCTTCAGGCTTGCCCAATCGGCCAAGAGGAATCGATTCGAGTGTGCGTTTGGCCGCTTTTTCTGATTCCCACAGCTTATCTGCTCCGCCAGTACGTTCAATAGGACCCGGTGCAATGCCGTTTACACGAATTCCGTATTGAGTTCCCCACTCTACTGCGAGAGTGCGAGTCAATGACATAACACCTGCTTTTGCGGCAGCTGAATGCGCTACTCCAGCACCCGCATTCCAGGCGTAAGTCGCAAGCATATTCAGGATATTTCCTTTAGTTTCATTTTCAATCCAATAGTTTCCGACAGCATGTGAACAGAAGAATGTACCATTCAATACAATATCAACAACTGACTTCCAGCCGTTAGGCGATAGTTTTTCCGCATGAACGATAAAGTTTCCAGCGGCATTATTAACCAAACCATCAATTCGGCCGAATTTTTCATGGGCAAATTTAACCATAGCTTTTGCGTGCTCCGGCTCACGGACATCCATTTGAAAAACTTCAACCGTCCCTTTTGAATCTGCCATATTTTTAACAGCCTCATTCAATTTCTCCATGTCTCTCCCGGTAATGACAACATTTGCTCCTTCAGAAGCAAATTTTTCCGCCATATGGTACCCCATACCGCTAGAACCACCCGTGACAATTATAGTTTGATCTTGAAACATTCCAAATTCCTCCTTTAGGCCTCATTAGATTTTTTTATGTAAAAACGATAAATTACGCCTATTTCCTCAAATGAACATATATTCCTGATACTTGTTATACACATTGCAAGAAAATTTTGATATAATGAAGATGTTTTAGGAATATAATCCTCTTTGAAAGGAATGAGCCTATGTCTAACTCCAGAATGGATTCTGAAATTGCTCAGGCAATTTTCACAGTCAACAGGCACGCAAAGACCGCTTCAGACAATCATTATTTATATGCCTTAAAAAAAGAGGCGTTAAATAAAATGATTCTCCAGGACCGCGCTCAGAAAATAGGGCTGCACTTCAGTAAAAACCCCCGTAAAAGCCAACAGCAATCTTCTGTCCTCGTAAAATGTGGAGACTATTATTTTCACATGCTGCCGAAAAAAGAAGACTTCGAGAATCTTGAACACCTCGGCCATCTGGATGAATCCTATCGGAACCCCGCCAGCAGGATGAACTTGCGTTCTGCCAAGGAAATCTTAAGTGAGTTGACCGGCCTGCAGCCTGTAAAAAAAGATACAGCTGCAACTAATCCCGGAAAAGCTTATCAGCCGCGAGAAATGAACAGATTCTATTCACCTAAAAAATCTTATTTTGACTGATGCACAGAGCCGGGACTAAATTGTCTTCGGCTCTTTGTAATTATTATCTTCATATTGAACGATCAATGCCTGAGTGCCTTTATCTTCATACCCTTTTTCCGCCAGACTCTCAAACAGGCTGAGGGACAAACGTAGCGCAGGGAGTTCCAGCCCCATCAATTCCGCTTCTTCCAAAGCAATTCTCATATCTTTAATGAAGTGTTTAATATAAAATCCGGGTTCGAAATTTCGCGAGATCATTTTCGGCGCCAGATTTGACAAGGACCAGGACCCTGCTGCCCCTGAGGAAATAGACAAGAGAACAGTTTCGGGATCGAGCCCTGCTTTCAGGGAATAGATCAATGATTCGCTGACCCCCATCATATTGGAAGCAATAACGATTTGATTGCACATTTTTGTATGCTGCCCTGAACCAGCTGGTCCCTGATAAACTATATTTCCGCCAAAAAGATCCAGTAAAGGCTGCACTTGTTTAAAAGTACTTTTTTCTCCCCCGACCATGATGGATAATAAACCATTTCTCGCACCTATATCTCCGCCGGAAACAGGGGCGTCAAGTGCTGATATCCCCTTCTGAAGTGCGGTCTTGAAAATTTCACGGGCAAGTTCCGGTTTCGACGTGGTCATATCGACTAACACAGTACCTTCATTGGCATTGTTAATGATGCCTTCATCCCCGAAATAGATTTCTTTCACGTCTGAAGGATAGCCGACCATCGTAAAAATAACTTCCGCGTCCTTCGCCAGCACTTTCGGAGATTCCTGCCACTTTGCGCCAGCTTCCAATAGATTTTGCGCTTTTGAAGCTGTTCGCGTATAGACAGAAACTTCATGCCCTTCATCAAGCAGGTGCTTCACTAGGCTGTTTCCCATGACTCCTGTTCCGATAAATCCTACCTTCATATGTATCCTCCTTTTTCAAGCTAACTTCAGTTTAGCAAAAATCTTCTGTATATTCATTAAATAGTATAGAAAAGCGACCGCGACCGTTAAGCTCTGAAAGGCATAAGACGGTTTGGCGAAGCGGCGTGTTTTCAGCCGCACAGTCTCGAAAAGCGGAAGTGCCTGGTCAGCTCTGAAAGGTATAAGGCGAATCAGCGTAGTGGCGCTTTTTGCCACGCAGCTGGTTTGACTTATATCCCGAAGAGCTAGGCACTGGAGACTAGACACGAAGTGGCTTATGACCCGAAGAGCTGGGCCGCGGGAGTCTAGACAATAGAAAAGCGGAAGTGCCTGGTCAGCTCTGAGAGGTAGGAGTCTAAACAATAAAAAAAACAAAAAAAAGAAGCCGATCCAGTTAAGGACCGACCACAAAAGGGGGAAATGAGAATGTTGCTGTGTTCTTTATTAGTATGCCCAGATAAATATGGGTTTAAACATTTTCCCTAAAAAAATTTTTATTTATTTTTTCCAGCTCTTCCACGAAAGGAGATGCTTCACTGGTCGCTATTAATCCGTCGCTGTACCGCACTTTATCATAGGTTCTAAAAAAGAATTCCGTAAATGGCAATTCTTCACGACGAGCCCATTCCCTGACGGTTTCGTGTTCCATGCGGCCTTTGTCAGCTTGGGTTGCCTTGGTTTCAAACTCTCTGAACGCTCTCCGGATTTCATGGATATCGACTAGCTCGTACCCTCTGGCCGGTTCTGGTTCTTGAGTTTTATCGGCAACTTCAGAAAAACGGATGACTTCAGCAACCCTTTCTTCTTTTTGACCGGCACTATCCGGTTTTATCTTTCGGATCAGCAGAATACCGATAATCACCGCAAGCACAATGCCTATACCAGCAATGATTGTATAATCGAATTCCATCGCGCCTTGTGAATAAGGAATATCCTCCGTCTGTTCCGCTTGTTGTTCCATATTGCTCAGATTCTCCTGCATCTCTTCTTCATTGGAAAGTCCGTTCACAATATTCACCAGCCAGTTCAGTACACCTGCAAATGGCCATAAGACCACTGCCAGTATGCCTCCGAAAACCGTTCCGGCTAGTTGCCGTGTTTCATCAGCCAGTAAATAAACAACGAATGCTATTGCCCCGGAAATGGCGATAATGCCTGCTGAACCAGCAAGCGCCTGCCAGAATTTCGCCCCTTCCTGCCTGGCGGCAAAATACCGGTAAAGCAGACGTGATACAGTGTAGAAAATAATGGCTGCTGCTGCAACCGGAAACAATAGGAGCTGTGAACTGCCCAGCGGGTTAAAGATACTTAAAATCAATGCAATAGTGAATATCACCAAAAACAGTATCATAAAGGAACTTTCTCCACTGCTTTTATCTTCTATCTCAGAAAATCTGGCATGCAGACGATATAAAGAAATGATTGTTAAGACGATGAACGTACCGACCGTCACCCCGGCAAATAAGGATATTGCCATTATCAGGCCGGCTGCAGTCAGAACAAGCGCTGGATTATAAGGCTTCCGCCAACTGACGGCAGCTGCTGCCAATGCCGATGCCAGCACTAACCCCAGCCAGATCAAAACCAAAGGAAATCTGGCTCCAGCGTCGATAAACAGAAATACAAATGAGATGAGGAAAGCATCCTGAATATACGCGGTGACCGAAGAAAATCTTGCAGTCATGCAATCACCCGCCCTTCGCTTGTGCGCAGAATCTTCAACTCTGTTTTTCTGCTCCACTTCGGTATATATTTTCTGACGCTTTCATGGTTGTCCGTCATAAGGTAAGTCGTATAAGGCAATTCCATATGAAGATCCAAATGGGCGATCATTGAAACGAACGGCATTGTCGAATTGTTTTTCGAAATCACCGACAACAATTCAAGCGCATGCTGTCTTTGTCTGCTTCCTTCACCCGAAGCCAGATAGAGATAAGGAATCTTGCCGGCTGACCGGACGTTGATTGCTATGGCATAAGGCACACCTTCGCTAAAGCAGTTTTCTATATAAGATGCCAATTCTTCAATTCTTTCTTCCAGGTTCGATATTGTCGCATAACGGTCAGCGACATTCAGCACAAAAAGCATCGCTTCATTCGCCACATGATTGTAAACCTTCGTCTGATAGGTCTGCATTCTGGCACTTGCCTTCCAGTGAATCTGATTGAATTGGTCTGTCGAGACGTAATCCCGTGTACCGATCGGCTGGAAGGGATCTTCAAACAGCGAATGCCGCAAGTTGAATTGTCCCGGTTTCTGTTTTGACGGTGCATAGCGGAATTGATATTTGCGCAGTTTCGGATAAACAAGATGTTCTTGCAGAATCATGTCACCGTATTCGAGCATCAGGCTCCCCTGGCCGAATGGATGAGGAATCGATAATTCCATTTTCTTGATGCGGGACAAGCCTCGGCGATTTCCTGTAACCGGCACTTTTAACACCACCGTCTCTTTATATCCCACCGTAAAAGGGATATCGAGCTCAACAAGCTCGGTATAACTGCCTGCTTCCTGGCCAACGGGTATAACTGTGTCAATAAACCAGATTTTCAGGTTAGCGCCCCAAACAGGCAAGCCTTTATTTTCAAAGGACAGTTCCCAATGTGAATCTCCGCCATTCAAGACTCTTTTTCGGATTTTTGAATTCTTAAAAACGAGTTTATCACCAAGTCTTGAAAAATAAGCTAATTGCAGCGCTACAATAAAGCCGATGAAAGCCGTAATCGCAGCAGCTGTAAATTGAAGGAACACCATAGACATAATAAATAGAACGACAGTGAAGCCGAGAGCCATTTTAGTGTTTTTTATTCCATAATCATGGCGGATCCAGTTCATGTCAATAAGCCTCAACCGGGGATGCCACCGAAGAGGAAATCTCTTTGAGCAATGTCTCTGGATCCTGGACCAGCATTCCTTCGACCGTCAACAGAAGACGGTGGACAGCTACTGGTTCAAGTATGTACTTGACGTCATCAGGTGTTACAAAATCACGGCCATCCAAATAAGCTTTCCCTTGGGCAGCGTGGACCAGAGCAAGCGCTGCACGGGAACTGAGACCAAGTTCGATCGATGGATGTTCACGGGTCGCGCGCACCAAATTCAGGATATATTTTTCGATATCTTCATGGACACTGACTTCGCTTGCGCCTTTAGACCATGCCGCCACATCATCAACTGATGCAATGCTCATTATCTGTTTTTTATGGGAGACATTATCCCGGAAGTTTCGAATAATCGACATTTCTTCATCATAATCCGGATAACCGATTTCCAATCGGAACAGAAAACGGTCCAATTGGGCAGCCGGCAATGGGAAAGTCCCTTGCTGGGATTCAACCGGGTTTTGAGTAGCAATAACCATGAATGGTTGTGGCAGCTGCAGCGTTTCCCCATCAATTGTCGCTTGTTTTTCTTCCATGGATTCAAGCAAACTTGACTGTGTGCGAGGTGTTGCCCGGTTAATCTCGTCAGCCAGTAGGATATTTGCCATTACAGCGCCCGGACGAAGCTCGAATTCCTGATTTTTCGGATTGAAGAAACGGATACCAGTCACGTCCGATGGCAACACATCAGGTGTAAATTGAAGCCTGCGAAACATGCCGCTGAAAGATCCAGCAAACGCTTTTGCCATCCAGGTTTTCCCTGAACCTGGAACACTTTCAAGCAATACGTGGCCTTGCTGGATCAAAGCGATCAGCATAAAGTCGATTTCTTTTTCACGGCCCACAACCAAATGATTCAAATGCTCTTTCACTTCTTTTAAATTCCCCATTTAACGCACCCCTTTGAGTTATGTATGCTTTTATTTACTCGGTTCCTGTGTATATCTATAGATTGTCTTGCCATGATGAAAAGCTTCACCGCGAAAATGCTTGAAATCTTCCCGGACAATCAAAACAGTACGGAACTCGAGAAAATTCTCCTTTTCAACAGTTAAGGATTCGATTTCACCCGATTTTAGCCGGTCTAATAATTCATTGTAATCTGTCATTATTTAATTCTCCTTTTTCAATATTTCCAAGGCTTGAAGTCTGTTATAATACATAGCGGACAAAGAGTTTGCCTGAGTCCGGCAATGGCTCTTCCATTTATTATACAACAAGGATTGTCTCCGGACAGTGTTAGTTTTACCATAAAACGGCAAAACTTGTCTTTTACATTATAGGAGGATATTTTATGCTGCGCTTTTTAACGAAACACAAACTATTATATGTGCTGCCGATCGCTTATGGCTTATACAATTTGGCATTTGCTGATATCTCTATTTTTTGGTATATGTATACATTCGCTTTATTAATTTTAATGTCCGCAGCCATTTTATTCGGGGAAATTCATGAAGAAATGCGCACTTGGAAGTCATTTACTTATGGAATATCCGCTGCTGCAGCAATATACCTGATCTTGTTTGCGGGCTATCATCTGCTGCAAGTGCTGGGTGTCGGGTCAGCGTCTTCCACTGCTGATTTCCTGGCAATATTCACGCCGGCCTCAGTTTGGCATCTTTTATTATTGATGTTCATCGTTGTGCCTGGTGAAGAGTTGTTCTGGCGTGGATTTGTTCAGCAGCAGCTCAAGCGGTATGTACCGGCTTCCATTGCCGTTCCGATAGCATCAGTCCTTTTTGGCCTGACTTTATGGCTGGCAGATTTCTGGCCGGGAATATTCGCGGGAACCGCAGTCGGTTTAGTCCTCGGTTATCTTTATGAAAAGAAAAAAAGTATGCCCGCGCTTATTATTGCCCACCTATTGTTAATGATATTGATTTTTATTGTTTTTCCATTTTAATATTAAAAGCGGAAGCGCCCGTTTAGCCCCGACAAGCAATAGAAGGCTCAAAGGTAATTTGAGCCTTCTATTTGCGACGAAGCGCGCAGCGATGCAGGAGCAGCAATAAGTAGTTATAAATTATAATGGCGTTCTTTGCCATTAACGGCAAGGCTGAAGCGACTCGAGGGGCTGGGCGCTGGAGTCTGGACAGTTAGAAAAGCGGAAGTGCCTGTTCAGCTCTGACGTCTAGACAGAAAAGCATTTATTTCCAAGCCATGTTAAACTAAAAAGGTAATATTTACTTTTTTAAAAAAAATAGTGAAACGATTTCCAGATTCATGCGTCTACTTTACAAAGGGAGTGAAATTATATGAATAAAAAATTATTTTTAGCAGCATCAGTACTGGCACTTGGCGGTTTAATGGCTGCATGTGGGTCGGACGAATCGACCGAAGAGACAAACGGTACTGCAACATCCAACACTGAACAAAGCGAAACGACAACTTCAGAAGAAACTGCAACAGAGGAAAGCACTGAAGAAGCAACAGAAGAAACAACAGAAGAAGCACCGGAAGAGGAATCTTCTGAGGAAGAACCTGCTGAAGAGAGCACTGAAGCCGAAGAAGAAAATCCGGCAGCCACTGAAGGGACACCGACAGTCAGTGATTCGCAATCTTACCAAATCCATTTGCTTTCAGGGTATGAACTTACTGCTGAAGAGCCAAACAAAGATGTAATCTACTCAACAGAAAATGATGAGTTGTTTATGCGTGTTGAAACTTTCAAACCTGAAGAAGCGGATTTTGCTTTTGCTGACGATTCCATCCAACAAACAGTGATAGCTTCCAACGAAACTGCCGAAATGACTGAGTTGCCAGCATTTGAAGAGGCTGGATTCAAAAATTCCGCTGTTTATGAAATCCCGACAGAAAACGGAAAAGTAACTGGAGCAGTATTTGAAACAGAAGGTTTGATCGTTAAACTTACAATTTTCGATCTTACAGACGCTGGAGTTACTGAAGAATTTCTAAACATGGGCAAGACCATCACCGCCAAGTAAGGACCGGCTGATAAGTCCCATAATACAATACAGATTTAAAAAACGGCTACCCTGAAATTCAGGGTAGCCGTTTTTTTTGATCAATAAGACAAATCCTTAATGGAAAGTCCCAGTTTCTTCATCAACTCAATTGCAGTATCTTTTTCTTCGGGTGATAAGGCAGCTGTCAATTCATGAAGATTTTTTTCATGTTCAGGGAAAATGCGCGCCATGAACTCTTTTCCTTCTTCGGAAATTTCAGCATAGGTAACACGGCGGTCAGTTGGACAATTAACCCGTGTAATATAGCCTCGTTTTTCCAATTTATCAATTACATACGTAATAGAACCACTAGCCAGAAGGATTTTTCCGCCTATTTTTTGAAGCGGCTGTTTTCCTTTATGGTAAAGCAATTCCATTACGGCAAATTCTGTAGGATTTACGCCATTGGCCTGAAAAAATTGATTGGCCTGCTCGGATATCGCTTTATGGGCTCGTGACATGACAATAAATAATTTTAAAGATCTCTGTATTTCTTCATTCATACTATCCACTCTTTTCCACTTATTAAACACTATAAATAAGATTATAGCCTTTTTGCATGAAAATGGCATCCCCTGCAGTTTAAACAATTATTAGCCGATGATGACACGTTCTTTCGGATAATGGAATTTCGTCGGATCGGTTTTTCCACCAATAGTAAACAGGAAGGAAATAAGTCCGACACGCCCTATGAACATCAAGACCATAATCGTCAACTTACCGAAGGAAGACAGATCATCTGTGATACCCAGCGACATCCCGCAAGTCCCGAATGCGCTGGTAATCTCAAAAATGATTTCTATCGCTGATGCTTCCGGTTCAGTGATGAATAAGATCATCGTTGATACAATCACCATAAATATGGCAAGGATAATGACTGCATAGGAACGGAACACATCGATCAATTGAATTTCCCGTTTGAAGATTTGGATGGTATTTTTCCCTCTGGCAAAGTTAATCAGGAATAAAATCGCGATCGCCAGCGTAGTAGTCCGGATCCCTCCCCCTGCGGAACTCGGAGATGCTCCGATAAACATCAGGACACTCATGAATACGTTTGTCGCTTCATCGAACTGGGTGATATCAAAAGTGACTAGCCCGCCTGACCGTGAAGATACCGAATGGAAAATCGCCGCGAATAATGTCTCATGCCAAGACATATCCTTGAATGCTTTAAACGATTCAAGCGCAAGTATCCCCAAGGTACCAATTGCGAGCAGGATACCAAATGTGCTCACTGTAATTTTTGTAAATAAAGAAAACCGGAAATTCTTATCTTTATTCGATAAAAACTCTTTCAGCTCAATCAATACCGGGAAGCCGATTGCGCCAAGTATAATCAGAATCATATTGATCACTTGAACAAAATAATCATTGAAATAAGGAACCAATGAGGCACCGGTAATATCAAAACCGCCATTAGTCGTAGCTGTTACCGAGGCAAAGACACCCTGCAGCAACGCTTCATTGAATGTATCGTAAAACTGCATGAAATATAACGTAAGAATAATTGCACCGATCAATTCAATCAATAATAAAATCGAAATAATATTGCGGATCAGTTTGACAACACCTGCCATACTTAACTGGTTATGGTCGACCATGATCAATTGACGCTCACGAAGGCCTATCCTTTTACCCACCAAGAGCCAGAAGAAGGTCCCGATAGACATGATGCCAATGCCGCCTAATTGAAGTATGACCATTAACAGCACAATGCCGAAGACAGAGTAAGTCTCAGAAATATTGATAACAGTCAGGCCAGTAACACTCACTGCACTTATAGCAGTAAAAAGTGTGTCGATCAAAGGGATATTGACGCCTTCCTGATGAACTCCTGGGAGCCGCAGCAACAGAAAGGAAATGGTGATGGCGGCAAAATAATAGGCTGCAATCGCCTGTGCTGGCGTTAGATTACGAATTTTTTGGAACGATTTATTCATATGCGTGAAATCCTTTCGACTTCGGTTATCTACCTATTCTAAGTAAAGTATTTGAAAAAAGAAAGGGAAATCGGAAATTCCCCACTTATCCATCTAAAAAACAGCAGAAAAGTATTTTCTGCTGTCATTGTATTACTCATTCTTATTCTTTTCTTTATTGTTCTTGCCGTTACTGCTGCTGTTATTTTGCTTGCTGCTCTTCTCACTTGGTTGTTTCAGATTGTTTTTTTCTGTTGATTTTTGCGGTCCGGAAACAGAGGGCTTGGATTTATCTTTTGTATTCTTTGCTTTCGAAGATTTTTCATTTCCTTTTGGAGACTTTTCTTTTTCTGTTCCTTTGTTTTCTTTATTTTTTTGCTGGCCAGGTGCTTCATCTTTTTTATCTGCAGGCTCATCGCTTTTATTGACATCATCTTTTTTTATCTGTCCAGGGGCTTGGTTGCGCTTTTCCTGGCCAGGCGGATTAGGGTTTCCCTTTTCTGCAGCAGGAGTTTCTTTACGCTTTTCCTGGCCTGGTGGTACTTCTTTTTCTTTTTCGGAAGGAGGATTTTTGACTTCCCCTTTATTTTTCTCTTCTTGCTTTTTAGCTTTTTCTGCCGACTTTAACTCTTTTTCTTTTTGTTTATCGACAGCTGCCGGCTTATCTTCCACTTTCAGTGGCTGGTTATTTTTCTCTTTAACAGGTTTGTCCTCATTTTTTTCGTTCTTTAGATTTTGTGAGTTGTTAATCAGTTGACCCACGGGCACACTCTTTTCGACTGAAGTTCTCCATTGTGTTTTAGAAGCTTCCTTCAGCTTAACAGTTACGTTTTTCGCCATTGCTTTTGCTGATATGGCCAGCACTGATTCTACAACTTCCTTATCCGCAACTTGATCCTCTTCGTCAGCAACTGTCGTAATGACAATTTCATCAGTAGTCGAATTCATTGACAGGACAATTACTTCATCAAGCACCTCTTCGAGTGGATGGTTTTTCCATTCACCAAGTTCTTCTAATATTTCCCGGCCGTCTGAATTTAACCCCCTGATGGAAACCACATCATATCCATCATTAATTCCCAGCTCAACTCCTGGATTCACCTGCACCTGAACGTAAGCAAAGGCTTCTTGTTTCGGCAGAAGTACAGAGAGGAATAACACCGCCACCGCTGCAGCAGCGGCGATAGGAGCCCAAACCGGCTTATTGGCTTTGCGCTTTTGCACAGCCAACACTTGTTTAGGATAAAAATAGCTTTCTTCTCCCACAGCAGCTTCCCCAACTGGCATGCCGTGGACAAATTCCCCGCTATGGCCAATGAATACAGAAGACTTGCCATTCAATTCTATACACAGTCCCTTTTGCATTCTCATCAACGCAACCGCTCCTTTAGGTAATCCTTTAAATAATGCAAATCACTCATTAGCAATACAGCAACCGCAATTATATACTTTCGATTGCGCTCAATAGTCTTCCTGGAAACTTCCACCAGTTGTTCTATGTCCTTGACTGGCAGTTTCTTTTTTTGCTGAAGAAAATTCTGATAATCTTCAGTTTCGGCAACCAATTGGGCAATTTGGATTGCGGTGACTCTGGCATCTTCATGAGCTGGCGATACTTTCACCAAGTCCTGGAATGTCATGCCATATCCCGAAAGCAACTTCTCATATTCAGCTATTTCTTCTCTGCGAGCCGCAACCTGCTGCTGCTCTGTATAATCTTTTATCGATGCAGATGTATCAATTCCACTCCTGAAGTCATCCGTCTCTGATAAACCATGAAAATCATGGGCAAAATCTTTTCTGTTGGCCTCTTTCCGGATATAATCAATGACTCTCCTTCTGATGACCATATGTGCAAAAGTCAAAAAAGAAGCGTTTTTTTCATGATTGAAACCATTGACCGCCTCATGGAACGCTGAAAGGGCTATCGTATATTCTTCATCATGATCATTAATGAACCGCTTGCAAACTTGTCCTGCAGTTTTTTTCATAAATGGTGAATAGGATGCCAACAAGCTTTCCATTGCCTGTGCATCGCCATTTTGAGCCTGTACTGCCAACAATTCGGCATTGCTTTTCTCACCGCGGCCGAAATATCCAGCCAATACTGACAGCAGCATCCGGTTCACCTCTTTCATTCTTCTCATTAATATTGATTGTAACGAGAATTGGAAAAAATGAAAAGAATGAACAATTCTTCCTTCTATAATAATGATTCGAGGATGTACCCCTTTTTATAAGGGTATAAACAATAAAATTTAACTTTCTCTTAATTTTTTCGATAAAATTAAAAGAGCATCTTCGGGAGAAGATGCTCTCAAAATATTAATGATTTTCAATTTCTTTATTCTTTTTCAACCCGATAAGTGCTCCGACTACTACTATTCCTACCAGTACGCTCCAGAAAGTAATTGTCCAAGGAGTTGAATGCGGGAAGTCATGCGGCAATATATCGAGCTTTTCATGTGACAAAGTCATCACGAGCAACTTCACGCCGACCCAGCCTACAACCACAAACGCGGCTGTTTCCAGCTGCGGGAATTTTTCCAGCAATTGAACAAATTTATGCGCAGCAAAACGCATGATGATAACACCGATTAAACCACCGGCAAGCATAACAGCGAATTGTCCTGAATTGATGCCGCCGATGTCTTCAAGACCAAACACGTTCAAATGCGGCAATGTTACTGCCAGAGCTACCGCAGCAAGCATCGAATCGATGGCGAATGCGATGTCAGCCAATTCGATTTTCAGAACTGTCATCCAAAAACCTGAACCTTTTGTGGCTTCCGGTTCAATGGAGTGTTCCTGCCCTTTACGCTGATCGTAGATATGTTTAAATGATATAAACAATAAATAGGCGGCCCCTAATGCTTGGATTTGCCAGATATTCACCAATAGCGTAATCATGAATAACGCAGCGAAACGGAAAACAAACGCTCCCGCCAATCCGTAGAATAAAGCTTTCTTTTGCTGAGCTTTCGGTAAATGTTTTACCATTACCGCCATTACCACTGCGTTATCCGCAGCAAGTAAGCCTTCCAGACCAATCAGGACCAACAGGACCCAGGCATACTCCAATAATATTGCACTATCCATCTTTCTTCCTCCTGTTTTTTGCCAGCAAAAAAGACCCTCACCTAATAAAAGGCAAAGGTCTCGCTAAGCAATCAAAATTGCTATCACAACCGATGGCTGCAAACCATGTGCTGACGACTGTGAAATAGGTTTCCCTACAGCTACTCCCCTTTGACATCTGTCAAAGTAATTTAGTTGTATTTTGAGTATAGCACCATTTTTTCGAAAGTAAATATACTATTGGATTGGAATATGAAATTTTTTGTCATTTTTATGCAACTCATAAAAAGCGACCATTTCCGGCATAGTTTCCAGGAAATCCGCACATCGGATGCCGCTTCCTTTTAAGAGTCGCTCGGCTTTTGACGTATCAAAAGAGGCTGGCCAATCCATATAATCCAAGGTCTCCATTTCAACACCGAGCATTTTTCTCACAGGTTTATATTTCATGCTGATGACAGCCATTTTCTTAGGCAAGCGTCCTTTCGGTGTTTTGCCTGTAAGATGAACTACCATAGAACGGTACACCTCTTCGACTGGATGCGGGTTTGGATCTGTCAAATGGACTGTTTCGCCTTCTGCGGCTGATAATTTACTTAAAAAGACTGATGCTTCAAATATGTAATCGATTGGGACGACATTAATATAGGAAGAAGATTTTCCTACATACGGAATAAGAGGCATTTTACGCATCCGGTCAATCATATTCAGGAAAAAATAAGGTCCATCGAATTTAATGGTTTCTCCTGTTTTTGAATGCCCGCGTACAATTCCCGGACGAATAATAGTAACCGGATAATTTCTTTTCATTTCCTCGACAAGCACTTCCGCTTCAAACTTTGTTTCTTCATAAAAATTTTTAAATTTTTCCGGACGGATCAATTCATCTTCCCGAAGTACCCCTTCACGTTTTCCAGCCACATAAGCTGTACTGAAGTACATATATCTTTCCAGACCTGAAAGTCCCGACACAAACTCATTTACAAATTTCGTTCCTTCGACATTCACTTTCCATGCTATATCACGCGGCACTGCCAAATCATAGATTGCGGCCAAATGCCAAAAGATGATTTTCTTATTTTCCAGGTAAGTAATGTCCTCTTGCTTAAGTCCCAGCCCTTGCTTCGTAATATCACCATCCATGATGCGTAAATGTCTGCAGCCTGTTTCTTCTTGAATGCGGGCAGCTTCTTTTTCCGCCTTAACACGCTCTGACGGCAATACAATCGCGGAAACGCCAAGTTCCGGATCCTGCCCGATGGAAGTACGGATCAGCTGACTTGCTATAAAACCTGGAAATCCTGTAAATACTGCTTCTGTCAATTCAATTCCCCCTAGTCGATTCTCCTTCATATAAATGAGACTTCTTGTTCAGCTAATAAAGTTCATTTACCTCTTCATTACCAATTATACTAAATATTCCAATAAAATGTATGGAAATAAAAAGCCAGCCGCTTGCAAGAGACTACGCTCCTGCATCGCTGCGCTGACTTTATAACAAAGATTAAGCCAATTCCATTTGGCTTACTTTTTATTCATCAATCTTGTTTCCCTGTCAAAGAGACTGTATACAATCGGCACTACATAAAGAGTAAGGAATGTGGAACTGATCAAACCGCCAATTACAGCAATCCCCATCGGCTGGTTTATTTCAGTTCCTTCACCAATTCCGACTGCAAGCGGTGCAAGCCCAAGAATTGTAGTCAATGCCGTCATTAGGATTGGACGCATTCTATCTCTGACTGATGTGATGATTGCATCATAGGATTCCATTCCACTTTCTTTGCGTTTGTTAATATAATCCACAAGAACGATCCCGTTATTCACGACGATCCCTACCAGAACCAGTATACCGATGACTGCGGTTATACTAATCGGTGTCTGTGTAATAAACAAGGCGATTGCCACACCGATGACCATCAGGGGCACAGTGAACATGATAACAAATGGATATTTAAACGATTCAAATTGAGCCGCCATAACCATATAGACTAGTACAACAGCCAATAATACAGCCATAATCATGTCATTGATGGCATTATCGAACAGTTCCCTGTCCCCTCCAAAGGTTATCATGGTTCCGTCGTCGAGATTCAAATCTTCAAGCGCTGCATCCACGTCATTTGACATATCTCCCATAGTGACATCCGACTGGTGCTGCAATGTGAACGACACACTTCCCGCCTGATCGACACGTTGAATGCTCACCGGGCCCTGAGCTATTTCAATCTCCGCAAGTTCCTGTAATTCGACAAATGTGCCGGAAGGCGTGCGGAGACTCAGTTCCTGCAATTTTTCATAGCTGTCACGATCTTCTTCTTCGATTTCCACAAACACGGCATAAACTTCATCCTGCTCATTTATCAATTGGGTAGCCTGTACCCCTCGGGTAATGTTGTTCACTGCCTGTGCAATCTGCGCCGGAGCCATGCCGTATTCAGTGGCAGCCTCACGGTCAATTGTCACCTGGATTTCATCGATTGTATCGTCACGGTCATTTGTCAGTTCAGTAACAGAATCCAAACTGTTTAGAGAATCACTGATTCTTTCTACAGCTTCATCAAGTCTGACAGGGTCGGTATCGGTAACTGTGAACGATAATGTATTCGGTGTTGAACCGGCAGCCGTTTGCAGATTAAATCCTACTTCAGCGCGGTCTCCCACTTTTTCAAGAATTTGAGGCTGGACATCGTCAACGAATTCAAAAACAGAACGTTCCCGGTCATCCAGCGGAATCAGTTTGACATAAATCTCAGCTTCGTTGGCCTCTGAAGACCCTTGTGCCTGACCTTGTTGAGTCGTTCCGACAAGGCTCACGTAAACTTCCACATCATCTTCCGCTTCAAGCTCTTCTTCAATCAGTGTGACCACTTCATCAGTCGCTGTGCGGGATGAGCCATTTTCAAGCTCAACTGAGACACTGACGAACCCTTCATCTGTAGCCGGTAAAAATTCAGTGCCGACCTGTGAAACGCCAAAAGCGCCAATGATCAAAAACACTAATGTAACCAATAAAACAACTATCCGATGACGCAGTGCCCACTTGATGGAGCGTTCAAAGTTCTTGAGCCCTTTGGACCTCCGCTTTCTCGCTTCAACATTGCCTTTCGGTTTTTTAAGCATTTGGGAAGCAAGCATCGGAATGACTGTCAGTGCAACAGCCAAAGAGGCAAAAAGACTGAATGAAATCGTCAATGCAAACTCAAAGAAAATTTCACCAATCAACCCCGAGATAAAAATTACTGGAACAAAAACTGCTACTGTAGTCAGTGTTGAAGCCGTGATGGCTCCAGCCACTTCCCTTGCACCATCCGAAGCTGCTTTCTTCGAAGGTTTGCCCATTGCTAAATGCCGCTCAATATTTTCAATTACAACGATGGCATTATCCACGAGCATGCCTATCCCCAACGCTAAAGCGCCGAGTGTCATAATATTTAAGGCAAAGTCAGCAAAATACATCAAAACAAATGTAACAATGACGGAATAAGGAATTGCGATACCGATGATGACCGGGCTCTTTATTCCACGCAGGAAGAAAAACAGCACGAGCATCGCAAATATGCCTCCGAAGATTAATGTCTGTCCAATATTTCCAACTGCCAGTTTCACATAATCTCCCTGGTCAAAGAGAATATCAGCTTCTACTGCGCTGAAGCGTTCTTCTTCAAGCAGTTCTTCTAAGCGTTCCTGGAATGCAGTTGAAACGTCCGCAGTGTTCGCACCGGATTCCTGCAGGGCTGCCAAAAGTACAGCCGGTTCCTGGTTGGCACGCGTTTCACTGTTGCGGTCCCGTTCAGTCAGTGAAACATCCGCAACATCACCAATCGTCAGGTTCTCGCCATCAAGCGGATCCACTGTCACGATGAGGTCCGCGACTTCTTCCGGGCTCGTCAATGTGCTGATGATCCGAGTTGTTAAATTACGGCCATCTTCGCTTTCAATCGGTTCACCAGGCATCGAAACATTGCTTCCTTGAATCACTTGCACAATATCTGATTGCTGCAAACCATTCTCTTCCAATAATTCCTGATCGAGAGAAATTAAAATATCCTCTATTAAAGTTCCGGAAATATTTACGTTCGCCACACCTTCTGTCTGCAGCAATTCCGTTTCCAGTTCCTCCGCAAGTACTCTTATGTCTACATCCGATTCGGTCGCTCGCAAAGATAATTGCAAAATGGGGAATTGTGAAGGGTCGAACTTCAGAAACTGTGGTGTCCCTGCGTCTTCAGGTATGAAGGTCTGGTCAATCCGTTGGAGGATGTCGCTTTGCACATCATCAATTTCAGTGGACCAGTCGAATTCAAGTAAAATGAAATTCGATCCTTCCTGTGAAGTCGACTGGATCGATTCGATGCCAGGCAATGTTGAAAGGTTCGCCTCCAAAGGCTTTGTCACTTTCTCATTCACTTCTGTAGGGCTTGCCCCATTGTAACTGGTTACGACAACCCCAATTGGCGGATTCAATTCAGGTATTAAGGTCACCGGAATCCTTAAAAATGACACTGCTCCCAAGATTATGACCAATAGCATGGTGACAGTAGTCAAAACCGGTCTTTTTATCGAAAAATCACTTAGTTTCATCGTGTCAAACCCTCTCTGTTACTTCGTTCTTTTATCATAAGAAAAACTGACTGCCACCGCAAACTTAAACCTTTGAAATGAATTTGGATTTTTCTAAATGTGAACAGAATATTCTTATTTAATTCACAAAAAAACCTGCCTCTTGGCAGGTTCTAAAATTTCTTTATGGTTAGATGGTTCTTAGTGAGAAAGTTTCTTCTTATAATAAGCTGTACAGCCTGATACCCGGATTTTTATCCTGGAACCAGCGTGTGGCGAATTCATTCTCGAACAGGAATACATAGTTATCGAAACGGTCCTTCACCAACATCGAACGGCTGCTGGACATAGACTCTTTGACGTCTTCTTCGTTTTCGATCCATCGGGCAATTTTGGAACCGATCGGCTCCATCCGGACTTCAACATTGTACTCATTTTTCATGCGGTGTTCAAAAACTTCAAATTGCAATTGGCCCACTGCTCCAAGAATGACTTCTTCCATATGCAGCGTTTTATAATACTGAATGGCCCCTTCCTGGACAAGCTGAAGAATCCCTTTATGGAAATGTTTTTGCTTCATAACGTTTTTAGCGGTAACTTTCACAAATAATTCCGGTGTAAACTGTGGAAGGTTTTCGAACTGGAATTTCTTCCCGCTTGTTATCGTATCGCCAATCTGGTAATTCCCCACATCATGCAGCCCGATGATATCTCCGGCAACTGCTTCTGCCACCATTTCACGATCATCCGCCAGAAACTGAGTAGTTTGGGACAAGCGGAACGATTTTCCGGTACGCGATAAGGTAACGTTCATCCCTTTTTCGAATTTTCCTGACACGATTCGCACAAAAGCGATTCGGTCACGGTGTGCAGGATTCATATTCGCCTGGATTTTGAAAACGAAGCCTGAGAATGGAGTATCCACCGGGTCTACAATGTCTTCTTCCTGGGTCATTCTTGGCTGCGGCGACGGTGCGAATTGAAGGTAGGTCTCCAAAAACGTCTGAACGCCAAAGTTTGCAAGTGCGCTGCCAAAGAAAACCGGAGTCAATTCTCCTCTTTTTACCCGGTCGAATGAAAATTCGTTGCCGGCTTCATTGAGCAATTGAATATCTTCCATAGCTTGTGTGTAATAGGAAGAATTTTTCATATCGTGATCGACAGCCAATTCACCTTCTTCGTCTATCGGCAAAAATCTGTCGCCTTCAGACCGGAAAGGCTCTACACGTTTATTGAAGCGATCATATATGCCAAGGAATTCTTTCCCCATGCCGATCGGCCAATTCATTGCGTACGACTGAATTCCAAGTACTTCTTCAAGTTCTTCCATCAATTCCAACGGTTCTTTCCCCTGGCGATCCATCTTATTGATGAATGTGAAAATCGGTATACCGCGCATTTTACAAACTTTAAATAATTTAACTGTCTGTGCTTCTATCCCTTTTGCGACATCGATTATCATCACGGCACTGTCGACCGCCATTAATGTACGATATGTGTCTTCACTGAAATCCTGGTGTCCAGGTGTATCCAGAATATTTACACGGTGGCCGTCATAATCAAACTGCATAACAGATGAAGTAACGGAAATTCCCCGCTGTTTCTCGATTTCCATCCAGTCGGATGTTGCAAATTTACCACTTTTCTTCCCTTTAACCGTACCCGCGTCGCGGATGGCTCCACCGAATAGCAAAAGCTTTTCAGTTAAAGTGGTTTTCCCGGCATCCGGGTGGGAAATGATGGCGAATGTTCTTCTATTTTCAATTTCATTTTTAGTTTGGACTGACATGTTTTACGCTCCTTTAATCTACTCTCTTCATATTAGAGAAGGAAATGTGAAAAAACAAGAAATAATAACCTATACCACAAAAAAAGAAGCCGCTTTGGGCCTCTTTTCAGCTATATTTTTTCAACGCTTCCTGTTTCGCGATTTCTTTATCACTGTGCGGATATTTTGTGGCTCCAATAATTTGATAATCTTCGTGGCCTTTTCCGGCAAGAATAATGATATCACCAGGTTCTGACTGCTGAATCGCATGTTTCACCGCTTCTTCACGGTCGCCGATGCAGGCATAATTCGGATGGGCCATTCCAGTTTCCAAATCTTTCAGGATGCTGTCATATGCTTCATCTCTCGGATCATCAGTAGTTAAAACGACATAATCCGCAACTGATGCTTTTTTAGCCATATTCGGCCTTTTCGATTTGTCCCGGTTGCCGCCGGTTCCCACAAGGAAAATGATTTTATTTTTTTTGAATCCTGTTACGGCAGCCAGTGCTTTTTCAATGGCGTCAGGTGTATGGGCATAATCCACATAAACGGTTACAGGTGCTTCAATCGCCACTCTCTGCATACGGCCCTCAACTGGGTCGATCGCCGCCAGTGCCTCCAGTATATCTTTCAGCTTGAAGCCTTCCGCGTATAGAGCAGTAATGGCCGCCAGTGCATTGGACACATTAAAATGGCCAAGCAATTTCATGGTCACCTGAAATTCACCTTCCGGGCAATTCAAACGGAAAGACGTTCCGGATTGGTCCATGGAAATTTCATCGGCTTTAAACTGAGCATCTTTTTCCAAGCCATATGTGAAAATCGGATGGGAAGTCATTTTTGCAAATTGCTCAGACCAAGGATCATCAGCGTTAAGTACTGCCCGTTTCTTTTCACGAAGGTCCTGTCCTAATTGGGCGAACAGCAATCCTTTTGCATGCCCGTATTCTTCCATTGTCCCGTGAAAATCAAGATGGTCATGCGTAAGGTTAGTGAAAATCGCTGTGTTGAATTCTACTCCGGCCAGTCGGCCAAGTACAAGTCCATGCGAAGAAACTTCCATTGTCATATGCGAGCAACCAGATTCTTTTGCTTTAGCTATCATTTTCTGCGTTGTTAACGCATCGCTCGTTGTATTGGCAGAAGGATGCATTTCCCCGTTGAGATTGAAGCCGATTGTTCCGGTTAAAGCCGATTTTTGCCCTAGCTTCATCAACATTGAATGGAGCATGCCGGCAACACTCGTCTTCCCATTTGTGCCAGTGACTCCAATCATTTGAATGTCTTTGGAAGGATAATCGAAAAACTTCGAAGCCAATTGTCCCAGCGCCCGTACGGTGTCTTCCACGATCAGCACCGCTGGACCATCAACTTCAACCGGTTTTTCGGAAAGAATAAGAGTCGCTCCGCATTTTGTCGCCTGTTCCGCGAAATCATGGCCGTCGACCGTATAGCCTTCGATGCATACAAATAGAGATCCAGGCACTGCGTCCCTTGAATCCATTGTGATATGTTCTATTTTTTCAGGCAGCTCGCCTGAAATCAGTTTATAAGGAATATTTTCGAGTAACTCCCTGCTATTCATGAAAATCCTCCTAATCAGGAAACCAGCGGTGACATTACATAAGCATAAAGCAATGCAGCCGAGGCTTTCAGTGAATCTGTATGGGTCCGTTCATAGGAATGCGAAGCTTCTATTCCCGGACCGAATAGTGCGTGTTTTACATCATAACCCGCACTGATCGCCGCTGATGCGTCTGATCCATAGTATGGATAAATATCCACTTTATAATCGATGTTATTTTCTTTGGCTAAAGATATCAGATGGCGGGTCAATCCATAATGATAGGGACCGCTGGAATCCTTGGCACAAATTGATACCGTGTATTCATCCGAAGATTGTCCATCTCCAATAGCGCCCATATCGACAGCAATATATTCTTCTGTCTGCTCGGGAATATTCGAGTTGCCGCCATAACCGATTTCTTCATTATTAGATATATAGAAATGCGTAGTGTAAGGCAGTTTTTCAGAACCCTCGCTTAAATGTTTAACCAATTCGAGCAATAAAGCCGTGCTCGCCTTATCATCCAAATGACGGGATTTTATAAATCCTGATTCTGTTGCGGCAAACCTCGGATCAAATGACACGAAATCGCCTACCTCAATACCAAGTTCCCTAACAGCATCTTCTGAAAACGCTTTTTCATCAATTCTTACTTCCATATTATCTGCATTGCGTTCAGCAGTGCCAGCATCTTTATAGACATGGACCGTTGTTTGATGAAGCAGGATGGTCCCAGATACAGTTTTTCCGGAAGCCGTATGTATCAGACAGTTCTCACCTTCTACCGCATTGAACTTAAAACCTCCCACTAATGAAAGCTTTAAGCGGCCGGATGGTTTAATTTCTTTCACCATGGCACCAAGTGTATCCACATGTGCCGTCAATAATCTGTGGCGCTCATCATTGTCGCCTTTGATAGTGGCTATGACGCCGCCTTTATTGGTTGTAGTATAATGGACGTTCCAGCTGTCCATCATTCTTTTGATCTTATCCATTATTTCCATTGTATATCCGGAAGGACTCGGAATCGATGTCAATTCGCCCAAAAGTCCGATTGTTTCTTTCGAATTCCATTGATGTGTCATGCGTGACGCCCCCTTAATAGTTTAATCATATCAAAATCAGGCGTTTTCGCACAGTCCTGTCTGTAGTATTATTAATGAAACCACGTGAAACCTGAGGTGTAAGATGAAACTAACCAGTCCAAACAGCCAGAAAAACTTATTGTTCCTTCATATCTTCGGCTTTGCCAGTATTTTGCATATCTCACTCAATATCATATTCAGTTTCAATGCAGCCGTGTTTGCGCCTTTAAGCGGACTCCTTATCTATATAGCTCTTTTACTTTTCAAAGAGCGCTTGTCTGAGCACGCTCTTCGCTCACTGTTGCTGTATGCCATGAATATATATATTTTCATTTTGAATATAGAGTCTTTGTCAGCTATTACCCTTATCTATTTTGCTGTTCCTTTACTGGTTGCGGCATTATCGGATGAGCTCAGGGCCATTACAGTTCTTGTCTCAGCCACGGTCTTGGAGGCCCTAGTGCTGATCCTTGTTTTCGGCCAACTGGAACGAACAACTAGCTTGCACTATAATCATCTCTCAATATTCACTTTCCTGGTCATAGTCATTCTTCTCACTTTTTTCCACACCTTCTATTTCAGCCGATTGTGGCAGCAGATGCAAGACCGCAATAAGTCAATGGAAGAAGCGCTCATTTCCCGTGAAGGTTATCTGCAATTGTTTTTCGAAACCGCCAAGGATGCAATGGCCGTTTTTGATACAGACAATCGTGTCATCGCCATAAATCCCGCATTTGAAGAACTGTATGGATGGTCGGCGGAAGATTCCTACGGTAAAAAAATCAAGCCCTATCCTCAAGAAAAAGAGGAAGTTGCGGATCTTCAGGCTCTTGAGCTGTTAAAAGGGAAAAGCTTCAACTTGCTTGATACCGTGGATATGAAAAAAGACGGCACAAAATTCCATACACAGATCACGTTATCCCCTATTTTTGACAAGAAAGGTAAAGTCATTGCCACATCGGTAATTTCCAGGGACATCACATACCAAAAAGAATCTGAACAATTGATACTGCAAAGTGAAAAATTGAAGCTTGCCGGTGAAATTGCCGCTGGCGTCGCACATGAAATCAGAAATCCGATGACTGTCATTTCAGGCTTTGTCCAACTGATGCAGCAAGATCCCAACCACCCTTATAAGCAGTATACAGAGCTTATCCATTCAGAATTGGAACGCATCGACTTGATCATCAGTGAATTTCTGGTGCTTGCAAAACCACAAGCCCCCTCCATAAAGGAATTCAGTTTGCGAAAAATGATTGATAATACCACCTTATTGTTCAGTTCCGAATTTAATTTGAAGGGTATTGTTTATACTGAAAAATGGAAGAATGAGCCGGATTATATTCTTACCGGTGAACAGCATTCATTGAAACAGGTTTTTATCAATCTGTTTAAAAACGCTGTAGAGTCCATCGAACCTGCCGGGACAATCCATTTGTCTGTCTCGCTTACTAACAGGACGATCTCTATCCGAATTGCAGATAACGGAAGCGGCATCCCACCCGAGAGCCTTAAAAGGATATATGAACCTTTTTATACGACGAAGGAAAATGGAACAGGGCTCGGTCTTCTTATTTCCCAAAAAATCATACAGGACCATGGCGGAGTGTTGAATATTTCGAGTGAAGCTGGAAATGGAACCACCGCCGAAGTGGTATTGCCGAAAAACTAAAAAGGAGCCATGGGCTCCTTTTTAGTTTGGCTTAATATATCAGTCGTCGTCTCGGTCATCGTCGTCATCCTGCTCGAATTTCAGGATTTTTCCATCGGCTGCGTTGATTTCAAGTTCAAACTCTTTATTGCCATCGACGATTTCAATATCGTAATGCTTGATACCGTCATCGTTGTCCATATCGAGTTCCACAACTTCTCCACCGCCGGTTTCTTTCAAAGCGATTTCTGTAGCTTGTTCAGCGGAAATCATGTTTTCTGCAGAAGCTTGAGTGCCGTTGCTGTTTTCAAGATCCACTTCACGGTCGTCATCATCGTCATCGAGACGATCACGGTCCCGCTCCAGCACTTCGCCAGTGAATGCATCGATTTCATAATCATATTCATAATCATTGTCTTGAATTTCAACTTCATATTGCTGTCTGCCATCGTCTTCATCCAATTCAGTGCTTATGACTTTCCCGTCGGAAAGCGCCAGTGCTATCGATGAAGCTTTTTCAAAACCGATCAGTTCCTCTGCAGCTGTATTTTGAGTTTCTGTTGATTTTCTGTTTTCTCCCCCTGGTAAATCGACTGAATCATTATTAGCCAGCACAATTCCTCCAAATGCCAATACACCTGCAGCTGCCGGGAATAAAATAAGTTTCTTAATAATTTTTCTCCTCCTCAATTTGTTATACCTTTATCATATCCGCTCCATCTGAGCGCACGCTTAAGGCAAGATGAGAATTTGATGAGAAGTCTATGAAGATTTTTTAATCCATCATTCTAGTGTCTAGACTTCAACGGCCAACTCCTCGAGTCGTAAGCCACTTTGTGTCTAGTCTCCAGTGCCTAGCTCTTCGGGATATAAGTCAAATCAGCTGCGTGGCACAAACCGCCCCTACGCTGATTCGTCTTATACCTGTCAGAGCTAAACAGGCACTTCCGCTTTTCGAGACTGCGCGGCTGAAAACGCGCCACTTCGCTATTCCGTCTTATGCCTTTCAGAGCTTAACGGGTGCCATCGCTTTTCTTGTGTCCAGACTCCGGCGACCCAGCTCTTCGGGTCATAAGCCAGCCTAGCTGCGTGGCGGAGCGCCACTTCGCTATTCCGTCTTATGCCTTTCAGAGCTTAACGGGTGCCGTCGCTTTTCGGTACTAATCATCCCAGTCTACAGAAAGTGTCTCCCCGCGGATGGCGTGGATTTGAATAGTTGCTTCCTGATCAGTTTCGTCATTTTCAATTTCAACCAGGTAATAGCCGCCGTCTTGTGTTTCTGTGAATTCCACTTCCTGAACTTCGCCTTGCAATGTTTCCTTTGCAATCAATACAGCTTCATCGCTGGTTATGATGCGTTCGGGTTCCGGTGGTGTTTCGTCTTCAGGCTGATCCGAATCCGATTGTGTGATTTCTTCTTTTGAGATTTTACTGATTTCACCGGTTTCCGCTGACAAGGTTACAATTGAAACTTCTGTTTCACCCGCTATTTTTATTTCATACTCATTTTGTTCCTTTAGATAACTGATTTCGTCAATACTTCCTTGAACTTCTTCGAGCGCTATTTCTTTCGCTTGTTTTTCAGTCAGGGTTTTTGAAGGACCCGTTTTTTCAATCAGCTCCACTGCAGCAACCTGGCCGGATTCACGGTCGACAATCGCACTGTATCTTCCCACATCTGTTTGGAACTCCACTGTAATTTCATTTCCATCAAGAGTTGCCGCATTTGCAGTTCCGCCATATAACTCGGTGACTTTTGCCGAGGCTTCAGCTTCATTCAGCCTTTTTTCATTGTCTGTGGAATTAAACAGGAAGAAAACAATGGCAATTCCTAAAATGATTGAAGCTGCTATCATAATCCATTTTTTCATCTTGATCCCTCCTGCTTCAATTCTACTTCGGGAACATTAAAATCTGATGAGAAAATGACAGAAACTGTTGTACCCAACCCCTCAATGCTTTCAATCTCCAGTTTTAATTCCAGCAATTCAGCTAACTGTGCAGCCAGCGACAATCCCAGTCCAAATCCTCCCGTTTCCCTGGTCCGCGCCTTGTCGACTCGATAAAAACGGTCAAACACATATGGAAGCGATTCTTTCGGGATGCCGTCTCCATAATCTTTGATCTGGACTAAGGCAGTGCCATCCGCTTTCGCACTTACCTCAATTCGGTCCGAACTGTATTTACGCGCGTTATCAAGAAGGATATACAGTAACTGCTTGAACTTTACAGCGTCAGTCAGAACAGTAAAAGGTTCTTTCTCCACTTCTAGAATGAATTCACGGTCATATGATTGGTTAAAAGCTGTTATCGTCTCGTTCAACAATGCTCCTAATTCAACTTTTTCAAATTCAGGCGCGGTTTCATTTCTGCGGGCGATCAACAGCAACTGTTCAATCATCTCTTTCATCCGGTCAGTCTCTGCACGGATGGCCGCTATACTTTCTTTGGCAATCGCTTCATCTTCCAGGCCCTGTCGCTCAAGCAGCCTGGCATAGCTGCCGATAATGGTCAGCGGCGTCTTTAGCTCATGTGAAGCATTAGCTACAAACTCTTCCTGCTTGGAATAGTTCTCTTCCAATAAAGCCATCATGTCGTTAAAGGTGAGGCCCATCTGCTTCAACTCATCATTGGACTGTTCAGCGACAGGCAGTTTCTGAAAATTTCCGCTCCGCTGAATGCTTCTCATAGTAGCGGTCAACGCGGCAATCGGCTGGGTCACAATTCCCGCCAGCACTGCTCCAGAAATGACCACTGGAATCATTGCAAGCAGCACAGCAGCAGCCATCACCAAACGCAGCGTTTCCAGATTTCCTGAAACTTCACGAAGCGATTTCGCAATCAGCAGATCCGCAACAGTCCCGTCTGGCCAAATAATCGGGGCTGTTGTATATGCAAAACGTTCGCCATCAACTATTATCGTACCGGACTTTTCTTCAGGTTGACCTGGAAATTGAGCCGCTACCTCCGGCGATTGGACCGACTCAAGCGACTGTCCTTCCTGATCCGTGACTTTTATCATTCCGGATACAGGCATATACGCGCGTAATATATCAGAAGGATCAACGGTTTCATTGGCATTGAAAGTCGACAGAAGGGCTTCGCTTACAGAATCGAGTTCGTCGACTTCTGTCGAATAAGCGAGCGAACTGAATGAGTAATAAATAATTACGGTGAGTATAATTAAAATCACCAATATCAGCATTGTCGTATAGAGATGGATCCTATTTCGCAGTTTCATTTGGCTGCTCCTTTAGGACATAACCGACTCCGCGTACAGTCTGGATATATGTCGCATGCTCACCGGCATCCACTTTTTTCCGCAGGTACCGGATATATACATCAATCACATTGGTGTCACCGTAATAATCGTATCCCCAAACAGCATTCAACACCTGTTCCCGGGTCAGTACCTGCTTCGGGTGTTTCATCAAAAACAATAATAAGTCGAATTCACGCGGTGTCAGTTCAATTTCCCGGCCATTCCTTTTGACTGAACGTGATATTTCATCCATCTCAAGCTCATTGAAACGATGGATTTCCGAATTTCCATTGCTGCTTGTACGCAGATTCGCACGGATCCTCGCCAGCAATTCTTCAATTTCGAATGGTTTTGTGACGTAATCATTGGCTCCAAGATCGAGCCCCGCTACTTTATCTTTCACTTCATTTTTTGCAGTCAATAGGATCACCGGTAAATTTCCATCCGATGCCCGTATTCTTTTCAATACATCCAGCCCATGGATTTCAGGCAGCATCAAATCCAGCAGTACCAGATTCCAGTCCTGCTCCCTGAATTTAATCAGCCCCTCCGAACCTGAATGTGCCACGCCGGTTTCATAGCCCTCGAATTTCAGTTCCAGTTCCAGGACTCTGGCGATATTCTTTTCATCTTCAATTATTAAAATGCGGTCGGCCATTCTAATCACCTCTTGAACTTATAGTATCAGTTCCAAAAAGAAAAAAGCGACCCGCAGGCCGCTTATTTCAATACTCCTCTGATATACTTCGCTTTATTCTTATAAGGCGGGAATAGAACATTGGTCGAAATTTTTGTCGACTTTTTCAAAATCGATTTCGCATGGGTAAAGTTTTCGAAACTCGTTTTCCCGTGGTAAGAATTCATCCCTGAAGGGCCGACGCCGCCAAACGGTAAGTAGGCACTCCCAACGTGCGACACCGTATCGTTGATGCAGCCACCGCCGAATGGCAATTCTTCAAGGAAGAAGTTGACGGCACGCTCATTTTCCGAGAACATATACGCTGACAGCGGCTTCGGCAGCTGGCGGATTTGTCTCAGCAGCAGCGGCAAGTCCTGGTAGGTGATGATCGGAAGAATCGGGCCAAAAATCTCATCTTCCATCGATGGGCTGTTCCAGTTGATATTATCCAGGATTGTTGGTTCGATATAGCGATTGGCACGGTCTGTTTTACCGCCGTAAATAATATTTCCAGATTCCGACTCAATCAATTCAGCCAGTCTGTCGAAATGAGACGTGGAAACGATTCTTCCATAATCCGGACTCGCTTGTGCATTTTTTCCGTAAAAACCACTGATAGCTTTCGTTAATTTCTTGATGAATTCATCTTTCACGGATTCATGGACGCAGACGTAGTCAGGTGCCACGCAAGTTTGTCCTGTATTCATCAATTTCCCCCAGGCAATCCGTTTGGCAGCCAAATCGATATCCGCAGTCTGGTCAACTATTGCCGGGCTTTTGCCTCCCAGTTCGAGCGTAATCGGCGTCAATCTTTCCGAAGCTGCTTTCATGATGACTTTGCCGACTTTTACGCTGCCCGTGAAGAAAATATAATCAAATGAAGCATGGATTAAATTAGTGACTTCTTCACGTTCTCCTTCTACTACACGTACATAGTAGGATGGAAATGCTTCTTCGAGAACGATACGGATTGCGCGCGCTACATGCGGCGTAGTTTCTGAAGGCTTAACAATTGAACAGTTACCTCCGATAATCGAGCCGATCAACGGCTCCATCACCAATTGGAACGGATAATTGAATGGCCCGATAATCAGAACGGATCCGTAAGGCTCGCGGATGACAAAGCTTTTCGATGGCTGAAGATGAAGAGGCGTCTTCACTTTTTCTGGTTCCATCCATTCATCGAGGTTTTTCTGCATATTCCCGATGCTGTCAAGCACAAATCCGATTTCTGTCGCATATGCTTCGAACTCACCTTTTCCAAGATCATGTTCTAATGCCTGTGTGATAATTTCTTCATTTGCCAGAATTGCCTGTTTTAAATTTTCCAATTGCGCTTTTCGGAAATCCGCGGAGCGGGTGGCGCCTGTGTAATAGAAATTACGTTGTTCCCCTATCATGCGTTCAACATCATTAGCGGTAAAGTTCATGAAAATTCCTCCTATTAAGGTCAAATTATTTATTTGTCAGCTGATCGATATAACGCTGGATGGTCAAGCCTTCTTCGAATGGAACCAAGGCCGTAGACATCGCTTTCATTTCTTCGAATAAACCGGATACTTTTTCAAAATCAGTCAGCTGGATACGTTCCTGCTGTTTTTCAGCCAAATATAGCTGCGACCAATTTTCCAGTGTCAAAACGCCTTTGGTTCCATAAATTTTAAATTGAAGCAATTCTTCTTGGCCGACGCCGCTCATGCCGGTTAATAATAACGGGGTTACGCTGTTTACCAGTCCATGGGCAATCAACCCTGTTTCGCAAAGTTCGGATTGTTCAGGATAATTGATTTGGTGTCCGTTCAATGTAATGTCACCAAAAATCCGTTGGATCAATTGCAGATAATGCGGAAATACTTCCCTGATAAAACCTCCTTCAAGCCTGGAACCGATCCACGGCGTCTGTTGCCACGCCCTAGGCCACTCAGGAAAGAAAGTTTGCAGTTCGATTCTGATGATGTCACCGATACTTCCATTTTTTGATCGTTTAGCCATTTCATGCACTGCAGGACTATACATCAACGGGAAATGCATCGCAGAACGCACCCGATTTTCCGTTACTGCCGCCACCATCTGCTCGCCGGCTTCAACATTATGCGCCAGCGGTTTTTCGCTCAATACGTTTAAGCCCGCGTCAGCTGCCTGCCTGGCGATGGAAGCATGGGAAGCCGGCGGGGTTCCAATATAAACCCAATCCGCTTTTGAGTAAAGAATTTCGTCTAAGCTGCCAGCTAATGGCACATTGTATGTCTGCTCCAATTTTTGCAGCCGTTCGAAATTTTCATCGTAAACGGCCACGATTTCCACGCCATCTTCCTGCTGGATTTGCTTAATGATCCGCTCGCCCACTATCCCGGCGCCGATAATTCCAATCGAAATCATGAAATCCCTCTCTCTAAGGCCAAAAGGCTTATTTTCGTATCCTCTGTTTATTAGTGTACCCTTTAAGGGTATGGAATAGTCAAACAATTAAACCAGTAATTATTCCAAGGAGGACGTTAATGATGAATGAAACTACTAATTGGTGGGAACCTGTATTCAGCGGAGAATTAGAAATTGGATTGAACAAGGAAAAACTTGAAAATGTAGATGAGGAAGCTTTTCTTTACTATGGACAGCATAACCAGGAAATGGAGTCACAAATTTAATTGGCACTAACTAGCGCATCCCGTCACAAGCCTACATAAAAACGCCTTTTTCAATTTTCAATTGAGAAAGGCGTTTTGCTGTTTCCTCTTCTTAATCTCTCACATAAATACTAAATTCGTTACATGGCCTTTTAATTGCAAGCCCTGTCGCTTCAAAATATAATAAGTTAATGAAAGAGGCGATATCCCTATGAAAAAATTAAGCGTTCTGCTGTTTCTCCTGATATTAACGGGTTGCGGTCTTTCCGATTCCATCGATACCGGCGGAAGCAGCAGCCAAATACCGGTAGAAGTCCTTTCCATCATTGACGGTGACACGATCCGAATACTTTACGATGGTAAAGAAACTACAGTGCGATATTTACTTATCGATACCCCTGAAACCAATCATCCCCGCCTCGGTGAACAGCCTCTCGGAAAAGAAGCGACTGAAGAAAACCGAAGGCTAATTGAGTCGGGGGATGTCAGTCTTGAATTTGATGTCGGTGACCGCTTTGATGATTATGGCCGGTTGCTTGCGTATTTGTATGTCGATGGTGAAAGTGTGCAGCAACAGCTCCTTGAAACAGGTCATGCCCGGGTAGCATATGCATTCCCTCCGAACACGCGTTATCTCGAAGATTTTGAAGAAGCGGAACAATCGGCTAAAGAGAAGGAAATCGGGATCTGGGAGTACGATAATTATGCAACAGAGCGCGGCTTCGACAGCGACTCAATATCAGAAAATGAAACCCCCGATTTGAAACCCAACTCTGGTGATTGCGATATCAAAGGAAACATAAACAGGAAAGGCGCTAAGATTTATCATATGCCCGGCAGTTCTTCTTATGAACAGACAAATCCAGAAGAATGGTTCTGTTCAGAACAAGAAGCCCGCGAAAATGGTTTTCGAAGCAGCGGCCAGTAGAAAGGAAGAATTTCCATGCAAACAATTGTACTTCGCATTGACTATCAATCCTCCAATAGAATCGAAGAACTGCAGAAACAAGCCAATGCTGGCAGTGTGAAGAAGAATGTCTCTTTACCCCCTCACATCACCTTGCAATCTTTTACACAAACCACTTCCGCCGATTTGATAAAGGCCATTCAGCCAGTTGCAGAAAACACTGCCCAACTGAAAATCAACTTTGCTTCAATCGGTTTTTTCAAACAAAAAGGCACATTCTTCCTTGCACCGGTTCACACAGCGGCCTTAAATAATATTCACCAATCCATTCAGCTGGCAACGGTTGAGTTCACCGATACAGATGCTTTATATCAACCGGATCGCTGGGTTCCCCATACAACTGTCGCAAACGGTATAGCTCCTCAATTTTGGGGACCCCTTTTTTCCCGCCTGTCAATGGAGTTCCAGCCTTTAACTGCCACTGTAACTGCAATCGAATGCTGGAGTATCCATGACGGACAAACTGAAAATGAATGGAGCCTTTTCTTCGAATAAGATTAATGTTCCTGGATATTTTTTCAAAAGTTATTTAAACAGTTTTTTCACTCGACATATTGACTTTTTCTTTAGGCAAGCTATAATTATAAATGTCCTTGAAATTGCGATTCCTTAGCTCAGCTGGGAGAGCGCTACCTTGACAGGGTAGAGGTCGCTGGTTCGAGCCCAGTAGGAATCATTGGGTGCCAAACCCGCAGCAGATTTTAGGAACAGAATCTGCTTGAAAAAAACCGTTCACCTTCGGGTGGCGGTTTTTTTATTGCGATTTTTCCAGAGAAAAACCCCCGAAACACTCCATGAGAGAGCGTTTCGGGGGTTCTTTTATGCTTCAGTTGTTTTTGGTTCTTTTTTATCACGTGCCAGCCATTGAATCGCAAATAATACGACAAAGACAGCAGCACCGATTGTATCGGATAAACCTTCAGGGTAAATCAACGCGATACCGGTTACAAATGTGATAATCCTTTCAAACCAGTAAAGCTTGCGGTACCAATAGCCAATTAATCCGGCACCGATTGCAATCATTCCGGAAATGGCTGTTATCAGTACCCATATCAATTCCGGCCAAGTCGTATCGATCATCAGCAAGGATGGCGACAAAACGAACATATAAGGAATGATAAACGCGGCAATGGCCAATTTGGCGGCATTGAAACCGGTTTTAATCGGTTCTCCACCTGATATGCCTGCAGCAGCAAAGGCGGCCAGGGCAACCGGTGGGGTGATATCCGCGATTATACCGAAATAGAACACGAATAAATGGGCGGATAAAGCGACGACTAATGGTGTCGCTGCACCTTCGGGATATTCAAGCATCAGCAATGTGATAATTGCCGGAGCTGCGATTGTAGATGTGATAACATAGTTTGCCGTTGTCGGCGAACCCATACCCAGTACAATTGCAGCAAGCATCGTGAAGAATAATGTCAGCAGGACGTTACCGCCTGATGCGGAGACCAGACCATTGGCAAGACTCAGTCCAAGGCCGGTCTTAACTACAACTCCGACAATAATACCGGCTGCTGCGGTTGCCGCTGCTACAGCAAGCGCAGTTCGCGCGCCATCAACCAAGGCATGTATCATATCTTTAAAATTCAAGCGAGTTTCTTTATCAAATGAACTAACAACGATTGTCAGAACAATCCCCCACAATGCAGCCTGCATTGTCGGAATACCGATCAACAGGAAAATGATGATGGCAAAGATCGGCGTCAGCAAATAGATTTTCTTCAAAACTTCTTTGCGGTCCGGCATCTCTTCTTTTGATAAACCTTTCAAACCGATCCGCTTCGCTTCGAAATGCGTCATGATCCAAACACCGGTGAAATAAAGAAGTGCTGGTATAGCTGCTGCTTTGGCAATTTCCCAGTACGTGACGCCTCCGATAAATTCAACCATCAGGAACGCTGCCGCACCCATGATCGGCGGCATCAATTGCCCGCCTGTCGAAGCTGCTGCTTCAACTCCGCCGGCAAATTCCTTTTTATACCCCAATTTTTTCATCATCGGGATTGTATAAGAACCGGAAGTAACAACGTTGGCTACCGAGCTTCCTGAAATCGTTCCCTGTAATGCACTGGAGAAGATGGCCACTTTTGCGGGTCCACCTGTTAAATTACCCGCGAGGGATACAGCCAGGTCATTAAAGTATTGCCCTACTCCTGTTTTAACAAGGAAGGAACCGAAGAGCAGGAATGTAAAGATAAAGGTAGCGGAAACCCCAATCGGTGTTCCCAGAATTCCGTCAGTCGTATAAAACATCAACTGGATCAGCGAATCCATATCCTGCCCTCTGTGCCGAAGGAATCCAGGGAAATAAGGACCAAAAAACGCATATGTCAGGAATAACGCGGAAATGACAGTAATGGGCATTCCAACTGCTCTTCGTGTGGCCTCAAGAACCAGCAGGACAGCCAGGACACCAACGATGAAATCGAGTTCCGTAACCCGTCCGATGCGGTATACTAAATCTTCGTACATAATCGGCCAATAAGCGCCGACTCCTATGGATAATAACGCAAGAATGTAATCATACCAGGCGACTTTATGGCGGATCCCTTTGCGTTTACGGGCTGGAAACAAGATGAAGATCAGGGATAGCGCGAATCCCAAGTGAATGGAACGCTGGATATAAGCTGTGTATTGGCCGAAAATTGCTGTATACAATTGGAACAGCGCAAAAGCCAATAAGCCATAGAATACAACATGCTTCATCATGCCTGATAAGTCACGTGTATTTGATTCCGGATCGTACTTCTGCAGAATCTCTTTCTGCTTTTCTTCTGAAATATATGTATCATCTTCCGGCGGCAATTTTTGCTCTTCTCTTTCTTCCGGCGGTAATTTATTGGTCATCAATATTCACTCCTTTTAATTGCTGGAAAAATGACAGCCGCTGAATACGGAACGTATACGTCTTTCCTCTGACGAGTGTCTTTTTCATATCGTATTCTTTTCCGTCTTTGATCAAAGACAAACCGGCATCGACGTCTCCGATCAGTATGCTGAATTCGGGAATTCGCCTATCCATATTTTTAATAAAATACTTACCGTCTTTTTCGACAAATACTTCCCCTTCTCCTGCATTAGAAGGCATTCCAATATTAAAATCCTCATATTCCAGTTCAGTCATTTTCAAGGTGTTATCAGGAAGAACCTCGAAACTTTCATAAACCTCGGATAAATGGATGGAATGTGTATATTTTATCTGAAAACGGGGCTGAGTCAATAGCGAATAAGCGACGAGGCTATCTGTCTCGTTATTGATGAATGTAATGCTTCTTTTTAGTGGGATGAATATGGATGCGGAGCTGATTAAGATGAGGACTATCAGAATCAGAAGAAAACGCTGCTTTGAATCTATTCGCATAGTTCATTCTCCTCCGTTGTTAAAAACAAATAACGACGATAAAGCTTGCGCTTTATCGTCAATTATTTTGCATTAGCTTATTAATTTACTTCATCAAAGTACTTTTGTGCGCCTGGGTGGATATCGATTCCGATACCGTCAAGAGCAGTTTCAGATTTGATGAAATCAGCTTTAGCGTGCTGGATTTGATCTGTATTTTCATAGATCGCTTTTGTAATGTTATAAACAGTATCTTCAGACAGGTCATTTTGAACGACAAGCATAGCCAATACCGAAACTGTTGGCACTTCTTCCGTCAGGCCATAAACACCTGATGGTACAGTGTCATGCGCATAGTACGGATATTTTTCGATCAATTCGTTCGCTTTGTCTTCAGCAACCGGTACGATTACTACATCAGATGTTGCGCTCAAGCTTTCAACAGCTCCAGTAGGTGTACCTGCTGTGATGAAAGCAGCGTCGATCTGCCCTGATTGAAGGCTTTCCTGTGATTCACCGAAGTCAAGGTTCTGAGCATCGATGTCATCCATTGTCATGCCATGGATTTCGAGCAATTGCTCAGCGTTGATGTAAGTACCCGATCCAGGTGCCCCGACAGAAATTGATTTCCCTGCAAGATCCTCGAAAGAAGAAATTCCTGAATTCGCAGTTGTTACCAACTGGATAGTCTCAGGATACAAAGCGCCGATTGCAGAAACTGAATCGATCACTTCGCCGTCGAACATATTCGTACCTTCAGAAGCATAGAAAGCTGTATCCGTTTGAACGAATGCAATTTCTCCCGTGCCATCTTTCAGTGAAGTCATGTTCGCTGCAGATGCCTGTGAAACTTCAGCAGTTGTATCAATGCCTGTTTCGTCTTCAATAATCTGAGCCATTGCTCCGCCAAGCGGGTAGTAAGTTCCCGTTGTTCCGCCAGTTAGGATACTGATGAATTCAGGATCCGATGAACCGCCGCTTTCTCCGCCGTTTTCTGTATTTGTGTCTGCAGAATCATCTCCGCATCCAGCAAGAAATACAGATCCAGCCAAAGCAATTCCCGCGAATAAACCAAACTTCTTGTTTACCATAATTTGACCTCCCCTTAATATGTTTTTACATGTTTCTATCATCATAATACCATGACTTTATATCCAAATGTCAATGAAATTGAGAATTCGCAACCGCTTTCATATGAATGCTGGTAAAGCCTTTAGGTCTCTGCGCCATCCACATGCATCTCAGGAGCAGTTTCCTCCGGCGAAATATCTTTGAAACCTTTTCCTTTTTCTTCGAGATCACGTTGCCGGTGAGCAATTCTGGCACTGGCACATGCCGCGATGCTTGAAACCAGATCATCCAGGAAAGTATGGACTTGTCCGCCCACTTTTGTATCCAGCTCACGTATGACGCCGATTTTATTGCGGTCGAGATGTCCGAATGTAGTAACCGCAATGCTGCCGTATGTCAAAACGGCTCCAAGCCCGATCATTTCATCGACGCCAAACAGCCCTTCATCCGTATCGACAATCTGCTGCAGAGGACGGGATAGTTTTCCTTGCTCCGCCAGCTCATCCAATTCCACGCCAACAAGAAGTGCATGCTGCATTTCTCTTTTCAGCAAAACGCTTTCCACCGATTCAATACAATGTGATAACTGAAGGCCTTCATTGTAAGGTTCCTGCATTTCAAATACGATTTTAGCAATTTCTTCAATTGAGACCCCGCGTCTTTCCAACGCTTCGTGTGCCGCTTTCGTCACTTCGTCCGAATGTACACGGAATTTACCGCCATCCATTCCTTCCATATCAAAAACCCCACTCTCTGTATTTGTCGCTTGCCCCCTCATTATACCTTGCAGTCCGAATATGATACAATTTTTATACAAATCCCACCAAGGAGGCTTCTTCATGAATACAGGAAAAGTTGAAGATATCACCATTTACAGCGAAGAATTAAAGGAAGATATGCAATTATTGGTTTATCTCCCTTATAATTATTCACCTTTATACAAATACAGCCTTGTAATCGCGTCAGATGGCAAGGATTATTTCCAGTTGGGCAGAGTGCCGCGTATAGTGGATGAACTGCTGGAAAAACGTGAAATCGAAAATATAATTTTTGTAGGCATTCCATATAAGAGCGTCGATGACCGCAATAAAAAATACGAGCCTTCCGGCGAACAGCATGCTGCCTATTTACGTTTCCTGGCGCATGAACTTGTGCCTTTCCTGGATGAAAAGTACCCGACTTACCAAGTTGGCATGGGCCGGACATTAATCGGAGATTCCCTGGCCGCCACTGTCAGTATGATGGCCGCATTGAAGTACCCGAATATTTTCGGACGTGTTATTCTTCAGTCTCCTAAAGTTGGCCCAGAATTGCTCGATGCCGTTTTCAACTTTAATTCTGCTCATGCCTTTACCGTTTATCACGTAATCGGCAAGGGAGAAACCGATGTTAAATTGACTAACGGGGAGACAGCCGATTTCCTTAAACCCAACCAGGAACTTCACCAATTATTGAAAGAAAAATCTTTCCCTCTATTCTATGAAGAATTTGATGGAGAACATACATGGAAATATTGGCAGCCGGACCTTAAACGCGCCTTAGTTCAAAATTTCGGTGTATAAGATGGATTCGCAATTTTTGAGATTCTTTTGTTATACTGTAATAAGATAAGATCTTTAATATACGAGGAGGGCTATTTATGAAATATGGTGTTGCAGCATTTCCATCAAAACAGTTACAGGACATCGCCAATTCTTACCGCAAACGTTATGATCCTCATTATGAGTTGATCACCCCTCATATCACTTTGAAGGAACCGTTTGAAGCGGACGGCGCAGAAATTAAAAAAATTGCAGAAGAAATGGCAAAAATCGCTAAACGCCAAAAGCCTTTCAAATTGCACGCAACTCGCGTAAGTTCTTTTTCGCCTGTTACAAATACTCTTTATTTCAAAGTTGACCCAAATGAAGAATTGCTGGCACTGCATGGGGATCTGCATTCCGATTTCTTTGGCGGGATGCCGCATTATTCTTTCGTGCCGCACATTACGATTGCCCAAAAATTGTCTGACTCTGAACACTCGGATATTTTCGGACAACTGAAAATGGCAGGAATCGATCATGAAGAAACAATCGACCGCTTCCATCTCCTATATAAACTGGAAGATGGATCGTGGACAGTGTATGATACGTTCCGTTTGACTGGAGATGAAGAGTAATTGCAGAAAGTCAAAATAGCTGAAAGTGAACTCGAAAAAGAGCAGGCTTTTGAAATCCGGCGTAAAGTTTTTGTAGATGAGCAGCAGGTGCCGCTACATATTGAAATGGACGAGTATGACGATGAGGCAACCCACTTTGTCGGTTACAACCTCCAGCAGCCGATTGCTGCGGGGCGCATCCGTGAAATTGAAAGCGGTATTGGAAAAGTCGAGAGGGTATCAGTGCTGCAGGAATTCCGGGGACAGCATGTCGGTGTCCTTATGATGGAAGCAATGGAAAAATACGCCCGCTCCGCGGGGATGTCGAGCCTGAAACTCAACTCACAATCCTATGCCATCCCCTTTTATGAAAAATTGAATTACACCGTGACTTCTCCGGAATTCCTCGATGCAGGAATCCCGCACAGAACGATGGAAAAGAATTTGCATGCATAAAAAATCCAGCCCTGCTAAAGGGCTGGATTTTTTCATACTGTCGAGATACATCAACTTCTACAATCATTTCGCTGCAAAACTTTCAATGTCTCGAAGCTAGCGATGCGACTAGCGATGCGATGCAGATACAGGGGAACTCATTCTGCATTGAAGACATTGGCCGAAGCTTCTTTGCGACGAAGAAGCGCAGCGATACAGGAGCACATCTTGGCACTTCGCCGCCTGCTGCTACATTTTATATCTGTAAAAACGTGTGAATATCTTTCTCAGAAAACAAAAAGAGTTAGACTGCTTCTTTGTAGAAAGCGATTCTGAGATATGGAGCAAACCAGCGAGACTCCCAAGGGAGCAGAAACGGAGTTGGTTTTCCAACTCCGTTTCGAGCGAAGTGCTGAGATCCACTCGGGCGAAGTGGACCGAGACCGAGTTAGCTCAGTGCGAGCCAAGCGTGGCCGAAGTCCTTCCGGCCGGCGCTTTGCGACGAAGCTAGCGCAGCGATGCAGGAGCACGGGTTTCAGGAAAGCGAAGCTGTTTTGCGCAATATCGATTGTTTACATTTATCTTTCTGTACTGAAAAAAATCATTTTATTAAAGCACATGATACCCACTATCGACGTGGATGGTTTCACCGGTAATGCCGCGAGACATCTCGCTGAAAAGGAAAACGGCTGTATCGCCTACTTCTTCCGGCGTTGTATTGCGGTGAAGCGGCGCTTTTTCTTCGATTTCATGAAGAATCGAATTGAAATCGCTGACTCCTTTGGATGACAATGTACGGATCGGGCCCGATGAAATAGCATTTACACGGATTCCCTGTTTGCCAAGGTCTGCAGCCAGGTAGCGGACCGACATTTCAAGCGCAGCTTTGGCAACGCCCATGACATTGTAGTTCGGCAATACCCGCTCCCCGCCAATATAAGTCAAAGCAACAATGCTGCCGCCATCGGTCATCAATGGTTTAGCGTATTTGGAGATGATCGTAAGTGAATAAGAACTGATATTTTGGGCAAGTAAATAGCCTTCCCTGGATGTATCTGAAAAATCTCCCGACAGTTCTTCTGTTTTAGCGAAAGCGATGCAATGAGCTAGCCCATCAATTTTGCCGGCTTGCTCTTTAATAGTACCGAAACATTTCTCAACATCTTCATCACTTGTTACATCGCATGGCAGAATGATTTCATGCTGGCCGTCGAGTGTTGCAACCAAATCGCGGACTGATTTTTCAAAACGCTCCCCTGCATATGTAAAAATCAAATTAGCACCCGATTGATCAAGCGAGCGGGCAATTCCCCAAGCGATACTGCGTTTATTTGCCACTCCCATAATGACGAAAGTTTTGCCTTTTAACGAAATTGACATTGTCATACCTCCTGATTTCTGTTTATTACCTGGTACTAATATTACATCATAAAAAAGAAAAGTGCAATTTACACTTTTCTAAAGGTTGCTCAGGAATGTGGTCGCCAGTCCCAAATAAATTAAAATGGAGATAATATCATTCAAAGTAGTTATAAAAGGCCCTGATGCGACAGCGGGGTCAATATTCAACCGGTGGATTAATAAGGGAATAAACGAGCCTGCGAGTGTAGCGACAAAAATGGAGCCTGCCACTGCTGTTCCGACCAGCAGTCCGATTAACAGCTCGCCTTTCCAGAAATAGACTAACCCTACAACCACTACCCCACAGACAAGTCCTGTGATTAAACCCGTCCCCGCTTCACGAAACAGCAGTTTCATTTTGCTTTCTTCTTCTATATCGCCTGTCGCGATGCCTCGAACGGCTACAGCAAGCGCTTGCGTGCCGCTGTTCCCCGCCATTCCGGCGATCAGTGGAATAAATACTGCCAGAAGCGCCACTTGATCCAGAGTTGACTCGAACATGCCCATCAAATTTGCGGTCAGCATTCCCAGGAATGTTAAAAGAATCAGCCAAGGCAACCGCTTTTTCGCTGCGCTGAAAGGTCCTTTATCGAAATTATCCATATCCGAGACAGCAGCCAGTTTGGAGTAATCGTCTGATGCTTCTTCATCGAGAACATCGATAATGTCATCGACAGTGATAATGCCGAGCAGGTGGTCCTGAAAATCGACTACCGGCATCGCCAGAAAATCATAGTCTTTGATCATACGGGCAACTTCTTCCTGGTCTTCTCCTACAGAAACACTTACCACGCGGTCGTTCATAATCAATTCAATCAGTGTATCTTCTTCGGCAATGATCAAGTCCCGCAATGTAACAATTCCCGCAAGCCGTTTTCCTTCATCTATAACAAAAACATAATAGATTGTTTCAGCATCCGGTGCGGCGTTGCGCAAAATATTCATCGCGGAACGCACAGTGGAGTTTTTTGGAATGGCAACAAATTCGGTTGTCATGATGGAGCCGGCTGTATACTCTTCATAATGAAGAAGATCTTTTATTTCCCTGGCCGATTCCTTAGGCATGATGGTCAGGTAGCTTGCCACCTGGTTCTTATTGAGATTATTCAATACGTCTACCGCATCATCCCGGTACATAAAGGACAACAGATCCGCGGCATACATGGAATTCATTTCTTTGAAGAGGTTTTCGTATTCATCATCATCCAGTTCAATCGCTTCGAATATGTCCGCCATTTCCTTAGGAGAGAGATACTCGTATAGCTTTTGACGGGTTTCGAGCTCCGCCTTTTCGTAAAATCCTGCCTGGTCGTATGGATGGTGAGACAAAAATTCTTCCCTGAACCTCTCCAAATCTCCCTCTTCTAGCAGCTGCATCAGCATTTCTTCATTTAAGTCTTCGTCACGCACTGTTTTTTCTTCCAGCATCATGGCTCCCTCCTTTCGAATTTGCGGCTCTCCGCTTTAGTAGTCTATACGTTACACTATAAGTATGTATAGTGAAATTTTAAGCAATGAGGTGTTTTTTATGAAGTTTGACATTATTGGTGATATTCACGGCTGTTTTGATGAGCTGATGGATTTACTCGAAAAACTGGGTTACCGGTTTGAAGACGGTATCCATATCCATCCAGACGGCAGAATGCCGGCTTTTGTCGGTGACGCGATGGACAGAGGACCCGAATCACTTCGGGTAATGCAATTACTGTTCGCGAGACAGGACCGCGGCATTCTCCACTATTCCCCTGGCAACCACTGCAATAAACTCTATCGCTTTATGAAAGGCAATCAAGTTCAGCTGGCACATGGCCTGGAAATTACAATTGCCGAATGGCAGTCCCTGCCCAAAGAAGAACAACAGAAATTTCGCAAAAGATATATAAGTTTTTACGAAGAGCTTCCTCAATACCTGGTGTTGCGTGATGATTTGATTGTCGCGCATGCAGGATTGAAACAGGAAATGATCGGTGTGCCCGTAAACAAAAAAGTTGCCGTATTTACTCTTTATGGAGATATAACCGGCAAATTCCATTCCGATGGCCGGCCGGTGCGGCGGGATTGGGCGAAAAACTATAAAGGTGAGCCATGGGTCGTCTATGGCCACACGCCTACAGAAGAGCCTTACCTTATCAACAGAACCGCCAATATCGACACAGGCTGTGTTTTTGGAGGATCATTGACAGCCTTCCGTTTTCCGGAAAGAGAGTTGGTGGCCGTCCCGTCCAAACAGCCTTACCAACCCGACCGCTTTCACCGCTTCATCTAATAAGCGACACCATGTCCTCCCGCTTAGGCGATTTAAACTTGAGCGCCTCACCTGTTACAGGATGTATCATTTCCAACTCGCGGCAATGAAGCGCCTGGCGGCTGATCAGCTCTCTGCTGCCCCCATATAAATCGTCACCTACAAGCGGATGGTCGATATGGGCCAGATGCACTCGTATCTGATGTGTGCGTCCTGTATTTAATTTCAATTGGATGTGGCTAAATTCCGGAAATACTTTCAGCAATTGAACTTCAGTTTCTGCAAATTGCCCGTCTTCCCGCACTTCCCTTTCAATAATACTGGAATTTTTCCGGCCAATTGGTGCTGTAATTGTAAATCGTTCCTGTTCCAATCGTCCGTGAACCAGTGCTTCGTACCGTCTGGACATCTTTTTTTCCTGTTGCTGAATCGACAGCATATGATGGATATGGCGGTTTTTCGCAATGCAGACAAGTCCGCTGGTATCACGGTCCAATCTCGTTGCGATATGCAAAGTCGCCGGAATTTCATTATCTTCAAAATGTTTGGCTACTATATTGGCCAGGCTGCCTGATGGGTGTTCACGGGAAGGAATGGTATTTTGCAAAGGAGGTTTGTCGACTATGAGGAGAGAGTCATCTTCAAAAACGATCTTCAACTCCCCTTCCTCCGCCTGCAAACCTTTTCCAAGCTCCTCTAACGGAAAAACAACGGTCACAGCATCTCCTGGTTCCAGGGGATGCCTGACCGTCACTTCATTGCCATTGACTGTTATTTGTCCGCCGCCATACTTTACCGAAGCAAGAGTCCTCTTCGATATACCCCAATTATGCAAGGCTTCGCGAAGCAGCCCTTTTTCGCCGGCAATATATTTCAATTCGAACGGTTTCATCGAGCTTCCTCACTGTCGATAAAGGAATCATGCACCCTTCTCCAAAACGGGAATGGACGGAACCGGGCGAATCTCACCTTTTGATCGGCTACTTTATATTCAATCGAACGCACATCTTTATGAAGCAATTGCAGGTGGTCGACTGTCACCATGAAATCCGGCGCCTTTACCGGACGGAGTGCGCATCGGTGATGTGCAGGCAGCACGAGTGGTGACCCGACTGTCCGGAAAACACGATTATTGATCGAGGCCATTTCAGTCAATTGCATCGCCTCGAGTGAAGGATGGATGATCGCGCCGCCAAGCGCTTTGTTATAAGCTGTGCTTCCTGATGGCGTTGACATGCAGAGGCCGTCTCCGCGGAACCGCTCAAAATGGCTCTCATTTAAAAGCACATCCATAACCAGCGTTACGTCCGGTGACTTTACAGTCGATTCGTTCATCGCCAGGTATACAGCAGGCTCTTCTTTATTGCGGTAGTGAATACTTGTTTCAAGCAATGGGTATTCGATGACCTCGTATTCTTTTTTCGCAATGGACAGCACCAATTTCTCTATTTCAATTGGTTTCCAGTCAGCATAGAAGCCCAAATGTCCTGTATGTATTCCGACAAAAGCCACTGAGGACAACTGGCTTGAGTATTTATGGAAAGCATGCAGCATAGTGCCGTCTCCGCCAATTGAAAGAACGATGTCTGGCTGTTCTTCATTCCACTCCATACCGAAGTCAGTCAAATAAGCACGTGCTTTGTCCATTAATTCATTTGATAAATCATCACTTCTCGACATTATGAAATACTTCATCTCTTCGTTCTGCCTCCTTCTTGATCATCTGGAAAGTGGGTTCTGGGTGAATCTTTGAATTCGGTGAAATACGCCTGCGCTTCCTGGATTTCGTCCCTAATCTGCGACATTTCTTCATCAAGCTGGAAAGCAGCTTCCGCCGCCCGCTGCAAGCGCAGCTTTATCTCATCCGGAAAGACACCTTTATATTTGTAGTTCAACGAATGCTCGATGGATGCCCAAAAATTCATCGCCAGTGTACGGATTTGAATTTCAGCCAGAATCAGCTGTTCCCCGCTGATTGTCTGTACCGGATATTCGACGATTACATGATACGACCGGTAACCGCTTTGTTTTTCCCGTGAAATATAGTCTTTCTCTTCTACGATTCGAAGATCGTTGCGGCTGCGAAGCAAATCCACGACAGTTTCAATATCGCCGACAAATTGGCACATCATCCGGATGCCCGCAATATCCTGTAATTCCGTCGCGAGTTCTTCTGAAGGCTCAAAAGGTATCCCTTTTTCAAGCGATTTATCATATATGCTCGCTATCGGTTTTACCCGCCCGGTTACAAACTCTATCGGCGAGTTGATATTATCGGTTTCATATTGTCTGCGCATGCCTTTGAACTTTATCTTCAGTTCGTCGACTGCCTGTTTATAAGGCGCTAAAAATCGATCCCATTGTCCCATAACCGGTCCCCCACTTCTGTCTCCATGCACCTTTTGCTAAATCTTTCAGCTTTAAAGCAATTTTCATTATCTAGTGATATTTTAACACAGCACTGTCATTCGTTGCAGTTTGACTGGAATTATCCCATAATAAAATCAAGTGAGGTGCTGAAGATGACGAAAGAACTCGAGATTGAATTCAAGAATTTATTGACTCGGGAAGAGTACATAAAGTTGTTGGAGCTCTTCGGACGTGAATCAGAAGACGCCCGTACACAAATCAATCATTATTTTGATACAGCAGATTATACATTGCGGAGTCAAAAATCCGCTCTTCGAATACGGGAAAAAGACCGGGAGATTGAGTGTACGTTAAAGACGCCTGCAGAAAACGGTTATTATGAAATTACAGATAAAATCGATTCACAGCAAGCTGAAAATATAATTGAAAACCGCAGCTTTCCTGCACTGGAAGTTAACGAGGCATTGTCAGAGATCGGTGTATCACCTGAAAACCTTGTTAAATTGGGAAGCCTGACGACACATCGAATTGAATTCCCTTATCAAAATGGACTTTTAGTGCTGGATCATTCCGAATATTATGGTACTGAAGACTACGAACTTGAATACGAGGTCGAAGATTATCAGGAAGGTAAGAAGCTATTTGAAGCTTTACTCGCTGACACAGGCATCCCTTTCCGTAATACAGATAAGAAAATTGCACGATTTATGGCAGCCGCAAAAAAGCAGTAAAAACACATAAAATTATTTAATTAAAATATTATCCAGACATAATTTGGAAATCGAATAAGCGATTTATTTGAGATATTCCTTAACCGTTGTTAGAATGAATTTACAGCTACAGCAAAGGAGACATAATGATGACTGGAAAACCTATACTTCCGTACGATGAAATCGGCGCGGAACGACTGTCTCAATTAGTGGACGCATTTTATGCACGCGTTGCTAAGCATCCAAAGCTAAAGCCTATTTTTCCTGATGACTTAACAGAAACCGCCAGGAAACAAAAACAGTTTATGACACAATACCTCGGCGGACCCAATATATATTCGGAAGAGCATGGACATCCCAGATTAAAAGCAAGACACAATCCTTTTCCAATAACACCCGAGCGGGCTCAGGCCTGGCTTGAATGCATGAACGAAGCAATGGACGAAATAGGATTGACCGGGAAATTCCGTGAAACCTTCTATAACCGACTGGTCTTGACTGCTCACCACATGGTCAACGAACCCGACAGTGAGGAGGAAATGGTTTGAACAACCTGGACTTGGCAAAAGAGATCTATGACAACCCGAACCCTGTAAAGCCCTTGGAATTATATGTTTTCTTAGATCCCCTTAATGCGGAATGCTGGGAACTTCAATCCGTGATGAGGAAGCTCCAGATCGAATACGGCCATTACTTTTCAATGCGAGTCGTACTCAGTACAAAATTATTCAGCTTGAACAGCCAACAGAAAACGTCTTCGATTGCCACCGATAGCCTTACGCATCCAGTTTTGGCATCAGTAGCAGTCAAAGCGGCCGAATTGCAGGGCAAACGCGCAGGCAATCAATTCCTGCATAAGTTGCAGGAACAGCTCTTTCTGAAGACAAAAGACGTCTCTTCCTATCAGGTGCTGCTGGAAATTGCCGAAGATGCGAATCTCGATCAGGAAGAATTCAAAAAAGATTTTCATTCTGTCCATACTGCAAAAGCTTTCCAATGTGATTTGCAGATTACAAGAGAGATGGAAATCACCGAGGTCCCAAGCATCGTCTTTTTCAATGAATGTATTGAAGATGAAGGCGTCAAAATTTCCGGATTGCATTCATATAATACTTATCTCACTATCCTTCAGGAAATGCTGGGCACTGATACATTGAACAGACAGGCGCCACCGCCGCTTGAACAGTTATTCACCAAATACACAACGATAGCGACAAGAGAAATCGCTTCTATCTATAATATTTCTAATGAGACTGCCGAACGGGAAATGAAAAAACAGATGCTCCAGCAAAAAGTTGAACGCATCTGCCTGCCGGAAGAAACTCTCTGGAAAGTAAAATAAGCACGGCGCCATATTGGCGCCGTGCTTATTTTTTTGAGCAAAAGAAAAACGCCTGCCACGTCCGGCAGGCGTTCTTCAATACACAAAGGGGATGGGAGAAATGTTCACGCTCAAACAAAGGGGTGTATGTTTGTATGTGATTTATTTCACAACCTAACTTTATCACGGAATAATTGTTTATGCAATAATTCACAAGCGAATTCACAAATTTGTCATATAAGTAAGCTTATCGTTAAATATTTAACTATATCAAGATAACTTAAAAACAAGAAGCTCATTGATAATGAGCTTCTTGTTTACAAATTTATTTATTCAATAATAACTTTTCAAGTTCATTCAGTTTTTCCTCAAATACTTTGCAAGCCTCTTCTACCGGAGAAGAAGACGTCATATCGACACCTGCTTTTTTGAGTACTTCGATCGGGTAATCCGAACTTCCAGCTTTAAGGAATTCATTGATGAAACGGTCGACAGCTGGCTGTCCTTCTTCCAGTATGCCTTTGCTTAATGCTGTAGCGGCACTAAAGCCTGTAGCATATTGGAAAACATAATAATTATAGTAGAAATGAGGAATTCTTGCCCATTCCATACCAATCTCTTCATCCACTGCCACATCTTCACCAAAGTATTTTTTATTCAGCTCATAATAGACTTCCGTCAGACGATCAGCTGTCAATGCTTCGCCTTCCTGATCCATTTTGTGGATGGCATGTTCAAATTCCGCAAACATGGTCTGGCGGAATACAGTGCCACGGAAACCGTCAAGCCAGTGGTTAAGCAGATAAATGCGTTCCTGGTCGTCATCAGTAGCTTTCACCATATATTCATTCAGCAAAGCTTCGTTTGTTGTAGAAGCAACTTCAGCGACGAAAATAGAATAATCACCATAGACATAAGGCTGTGACGCGCGTGTATAGTGACTGTGTACGCTGTGGCCGAATTCATGAGCCAAAGTGAAGAGGTTATCGACGTTGTCCTGCCAGTTCATCAGGATATATGGATTTGTTCCATACGCTCCAGAAGAATAAGCTCCGCTCCGCTTCCCTTTGTTCTCCAGAACGTCCACCCATCTGTTCTGTATGCCTTCAGCTACAATGCCTGTATATTCCTCACCAAGTGCAGACAAACCTTTCAGCATGATGTCTGTCGCTTTTTCATAAGGGATCTCCATCTTCACTTCTTTTACCAGCGGTGTATGCATATCCCACATATGAACTTTATCAATGCCAAGTACTTCTTTGCGGAGAGCCGCATAGCGATGCAATAAGTGCAGATTATTATTCACTGTTTCGACCAGATTATCATAGACGCTTTCAGGAATATGGTCGTCCGATAAAGCAGCATGGCGCGCTGAGTCATATTTACGTACCCGTGCGTTGACATTATCACGTTTCACAGTGCCGGCTAATGTCGACGCAAAAGTATTGAGGAATTTGCCGTACGTTGCATATACCGCTTTAAAAGCATCTTCACGGACGCGGCGGTCTTTGCTTTCAAGGAATCGGATATAGTTGCCGTGAGTAATCTGGACCGTTTCTCCGTCTTCATCTTTAATTTCCGGAAATTCCAAATCTGCGTTATTCAACATACCGAATGTTTCGGAAGAAGCGCTGGCGACTTCAGATAATTGGGCAAGCAGGGATTCCTGTTCAGCCGGCAATACATGGGGACGCATGGCATTCAATTCTTCGAGGGCATGTTTGTAAAGTTTGAGCCCCTCGTGTTTTTCCACATAGCCATTTAGAATATCTTCATCAAGCTCCAAAATTTCCGGTGTCAAAAATGACAAGCCTGCAGATATTTTTGCGTATAAAGCCTTGATCCGGCTATCCATAGCCTGATACTTAGAATTGGTGGTGTCCTGATCGTAACGCATATGTGAATATGTATACAACCGTCTTAAACGTTCCGACAATTCATCTTTATAAGTCAGAACTTCAAATAGGGATTCTGCTCCCTCTTTCAATTTCCCTTCGTATGAACTTGCTTTTTCAGCCAGGGCAGCCACTTCTTTAAATTCACTTTCCCACGCTTCATCTGTCGGAAATATATCTTCCAGTTTCCAGGTTAGTTCAACCGGTACTTCTTCACGTTTCAATATTTTATTAGCCATTTCATTTCCTCCTTTGTCCTTCTCTTTCGGGAGTCGAACTACATCTTATTTTCTCAATTTTCGTACGCTTTTGCAATAGATATCATATAATACTTCCCTTTGGTTAACTGATGTCTCTTCAACAGCTTCCATTTGTTTCAGGAACTCCGCATAATCATCTAAAACCTTTAATGCCTGGGCAGTACGATGCTGATTTCGGATTTTTATGATATCGGATGAAAGTATTCCTGCATTTGAGATACCTAGCCTCTGTGCCCTTATCAGCGCCAATTGCCAAATAACAGCATGCTCCATTAAACAGTCAGCACCCATAATCGGTACTCCGACTTTTTTCGGCAGACCACGCATATCCAATCCAAGTTCGTAACAGAGGATCCAGAAATCGTTCTGATAGCGTTTTCTCGCATAAAACTGTGCATTGATGTAATCATTCCGAGATTTTGCAAATACCGTACAAACACTTTCAAATTCTTTTCTCGAAAGCTGTTTGGGAACAGCAAAAGGATAGCTCTGCATTTTCACAGGTAATGAGGCGACTTTTCCCACCCACCTGCTTCCGTTTATATGAAATAAATTAGAAAAATATTGGAATTGTTTAGTTGCAGGATTCAGCAGAAGTAAGTACCTCGAATGATCCTTCTCTAGCAGCATCTCCTTTTGGTATTCTTTAATATTCAGTACCTGTATTTTATTTTCGTGAGATTCTTTGATACCGCCTATCCACGTGAAATGAAGGCCTTGATGTGCATAAGCTGCGGAACGCCTAGAAACCTCTGATGATGCGATGGGGCTGCATTGGAATTCGATTACCGACTTTCGATCAACAAACACATCAGCCCTTTGCCGAATTTCCGGTATATATGTCTCCATGTCAGCCGGTATGTTTTTATCGATGAAGAATTGATGAAGCAAAATTTTACCCTCTAAATGCAACGATGATTCCGGTTCTCCGCTGCCACACGATGATAGCGATTTATGGGCAAAATGGGGAATTTTGATATCGCCAATTTTGAGGAGTACAGTACTTCCACAATCAGGACAATAGAAACGATGCCTTCTCCTCAAATTCATTAACTCAATGCGGCTATGAGGATTAATCAAATAAATTAATTTTCCTTTCTCAGTCCTCGCGGTCAATATCTCTTCCACTCCCCTTTTTCTTAATTATAAAAGCAGCCATTGAATTAAACAATTTAAATTTTCAGTTATTACAGCAAATTTAAATACAATAAATATATCAACACAAAAAACCCCGGAAGATTAAGCTGAGCTTAATCTTCCGGGGCTTATTCACTAGTGCTTAACATTAACCAAAGTAGTGAAGAATATTTGATAATGCGTCTTTTTTAAATATTTCCTTGCCGTATTCTTCGAGACGATGGATCGTAACAGGAGAACTTTGAAGATATTCTGTAAAGACACTCACATGATCTTTGATGTCGTCATCTGAATGCAGGATTTCGTCAAAACTGACATGAAGGAAATATTTCCCTTCAAAATGATAGAGTGCCGTTTCGATTGGAACATACTGCAAACGGCGGGACAATGGAAGCAATTCTTCCACTTCAGATACAACAAAGCTGTATTCCAGGTTTTTAGTATCTGGTTCATTGAAAACAGGCTCAAACTCATCAAATTCAGTAGCAGCTGCTGCTGCTTCATCACTTGAGAACATTTTACGGCGTTCTTCTATATCATCCGGCATATCAAGTTTTTGGCCGTCTTTAGTAAGTTGGGCACGTGTAACCGTTACTTCCAGCCCTTTATCCATTGCCTGGACTTGAATCCAAAGAGGACCTTCCATAACAAAATCAGCTTCTTCATTGACCTCATCCATCATTTCCCAGAAAAGCTCTTCACTTTTATCTCTGTTGAACCATATTTCGTCACGGCTGAACCCACGTTCTTCAACGTCGAGATAGGAAATGTAAAATTTGACTGTGTTATCATTAATGCGTTCTATTTCCATTTTACACCTCTCCTTTCGAATTGGACCAAGAGGATCTTCCTCATAAGCCGTGCGGTGTTGCTTTCCTTATTATAACGCGTTTTAAACTATATGAGAAAGTTATTGCCTATATTCATAAGTCAGGCGACGGATAATTAGTTAAGAGTTTATGCCAAATGCTAATGAATTGCAAGATATAAAACTGAATTAAATATAGAAAAGCTGTCCAAAGATCCATTATGAATTGACATAAAGGCCGGACAGCTTTTAGCTTATTTTCAGTTCACCATTCGTTGAGCTTCAAGCAATTGGTAAGCTCTTACTTTACGAGGTAGGAACCGGCGAATTTCATCTTCGTTATAACCGACTTGCAGTCTTTTTTCGTCCATGATGATCGGCCGGCGCAGTAGCCCAGGATGTTCCTGGATTAACTCGTATAATCTCTGAAGCGGAAGACTTTCCACGTCTACGTTCAGTTTTTGGAATATTTTCGAACGTGTTGAGATAATTTCGTCAGTGCCATCTTCAGTCATGCGTAAAATTTCTTTTATTTCACTGATTGTAAGAGGTTCAGAAAAAATATTGCGTTCTGTATATGGAATATCATGCTCTTCCAACCATGCTTTTGCTTTACGGCAAGATGTGCAACTTGGGGAAGTAAATAGCGTAACCATCATAATTGAACACTTCCTTTCGGATTCGGGGGATTCATTTCTATTATTACTAAATTAGAATGAATATAATTTAAAAGCTTTACATTCATTATACAATATCGGGCTTAAATTGAATATAGAAATCGCATATTAATATAGGAAATGCATAATACTTGTCACAGATTCGCTATATTTAAAGTTTATCTATATCTATACAATATAATTTTACCCGTTTGTTTTAACAGTTAAACCCATAATAAAAATATTTTTATTCTCAATTAGGTTTTTCTTCTTGAAAATAATCCTTACACATAATAGTACGATTTCAACGCTAAAAAGTTTCAAAAAAAAGAAACTGATTTTTAAAATCAGCCCCTTTTTCTTCATTAATTATTTGGTGTGTAATCTACGCCTGGCGAATAAGTGTTGCCGGCATTCCATAATAGAAATTCATCGATGCCGTTGTCGTTTAGTGCCTTGATTTGAGCTTCCACTTCCGCTTTACCATAATTCAGGTAGTTGCCTGCCCCCAAGTATGAAGCTGTAAAATCCTGAAGCCATGGCCGTGAAACAGGCGGGTTCTCAAGTTCGCCAAGTTTCGCATTTTCCACTTTTGAGTATTCCGCCACCAATTTGTAAGGTTCCAAATCGGGTTTCGCAATCCCGAAATATGAAGTCCAATGGCTTGGATAGATCATTGAAGAAATTACATCCACGTTCTCAGAAATCTTCGAGAAGTTTTGGCCGATTCCTGGTGCTTCCGGCAATGTTGCGGAATAGCCGAATATATCAACAGAAACTTCTACATCATAAGGTTCCAATTGTTCGTGGGCATATGCTACAAAATCTGTAACCGCAGCTACACGGCTTTGCACGCCATCGTACTCTTCACTATCGTATTCACCTTTCGAATACTGCAAAGTGTCTGCACGGTTTTCAAATCCTTCAGGAAAACGGACATAATCGAATTGGACTTCCTTGAAGCCTAATTTTGCAGCTTCAATGGCGATGTCAACATTGTAATCCCATACTTCTTTCATATAAGGATTGACGAAAGCTTCCCCTCTCCTATTTTTCCAAACCTGACCGCCCTCTTGGAACGACCACTCCGGCTTACTTTCAGCCAGCGCTGAATCCTTAAATACGACCACACGCGCTATCGGATATATTTCTTCCTGTTCCAAGCGCTCGAGCATAGCACGTGGATCTTTGATATAAGGTTGGCCAATTTCATATTCAGCTAACTTGGAATCTTCTTCAGGTACATAAGTCAGATAACCGAAATCTTCTTTAACATCGATGACCATTGCATTCAAGTCAGTTGAGCCGATCAAGTCAATCAGACTGTCAAAACGGGCTCCCCCAGCAGAATGTCCTGTCACAAATATCCCGCGGACCGCGTCTGGATATTCAAATGTAAGACCGGAATTGTATTTGAACAATTGTGAACTGGATAGAACCTCCGAATTTATTTCAACTGCATTATATGTACGTGTGGTGAAATCCTGTGCATTCTCATCTGCCGCCATTACAGGTACTGTAGCCAGTCCACTAAATAACAAAGCGGTTGCTGCTGCTAACTTCAATTTTTTCATATTCGCCTTAACATCCTCTCAGTTGTCTTTCTTATTTCATTTTATCATCATTTTGACAAATTGAAACAAAAAAATAGCAATACCACGCTGTGGTATTGCTAAATTTTTTATACTTTTAAAGAACCTGCTTTTAAAGCTTCAAACTCACGTTCAGAACAGTCTACGAAATGTCCCGGTGTGATTTCTCTCATGCGGACATCTTCGCCTTCCGCATAATTATGGGAAGCTGGATCATATGATTTACGGACGCGATTGCGCTCGTAATTCGGATCTGGCAGAGGAATTGCCGAGAGCAATGATTGTGTATACGGATGCATCGGATTGTTATAGAGATCTTCAGCTGGTGCAAGTTCCACCATGCGGCCGAAATACATAACAGCGATGCGGTCAGAAATATACTTGACCATTGAAAGGTCATGGGCGATGAATAGGTACGTAAGCCCTTTTTCTTTCTGCAAATCTTTCAACAGGTTAACGACCTGCGCCTGGATCGAAACGTCCAATGCGGAAATCGGCTCATCTGCAATGATGAAATCAGGATCTACTGCCAGTGCGCGGGCAATACCCAAACGCTGTCTTTGTCCACCTGAGAATTCGTGCGGATAACGGTTTGCGTGCTCTTTATTCAATCCAACAGTTTCCAGCAGATCAAAGACCATTCGCTCGCGTTCTTTCGAGTTTTTAGCCAGTCCGTGGATATCGATGCCTTCTGCAATAATATCCATGACTTTCATTCGTTGGTTCAATGAAGCATACGGATCCTGGAAAATCATCTGCATCTTGCGGTTGAATTTCTTCAGGTCTTTTTTGGATTTCTTGCCGTGAACATTTTCACCTTCATACAATACTTCTCCATCAGTTGCATCGTATAAACGGATAATGGAACGTCCGGTTGTGGATTTCCCACAGCCTGATTCTCCAACAAGACCCAAAGTTTCTCCTTTGTAGATGTCAAATGAGATGCCATCGACTGCTTTCACTTCATTGGCTTTACCAACATTGAAATGCTGTTTTAAATTTTTGATTTCTAATAACTTATCAGCCATCAATTTGCGCTCCCTTCATAATAGCGGCTACCAGGGAACTTTTTCATTCTTTCAATAACACTCAACGGCGGCTCAACTTGCGGCGCGTCCGGATGCAATAGCCAAGTCGCAGCCATATGAGTATCAGATATCTTAAAGAATGGAGGATCCATTTCCATATCAATCTTCATCGCATATTCACTGCGCAGAGCAAATGCGTCCCCTTTTGGAGGATCCAAAAGGTCAGGCGGTGTTCCTGGAATAGCATATAGTTTTGCATCTTCAGTATCCAAAGATGGCATTGAACTTAATAGGCCCCATGTGTAAGGATGCTGTGGATTGTAGAATATTTCATCCACTGTTCCAATTTCAACAATTTTGCCTCCATACATTACCGCTACACGATCCGCAACATTCGCTACAACCCCAAGGTCGTGCGTAATGAAGATGATCGAAGTATCGATTTTTTTCTGAAGGTCTTTCATCAGTTCAAGAATTTGAGCCTGAATTGTTACATCTAGAGCTGTTGTAGGCTCATCTGCTATAAGAATCTGCGGATTGCACGCAAGTGAAATCGCGATGACAATACGCTGGCGCTGTCCACCGGAGAATTGGTGCGGATATTGTTTCATCCGCAATTCCGGTTTTGGCATGCCAACAAGACGCAAAAGGTCGATAGCTACTTTACGTGCTTCTGATTTGCTGATTTTTTGGTGCTTCAACAATGGTTCTGTAATTTGGCGGCCGATTGGCATCGTTGGATTCAACGATGTCATCGGATCCTGGAAAATCATCGAAATTTCTTTCCCACGGATTTTCTGCATTTCTTTATCGGACAGTTTTGTCAGGTCTCTTCCTCCGAACAAAATCTCTCCATTTTTAAACTCAGCTGAACTCTCAGGCAATAAACGCATGATGGATTTCGTGGTAACAGATTTACCTGAACCCGACTCACCTACGATTGCCAAAGTCTCACCTTTATATAAATCAAAATTTACACCCCGTATAGCTTTTACTTCCCCGCCAAAAGTGTTAAAGGAAAGTTCGAGGTCTTTAACTTGTAGAATTTTCTCCATCTTCGGCTTTCCTCCTTAATCTTTCATCTTAGGATCGAGGGCATCGCGCAATCCATCACCGATCAAGTTGAATGCGATCATGATTAAACTAAGTACGAATGCCGGGATCGCCAAGATATGCGGCTGATACTGGATTAATTTATAACCGTCGTTAATGAGTGTTCCAAGTGAAGCGTCCGGTGCCTGCAGCCCCAGTCCGATGAAGCTAAGGAATGCTTCAAAGAAAATAGCTCCAGGAATCGTGAACATCGTATTGATGATAATAACACCCAATACGTTAGGCATTAAATGCTTCCAGATAATGCGTCCGTCAGTGGCACCCAATGTGCGGGCAGCCAAAACGAATTCCTGTGTTTTGTATTTAAGCACTTGTCCACGGACAACCCGCGACATACCGGTCCAACCGGTTATGGTCAGTGCTATGATAATGGCCAGAATCCCTGGGTCCATGATCATGATGAATAGGATTACGACAACAAGGTTTGGAATACCTGTCAAAATCTCAACGATACGCTGCATGATATCATCGACTCGTCCGCCGAAGTACCCTGAGATACCGCCGTAAATGACACCGATCAACATATCAATTGCCGCTGCGGCAAATGCGATGAATAACGATACTTGTGTACCTTTCCAAACACGCGAGAACATGTCACGGCCAAGACCATCAGTACCGAACCAATAGTTTTGGTCAACGTTTTTCATTTCATATAAATCCACTTCTTTACCGCCAAGTGTACCAACGCCGTCAAAAATGCCCAGATTTTCAATTACCGGAATTTTAGGCGGAAGGTTTGCGTGTGTAATCGTTTGTGAATTTGGTGAATAAGGGCTGATAACCGGCCCGAGCAATGCCATGATAACAATCAATCCAAACAGGATTAAACTGAAGATAGCACCTTTGTTCTTTTTAAGTCTGCGCCATGCGTCCTGCCAAAAGCTGACACTGGGTTTTGAGATACGTTCTGCCTGCTTAGTGTCTCTTGGTATTCTGTCAAAAGACCCTTGAGGCAATTTATCATAGTTTTGGGTCATTAACTCTTACCTCCTGAAAGACGGATACGAGGATCAATAATACCGTACATAATATCGACAATTAGAATTACTAGGATCAGGAATACTGAGAAGAAGATTGTAGTACCCATGATGATCGAGAAGTCACTAACCATGATTGATTTAACGAACTGTTCGCCGATTCCAGGAATTGCGAAAATTTGCTCTACAACAAGTGACCCCGTCAAAATACCGACAGCCATCGGCCCAAGGACCGTGATCAAAGGAATCAAAGCGTTACGGAATGCGTGCTTGAATGCAATCTCAGAACCGCTCGCACCTTTGGCTTTGGCAAGAGTAATATAATCCGAACCTAATACTTCAATCATTTCAGTTCTGATGAACCTCGCTGCTGTTGCAAGCGGGAACATCGCTAAAGCGATCGATGGAAGGACACTGGACATAAATCCGTCTTTCCACAAAGCAACCGGGAACCAGCCTAATTTCAGGCCCAGGAAGTATTGTAGCATTGACGCAAATACAAAGGATGGAATCGAAATACCGATTATCGCAACAACTGTGCTGGAATAATCAACCCATGTATTTTGCCTCAATGCGGCAATCATTCCTAGTAAAATCCCCAACACCGTACCCAAAAGCATTCCTTGGAAACCAATTTGTGCGGATGGGCCCATACGGCTCAAAATTACATCAGTTACATCTGCGCCTTTAAACTGGTTGATCGAAATACCAAGATCACCTTGTACAAGGCCGAACATATAATTGAAATATTGTACCGGAAGGGGGTCGTCCAGACCGTACCTTGCTTCTACGACTGCCCTTTGTTCTGGAGATAATTTATCTGCGGAAGCGATAGGGGAACCTGGTAGTATCTTCATCAAGAAAAAAGTGAATGTGGCAATCAACGCCAATGTAATCACCATATATATTATCCGTTTGCCAATATATCTTGCCATGTTGCACCTCCGAAATAGAATACTTCTATTATATAAGCTCTGTTTATGTATGAAAACAAAAACTTATTTTTTTCAAATTTAGCAGAAAAGGTGTAATTTTCGGTGAACTTTCCTACATTAGAAAAGAGAGTATATCGAGCTAAAGTAGCGATATACTCTCCATCTATTTGGTTTTAGAACCGTGGCTTCAGATTAAATTATTCTTTACCTGAAATGAATGCCCATTTGTAGCTGTAATCTCCACCGAATGGGTGAGAAATAATGTTTTGTACATATGGTTTTTGAAGAGCCATTGTAGCGCGTTGGTAAATCGGCGCGATAGCAGCGTCTTCTTCAATCAGGATTCTTTCAGCTTCAGCCATAGCTTCCCAGCGAGCTGCAGGATCTTGAGCTAGTTCGCCTTTAGCCTGTTCAACCAAGCTGTCGAATTCTTCGTTAGAATAAGACATCAAGTTGTGTGAAGCTCCAGTTACGAACAAGTCAATGAAAGTCATTGGATCCTGATAGTCAGGGCCCCAACCAGAGTTTTGCATATCATAGTCCTGTGCTTCGTCAAGTTCAAGACGAACGCCAAATGGTACAGCTTTCAAGTTTACAGTCAAACCTTCAAGGTTAGTTTCCATTTGTTCTTTCAAGTAAGCGTCCATTTTACCAGCCAATTCGCTGTCGCCGCCTAATAGTTCAAGAGTTACTTCAGTTTCGCCAATTTCTTCAAGGCCAGTAGCCCAGAATTCTTGTGCTTGTTCTACATCAAAGCCAGTCAAGTCGCCGTTGATTTCACGGAAATCTGCTCCGTCTTCGCCGAATGTGAATTCAGTAGGAACAAGGTAGTTAGCTGGTAGTGAACCGTTAGCCAATACTACTTCAACTAGATCTTGTTTGTTGAAAGCCATAGAAATTGCTTTACGGATGTTTTCGTTTGCAAGTGGTGTTTCTTCACCATTGCGTTCTTGGTTAAATTTCAGGTAGAACAAAGTTGGTTCAAGTTCTTTTACAACTTCTGGATCGTCAGCATATTGCATTGCGAATTCACCAGATAGTCCAGCGCGGTCTTTCTCGCCAGATTGGTAAAGGTTTAGAGCTGTAGATGTTTCTTTAACAACGTCAACGTTGATAGTTTCAAGTTGAACTGCTTCAGCATCCCAGTACTCAGGGTTTTTCTCCATTGACCAAGTCAAGCCAGTGCCATCCCAGTTTGTAAGCATGAATGGACCGTTGTAAAGCAAGTTATCAGAGTTAGAAGCGTAATCGTCGCCAGCTTCAGTAACGAATGCTTCGTTCTGTGGATAGAAAGTTCCGAAAGCCATCAAAGACATGAAGTATGGAGTTGGACGCTCAAGTGTAACCACTAGAGTTTTTTCGTCTTCTGCAACAACACCAAGTTCTGATGGGTCAGCGCCTTCTGATACTTCAGTAGCGCCTGCGATTGTGCCAGCCATCATGTATGGACCATAAGGAGATCCTACTTCAGGGTCTAGCGCGCGTTTCCATGCAAATTCAAAGTCCTGTGCTGTAATCGGTGTACCATCCGACCAATTAGCATCACGCAATTTGAATGTGTAAGTCAAGCCGTCTTCAGATACTTCAGGCTCAGCTTCTGCTAATGCAGGAATTGCAACGTTTTCTTCATTTAAGCGGAATAAACCTTCGTTTACGTTGTTCAAGATGTTGAATGCTACAGAATCTTCAGCGATAGCTGAGTCCATTGATGGAATTTCTGCACCTTCAACTAGGTTAAGTACTTGTTCTGCATCAGGCTCGCCTGCTGGTGCTTCTTCTCCACCTTCATCTGCTGGAGTTTCTTCTGATGGTTCTTCTGGTTCAGTACTTGTATCAGTATCTTCTCCGCCGCCACATGCAGCTAGGAAAATACTAAGAACAAGAACTAGGCCTAGTAGCCAAAATAACTTGCTGTTCTTCACTTAGTTGACCCCCTTAAATTTTCTGAAAAATTGGTACACTGTTAATTATACATATTCTTTTAACCTTGTACAGGCTTTTTTTTATATTTTATCGGTCATTATAATAATAGTGTGACATTTATTACAGAATGAATCGCGTGAATATTACGTTTGTAAGCGTTTTCTTATTAACAAAATTCGTTAATTTTTTTTGATTTTTTTTCCGTTTCCAACTACAATCATCTAGAGGAGAGTGCGAAATTGAAAAAAATACTCATATGGATTTTACTGGTTCAAGCAGTTATTTTCCTGACCATCTTTATACGTCCAGAAGACTTATCTCTTTTGTCCTACATCAATACATCATTTGTCTATGGTGGAATACTAGTTTTCTTCGGTGCTTGGATCTTCGTCGTACAGACAGGCGCTTTCGATATTTTTACGATGAGCATGCGAAAGTTTTATCGCCGTAAAAGTACGCTGGAAGATGATGAAATGCGTCTTCCTTCCGAAGTCATTCCCTTCTCAGCTGCTCCGCTGCTTATAATCGGCATTGTAACGATCCTGATGATGAGCATTTCCTTGCTTGTATACGAATTATAATATTGCAATCCGTTTCTTGCTTATACTATAATAAGAACAATATATCAGGCGTTGAGAAAGAAGAGTAAATGCGTTTCCTTCTATAATAGAGAGTCTGTGGCTGGTGAAAACAGATGTAGGGATGCATTGAATGGGCTTTCGAGCTGAGCGGGTGAAATTGACAGTAGCCCGTTCCGTCATCTTCACGTTATGAAGAAGAGTGGCCGGAAACGGCAACTAGGGTGGTACCACGGAAACACAGCTTCGTCCCTTTGCAGGGATGCTTGCTGTGTTTTTTATTTTGAGGAGGAATTTGGAATGAACAGAATTTTTTCAGGCGTCCAGCCTACCGGAACAGTAACACTCGGAAATTATATCGGAGCGTTTAAACAGTTTACAGAGCTCCAGGAAGAATACGATTGCATTTTTTGCATCGTTGATCAGCACGCAATAACAATGCCGCAGGACCGGCTTGAGCTGCGGAAGAATATCAAAGCTCTTGCTGCGCTATATCTTGCTGTAGGCATTGATCCAGAAAAGGTTACTTTATTTATACAGTCGGAAGTGCCTGCTCACGCTCAGGCCGGTTGGATGCTCCAGTGCATCGCTACGATCGGTGAACTCGAGCGGATGACACAGTATAAAGATAAATCATTGAAGAATGTTTCGGTGTCTGCAGGACTGCTTACCTATCCCCCATTGATGGCTGCGGATATTCTGCTGTATCAAACCAATATCGTCCCAGTCGGCGATGATCAGAAACAGCATATCGAATTGACGCGGGATCTGGCAGAACGTTTCAATAAGAAATACAACGATGTTCTCACCATCCCAGAAATCCGTATTCCGAAGCATGGCGCACGGATCATGTCCTTGCAGGATCCGACTAAGAAAATGAGTAAATCGGATACCAATAAAAAATCCATCATCACATTGCTGGATGATTTGAAAACAATCGAGAAAAAAATCAAAAGTGCCGTAACGGATTCCGAGGGCGTCGTACGTTTCGATCCGGTCAACAAACCTGGTGTTTCAAATCTTCTTACGATAGAAGCAGCGCTGACCGGCTCATCTATAGAAGAATTAACTGCCAAGTACGATGGAGCCGGTTATGGTGACTTTAAAGCTTCTGTAGCCAAAGCCGTCACTGATCACCTGGCGCCTATCCAGGAACGCTACGCACAACTGGTGGAGTCGGATGAACTTGACCGTATTCTGGACGAAGGTGCAGAGAAAGCGGCGCGCCTTGCGAATAAAACGCTTAAGAAAATGGAAAATGCAATGGGTCTTGGCAGAAAATCACGAAAAGCGACTGCGCCCGTTAAGCTCTGAAAGGCATAAGACGATTTGGCGAAGCGGCGTCTTTCAGCCGCATAGCCTCGAAAAGCGGAAGTGCCTTTTCAGCTCTGACAGGTATAAGACGAAGCAGTGAAGTGGCGTCCTTTGCCACGCAGCTGGCTTGTCTTATATCCCGAAGAGCTAGGCACTGGAGACTAGACACAAAGTGGCTTATGACCCGAAGAGCTGGGCTGCTGGAGTCTGGACAAGAAGGCTCCCCTTCCTAAGCACTTTCCATTTTATCAAAGCACAAAAAAAGTTCCGCACATTAAATTGTGCGGAACTTTTAGCTTGTTAAGGAAAAAATGTAAGCAATCGATATTGCACAAAACAGCTTCGCTTTCCTTGGGGCTCGCACTGAGCTAACTCGGTCTCGGTCCCCTTCGCCCGAGTGGATCTCAGCACTTCGCTCGAAACAGAGTTGGACAGCCAACTCTGTTTCTGATCCCTTGGGAGTCTCGCTGTTTTGCTCCATATCTCAGAATCGCTTTCTATAAAGAAGTAGTCTAACTATTTTTGTTTTCCGAGAAATATATTCACATGCTTTTACAGACATAAAATGTAGCAGCAGGCGGCGAAAGACAAAGTTGTGCTCCTGCATCGCTGCGGAATGCGTCCGCCTGTCTCTGCATCGCTTCGCTAGCTTCGAGACATTAAAAGATAAGCAGCGAAATGATTAAAGAAGTTGATGTTTCTCGACAGTGTAAAAGTTCCGCACATTAAATTGTGCGGAACTTTTTTTATCTCAAAGATTTAGGATTCAATGCATCCTTCAATCCTTCACCGATAAAGTTAATGGAAAGAATCGTCAATGTCAGAATTAATGCTGGCGGCATCCAGATCCACGGCTTGCCTTGCAGCACATCCGGTTCATTAGCGGAAGACAGCATGATTCCCCAACTCGGAGTTGCTTGCGGCACTCCGAAGCCGAGATAGCTTAATGCTGATTCAACCACGATCATGCTTGCAAAAATCAATGTTGCCTGAACAATAATCGTCGAAGCTACGTTGGGCAGTAAATGTTTCACAATTACTTTAAACGGTGAACAGCCAATGGACAGAGCGGCCATAATGTATTCATTTTCCTTTTCAGCAAGTACTTTACTGCGTACCAGGCGGGCTACCCCTCCCCAGCTCAACACTCCGATGACTATGATCAACACCCATAAACCATCAACTCTGCCGTAAAGTATCGTGTTCAAGACAATAACAAATACTAAAAAAGGGAACGTCAATACTAAATCAGTGAATCGCATGAGAATATTGTCAACCAGTCCTCCAAAGAATCCTGCGATGGAGCCCACAATAGTTCCCAAAACAATTACCATCAAAGTTGCACTGAACCCGACCAACAGAGAGATTCTGCCACCGTAAAACAGACGAGTCAGGACATCTCTGCCGCTTTTATCCGTCCCAAGGATATGTTCGCCATTGGGCGGTATGTTCATCGATCCGATATTCACTTTTGCAATATCCGGCAGCGGTGATAAATACTGTGCCAGTAAAGGTGCTGCAATGGACAGCAAAGTTACTATAATGATAAACACTGAACTGATCATTGCCAATTTGTTCTTAAAAAACTTTTTTCTAGCAATCTGCCAGGGAGACAAGCTTCGTTCCGGCTTCTTTTGCTGAGTTAAAGTTGTTGATGATGCCATTCTGCTTCCTCCTCAATCCAGGCGGATTCGTGGATCCACGACGCCGTATAATAAATCTGCTATTAAATTTCCGGCTAATGTCAGGAATGACAAAAGCATAGTGAGTGCCATCAATGTCGGATAATCCCGGCTGGTCACCGAATCAAGAAACAGCATACCGATTCCCGGATATGTAAAAATCGATTCAGTAATAATCGCTCCGCCAATCAATGCCGCAAAATCAAATCCTAAAAATGTCACTAAAGGGATGATGGAATTTCTTAAAATATGTACATTATAGATTCTTCTTATTGGCGTTCCCTTGGCGCGAGCTGTACGAACGAAATCTTTCCGTGAATTCTCAATAATATCGTTGCGCAGAAACTGCGTATAAGAAGCTGTCCCCATCGCACCAAGAACAAGTGCTGGTAAGAGAACATGATGTAATTTGCTTATATAATATTCAAAACTGCCTTTTTCAATTAATATATCCACCGATCCGCCAAATGGGAACCAGTTCAAATGGAAAGAAAAGAAATAAATGGCGACTACAGCAGCTACGAATGATGGAATCGCGAGCATGATATAGTTTATCCCCGCAATGGCATTATCCCCTATGGTATAGGGCCTTCTGCCTGAATACATCCCCATTGCAAAAGCCAGGATATACGTGATGACAAGTGACATGACACCCAGTAACAAAGTATTCGGAACTTTTTCCATAATAATATCAAAGACATCTGTTTTATACTTTGTCGATTTACCGAAATCCCCCTGCACAAAGCCAGTAATCCAATTAAAATACTGCACTGGCAGCGGTTCGTTGTAACCCAGTTTTTCTCTCATTTCCTCAATATATTCCGGATTTGTATTCAGTGGATCAATTTCTCCGCTCAGGGAATCCCCCGGCATTAATTTTGCCAATGAAAATACTACGATGGAAATAAGGATGAGCATAGGGATCGTTCCGAGCAATCTTTTAATCGTATATTTAAGCATTTATACTCTCCTTGTCTGTTAAGTTCTCTGTTGCCGCTCTCCGGCACGGTAAGAGTTATTTGCTTTCAAACGTCCCTTACCGTGCATAAGAGCTTCATATAATTTTTCAACGATGGGCAGCTAATGCCAGCCCATCGTTGAAGGTTTCTTACCTGTATTATTCTGTTACAAACCATTCAGCAGGATTGTTTTGACCAGATACGTCATATTCAACTCCGCCTACACGATTGTTCAAAGCAACGATTTCTTCAAGTTCAGCAATATAAAGCATTGGCAAGTCTTCGTTTACAATCTTCTGCCATTCAATGTACAATTCAGCACGTTTTGCTTGGTCTGTTCCAACGACTTCAATGTCAAGAGCGTCGTCAAGCAATTTATCGGCTTCAGGATTGTTGTAACGTGGGTAGTTCCAAAGCTGATCGGCTTTCCATAAACCTGAAGGATCCGGATCTGCTCCAGTTCCCCAGCCGCCAAAGAATGTTTCGATTGCTGGATCATCTTTTTCAATCATGTCATAGTACAAGTTAACTTCTACCATTTCAAGTTCTGACTGAAGTCCTACTTCCTCGAAATATTGAGTGATTGCTTGTGCGCGTGATTCGAATGTAGGGTTTCCAGTAGCATAATGTGAGAATTTAACGATAAACTCATCACCATTTGGATCTTCACGGAAACCATCTCCGTTTTGGTCTACATAACCTGCTTCATCAAGCAAAGTTTTTGCTTTTTCAGGATCGTATTCGTAAGTGTTCAATTCGCTGTTATCAGCAGCATTCCAGTGAGAGCTTGGTACTGGAGCGTTTACTACGTTTGCGTAGCCGAAGAAGAATGCATCAACCCACTCTTGGCGGTTCAGTGCATACATCATCGCCTGACGAAGCTGCTTGTCCTGATATTTAGGGTTTTCTTCTACAATTGTTTGTGAATCGTTGTCAAATTTACCTAGTTTGAATCCTACATAATAGTAAGACAGTCCAGGGTAAGTGATGATTTCAACATTTTCCAAAGGTTCTACTTCTGGACCAGAAACCGGCTGAAGGGAAAGCATGTCAACATCGCCATTTTGCAATGCGCCAACAACAGAAGAGTTGTCGATAACACGGACTACGATTTTGTCTAAGTTGACGTCGCCATTCCAGTAATCTTCATTTTTAGAAAGTTCTACAGATTCTCCGGCTACAATGTTTTCAATTTTGAATGGCCCAATTCCAATTGGAGTAGAACGAACCCATTCAGATCCTGACATTTCAGCAACTGGCACATCGCCCATTACTGATTCAGGAAGTGCATATACCCAAAGGTTTGTTAAGTTGTTTACACGCGCCTCATCGAAAGTGATTTTGATTTCATAATCACTTACAACTTCAATCCCTGAAATAGTGTCAGCTTCACCGTTACGGAAAGCTTCTGCTCCTTCAATAGTTTGAACATTCGTGTAACGTGGACCATCATAATCTTTGTTTGCAATTGTTTCTAGTGCGAATACCCAGTCATTAACTGTCAGTTCTTCGCCGTTATGCCATTTAACACCTTCTTGGAATGTGAAAGTAAAGGCTTTATTGTCTTCAGTTTCCCACGAAGCTACGTTAGGAATTGGTTCCAGGTTTTCGTTATAAGTAATTAATGGCTCATCGTAAAGATCAATTACTTCGGCATCCGTTGCGATACCGTAAAAAGCAGATGAGAATAATCCTTCTGGTGGAGCGTCAATACCGTACACCAAAGTTCCGCCTGCTTGAGGCTCTCCTTCAGCAGTGCCTTCTGATTCTGTTTCTGTTTCTGTTTCTTCTTTTTTGTCTGCATCATCCGAGGACGACCCGCTATCATCTCCGCCGCATGCTGCAAGGAACGCAGACAGGACAAGAATCAAAGCGAAAAGCCATAATAACGATTTGTTCTTTTTCATGATTTTCCCCCTACTGTTTTTTTTTGATCAATACAAGACGCAAGCAACGTGATGGCCAGGCCGCACTTCTTTCAATGGAGGCTTCTCTTTCGAACAGACTTCCATTGCCATCGGACAGCGCGTATGGAACGGGCAGCCGGTTGGCGGATTTTGCGGACTTGGAACATCTCCTTCAAGCACAATCCGTTCTTTCTTGATCGCCGTATTTGGTTCAGGGATCGCAGAAATCAGGGCTTGTGTATAAGGATGCAGCGGCTCCTTGTATAAATCTCTATTTGAAGCAACCTCGACAAGATTGCCCAAATACATAACACCAATTCGATCGCTCATATGTTTTACGACGCTGAGATCATGCGCGATAAACAAGTAAGTGAGATCGAATTCAATCTGCAATTCCTTAAGCAGATTCAAAACTTGTGACTGAACAGAAACATCCAGTGCCGAAACCGGCTCATCTGCCACAATCAATTTTGGATTCAACGCGAGTGCACGGGCTATCCCAATGCGTTGACGCTGGCCGCCTGAGAATTCATGGGCGTATTTATAATATGCCGCTTCCGGCAGTCCAACCTTGGATAATAAAGATTTAATTTCCTGCTCCAACTCTTTCTTATTGCGCTTCTCATAATTGAGAATCGGTTCAGCGATTATGTCGCCGACCATCTGCGTCGGATTGAGAGAAGCATATGGATCCTGGAAAACCATCTGGAAATCACGGCGGGCCTTTTGAAGCTTCGACCCCGAAATTTTCGTGATTTCTTTTCCTTCAAAAAGGATTTGGCCGTCTGTCGGTTTCAACAATCGGAGAATGGTTCTTCCCGTTGTCGACTTGCCGCATCCGGATTCACCAACAAGACCGAGTGTCTCGCCTTTACGAATGGTGAATGAAACATCATCTACGGCTTTAACATGTCCAATGGTCCTTTTGAAAAAACCGCCTCTTACTGGATAATAGGTTTTAAGATTCTGGACTTCGAGAAGCACGTCCCGATTCTCGAGGCTGTCGATTCTATCTTGTATAAAGTCTCTAGTTGTCATGCCATGGACGCTCCTTCTCTATGAGGTTTTGTGCCTTCTGGCCAGCTCTCGTCATAGAGCAGACATGCCGCTTCATGATGTGAAGCTACTTCTCCGAGTTTAGGAGTCACTGTCAAGCATTCGGGCATTGCCGATGGGCAGCGGTTCGCGAAACGGCAGCCAACTTCAGGCATGTTCATTACTGAAGGCACCAGGCCGTCAATTGTTGCCAGAACTTCAACATCTTCATCCATTCTCGGTATTGCCTTCATCAGCAGGTCAGTATAAGGGTGTTTCGGGTTATTAAACAGCTCATCCACTGTAGCTTTTTCCACGATTTTCCCTGCATACATGACCAGAACCTCATCACAAATTTCGGCTACAACACCCAAATCGTGAGTGATTAAAATTATCGCCATATCGTTCGCTTCCTGTATGCCTTTCAGCAAATCAAGAATCTGAGCCTGTACCGTTACATCAAGTGCGGTAGTCGGTTCATCCGCAATCAGAAGTTTGGGCTGGCAGGCAATGGCCATTGCGATCATAACGCGCTGTCTCATTCCGCCGGATAATTGGTGGGGATATTCATCCACAATTTTATCCGCACGGGGTATGCCTACACTTTTCAGCAATGACACTGAACGGAGACGGGCTTCTTTTTTCGATATTTTTTCATGATTCAAAATGACTTCTTCTATTTGATAGCCGATAGTGAAAACTGGGTTCAAGGAAGTCATCGGTTCCTGAAAGATCATCGATATATCTTTTCCTCGTATATTGTTCATTTTTTTATCAGATAGTTTGGAAATGTTCTCTCCTTCAAATTTCACTTCGCCACCGCGGATTTTTCCGATTCCAGTAGGCAATAGCTGCATAATTGACAGTGACATTACACTCTTTCCGCAACCCGACTCTCCCACAACTCCGACTATTTGCTTGCGTTTAACTTCAAACGACACTCCTTCAACAGCGTTAAAGAAGTCGCCGTCAATTTTAAAGCCGGTTTGAAGGTTCTCAACCTGCAAAAGCGGTGTCTGTGTAAATGATGTATTTTTAGCTGACATGCGAACACCTCAAAATTCTTTTTTTTCTGTTAATTCAACTTTTATAAAGTTTATTACAAAAACATTACATAATCAATCTCTTTTTTGTAATTTAAAAAATTTTTTGTCAATTCCGAATCAGAAAAGGGAATATTTCCTTATTACTACGGGGTTTTCCAGTTTAAATAAAATTATTTTTTATTCCATGAAAAGTTTTAAAGAATAAAAAAAACACCCTGCCATAAACTGCAGGGGGTCATTTCATTATTCATATTTTTTGAATACCAGTGAAGCGTTATGTCCCCCGAAACCTAATGAGTTGCTCATGGCATACGTGAAATCCGCTTTTCTGGCTTCATTCGGAACGTAATCCAAATCACATTCTTCGTCAGGTGTACTGTAATTGATCGTCGGCGGCATGACGCCTTCTTTCAGCGCCAACGCTGTGAAGATGGCTTCAATGCCTCCCGCTGCTCCAAGTAAATGGCCGGTCATCGATTTTGTCGAACTCATGCCCAGCTTATAGGCATGCTCGCCAAATACTGTTTTTACCGCCATTGTCTCAAACAAATCATTATAAGGTGTGCTTGTCCCGTGTGCATTGATATAACCGATTGCCGTTTTCTCAACGCCTCCGTCAGCTATTGCCTGGTCCATCGCACGTGCCGCGCCTTCTCCGCCTGGCGCTGGTGCAGTAATATGGTGGGCGTCGCCAGTCGAACCGTAACCGACGATTTCAGCATAGATTTTCGCTCCGCGTGCTTTTGCCTGTTCATATTCTTCCAGAATTACGATGCCCGCTCCTTCACCGACGACGAAACCATCACGGTTTTTATCAAACGGCCGTGAAGCGGTATTGATATCCGTATTTGTCGTCAATGCGGTATTGGCTGTGAAACCGGCAACTGATAATTGTGTGATCGGCGCTTCTGCTCCGCCTGAAATCATTGCATCCGCATCACCGCGCTGAATTACACGGAATGCGTCTCCAATCGAGTTGGTTCCGGAAGCACAGGCTGTCACCGAACAGGAATTGATGCCTTTTGCACCAAAATAAATCGATACTTGCCCGGAAGCCATGTCCGGAATAATCATCGGGATTAAAAATGGGCTGATCCGGCGGACGCCTCTTGTATTCAAAACATTCATCTGATTTTCAATAGTTTCCATGCCGCCGATGCCTGAACCAATCCAGACACCCGTGCGCAATGCCGATTTTTCATCAAGTTCCAAGCCGGAATCCTTCATTGCCATAATAGATGCTGCAAGCGCATAATGCGTAAAGCGATCCATTTTCCGGGCTTCTTTTTTCTCGATGTAATCTTCAATAGAAAAATCTTTTATTTCAGCTGCAATTTTGGCACTGTAATCGTCAGGATTAAGCCGCGTCAACGGACCGACACCTGATTTGCCCTCTTTTATAGCTTCCCATGTTGTTTCAATATTATTTCCAAGCGGTGTAACCGCTCCAATTCCAGTTATAACTACACGACGATTCGCCATTCTGATCTGTCCTTTCGCATTCCTGATTATTTGCCCCATCGCATTGCAATGGCGCCCCAAGTCAATCCCCCGCCAAATCCGACCATCACTACCACATCATCCTCTTTGATTCTTCCCTCTTCGACATCTTCAACCAATGAAATCGGGATGGAAGCAGCTGAGGTATTGCCGTATTTGTGAATCGTTTTGGACATTTTTTCAACAGGCAATTCCAAACGCTGCCTGGAGGCTTCCATTATACGAATATTAGCCTGATGTGGTATTAAAAAGTCGACATCTTCTTTTACAAGTCCCGCTTTTTCAATTACGTTTTCCGCTGATTCGCCCATTTGGCGCACAGCGAATTTAAAAACTTCCCGTCCGTTCATGACGAGATAATCGTCCTGATACAGATGTTTGCCGCCGCTTCCATCGGCGCCAAGCTCAAATGACAAGATGCCTCTGCCTTCCGAAACTTTGCCCATGACAGCCGCGCCAGCTCCATCTCCGAAAAGAACCGCTGTATTTCGGTCTTCCCAATTCGTGATTTTCGAGAGCTTTTCAACTCCCACCACCAACACATATTTATAAACATCCGAATCGATGAATTGTTTAGCTGTAATCATGCCATACATAAATCCTGCACAAGCCGCCGAAATATCCATTGCCGCTGCATTTACCGCACCGATTTCCTGTTGGATTACACAGGACATGGAAGGGAACGGCTGATCTCCTGTGACAGTCGCCACCAATATCAATCCGATTTCTTTTGGATCGATACCAGCCTCTTCTATAGCTTTCTGCGCAGCTTCACGCGCCATATGTGATGTATCCTGTTCGTCTCCTGCAATACGGCGTTCTTCAATTCCCGTCATGGTCCGGATCCATTCATCAGAGGTATCCATCCGCTGTTCCAGTTCGAAATTCGTCAATATGGTTTCCGGTAGGCAACGGCCAATTCCCAATATGCCAGCATTCATATATTTCCCCTCATTTCAACTTGCTTTAAATGTTTAGTACCTGGTGTTAATAATACGTCATTGAAAAGATTTATTCAAGTTGCTGACATATTTCCGACAAAATCTTTCAAGAATGATGAAACTTTCTTTCTGCAAAGCGGAAGCTATGCTATTATTAAGCTAGACATTTTATGCAGAGGTGAAACAGATGCAATTTATCGGAACTTTATTCTGGTCAGCTTTATTGATCACAACACTAAACTACGTTGTAAGTGCTGTTCAGAACGTAGACTTTAACTTTATGTCGGGAATCTACATGTCACTTGTTGTTTCCGTTCTAATTTTCATCATTGGTTCAATCATTCCTGAATCACCGGCACCAGAGAAACACTGATACAGAAAAGCGACAGCGAGAGTTGGCCCATCTACCGGGCCCAACTCTTACGACGAAGCAGCGCAGCGATGCAGGAGCATCGGGTATAAAACAGTATACTCATCAGAGTGGCCTATGACCCGAAGAGCTGGGCCGCTGGAGTCTGGACAAAGAAAAGCGACAACAAAAAGAAGCGCAGGCCGCCACGGCCTACGCTTCTTTTTTTGTTATCTTCAATTGATTGTCTTCATCCATTTCCAAATACATTGTCGTATGCGGCATAACATCACCTTTGATCAATTCGCGGGCTATTTTTGTTTCGATTTCACGCTGGATAAAGCGTTTCAGCGGTCTTGCCCCGAAAAGAGGATCCGTTCCCGCTTCCAGCACATAATTGATGACTGAGTCATCCGCTTCCAATGTAATTTCCTGTTGCTGCAAACGATCAGCCAATTCATTGATCATTTTCTTGGCGATGTGGTAGAAGTGGCGGTTGTCCAGTGCATGGAAAATGACGATATCGTCGATTCTGTTTAATAGCTCCGGTTTAAAATGCTTGCGCAATTCCGCCATGACAATGTCTTCTATATCATGTTCAGTATCTTTTGCCTGGATGTGGGCAGAACCGATATTGGATGTCATGATGACAACCGTATTAGAAAAGTTTACAAGACGGCCATGGCTGTCTGTAATGCGCCCGTCATCCAAAATCTGCAGCAGGATATTTGCTACGTCAGGATGCGCTTTTTCGATTTCGTCCAGCAAAACAACCGAATACGGATTTCTTCTGACCGCTTCCGTCAATTGCCCGCCTTCCTCATATCCGATATATCCGGGAGGAGCTCCGACCAAACGGGATACGCTGTGCTTCTCCATATACTCCGACATATCAATCCGGATAAAATGGTCTTCCGAATCAAACAGGTTTGCAGCCAGTGATTTGGCGAGTTCAGTCTTACCGACTCCTGTGGGGCCAAGGAAAATAAATGAACCAATCGGTTTTCTTTCATCTTTTATTCCTGCGCGGGCACGCCAGACCGCCTCGGTCACAAGCGCAACTGCCTTATCTTGCCCGATGACTCTTTCTTTAAGCGTTTCATCAAGCCGCAGCAGTTTCTCCCGCTCCCCTTCCACAAGTTTCGTTACCGGGATGCCAGTCCATCGTGCAACGATGCCTGCAATTTCTTCTTCCGTCACTTCTTCACGAAGAAGACGTTCTGCTCCGCCTCTTTTCAGTTCATCCTCTAAAGTAGCCAGTGCCTTTTCAAGTTCCGGAATTCGCCCATGTTGCAATTCGGCGGCTTTGCTGTAATCACCTTTGTTCTCTGCTTCTTCAAGCTGCCGGCGGTTTACATCAAGCTGCTCCCGTTTCTCCTGAATTTTTTTCAGCGATTCTTTTTCTTCGTTCCATTGATTTTTCATGCCTGATGAAGAATCCTTCAATTCCTTGATTTCTTCACGCAGAGTTTCCAGACGAGTTTTGCTCGCTGCATCTTTTTCTTTCATCAAAGCCTGCTCTTCGATTTCCAATTGCATCAGCCGGCGTGTAACTTGATCCAGTTCCTGCGGCATTGAATCGATTTCCGTACGGATCATGGCACATGCTTCATCGATTAAATCGATCGCTTTATCCGGCAGGAAACGTTCTGTGATATATCTGTCGGACATGGCAGCCGCGGCAACAATCGCACGGTCATGGATTCGCACGGCGTGATGCAATTCAAATCGTTCTTTTAATCCGCGCAAAATTGAGACGGTGTCTTCGACAGACGGTTCACGCACAAGAACCTGCTGGAAACGTCTTTCAAGAGCCGGATCTTTTTCAATATGCATGCGGTATTCATCAAGCGTAGTTGCGCCGATACAGTATAGTTCCCCGCGGGCAAGCATCGGCTTCAGCATATTGCCTGCATCCATTGCGCCTTCCGTTTTGCCGGCTCCGACGATTGTATGGATTTCATCAATAAATAAAATGATCTGCCCTTCACTGTCTTTGACTTGTTTCAGCACCGCTTTCAAGCGCTCCTCAAACTCCCCGCGATATTTGGCCCCCGCGATCAACGCGCTCATATCGAGTTCATAAATTACGCGGTCTTTAAGGCCTTCAGGGACGTCATTGCGGACAATCCGCTGTGCCAGCCCTTCGACGATTGCCGTTTTACCTACTCCTGGTTCACCGATCAGTACTGGATTGTTTTTTGTTTTACGAGACAGTATTCGGATAACATTGCGAATTTCTTCGTCACGGCCGATGACCGGATCCGCTTTCCCGGACTGTGCTTGTTCCACCATATTTCGTCCATATTGCTCCAAAGGCGATTTCTGCTCTTCATTGTTAGGTACGAATTGAACCATAATAATCCTCCTCTATAAACTTTGACCTTCTTTGACTAATTTAATTATAGAAAAGATTTTCTGATCGCGCAACTTTCAGCTCTTCAAAAAAAAACCTTTTCGGAATCAAAATTCCGAAAAGGTTTCTTTACTGCTTATCTTACGCCAAGCGCCATTTTAGCGTATCTTGACATATGCTCTTTGCCCCATACCGGCTGCCAGACGATTTTTACATCGACTTCTTCCACTTCCGGCAATTCATACAAAGCTTGTTTGACCATTTGAACAATTTGAGGTCCCATTGGACAACCCATTGAAGTTAAAGTCATTGTAACCACTGCAAATCCGTCTTCAGATAACTCAACGTCATATACAAGGCCCAAGTTTACGATATCAACTCCCAATTCGGGGTCAATAACTGTCTCGAGTGCTCCCATCATGCTGTCTTTCATCTCTTGATCCATGACAATCCCTCCTTTTTCTATTAAACCCATCTTAACAAATATCAGGATAGAATGAAATCGACAAGCTTATACATTTATATGTTCGGCCAGCCATTCAGTTGCAGCAAGCATCCCCGGACGGCTGACGGCGTGCCCGGTTTCCTTTTCGCGAAGAAACTGCAGCCTCTCCTCAGCTTCTCCATAACTCAGTTTCAATTTTTTATAGAAATCATAAGTCGGTCCGAACGGTACGATGATGTCCTGCTCACCGTGCCAGAAGAATAATGGCCGCTTATTATAAGTCTCTATTTTTTTCGTGCCATCGAATTGCCCCAGCGTCTTGAGCATATTGGCGCGTTCATCTTCGGTAATCGGCAAAGTGAAACCACGCGATTCAAACTGCGTCATTTGTGCATTTGCCAGCTCGACATAGTTTGCTGCGCCCATCATGACAGCGGCCGCAGGTATCCAAGGGTATACTGTCAATGCCCCGAGAGTGGTGATTCCACCCATTGAAGTGCCCCCTATAGCAGGTTCGCCTTTCACTAGATGCTTTTCTTTCGCCATTTTATGTATTTTCCCTACCTCTTCGATGGATGTCAGGACGATTTCCCAGAATCTCAGACTCAATTGGATTGCATCCTGGCCTTCTTCTCTTTCCCCATGAAGATGTGCATCAGGCAATAAAACACGGATGCCTTTGTCCGCCAGCTGGTAAGCATAATGGAGATTATGTTCTTTTGCGCTCATATGGCCATGCAAAAAAATGACCGTAGGAAGTTCATTCCCTGCAGCGTCATCCGGTGAGACGTGCAGCAATGGGATGCCTTCCCAAACTTCTTTGATAATTTTCACTTGCTGCTTACCCCCTTTTCTTCTAATCCTACCAATATTCGCCTCTTTTTTCATATGATATGTACCGACAAGATAATTAATTGAATGCATTGAACTCAAGATTTTTTGACTAACCCTTCTTATTATCGCTAAACTGTATATATATAGAAAGGAGCCGTTTTACATGAAACAGCATTTGATCGTTCTCGACCTGGACGGAACTTTACTGACAGATCAAAAAGTCATATCCGAAAAAACGAAAAAAACATTGGCAAAAGCGATGGAGCAGGGCCATCAGGTGATGATTGCTACCGGCCGCCCTTATCGTTCGAGTGAGCCTTATTATAAAGAATTGGGCTTGAAAACCCCAATTGTCAATTTTAATGGTGCATTTGTTCATCACCCGGTTGATAACAGCTGGGGAAGATTCCACACACCAATTGGTTTGGAAACAGTACACGAAGTTGTGGAATCGATGCATAATTATAATTTCCATAATATCGTCGCCGAAGTTTTGGATGATGTGTATGTCCATCATCACGACGAAAAGCTGATGGATATCTTCAAGTTCGGAGACCCATCCATCACCACAGGAGATTTGCGCAATTACTTGAAAGTCGATCCCACATCGATGCTGATCCATGCGCCTTATGAAAAAGTCGGTGAGATTCATGACCATTTGAATCAGGTGCATGCTGAAGTTATTGACCATAGGAGATGGGGTGCTCCGTGGCATGTTATCGAAATCGTGAAAAGCGGCCTCAGCAAAGCGGTCGGCCTTGACCAAGTCTCCAAATCGCTTGGCATTGCAAAAGAGAACATCATTGCTTTCGGCGATGAAGACAATGATTTGGAGATGATTGACTTTGCTGGAGTCGGAGTAGCCATGGGTAATGCCATTTCGCCATTAAAAAATATAGCCAATGAAATCACTTTAAGCAATAATGAAGATGGAATAGCAGAATTATTGATTGACCGCTTAAATTTGAAATAAGAAATGGGGGATTGGAATGAGATTATTCGCAGACAGCGCATCAGATTTACCTAAAGAGTTTTTTGAAAAAGAAAACGTGGAATTGTTTCCGTTACGCGTGCATATCGGCAATGAAGAGTTCGAAGATATCCGGACCATCCATTCGCTGAAAGTTTTTGACGCAATCCGTAATGATATACGCCCGAAAACATCACAGGTTTCACCGGATGAAATGCTTAATGCCTTTGAACAATTGGCGAAAGACGGCGAAGAAGGATTTTATATCGCCTTTTCTTCCGAACTGTCAGGGACTTACGGAACGGCGATGATGGCTTCCGAGCAAGTTCGTGAAGAATATCCGGATTTGAAACTCACAGTACTGGATTCAAAACTGGCTTCACTTGGATACGGAATGCTCGTTAAAGAAGCCGTTAAACTTCGTTCACAAGGGCATCCTTTGAAAGAAATCATTGAACGCGTCCGTTTTATGGCTGAACATACAGAGTCACTGTTCACGGTCGAAGACTTGGACTACATGGCAAAAGGCGGCAGGATTTCAAAAGGCAGCGCTTTTGTCGGCGGTCTATTGAACATCAAACCACTGCTTCACGTGGAAAATGGCAAACTGGTGCCGATCGAAAAATTGCGCGGCCGGAAAAAAGTCATTAAACGGATCGTGGAATTAATGGAAGAACGCGGTGAGCAGCTCGAAAAACAAATCATCTCGATTAGCCACGGAGACGATGAAGAATTCGCCAACTTGATGAAAGAAGCGATTGAAGAGCAATTTCATCCTAAAAACGTTGAAATATATATGATTGGTTCAGTTATCGCAGCCCATACAGGACCAGGAACTCTTGCGGTATTCTTTCAAAACAAATTAAATTCCTAAGAGGTGTCCTAAAATGGAAAAAATCCTTATCGTCGGGGCTGTTGGCGGCGGCGCTACAGCTGCAGGCCAATTGCGCTTTTATAACAAAGATTCGGTGATTAAGATTTATGATCGTGATTCGACCATGTCATATGCTGCTTGCGGAACACCTTATGCAATTGGGGAAGTCATAGAAGATGAAGAATCACTCTTAATGGCCGATCCGCAGCAATTCAAGGAAAAGCGAAATATCGAAGTCCATTTGAAACATGAAGTGACAGCAATCGACCGTGACAATAAAAGCATAAGTGTAAAAGATCTGGAAACCGGAGATGAGTTCCAGGAAAGCTACGATAAACTGATACTCTCACCCGGAGGAACTGCAATTCTGCCGGACATCAAAGGCAGTGGAACAACAGATATCTTCACTCTGCGCAGTTATAACGATATGCTCGACATCAAACAGTATATTGAATCGCATAAACCGCAGAGCTGCACTATTTCAGGCGGCGGCTTTATCGGCCTTGAGATGGCTGAAAATCTTAAGGAGCTTGGTATTGATGTTCATCTGGTCCATAAGTCAGACTATATCATGTCCATTCTGGATGAAGACATTTCCAGGGAAATTGAAAAGGAATTATTGTTGAATGAAATTCACTTGCAGACCAATGCTTATATCACGCAAATAGATGATCGTTCACAAACCCTGTCAAATGGGAATGTCCTCGATACGGATTTTATTATCATGAGCGTAGGGCTTGCGCCTAATGTCAGCCTGGCTAAAGCTGCTGGACTGGAAATCGGGACTACGGGCGGCATTGTCACCAATGAATATATGCAGACCAATGACCCGGCTATCTATGCAATCGGAGACGCGTCAGAGAATTTTGATATGGTTACCGGAGAACCAAAACGCGTGCCGCTTGCCTGGCCTGCGCATCGGCAAGCCTATATCACCGCAAAACATATCAACGGCGAACCAATTGCTAAAAAAGGTCTTCTTGGGACTTCGATTGTTAAAGTTTTCAGCTTAACAGCCGCAATGACGGGGTTGAACGAAAATAAATTACGGGAATTGGAAATTCCTTCAGTCTCACTGATCCATAACGGCAATTCAAACGCCGGCTATTATCCTGACCATGGTAAATTGAAACTGAAAATCCATTACGATCCAAACACCAGAGAAATCTTTGGCGCCCAGTGCCTGGGAACGAAAGGCGTGGATAAACGCATCGATGTCATTGCGACAGCGATGTATGCAGGGCTTACCATTGATGACCTCCAAGCACTTGAACTCTGCTATGCCCCTCCCTACTCATCACCGAAAGATCCGGTGAATATGGCTGGTTATAAAGCAGACAAATAAAATATGAAAAAACGGCACAGAAAATTACTTTCTGTGCCGTTTTTCTATATCTTTTTTAATTATTGCCCTGTTTTTCATTCGCTGTTTTGGCCGCTTCATCTGCTTTCCGCTGGCGTCCTTTTTTCCAGACTACCCAAAGGAAAATCATAAAGACTACGTAAAGAACGATCAAAGCTGCTATATAGGCTTTATTGAATCCGCGTTCGTCGATGACATGGAAAGTCTCGGCGATTTCACGATCCAATGTTATTTTATAATCGCCATTCGCTTCCTGGCGAACTATATCATTCTCGAATAGGCCTTGGAGCTGTTTATCACTGCCTATTTCCTCTACAGACAGCGAGAAGTTCCTTGTGCTTGAGGAGTTATTGATGGCAATAATCCAAGTTTCCTCATCATTTGATCTTTTGTAGATCAACCAGCCATCTTCTTCATGAAGAACTTCAAATTCCCCAGTCCGCAATGCTTCTGAAGAATTGCGCAAGGAATTCAAGTTATTGATATGATCAATCAGTTCCTGTTCGACCCCCATATTCAACAATTGGTGGGATTCTGGCAATGCTTCACCGTTCATCGCTATCTCCGAACCATATTGGACTACTGGAATTCCGGGCATTGTCATTAATTGTGTAAATAATAACCTCATGCGCGTCGGCGGGAACCCTTGAGCCTCCACGATGTCAGATGTAACACGCGAGCTGCGGAGTGAATCAGCCTGAATCAATTTGCCTTCGGCATTTTCCATCAACTCAGGCAAAGCAGCTGTATCCTGGTCAAAGTTCTTATAGGTATTACGCAGGGTTTCTTCGACCCCAGGCAATACAACCGCATCGAGTCCTTCAAGCGGCTGCATTTCAGCATCGCCGATCAGATAAATATTTCGGATTTCTTTGATTTCTTCTGAAAAACGCTTAATGAAACCCGGATCCAAGTTTTCTGTTTCCTGTAGCCTTAAGCCGTCTATTTCATATTGCTGAATAAAACCGCTGGCAAATTCTATTAAAGCATCTTGTGCTTCGGTGTTAGCAGTATCCAACGCAAAAGTGCCATCTTCATTTTCTGTAAACCATTCTGGATTTTCATTTAGCCAGAAGTGCTCGCTGCTGACCCGTTGAGTCGGAATATCGATCATCAATTTCATATCGTTTTCATGGACCGTTTCCAGTAGATCCATAAAATCCTCTTCCGTTCCAAAATGCCTTTCAAACTGGCTGTAGTCAATCACTTCTTTGCCATCATATGTAGCAGAAGCAAATACCGACCCTATCGACAGGACAGTAAAGCCCATCTCTTTAATGTGCAGAATTTCACTTGCCAGCCCCGCAAAATCTCCACCGTTAAATGCGGAAGGGTCTGTCGCAATTACATCAAAATCGTTTGCAAGCTGCTTATTGAAATACCGGTCAACCAGTACATCGTAAATACTTTCATCTTCTAATTCTCTTGTTTCATCAGCTGATGCGGGAGCCGCTATGCTCAGTAACAGCATCATGCTCAAGATACCGGAAATCCATTTTGCTTTCAATCCTATGTCCTCCTTCAATGAGGGTTTATTGCATGCCACTCGGTCTATTTTAACAAACTCACGTCCCCCCTGCTATTTAAAGATGAATGAAACCGTCGTACCGGTTGGAAGTTTCGTCTAAACTGTGAATGCGGAAGAAAAATTCATACAAAAAAAACGGATGCCTAGAGGACATCCGTTTTTTGTATTAAGCTAAGAATCTGAAACCCATTGGTAATTTGAAGCCGTAGAACATCGTTACCAGTAGGAATACAGCGAACAGGATCCAGAACAACGTCACGGACTTCCCTTTCTTGCCGCGTACCAATACCATTTCCATCATACCGATGGTCAATAGGCCGAACAAGAACTTCAGTCCGTATTGCATAGCATCGAAAGATGAATGGGCAATGAACAATGCCAGCCCTGTAATGATGATCAGAATGTAGAACAAGCGCAGAACCATGTGGACAATCTTGCGTCCTTTGCTTTCAGGGGCCATGAACGCCGCTATTACGAACAGCAGAATTGCGATAACCCAAGTCGTGATGTGCAAATGAGTAGTGTCAGTTAAAAAATCCAATTCGTCACCTCTTTTGATATAGTTCTCCTATAGTCTACCATAATTTACCCTGTTGGCAGCAAGGAGGTGCTATGACAAATGTGTGACGAGTGTTCCGATCGATTCGATTGAAATCTTTACTGTATCTCCGGCTTTCAGGAATTTCGGTGGATTGAAGCCTTTACCGACACCAGCTGGCGTACCAGTCAAGATGACATCCCCTGGCTCAAGCGGTGTGTATTTAGAGATTTCCGAAATCAGATCATCGACTCTGCGGATCATATCTTTCGTATTGCCATTTTGGCGAATTTCTTCATTGACTTTTGTGACAATCGACAGATTCTGCGATTGTGGTATTTCATCTTTTGTTACGATATAAGGTCCCATTGGACAGGATTTAACCAGACTTTTGCCCAGGAAATACTGCTGATGCTTCGATTGAAGATCTCGGGCTGTCAGGTCGTTGGCAATCGTATAACCGAAGACGTGGTCATAAGCCATCTGTTTCGGAATGGAACTGCCTCCTTTTCCGATTATTACAGCAAGCTCCCCTTCATAATCATAGGAATCCGTTAAGTTGCTATGGACAGGAACTGTGTCATGATCACCGGTAATGGCTGCAGGGGATTTGGTAAAGACGACCAGATCCACCGGCGCCTCTCCACCCATCTCTTTAGCATGTTCCGAATAATTTCTGCCTACGCATAATACATTTTTCGGTGTACGCGGTACAGGCGCCAGCCATTCGATATCTGAAAAAGAGTGTTTGAAATCAGCAGGATTTTCCGAATGGGCTGCAGCGTCCGCCAACTTGCGAATTTGCTCAACAAATTCTACTCCCTGTGATAATCCTTCAATCAGCTGTGCCGGAAAAGACGGAAGAACCCCTAGTTCATTCTGGATTTTTAAAACGTCCCAAACGGCTTCTTCTTTTTTCACTTTTGGTCCAAATGCTTCTTTTCCTTCATAGCGAAATGATAACAGCTTCATTTAGTAAACACTCCTTTTCTTTGGTTCCATTAATTATACACATTAATTATTCGATTTGTTGCTTTTTTCAAAATTTAATCCATACGTAACCTTTCGCCAGAGCATTTCCAGCGGTCCCTGGCTGAATTTAGTCAGCCAAATTTCGGAGAAGATCAATTGCACCGCGAAAATTCCGAGCGCCATCAGTGTCCCAGTCAAAAGGCTGACCTGTCCGTAAAGGCCCAATCCATACGAATAAAAGATAGTCGTCGCGATAATTGATTGTGTGATATAAGTCGTCAGCGACATCCTGCCCACCTTAGAAAATGGGCGGAGCATCTTCCGGATGCTGCCGCTTTGTGCAAGGAGCGCTATAATCGCCGCATACCCCACAGCGAGCAAAGGCCCTCCGAAAATCTCCTGTAAATATGTCAATGCAATATTCGGTTCGAAAATATAAGGTGTCAGTTTCAGCAGCAATCCTATCAATATCCCCCCTGCTGCAAGGGCAATCCACGTTTTCTTTAATTCTTTAGTGCGTTCGATCAGCCGCCATTTGGCTGCAGCCGCGCCGACCATCGTAAACGGCAGAATCGTAACAATCAAAATGATGTAGTTCAACGGATTATTGCCATACATCCAGTCATCAAAACGCTGACGGAAAATTTCCGCAAACGTTCCTCCACCATATGCAGCCATTGAGTTCTGCACTTCCTGGATACCAACATAAAAACTCGAATCCAGTGCTACGGCAGCAAACATCATGACGAGCAATAAAGTCTGAGGAATCACATAAATGATAACACCCAGAGACAGCAGCCATTTCGACTCCAGCCGGATCATGCCAATCAGCAAAAAGCCCATAATCGCGTATGTAATCAGGATATCCCCATACCAAATCAGAAAGGCGTGCAGAATCCCAAAAACCAGCAATACCGCAAGTCTTTTAGCCGCCATCGGTGCAAATGCTTTATTCCTTGCTTCCGCCCTCAAAAATTGCATGCCCAATCCATATCCAAAAAGCATAGCGAATAATGGATAGAAACTAGCCTGGATAAATACATCAAGAAAGGAAAACGTCGCTGTATCTCCAGGAGCGTCAAACCATGTATACGGGTCTATATAATAAAGCGGTGAATGAAACGCCAGCATATTGATAAGAAGAATGCCAAGCAAGGCAAATCCTCTCATCAAATCAATCGCTTCCACCCGTTCATCCAACGCCACCGGTTGTAATCTCACAAAAATCCCCCTAAATTTTTAACTCTTTTTCAGCTGAAAACAGATACAGCAATTTTTCTTTTATCGGTACTTTCAAAATCGCTTCCACAGCTTCGGTATAAACCGTCAATTGTACTTCGTAGCGGGCAGACATTTCCGACTGAATGTCTTCAATTTGATATAGCCGGTCCGTTTTATAATCCAGCAGCACCCAGCCATCTTCTTCTTCAAAAAGGCAGTCGACAATCCCCTGGATAATCTGGTAATCCCCTTCTGCGTCTTCCTTTGCATAGGTAAAGGGGACTTCCCGTTTAACTTGCTTCGCTTCCATTAAGCGGCGGGCAGTTTCACTTGAGTAAAACGCTGCTATTTCACGCACTCTTATAGCTTTGCCTTCTTCAGGAGACAGAATTTCCATCCCGACCAGCGTTTCAACCTGTTCCGTGATTTCAGCTGCGGACAATTTTTTATCCAACGGAATGTGCTGCATCAGTGAATGGACTGCTGTCCCGATATCGGATGCAGCCAGGCGTTTTTCCTGCAGAAAATCAGGACGGTCATGAAGTGTCCGCTTGGAAGGTCCAATACTTTGGATAAAAGATTCCGGTTCATCGAGCCGCTGCAGCATTTGCAGGCGCTTCATTTCGGAGACAGATTGTTTGGAACGCTTCTCGACAGATTGCTGATGCGGATAGTGAAAATCAAACCTGTTTTTAATTTCACCTTCAAGATCCTTCATCTCGCCTTCCATAGGCGCCAATTCCTCAAAAATCAACGGTGCTGGCAGCAATGACTGGCTCTCAACCAGTTCAACCCGGAACTTCGAATGATGCGGAAGGAGGATGCCTGAGCGATTCATCAATTCTTCGGCATCCGGATGGCGCGCAATCGCTGGGCCTATCCAATCCAGATAGCCCTTGGCCCGCGAACGGACGAAATCAGGCAATCTGACATCAGGTGCCGCCGTTTTCCAGCGTTCGAAAAGAGATTCGGGATCTTTCACGGAAGCTGTCAAGAACAGCCTCTCTTTAGCCCGTGTCATCGCCACATATAATACTCTCATTTCTTCCGCTTTCATCTGCAATTGTTTTCTTTCTTTAACGGCAAGAAACGGCAATGATGTATATTCGACACGCGTCTTCGGATTCACCGCTTTGACGGCTAATCCATAATCCTGGTCGAACATATAAGATTTCCGGAAATCCATTTCATTGAAGGATCTTCCTGTTCCCGCGAAAAAGACGACCGGGAATTCAAGACCCTTCGATTTATGGACCGTCATCAGCCGGACCACGTTTTCTTTTTCACTGAGTGATCTGGCAGTTCCGAGATCATCGCCGCGTTCACGCATCCGGTCGATGAAACGCAGGAAACGGAACAGGCCGCGGAACGATGTTTTCTCATATTCCAAAGCCCTGTCATGAAGTGCCCGTAGATTGGCCTGACGCTGCTTGCCGTTCGACATGGAACCGACCATCTCGTAATAATTGGTATCCAGATAAACTTGCCAGATCAATTCCGCAAGAGAGCCGCGGCGTGCGAGATTCCGCCAGTCTTCCAATTGCAGCATAAAGCGCTGCAATTTTTCCGCTGCTTCCCTGTCGATGCCGGTGCCATTTCGGATGAACGTTTTTACCGCCTCATAGAAAGTCGCCTGAGGAGCAGCCAGCCGGATTTCAGCAAGCTCGTTTTCGCGCAGGCCGATAAATGGCGCACGCAAAACGGAAACAAGCGGCACATCCTGATACGGATTGTCGATGACCCGAAGTGTATTCATCATGATCATCACTTCCAAAGCATCGAAATAGCCACCCGCCAGTTCCGTATATAAAGGAATCCCTGCCTTTTTAAACTCATCATCAAAATCACCTGACCAGGTCATTGAACGCATAAGCACTACAATATCACGATATTCAAGCAGACGTTTTTCATTGGTCCATGGGTCATGCACAAACGTATCCTGCTCCATCAATTCACGTATTTTCGCGGCAATGAATCTTGCTTCCCATTGGGATTTCGCCAGATCTTCCGATTCCTCAGCTTCTTCTTCCATCTCCGGTTCATGGATCAACGCCAGTTCAATCGGTGTTTCATTGTCAGGATAAGGTGCTTTATGTTTTAATGCGGCGGCTTCATCATATTCGATTTCACCGACACGTTCTCCCATTATCTGAGAGAAAATATAATTGGTGCCGTCAAGAATCTCTTTTCGGCTGCGGAAATTGGCATTAAGATCGATGCTCATGCCTGTCCCATCCGCATCTTTAGTGAATCGGCCATATTTCCCCAGAAACAGCATCGGTTCAGCCAGGCGGAATCTGTAAATCGACTGTTTTACATCCCCCACCATAAATAGATTGCCGTCTTGTTCACCGCCTGATTTCACCAGACCCAATATCGTTTCCTGCAGCATGTTCGTATCCTGATATTCATCCACCAGAATTTCTTTGAAGCGGCTTCGGTAATCTTTGGCAATAGCGGAAGGTTCCCCTTCTTCACTTAAGATTTCAAGTGCATAATGCTCCAGATCCGAAAAATCCACGATTGCACGGTCCACTTTAAGCGCCTTATATTGTTCAGCGAAACGGTTCGTCAAATCCACAAGTGTCTGCATCAAGGGAGCCATCTCGCGCATTTCATCCAATAATCTGGAGGGCTTACGAGTGAAATAAGCATCGGTTATGCCTTTAACGATTTTCTTTGCTTCATTGCGCAGCGCTTTTGCTTCATCCGCCAGTACAGGATCGCATGAATCCTTCTTGATGCTTCCTGCTTTTTGCCAGATGACGCGCTGTGAAAATTCATAAATATCGTTCCAGGAGCGGTCCAATGCGGCAATTGCCGACTTGATCAATTCTGAATCCATTTCAAAAGTATCGGCCAAAATTGCCGGTCCATCCGGCTGCTGAGCGACATCAATTCCATCTCTTGTCAGTTGCAGCGCTTCTTCAAAGGCATGGCGGATGGTCATTTTCAAATCACCGATAAACGGCAGCTCGTCGATTACCGCTTCATCCGGCACATCATAAAGCGCCGGAACTTGCTGCAGCCAATATTCAGGATTGGGATGAACACGCGAATAGTCATAGAGCTTACTGACCAGTACTTCCATCGCCTGATCGCTGCGGTCTGAGGTGAAACTGTCGGCTAGACGGTAAACTGCTTCCGCATTTTCACCCTCGTAAGCTGCTTCAAGAACAGCTTCGAGCACATCGTCACGCAGCAGCGCCGCCTCTGTATCCCCTGCAATCCGGAATCCCGGATCTATTTCAAGAAGATAAGCGTATTGTTTTACTACTGAGAGACAAAAAGAATGAAGTGTGGAAATCTGCGCTTTATTGATGAGACGCAATTGCTGCCTTAAGTGTTTGGATTCCGGATTATCAGTTACCGCTTTTTCCAGCGCCTTCGACATGCGGTGGCGCATTTCAGCTGCTGAGGCATTGGTGAACGTGACAACCAGCAGTTCATCGACTGAAATCGGCTCATTCTCATCCAGCACCTTTTCGATCATGCGGTTGATCAGAACCGCCGTTTTGCCAGAACCGGCAGCTGCCGAGACCAGCATATCCTGTCCTTTTGCCCATATGGCCTGCCATTGTTCATCGGTCCATGTGGCATCATTCGGTTTTGTCGGAATCATGTTCGCCAGTCTCCTTTCGAATCAATTCAACAGCCTTATCGGATGATAAAGAAGGCAATTTGCGGTAAGTTTGTTCCGGGTCTGATGGGTCGAATTGGCAAATCGACCGGTATGAACAAAATTGGCAAGGTGTATCATCTTTCACCTTATATGGTGTAATGGAAGTGACGCCGTCCAATATTCCGTTGCCTGCATCCTGATGTTTGCTTCGCACAAATCGGCGGATGACTTCCATATCATCTTTACTTACTGTACGCGACTGGGATTTTGAAATGCTGCCGTTCTTATTCATCCGCACCGGTATGATATTCGAATAGCCATCGATTTCATTGTCCATCGCTTTGATCACTTCTTCATCTTCAACGACCAGTCCGTTCATTTTGAACGACCGCGCCATTTCTTCTTCCACTTCTTCAGCTGTCATCAGCTTCGTCGATTTCAGCATCGGATTGTGCATATGGAAGTACAGCACTCCTGCCGGTTCAGCCTGTTCGCCAAGCCAGCGGTCGGAATGCGTCAAAGCGACATCCAGATACGTAAATGTCTGCAGCGCGATGCCGTGATAAACTTCACCAAGATCAAGTCCATGTTTGGAAGATTTATAATCGACCACCCGGATATAAGGCTTGCCATTGATATCAGTCGAATCAATGCGGTCAATTCGGCCCCGGATATTCATCTTGCGTCCTCTTCTCAGAGGAATGTCAAGTGGCGGAATCGTTTCTTTTGTACCAAATCCGACTTCCAATGCCACTGGCGTAAAACCGGTAACTTTCGCATGTTTGCTCAACATGAAAGCTGTCTGGCGGATGATCGCCTCCAGCTTATGCTGAATATAACGATAGCGGTGTGAACTGATCAGAATATGATTGACGAAGTAAGGCGATAATTGATCCATCGCCTGTTTTGCTAATTCCCGACAATCTTTATTGGTCAATGAAGACCAGGAAACATCCAGCCTGTTGACTTCATCTGAAATCCATTTTATCGCTGCATGGAACAGGTCTCCCATCGCAGGTGCCGCCAATTTATATTGGCTCCTCTCTTCGAGGCGCAGCCCATAGGCGGCAAAATGCGCATACGGGCATCCATAAAAAGTTTCAACTCGCGAGACACTTGAAGAAATGGGCGATCCGTATAAAGGTTCAGCAATTTCTTCCCGGAGCTGATCAGCTACATTCGGTTTCGCCGGTTCCATAATCCGTTCAACCACCGATGACCAAAACGGATCTTCCTGGTAATAAGAAAGGACCGCCTGCCATTCAGGCGTCAGGGAGCCACTGCGAATCTGTGAAGACAAATACGCCAGTGTGGCACGTGGATGCGAAATATAACTCAAATGGTCAGCTTGTTTAAGTTCCTCAGGATCTGCTACTGCCGGTGTCAGTTCCACGCCAAGCATATCCATGAACTTCTGGATATACATGGATGGCAGAAGCGCTTTTCCTTCTTCATCAGCTATCGGGTATGAAACCGTCAAAAAGTCGGAAGCCGATGTGAAGGCACGGTACGCCATGAATGTTTCATCCAAAAGCCTCGTTTTTGTACTTGGTGCGAGTTCAAAGCCGATTTTGGCAAACCATTCGCGGTCCGCGTCTGTCAGCAAACCTTCCTGTTCAATTCGCTTCGGCAAAACACCGTCGTTCACGCCAATGACAAAAACTGATTTGATATCCATCAGCCTTGCCAGATCGATTGTTGATACTGTAATTTCATCGAGTGAAGGCGGAATCCGTGAAAACTCCAAGGTTTCAAATCCTTCATCCAGAATTCTTACCGCGGAAGTTAGATCGAGTTCCTTGTCGCCGAACATCAGCACAAACTGATCCAGCACCCCGATCCATTGTTTCCATGCCTGCTCATGTTCCGCTGCTGCCAGCAATTTGTGCTCTGACTCTTCCCGCTCTTTTAAATCAAGTATTTTATCATAGACACCCATGTCTTCTACAAATACAAATAAAGCTTCTGCAATTTCCCTGCCAGTCGAACAGCTTTCCAATTGTTCTTTTAGCACCGAAAGCGGCTCACGGACCAAATCCCTTACCGCGTGAAGTTCCATCTGAAGCGCCAACTCATCATCGGTTTGGACTCCTGTATGAAATTCCAGTCCCCGGTATTTTTTATAGAACCAGCGTTTTTCATCAAACCACCGTTCTCCATAGATCCCATTGGCAATAACGAAATTCTCAAGAACGTCGCTTCGTTCCCGCCATTTCCCTACACTTCCCTGCGGAAAGAACAGATCGGTTTTAATAGCGCGGAAAACCGGCTCATAGGAATAATTCGATTGAACCGCTTCAAGTACCGAACGGCAGAATTCAATCAAGGGGTGGTGAAGCATCGATTTTTTCTGGCTGATGAAATAGGGTAATTCATATTGCGGGAAAATTGTATTGATCAGTTCATCATAAACTTCAGGCTGCCGGTATAGGACGGCAATATCTTTATAGCGCATGCCGCTTCGGATCTGTTCACGGATGGAACGGGCCATTGCATGAACTTCAGCTCGCCGATTGGCTGCTTCAATAAGATTGACATGCCCTTCTGTCTCCAATTTTTGAAGCGGGTAATCATCAAAATGCTGTTCAACATGTGTCAATTCCGCATTAGAGAAACGTTTTGGAGAAGGCAGATGCACCGCATTTTCTACTTGAAGGCCCTCTTTTTTTGCCTGATCGACCAATCGCCGTGCTGTACTGGCGGATTGGAAAAATAATGCCTGTTCATCATTCGCGTTTGCCGCTCCGTCCATAGGCAATGCAATCGTGACCGATTTTGCGTGTCTCATCAATTCAAAGATGATTTCATATTCACGAGCAGTAAATGTGACGAAGCCATCAATATAAATATCGGATTTCTTAACTTGATCAGAAAAACGGATTTTTTCGGACAATAAAGCCAGATGCCCTTCAGAGTCCACAAATACCGTGCCTAATCGGTTCTCAATCTCAGCTAAAATCAGTTCAAGATCAGAAGCTTTGTCCAATAGTGTCCGGGGCGCACCCGCTTCAGCCAGAGATGAGCAGATTTCCGTCAACTCGCCGCAATCGACACAGTACCTTGAAAACTCTTTGATCAGCTGCTCGATTTGGTCGGTAAATCCCCGTTTTCCTGCAGCGCGCCGGAACAACTGGAATTCATCACGATGTTCTTCGAGCAGGCTGCGGATCAGCATACGGTAGCCGAAGCTGTCCACTTCTTTCCGGCTGATTCCGCCTGCTTCCTGCAACACCCGCCAGGCAAGGCGTTTGAATGTCACAGCCTGTGCGCGGATCATCCCATTCATGCCATCAGCGGATGACAGGCGATACTCGGTTGAAAAGGACATTTGATCCGGTACTATGAAAAAAATCGGATCTCCATCCGCATTATCTTTTAAGGTCCCTACTATTTCATCCAGTATAAAAGAGGTTTTTCCGGAACCAGCACGTCCGTAGATAATTCTTAATGACATCTGAACATCCTTCCTTCCAGGAACATTTGTTCTCATCTTACTATATTCGGAACTTCTCAGCCAACTTCATGAAAATTTTGACTTACTGTTCTTTCGACCGGTTTTTAATCGCCGCTTGGCGAAAATCTTCTTCAACTTTCTTATTCAGCCGTTTTTCAATAATTTTCCCTACTATATAAAGAAGAATAATTATAATAACCACGATTATTGTTCTGACAGGATTATTGAATAATGCACGTATATCGTATCCAACGTATGTAATCATGAAGACCATAACCGTTTTGCCCGCAATCAAAGTCCATAAATAATAATGCTTGCTGATATTGGATAATCCAGCCACCAGATTCACCAGCGCCGATGGAGTGAATGGAAAACAGAGAAGCAGGAAAAGGGGGCCAAAACCATTACGCTCAACCCAAAGAATCAGCTTTTCGACTTTCTGGTGTTTGGTCATGAAATTCAAAAACTTGGCTCGCCCATATTTGCGGATTATCAGAAATACGCTATACGACCCTGCTACTGAGCCGGCCAATGATATTAAAAAGCCGAACAGGAGACCGTACGCGCCGGCATTTGCAAATACAAATACGAAAAGCGGAAGAAATGGAAGGAATGCTTCGATGAAAGGAAGCAGAAATCCGATAAACGGCCCGATAGAGCGATAGGATTCATATAAAGCTGTAATATTTTCCTGTGAAAAGAATTCCGACATATGCTCATTCCTTCTGCTTAAAATATTTTTAAATATCGGTTTTAAAATCCGATTATTTTTGTGTCCAGACTCCAGCGCCCAGCTCTTCGGGTCGCTTCGGCCTTGGCAGTTATGGCAAAAGCGCTGCATAATTTAGTGGTCATGAATGTTGCTCCTGCATCGCTGCGCTGCTTCGTCGCAAAGAGCGGTCCGAAAAATTTCGGCCCGGCTCTTCGCTTCCGCTTTTCTTGTGCTATGCTATTATAACTACTTTACACTCTTTGCCCGTATTTGGAAAAGAGAAATACTTTTAGATAAGGAGAGAGAAAGATGGAACAACGCGGATTTTCTGCGGGGCTAAAAGCTGGAGTCAGTATCGCCATCGGCTACTTTCCGGTGGCTTTGACATTTGGGCTATTAGCAAAGACTACGGGACTGTCACTTATGGAAGCGACAGCCATGAGTATTTTTGTTTTCGCCGGAGCAGCCCAATACATATCGTTGTCTCTGATCACAGCGGGAGTTGCACCTGCGGTGATTATTCTGAACACATTCATCGTGAATATCCGCCACTTTCTTATGACGGCTTCGCTCAATGAAAAGATGCAGCCAGATGCAAGGTGGAAGAAGGCGCTTTACGCATTTGGTATTACGGATGAATCTTTTTCTGTGCTGGCAATCCAAAAAGAAGATAATCTCCGGACATCCTTTGCCGCTGGAGTCATCGCCATTTCCTACGGCAGCTGGGTGGTATTTACCGCGCTTGGCCATCTGATTGGAGCCAATCTTCCGGAGTTTCTTCAAGCTGCCATGTCCATTGCACTTTACGCCATGTTCGTCGGGCTGCTGGTGCCTTCGATGCGGGGCAACCGAAAAGTCGTAAGTCTAGCTGCCATTGCCGCATTATTTAACTCTCTCTTCTTTTTTACCGGCTGGCTGTCTACAGGATGGGCAATCCTTGTCTCCACTTTAGCTTCCGCCATCATCATTGAGTTGATTGCTTCGAAAGGAGGTCGTTCGTAATGGGATCATGGATTTGGTGGACAATACTTGGCATGGCACTCGTTACATATATCCCACGGGCCATTCCGCTGACTTTTCTTGAAGGACGTGAGCTGCCACCTTCAATTCAGAACATTTTAAGAAATATTCCTTTCGCTGTTCTCGGAGCGCTGATTTTTCCGGCGATCTTTTTCATCCAGGAAAATATCTGGTTTGGTGTCATCGGAGCCGCAGCTGCCTTTGGCATCGCTTTACTTGGAGCCAATGTCATGATTGTTGTTCTGGGTTCAATCGCTGTTCTGGCTGTTTATAGCTTATTCTTATGAACAAGAAAAGCCGTCATTCATCTTCATGAATGTCGGCTTTTTTGCTGCGCTTGTACATATTTGTGGCATACCAGAACCCCGCAGTCAATGAAGCGGCGTTGACGATATAAAGAAACCATGTATTTGTATAACCGGCATAAACGGCGGCCGCAATCAGCGCTACCGTCAGAATCAGGCCGACAATATGATTGAATGTCACTCGGGTAAACAAGATGACGAGAAGCCCCGGAACCAGTAAGGATAGAAAAAATTTAGTTATCATTGACTCCATGGAATTATCTCCTCCGTTTCAAACCCCTGAAGCATGTGCCGCTATTCAAATTCAAACTACAATCAAACCAAGACGGTAATGGTCATGCCTGAAAATGACATGCTGTCTGAGGCGCATTTCTTTATTGTGATCAAGCACTTCAAGTCGGCAATGTGCGGCGTTGACCTGGATCGCTTCGTAAAGCTCAGCCTCATTCGTGACTGTCAGACCGTTTACTTTACGGATGATTTCCCCGCGAACAAGCCCCATTTTTTCTGCCGGAGAATCTGCGAGCACATCCACGATCATCACTCCCGTTGTTTGCGGCGCGACTGCGTGATTGCCTTTATTTTCATTCGTTAACGTGATGATTGATAGAACCGCACGGCCGACTGCACCTGCGAGCAACGCGACCAGCGCCATTGGTTCCCAGAGATAAGAGAACAGCGCCAGCATGATTACCAACAATCCAAGAATCCATATCCGGGAGCCTAGCTGAGGATATACATATGCCGGCAAAGTTCTGCGTGCTTTCCCCTGAAAACCGATTACTGCAGGAAATAATATAAATGAAAAGCTGCTGCTTCCGATTGTAAATTGCGGCCAATATGGCAGATAGGCATCCAGCAGATCACCCGGCACCACCAAAAGCAAAGGTATCAGCCACAACCGTTTTGATTTGTAGAAGACAGCTGTTCCTCCGCGCGACGTTTTTTCAAGTCTTGGCGAAGAAGCTTCCTCCCCTCGCCGCGCAACAAGGCGTCCTTCCAGAACAACCATCGCTCCGGTAATCAGGGCTACAGGCAACAGCCAATTCCATGCCACTGCGTATCCGCTGAAATCGAAAAGTCCAAAAGGAATCGTCCATCCATAATTCGCAAGGAGCCAACCGAGTCCAATTGCCCCCAATGCCAGATAGACGAATGAAGCCAGATAATAAATTCCGGAAATTACAACTGCGGCACTCACTAAACTTAATGCCACGAGCCATTCCAATGAAACTGTAAGCCCGATTGCCGAGAACAGGATTGACAAAACAAGGGCGTAAAGAATACCATCCTTAAGCAAATGGCCGAATTCCCTCCAACCCCAAACAATTCGGGTGCGGAACAGCTTCCTTTCCTTTTTGACCCTAAAATAACCAAGTAAAATTGCTGCAAGCAGCGCTATGTATAAAAGTGGATTGACAAAAAACCTGCCGATATCCATTAAAGCTTCCATGACCATCCTTGTTCACCATCCATTCACCGGCTATTGACGCATTATCTTCCATTGTACCAAAGAACCCCTGCATACTGTACTTCTTTTTGAGCCAAGCGTTGCCGAGGGTTTTTCGGCCGGCGCTTTGCGAAATAGCTAGCGAAGCGATGCAACGCACTTTCATGTCTCGAAGTTAGTGCAGCGATGCAGGGACAGGAGCAAGGGCTGCCGATATAACTTGAAAAATCGCTTCTATTTGAATGCCGCACCCAGCTGTTCCAGAATATCTTCGATGCCTTCGATGCCTGCCGATAACCTGATTATGCGGCGGGTTACACCGACCTTCGCCTTTTCTTCTTCTGATAATGCGCGGTGAGATGTGCCATAAGGATAGGATACGGTCGTTTCAACACCTGCAAGCGTCGGTACGATTTTTATCCAGCCCAGCGACGAGAAGAAAACGGAAACGTCGATAGCTTCAGGAACTTCAAAGCTGACGATAGCGCCTTTACCGGGATACCAGACTTTTGTTTTTTTATTGAGAAAATCTGCTATTGCCTGTGCATTTTCAGTTTGAGCTTTCATGCGCAGCGCCAATGTTTTGATGCCGCGGATGGTCAGCCAGGCTTCGAAGGGACTGAGGTTCAAGCCCATATTAACAATGCGTTTTTCAGCAATCGCAATTAGCTCCTGGTCCCCGACTAAAACCCCAGCTGTAACATCACTGTGGCCGCCAAGGTATTTTGTGGCACTGTGGGCAACCAGGTCTGCGCCATTTTGGTAAGGTGTCATCGTGTATGGAGTGGCAAACGTATTATCGATCATTACCTTAAGACCATAATGTTTCTTTAACTGATCAAGCACTTCCAGATCTTCCACACGCAAAAATGGATTGGTAATGGACTCACTGAATATCAACTTTACCTCGGGGTAATCGATAAGGATCTGTTCAATCGCACTGATATCGGAGAAATCAGCAAAATGGACCTGGATCCCCATTAGAGCAAGTTCTTCTTTTAATAGAAGAAACGTGCCGCCGTATACATCTTCAGCCGCAAGAATATGATCCCCGCTTTTGACGACCGACAGAATGCCCGCAAGTATGGCTGATGTCCCTGAAGAAGCAGCCACTCCTTTCGGTGCGCCTTCAAGGTCTGCAACCGTCTGTCCAAGGGCATCCGTATTCGGGTTTGCTGTTCTGGAGTAAAGGTACGTTCCATTTCCTTCATAATAGCCTTCCAGCTCTTCCAGTGATGAAAAAGCGAAAGCGGAAGTTTGGTAAACCGGCATTACTTTTGGCTGGATAGTACGTTCTTTCATTTGAGCAGTGTGAACTGATTTTGTTTCGATGCTTGTCATTTCATTTTCCCCCTATTCCATGTCTGCGATAAATTCTTCCATCATTTCTTCATTCATAGGACCAACGATTTTTTGTTGAACCCGGCCATCAGTATCAATCATATACGAAGTGGGAATGCTCGCTGCCTGATAGAGGTCGCCTATGTCACCTTCCGTATCCATCGGAATGGGGAAAGTTAAACTGAACTCGTCAACAAATGCATTGATTTTATCCATTCCTTTGTCTGCCGTTGTCAGATTCACTGCCAATATTTCAACATTGTCACCCTCGGCCTGCTCATCATAATATTTCTGCATGTCCGGCATTTCTGCTCGGCACGGCGGGCACCAGGTAGCCCAGAAATTCAATATCACTTTTTTTCCTTTATAATCAGAAAGCCTTACAGCTTCTCCGTCCAGTGTCGTCAATTCAAAGTCCGGTGCTGTCTCTCCTTTTGCCAAACCTTCTTCTGTAGGGAGAAAATCTACGACGCTGCCTTCATTTAAACGATCAGTGGCCTGTCTCTCCTCAACATTCTTCTCTACAATACTTACCACCAGTATGACAATCAAAATTCCCACCAGCAATAAGCCCAATATTTTCTTCATAAAGTTTTCACTCCATTCGGATATCATCATACGATAAAATCCATTCAGTACGCTACTGTCTGTATAGTAAAAATAAAAATATCCGTAAAAAAACCGGCATCTGTGACGATGCCGGTCAATATTTTATCCGCCGATGTAATTGATAGGGTTAACTGCGTTCGAACGTGCACCATTCCAAGATCCGATATGGATTTCGAAGTGAAGGTGTGGTCCTGTTGAGCGGCCTGTGCTGCCCATTGAAGCAATACGCTGGCCTTGTGAAACTGCCTGGCCAACCGATACGCTAAGTGAACTGTTATGAGCGTATACAGTTGTGTAAGCCTGGCCATTGATCGAATGAGTAATCATGACCACATTACCGTAAGTTCCCATTGCGCCTGCATAGGATACATATCCTGAAGCTGCAGCATGGATAGGAGTACCAGTACTGTTAGCGATATCTATGCCACGGTGATTTTCATTGCCTGCTCCGATATTACGTCCACCGTAGTTCGAAGATAAACGGCCTGCCGCCGGGCGGATGAAACCGCCGCTGTTTTGAACCGGTGCGCTGTAAGTTGTCACTGATGAGCTTGAAGAATTATTGCTGGCTGCCGCTTTTTGGGCTGCTGCTCTTTCAGCAGCTTCTTTGCGTTTGCGCTCTTCTTCAGCTTTTCTCGCGATTTCCTGTAAACGCGCCTGTTCATCAGCGATTTTCTTCGCTAGGGCATTGCTTACGCCAATTGCTTCAGCATGCTCTTTTTCCAAAGCGGATTTTTCTTTAGCAAGACGTTTTTGCTCTGCTTCCAAATCTGCTTTCAAGCCTGCCTGTTCTTTCTTTTTGCTATCAAGTGATGATTTTAACTCTTCTAATTCTGCACGGCGTTTTTCTTGCTCCGCCAATTTCTTTTCAACTTCCGCTTGTTGTTCAGCCAGAAGTTCTTTGTCTTCCGCTTGTTCGCGCATGATATCACGATCCGCTTCGATCAGCATATTTACTGCTGAGAAACGGTCGATGAAGTCCACGAAGCTGTTAGCTCCAAGCAGTACATCGATATAGTCAACTGACCCGCCGCTTAATTGGATTGCGCGTGCGCGTTCCTTAAGCAATTCTTCGCGTTCAGCGATTTTACGCTCTAATTCTTCGATTGATGCTTTTAACTCGTCAATTTCTACAATTGTTTGATCAATTTCAGCTTGTACTGAATTGATTTTATCCTGAGTTTCAGTGATCTTGTTTTCCAACTCATTGATTTGTGCAACGATTTTCTCAAGTGTAGATTGATTTTCGCTGATCGCATTCGCTTTTTCATTGATATTCGAATTTAATTCGCTCTTTTTTCTTTCAGCTTCCTGCTGTTCCTTCTTCAGGTCGCTCAAATCATTAGCGCTTACTGATGGGGTTACCATCGTAATTGCTAATAATAATGAAACAACAGACAACATCCATTTCGACTTCGAGTTCAAGTTCGTGTTCCCCTTTCGGCTTTACGTTCTTTTCTATCTGTCTCTTTCTCTCTCTACGACTCTTTTAAAAACATTTTAATTATCTGCTATATTAAACACGCAGGAATTTGCGGATTGACATGAAACTTCCCCAGATTCCGATGAATACTCCCATCAGGAGGATCAATGCACTTACCTGGTAGATGAATGGCGCGAAATCCAGCAGCTGGATCATTTCGCCGCTCAGTTTAGGCTGTGCGAATTCAGTAACGTTGTAGTAAAGCGTTACTATCAAGGCAATCGGCAGAATTGAACCGAGTAAGCCAAGCCACATTCCTTCAAGAATGAATGGAATACGGACGAACCAGTTCGTCGCTCCAACCAGTTTCATAATTTCAATTTCATGCCGTCTCGCAACGATTGTGATACGGATTGTGTTTGAAATCAGAAACATTGCGGTAAATAACAAGGCAAGGATCAAAACGAGGCCAACGTTGCGGCCAGTGTTCAGGAATGTGAACAATTTCTCGATTTTACCTTCACCGTATTTCACTTCTTCGATGCCTTCAAGCTGTGAAATTTCTTTCGCCACATTTTCTGTTTGCTGCGGCTCGGTCGCTTTTACATAAAAAACATCCAGTAATGGGTTGTTCTGCTCAAACAGGCTGAACTCATCACCGAAGTCTAATACTAAATCAGAAAGTTCTTCTTCTTTTGTAGAGTAATTGACCGATTCAACGCCGGACATGCTCTTTATGGCTGTTTCCATCTCGGTAACACGTGCTTCATCAGCTTCCAATGAAACGAAAGATTTGATTTCTACATCGTTTTCGAGGTCATCTGCCACTTTATTCAAGTTCATCATAATCAGGACGAAAACGCCGACCAATAATAATGTGACTGTTACTGCACTGACGGATGCGAATGTCATCCAGCCGTTGCGTCCAAGGCTCTTAAGGCTTTCACGGAAATGGCGCGTTAATGTTCTAGCCTTCATAGCCGTAGTCACCTCCAACTTCGTCACGGGCAATTAGCCCGCCTTCGATAGCGATGACGCGGTGTCTCATTGTATTAACGATTTCCCGGTTATGTGTTGCCATCAAAATAGTTGTTCCGCTTGCGTTGATGCGTTCGAAGAGATTCATGATATCCCACGAAGTTTCAGGGTCGAGGTTACCAGTCGGTTCATCGGCAATTACCACTTTCGGTGTGTTGACGATTGAACGGGCAACTGAAATCCGCTGTTGCTCTCCACCGGACAATTCTCTTGGGAACATCCGTGCTTTATGCTTCAATCCTACAAGGTCAAGAACTTCGAGCACCCGTTTACGGATTGCTTCAGGCTTTTCTTCAATAACTTCCAAAGCGAATGCCACGTTCTCATAAACATTCAGTCTCGGAAGCAATTTGAAATCCTGGAATACAACTCCGATTTGGCGGCGCAGCAATGGAACGTTCTTTCTTTTAATTTTTGCAAGGTCTACTCCGTTGACCAGCATCTGTCCTGAAGTTGGGCTTTCTTCGCGATACATCATTTTGATGAAAGTCGATTTACCAGCACCACTCGGACCTACTATATATACGAACTCACCTTGCTTGATCTCAACGTTCATGCCGTTAAGGGCAACGATGCCGTTCGGATATTTTTTATAGACGTTCTTCATTTGTATCATCTATTATAACCACCTATATAAATTGTATTTCACAAAAACATTAAGTGTCCTAAAAATCCAGCAAACCCATTGTAGCACTTTTAAAACCTATTTTATATTACATTTCTGTATCAATTAACTTCAAGTTTTGCAACAATTCATATGTATTTGGATACAATTTTGTAAATTTAGTAAAACTATTTACCCAATTGATATTATTCTACTTTAAAAATATCGCTATATTTTAATATAATTTTCACGCACAAAAAAACCGACTTTTCAGTCGGTTTCATCACTTGCTTCTGATTTTATTGCTGTTCCGATAACCAGGCAGCTACTGCTTCAGCTTCTTCACCTTCGATAATCTTAGCTGGCATTGAACCGCGGCCTTCCAGAATGACAGTCAGAATTTCATCCTCTGATAATCTGGACCCTACATCGTTAAGCGGCGGGAAATTCCCTTGCCCTTCAAGGTTTTCACCGTGGCAGGAAATACAATTTTGTTGCACGACCTGCTCGGCATCAACTGAAGACTCTTCACCTGCCGGAGTTTCTTCCGGTGTTTCTTCAGGCGGTTCAGACTCTGTACTTTCGCCGCCTCCACAAGCCCCTAGAATGAGCGTTGTACCGAATAATAATGCCATTAAGCTTTTTTTCATCCTAATTCCTCCTTTTATTTTATCCATTAATATAAGTATACCTGAGCTAGGCCCGTTTGAAACCTTCACCTAAAACTTCCGACGCATCGGAAACGATAACGAATGCGGTAGGATCAATGTTTTTGACTACCTGTTTCAATTTAGTAAACTCAGTTTGATGGACGACAACCATTAAGATGGGACGCTCCGAATCTGTATAGCCGCCGGTTGCAGTAAGCTTTGTAACACCGCGGTCCACTTCTTCGTAAATCGCATCCCGGATTTCCATTTGTTTCGTTGTAATAATGTAAACAAGTTTCGATCTGCCAAATCCGACCTGAACCAAATCAATGGTTTTCGAAGTGACATAGAGTCCGATTAATGCGTAAAGCCCTCTTTCAATATCAAAAACTACAGCTGCGGCCAGAACAATCATTCCGTCGATGAGCGCAATACTCGTTCCAAGTGTCAAACCGGTGAACTTCGTAATGATTTGTGCCGCCAGATCTGTTCCGCCTGTCGAAGCCCTTCCGCGGAAAACAATGCCGAGTCCAAGACCAACCAAGATCCCCCCGAACAAAGCTCCCAATAGCGGATTCATCGTCCAGGCTTCCCAATCCTCCGTCAGATAAACGACAAACGGAAGGAAAATAGTTCCGACAGCTGACTTCAGGCCGAAGTTCTTCCCTAAAAGAATGACCCCTGCAATAAACAAGGGAATGTTAAATGCCCATTGCACGAATGCCGGTTTCCACTCAAATAAACCGAATAGGATGGTACTGATCCCGCTGACTCCACCTGAGGCCACTTCGTTCGGCAACAGGAACACGTTGAACGAAATCGCGACCAGCGCTGATCCGATGATAACATATATGTAATCCATAAATTCCGTTAAAAATGGATGCGCTTCTTTTCTATTGCGTTGATTTTTCTTTCCCATAAAATTGTGTTTCCTCTTTCCTATGCTGTATTCTTTTCGGCGAATCTAAATAATAAGCCCTGTCAGAGTATACCAAAGCGGACGCTTCTTGTGAACTTCATCCGGATAAAGCAAAAAAATCCCGCAGACATATAGTCTGCGGGATCGCTTTTCTTTGTCCAGACTCCAACGGCCAACTCCTCGAGTCGTAAGCCCCTTTGGCTGCACGGCTGAAAACACGCCGTTTCGCCAAAGTGTCTTACGCTTGTCGGAGCTGAACGGCCGTTTCCGCTTTTCTTCACTGCATCTTCGACCGCAGCAACGAGTTGATGAAGCCGTCGATGTCTCCATCCATAACAGCCTGGAGATTGCCTGTTTCATAATTTGTGCGGTGGTCTTTTACCATTGAATAAGGATGGAACACATAAGAACGAATCTGGCTGCCCCAGCCTATTTCTTTTTGTTCGCCGCGAATTTCAAGAAGTTGTGCTTCCTGTTCTTCGATCTTCAATGCATAGAGCTTCGCTTTTAACATTTGCATCGCTTTTTCACGGTTCTTGATCTGTGAACGTTCCTGTTGGCAGGTCACCACTGCTCCCGTTGGAAGGTGAGTGATGCGGACCGCCGAATCAGTCGTGTTAATGTGCTGGCCGCCGGCGCCGCTTGCACGATACGTATCGATCTTCAAATCTTCTGTACGGATATCAATTTCTATTTCCCCAGTGAATTCCGGCATGACTTCACAGGATACGAATGAAGTATGGCGTCTTCCTGAAGAATCAAAAGGAGAAATACGGACTAGGCGGTGAACCCCTTTTTCCGCTTTCAGGTAACCATATGCGTTATGGCCTTTTATACCAAGTGTAACGGACTTGACGCCGGCCTCTTCACCCGCAAGATAATCGAGTGTTTCCACTTTGAAGCCGCGTTTTTCAGCCCAGCGTGTATACATCCGAAGAAGCATTGAGCACCAATCCTGAGATTCGGTTCCGCCGGCTCCCGGGTGTAATTCCAAAATTGCATTGTTTTTATCGTATGGTTCGCTCAAAAGCATCTGAAGTTCGTAATCACTCAGTTTGGATTTGAATTCCTTCAATTCTTCACTCAGGTCTTCATGCAATTCTTCGTCCATTTCCTCACGCAGCAATTCGAGTGTCATTTCCATGTTTTCCTGGGACTCCACAAAATCGTGATAAGTATTGACGATTTCCTTCAAGCCATTCAATTCTGAAATGACGACTTGCGCAGCTTCCTGGTTGTTCCAAAAATCGGGATCGATCATCATTTCATCCAATTCCTGAATTCTGGCCTCTTTGTTTTCTAAGTCAAAGAGACCCCCTGAAGTCCGCCAGCTTTGCGGAAGATTTGTCGAGCTCGTTTCGAATATCTGCTAATTCCATCATAAATATTTCCTCCTCGTAAGAAAAGCGCATGCGCTTTGTTGCCGCTGGAGTCTTGACAGTGCGCCATTCCTCCAGAGCCATTTTCAATATTGAAGTTTCCTATTTTTTCCGTAAATAACACCGAAGAGCATAGCGCTCTTCGGCAATTAAATGTTCCTTATGCAGTTGCACCATGGCAGTTTTTGAATTTCTTGCCGCTGCCGCATGGACAAGGGTCATTTCTTCCGATAGTGGAATCGTTGCGGACCGGTTCTTTTTTCTTCTTGACCGCAGAGTCCCCTTCTTTCGGATTGACAGCTTGCCCTTTGGCAACTTCCTCACGCTGCAAATTGTTGCGGATTTCCGCTTTCATTGCATATTTAGAAACATCGTCCTCGATAGCTTCAACCATCGCCTCGAACATCGCAAATCCTTCATGCTGGTATTCGCGAAGCGGATCATTCTGCCCATAAGCACGCAAGTGAATACCTTGGCGCAGCTGATCCATCGCATCGATATGGTCGATCCATTTTGTATCGATTGAACGCAGAAGCACGACTTTTTCAAATTCACGCATGCGTTCCGGCGTCATTTCGACTTCTTTTTCGTCATAGCGTTTCACAACTTCCGCTCTGATGTAATCAATGATTTCTTCCTGTGTTTTATTCTGCAGATCCGCTTCTGTCACTGCATCTTCAGGCAAGAGGTTAGCCGCAAGCACATCAGCAAGTGTTTTCAAATGCCAGTTCTCCGGTTTTTCATCGGTAGTATGCGAATAAACGACGCGGTTGACTGTGTTGTCGATCATGTTTTCAACCAATGCGCGCATATTGTCTGTTTCAAGAACTTCCATACGTTCTTTATAGATGATTTCGCGCTGCTGGCGCAGAACATCATCATATTGAAGCAAACGTTTACGGGCATCGAAGTTATTCCCCTCGACACGTTTCTGTGCAGATTCCACAGAGCGCGTAACCATGCGTGACTGCAGCGGCTGTGAGTCATCCATGCCGAGTTTGCCCATCATATTGCGCATGGCATCAGAACCGAAACGGCGCATCAAATCATCTTCCAATGAAAGATAGAATTGTGTTACACCCGGATCTCCCTGACGGCCTGAACGCCCTCGCAGCTGGTTATCGATGCGGCGGGATTCGTGGCGTTCGGTGCCGAGAACAGCTAAACCGCCTGCTTCAACCACACCTTCGCCAAGTTTGATATCCGTACCACGGCCGGCCATGTTGGTAGCAATCGTAACCGCGCCTTTTTGACCGGCATTTAAAATGATTTCTGCTTCATGCGCATGATTTTTCGCGTTCAGCACTGAATGGCGAATTCCTTTTTTAGTCAGGTAATTTGAAATGATTTCTGAAGTTTCAATAGCGACAGTACCAACCAGCACCGGCTGTCCTTTTTGATGGCGTTCAGCAATATCATCGCCGACAGCTTTGTATTTCCCTTCAGTTGTCGCGTAGATCAGATCAACCCGGTCATCCCGGATAATCGGTTTATTGGTCGGAATTGCAATAACGTTCATATTATAGATATTGCGGAATTCCTCTTCCTCAGTTTTTGCAGTACCTGTCATCCCTGACAATTTTTTATACATACGGAAGAAGTTCTGGAAAGTGATTGTTGCCATTGTCATCGATTCGTTTTGGACTTCCAAACCTTCTTTAGCTTCGATTGCCTGGTGAAGACCGTCAGAATAGCGGCGGCCTTTCATCAAACGTCCCGTAAATTGGTCAACGATGACGACTTCCCCGTCCTGTACCACATAATCAACATCGTTATGCATTGTGACATGGGCTTTCAGGGATTGATTAATGGCATGGTTCAAACGCACATGGTTGATATCGAATAGGTTATCGATCCCAAATGCCTTCTCGACTTTTTCAATGCCATCCTCAGTTAAAACAACGCCTTTCGTCGTTTCATCATAAGTGTAATCCGTGTCTTTACCCAGCATGCGCGTAAAAGCGTTCGCTTGCATATAAAGCTGAGCCGATTTAGCTGCCTGTCCTGAAATGATCAATGGTGTACGCGCCTCATCGATCAAAATTGAATCGACTTCATCTACTACAGCAAAATTCAACGGCCGTTGGACCATATCTTCTTTGTAGAGAACCATATTATCCCGCAGGTAATCAAATCCAAGCTCATTATTCGTGCTGTAAGTGATGTCAGCCAAATACGCTTGATGTTTTTCTTCTTTTGTCATGTTGTTCGTGTTCAAACCGACAGTCAATCCAAGCCATGAGTACAGTTTGCCCATTTCTTCAGCATCACGGCTAGCCAAATATTCGTTGACTGTGACTACATGTGCGCCTTTTTTACTGATCGCGTTCAAATAGACGGCCATTGTTGAAGTAAGGGTTTTACCTTCACCTGTTTTCATCTCGGCGATATTCCCTTCATGCAAGGCAGCTGCCCCCATGAGCTGCACGCGGAATGGATACATTCCAAGCACACGTTTTGAAGCTTCCCTCACGGTCGCAAAAGCTTCAGGCAATAATTCATCAAGTGACTCGCCCTTAGCGTGACGGCTGATGAACTCTTCTGTTTTGGCTTTTAACGCGTCATCGGAAAGTGCCGCAAAATCGGATGCCAGAACTTCCACGGTATCAGCAATTTTTTCCAGTCTTTTTAAATCCCTTTTATTTGGGTCAAATACTTTGTTCAATACTCCTAACATTTATACCGCTCCTTGCACAGTGTCCAGTTCCATACACGAACCAGATCGCTATTGCTTTATTTATGTGTCAATTGGATCGCAAACTTTAAGAATCATTGATTGGACGGAACATGCATTGATTTCCGAAAAATCTCACTCCTCATTTTAACACTGCATATAAAACCGTGCAAACAAAGAAGAGTCAGTTTAATAGAAGGGATTTAAGAAATTGACAGCTTATTTCTTCAATAGGCAAAGATTTTTCGGGAAACAGAAAAAGCTGGACAGAATATTGCTTCTGTCCAGCTAAATCCCTGTTAGATTAAGTTTTGTTCTAAATTAAGAAGAACTTGTTTCGATCAAGCCATAGCTTCCATCTTTACGTTTGTAAACGATATTTGTATCGTTTGTTTCGGCATCTGTGAAGACGAAGAAATTATGCCCAAGCATGTTCATCTGCAATACCGCTTCTTCTTCATCCATCGGTTTCAGATCGAATTGCTTCGTACGGACGATTGTGAAATCCTCTTCCGCATCATCTTCGTAAGTGCCGTTGTTTTCATTTTCATAATTTGCGAAAGCCTGACCCATCGGTTCGCGGTCACGGAATTTACGGTTTACTTTCGTTTTATATTTACGGATTTGACGTTCGAGTTTTCCGACGATCAAATCTACTGCTGCATACAGTTCATCATGACGTTCTTCAGCACGCAATGTCAGGTTCTTCATCGGGATTGTTATTTCAACTTTAGATTGGCTGTTATTGATTGCCTTCAGGTTGACCATTGCATTCGCATTGGTTCCTTCAGGAAAATAACGTTCAATTTTTTCAACTTTCTTTTCAATGTGGTCTCGAATTGCTGGAGTTACTTCGATGTTGTCACCTTTAAAATTAAATTGCAGCATATTAACTCCTCCTTCTTAATCTCTTACACTGTTACATTTCTACATGTTCCCTAACGAATCCTTCTTAAAACGTAAATAGTTTCAGCAATATGAATTCAAGGTAAACTATATGGCAAGGAGGTGAAGGCGATGTTTACAAATAAGCTTATCGTCGTAACAGGAGCTGCTCAAGGAATCGGCAAAAGCATTGCCGGCCATTTCACAGAACAAGGCGCTAAAGTGATTGGCCTGGATATTGAAGAAGTGAATATTGAAGGCGTGGAATTTATGAAGTGCGATGTTGGAAATTTTCAGCAGGTGACCGATACGATGAAAAAGATCCACAAGAAATTCGGAGCGATCCACGTGCTGATCAATAATGCCGGTGTTTCAAAATTCCAGTCTCTTTGGGATATCGAAGAGGAAGATTGGGACGGTATTTTGGACACTAACCTGAAGTCAGTCTTCATTTGCAGCCGTGAAGCAGCACGGTATATGTCAGAAGATATCCGATCTATCGTTAATATGGCTTCGACACGCGCATTCATGTCTGAGCCGCATACGGAATTGTATTCCGCTTCAAAAGGGGGTATCTATGCGCTGACACATTCGCTGGCCGCCTCACTCAGTGAAAAAGGCATCCGCGTCAATTCCATCGCACCTGGGTGGATCCATACGGGTGAGAAATCAGAATTGAGGGATGTTGACCATGAGCAGCATTGGAGCGGCCGTGTCGGTGATGGTTCCGACATTGCGCGTGCCTGTCTATTTTTGTGCAATCCTGAAAATTCCTTTATTACCGCTGAGTGTTTGACGATTGATGGCGGGATGACCAGAAAAATGATATATGAGCATTAATTGAACGGGCTATTATCGCCCGTTCTCTTTTAAAATCAGGCACGGATCAAAGCAATGAACGAGACCGTTTCCGCTCCCGATTCCTTTAAGAGCTTTGCGGCAAGGCGCAGCGTAGTTCCCGTCGTATACATATCATCCACTAGCACAATATTTTTCGGCACCGGATTGCCGTTCAATGTGAATAACCCACGCGCAGCCATTCGCTCCTCTTTTGTCTTCTCCCCCTGAATCTCTTCATTCTTATGCAGAAGATGGATGTAATCCACTCTTCCGGCATCCAGCATGCTGTCGACTTGAGAAAAAGTCCTCTTCCTTAATCTTTCTTTATTCATTGGAATGGGTACGGCATTCGCCTTAGTCCTTGTTACGGCTAAGGCAAGTTCATCCGCAAATACTTCAGCCAGCACCACATCCTGCAGGAATTTGAACTGATGGAAATAATCCTTCATCGCTTCGTTATAAGCATATAAGCATTTCCCTGAATCGATGACACCGCGAAAATCAGTCGTCTCCCATTGACTGCATTCCACACAAATTTCCGGTCCGTGAACTCCGCAGATTCTGCATCCGTTTCCGTTTCGCTCAAAGCTTGATCTGCAATTAACACAAATCGTTTCTTCTGGATCCATAAAAAACAAGTCACGCCAGGAAGGTTTCAGATCCAATCTGTTATCACATAAATAACAGTTCATCGGCGTTCCTCCCGGTTATAGGAAATAATAAGATCCCGCGCTTTATCCATTTGCCGTGAGATGCCGTTATGGAAGAAAATCACTTCTCCATTCGGGAACGCACTGGAACGCCCAGCCCTTCCCGCCATCTGAATCAATGCAGAAGCTTCAAAAACCTCTTCATCAGCTCCAACAACACCAACTTGTATATTTTCTATCGTTACGCCTCTTTCCAATATTGTCGAAGTCAATACGCCCGGTATTTCACCGTTCCGCAGCTTCATCACTTTTTCTTTTCGGTCCTCATCTTTGGAGTGGACAGCTTCAATCCCATTATTGATCAATTTGAATAGTGGCTCTGCCTGCCGAATCATTTCAATGGTCGGGAAGAAAAGCATGAAAGGTTCATTTTTCTCTAGTCTCAGTTTTACCCACAAAGCTAAGCTCTCCGGGATTTTATTGGCGTTCAAAGATTTCCGGTAATTCCATAATGGCCGATAGTCCGGCACAGGAAGCGCGTGCCCATGAAAGCGGCGGAAGATTTTTGACTGGTTTGGCACAGATTTTAACAAGGCGCGTGAAGGCGTCGCGGAAACATAAACGATCGGCGCGTTTCTTTTTAAAGATTTGGCAACGGCCCTTGCCAGCGCAGGATCATATGAATACGGGAAAGCATCCGCTTCATCAACAACCACCAAGTCGAACGCGTGCTTGAAGCGATAAAGTTGGTGAGTGGTCGCCAAAACGAGCTGGGCAAAACCTTCTTCAAAAGTGGAGCCGCCATATAAGGTATGGATGGTTGTATCCGGAAAAACCGCTTTAAGCCGAGGCGATAATTCAAGCACTACGTCAGTGCGCGGTGCCGCAACACAGATACGTTTACCTTCTGACAAGGCTTTGTGCAGTGGCGGAAATAATAATTCTGTTTTTCCTGCGCCGCAGACGGCATAGACCAAATGGGATCTGTTTCTACGCAAGCTTTCATCCAATTCATCGGAAGCCTGCTGCTGGAGGTTTGTGAGTTCGCCATTCCATGTGAACGAATGGGAATAAGAGGGTAATAATTGAGGGTCTTTCCAAGAGATTAAATCTGTGCACGAGCTGACTCTGCCCATTCTGATGCAATGCCTGCAATAATAACAAACGGCTTCACATTTCGCGCAATTATAAGAAATGATTTTTTCAGCCGATCTCTCGAGGCATCGCGTACATTGCAGCTCTTCAGTGATGCCTTTTTGCACACCAATAAAACCTGCGTTTATCGCTTTTTCAATAGCCTCTTGTGGAAATGGCGTGAAATCACGCAGCCATATTCTGCCGCTGAGAAATTCCCGGATAGCTTCCATATTTCAACTCCTTTCATTTTTTAGCTCCTACAATCAACGATTTTTAGAAAAAGCCCTGGCCGGTTATTTTTTTACCCAGCCAAGACCCATTGATCCTTCTCCTAAATGGACACCGATAACAGGCCCAAAATAAGAAATATCGAATTCCACTGAAGAAAACTGCTTTTCCAGCTCCTTCTTCCATTGTATAGCATCCTCTTTGCGATTTGCATGAATAATCGTTGCTTTGAACTGTTCACCAGATTGCACATCGGCTTCCAGCAATGACACCATCCGGTTCATGGCTTTTTTGCGTGTGCGCACTTTCTCGAAAGGCACGATTTTCGTTTCATCAAAATGCAATATCGGCTTTATTTGGAGCATTCCTCCAACAAGCGCCTGTGCACCTGATAGCCTTCCCCCACGTTGAAGATGCTTCAAATCTTCTACCATGAAATAACCCCGCAACGATTTCTTCATCGTATTGAGTTCCAGCAAAATTTCTTTTGCATTAGCCCCGAGACTAGCCATTTCCGCAGCCTTCACCGCATAAAACCCTTGTATGGCACATGAAATCTCAGAATCGAACGCATAAACTTCTGCATTCTCTGTCATTTCCCCTGCTTGAATGGCTCCGGCATAGGTTCCGCTGATTCCACTGGAAAGGTGTATGGTCACAATTTCGTCGTAATCCAAAGCAAGACGCTGGAATAGATTGACGAATTCCCCGATTGGCGGCTGGGAGGTCTTCGGCAATTCAACTGCCGATTTCCTGTAAAATTCATCAACAGTCAATTCCTGCTCTTCTTCGAAAGATTCCAGACCGAAAGTCACTTGCAGCGGAATCATATGTATATTTAGTCTTTCACGGACATCCTTTGGCAGATAGGCCGTACTGTCCGTAACTATTGCTGTTTTCAACATGAATCATCCTCCTCATCAAGTTTACCAAATATTACCCTCACAAAACTACATAAAAAAAACTTCCCGCAAAAACGGGAAGAAGATCATCAATTGCCTATAAAATGAAGTCCGCTGACTTTCCAATCAGCATCTTCTTTCTTGAATATCACTACCTGTCTTCCTGATTGTTCAGTTTTAGCACCAGTTTCATCCTCGACAGATATTTCAATTTCAGCAAATACTTCTGCGCGTTCCGGTGCATATTTTACAATTGTCTCGTTCGACGGAGTATATTCGGTATCATAAGCAGTGAAAGCCTCTTCCAGAGCCGCCTGGTCTTCAGCGCGGTCAAAGCCTTCCGGTTCTTCAGCGATTACAGCCATATAACGGTCCAGGTCTTCCGCATTGAAAGCTGCGATGTATTCATCATAAGCAGCAAAAATCTCTTTCGCTTCTTCCTCCGGCACATCAGCTTCCAGTACATTCCCTTCGCTGTCCACCGTAAATCCGGCAGACTTATCTTCCTTATCTTCCATGCCGTGGTCTACAGCATTGTTTTCATTTTCCAGATTACTGTCGTCAACTGAATTCGTATTCTCGGCAGTACCACTTTCCTCTGAACAAGCAGACAGTAAAAGCAGCATGCCGGCCAGCAACATCATTTTTTTCATGGGGCACTCCTCCTGCGCTTCATTTTGACACAGCCCTTTTCATATATCAATGAAGAAACTGTGTCAATTCTCGCAGATCATCATAATTTCTCACTGAAAATAAAAAAAGCGATGGCACTTGGCCACCGCGTGGAATTTAAATTATCTTACTTCGACCCAACCATTTTTAATAGCTGTTACAACCGCTTGTGTACGGTCATTGACCTGCATTTTTTGCAGGATGCTGGAAACATGGTTTTTAACTGTTTTTTCTGAGATGAATAAAGTTTCACCGATAATCCGGTTGCTTTGTCCATCCGTCAATAATTGCAGAACTTCACTTTCGCGTTTCGTTAATAAATGGTATGGACGACGGATTTCCGTTTGATGGAAAGATCCTTTGTTTTCACGCTCGCTTAGCCGGCGGAATTCCATTACCAGATTACGGGTAACTTTCGGGTGAAGGTATGAACCGCCTTTCGCCACAACTTTAATGGCCTGAATGATCGCTTCCGCATCCATTTCTTTCAGCATATACCCTAATGCGCCTGTCTTCAATGCATGCGTAACGTATGACTCATCATCGTGAATCGACAGCATAATGACTCTTGCTTCCGGATGCTTCTCCATCAATTCGCCTGTCGCTTCGACACCATTTTTTTGAGGCATATTGATATCCATCAATACGACATCCGGTTGGTTTTCTTCATATAATTTGATGACTTCAGTACCGTCGCCGCCCTCGGCAACAACTTCAAAAGTCTCTTCGAAATCTAAAATCCTTTTTACCCCTTCACGGAATAGCTGGTGATCATCTACAATAATAATTTTCGTCATTATGTTGTCCTCCTCAAATACCGTTCTTATATACCCACTTCATAGGGGATCTGAAACATTAATATGGTTCCTTCCCCAAGACTTGAATTTATGATGAAATCCCCTTTGATCAGTTCGATTCTCTCTCGCATCCCGAGAAGCCCGAATGATTGATTCTTTACGATACTCTGATCAAAGCCGGTGCCGTTATCACTGACGCTTATGCTCACACGTTCTTTCAACCATTCCAGTTTGACCTCGATAGCAGTCGCCTTTCCGTGCCGGATTGCATTTGATATGGCTTCCTGCACCAAACGGAAGATAGAGGTTTCAAAACTTGATGGCAATCTTCTCTCGGTCCCATTTGATTCGAAAGCAAGAACCGTCCCCGGGTTATAATCACCGGTAGTTTCAAGATATTTCCTCAAAGTGGGAACCAACCCGAGATCGTCCAGCGCCATTGGACGGAGATCATAAATGATTCTTCTGACTTCAGTCAAAGCATGGCGAACCATTTCTTTCAATGATGAAATTTCACGGAAAGCCTGCTCTGGTCCTTTTTCGCGATAGGTGCGTTCAATCAGATCGGATCTGAGCAGGACGTTCGCCATCATCTGCGCAGGTCCGTCATGAATTTCACGCGACAGCCGTTTTCGTTCTTCTTCTTGCGCTTCGATGATCCGCAGGCTATAATCGTGATTTAACTGCGGCTTTTCAATCGCATCTTCAACCTCATCAAAATCGGATGAGAGATAATTCATAGTGATATTCAACTGGTTCACAAGCTTTTCAGCCCGTTCGATGGTCTGTAATAATGTCTGCAGACGCCTTTGATGGCGATCCCGTTTTTGGCGATATTTCTTTTCTTCGGAACGGTTCTCAGACAACTGAAGCTGCAAATTATTGGCATTTTCATAAGATTGACGAATCTGCTCTTCCGTATAAGAATTGAATGACCCCGATACTTCAGCAAGCCGCCTTCTTGCAGCCCTTGTTTTCTCTTCCAATAAGTCACCGGTTTTGATGATAGAGGAAATGTTCAAGCGAACATCTTCCAACTCGTCTTTCATCTCTTCATAACCCTGACGACTTTGCTCGCTTATAATGAAAATATCTTTTTTTGACTGCTCCATTTTGGCCAGCAGCTCATCGTAAATGGAATCCAACTCTTTTCCATCGATTTTTCTGGACATTTCAAAACCGCCTTAGATAATCTTCGTACATTCTGGTGAAATCCTTGCATCTTTATGCCTGCATAGGCTCTAACAAGTATATCACTATATAAGTAAGCTAATATTAAATATACATTACAAATTATCTGATTTCATTTTACAACAGGGGGGTTTAAATTGCGAGAATCTTACATGACAACAGGCAGTTCGGCCAGTGCTGAACTGCTTATACAAAAATCGCGTTTTATAGGATACGCTGCAAGAGCTGAAACTGAGCAGGAAGCTCTTGACTTTATAACTTCTATTAAAGAACAGCATCGTTCAGCAAATCACAATTGTTCCGCTTATATGCTAGGCGAACACGACTCTATCCAAAAAGCCAATGACGACGGGGAACCTAGCGGAACAGCGGGCGTCCCAATACTCGAAGTCTTAAAAAAGAAGCACTTGAAAGATACTGTCATCGTTGTGACCCGCTATTTCGGCGGTATAAAGCTTGGCAGCGGCGGATTGATCCGCGCTTATGGAAAAGCTGCTTCAGAAGCATTGTCTGCAGCCGGCATTGTGGAAAGAAGGCTGCATTCATTGATGAAAGTTACCATTGACTATACTTGGTTGGGCAAAGTGGAGAACGAAGTCCGGCAATCTGAATATCCTTTGAAAACAATTGAATACACCGAAGGCGTCGATATATATATTTACGTTCCAGTTGCTGAAGAAGAAGCATTCTCTTCCTGGATGAACGAGCTGACCAACGGACAATCTTCCTTTATCTGCACCAATAAGGAATATCTGGAATTCCCCGTCACCTGAGCAACTTTATTTACTCAGCTTTCAAAACACTGTATAATAAGTTGATTAGAATACTTGCTATTCGATTTTAAGATATCCCCATTTTCATATAGAAGAAAAGACTGGAAAAACTGAACTTGCAAATCGGTTAGCCCATTCCCACTCAGAGGAGCCATAACCATGAACCGTAAAAAATACCGCAAATCCAAATCGTCCAAAAAACGGACAATCATTAAAATTTCCCTGACCCTGGCAGTGTCTCTACTATTATGTCTTTCTGCGTATGGCATTTATTTAGTTAAAAAAGCCGAAAACGCCGCAAATAACGCCTTTGAAACCGGCGATCGTGAAATGTCCGAGCTGCGTGACGAAAAAGTCGAGCCTCTGCACGATGATATTTCCATTTTGTTCATCGGAGTCGATGACAGCAGCAAGCGTGACCAAAGTTCAAGCAGTATCCGATCTGACGCGTTGGTGCTGGCGACACTGAACAATGACGATAAGTCCATAAAATTGGTCAGTATCCCTCGTGATACTTATACTTTCATACCTGATGCGGGCAAAGAAGATAAGATTACACATGCTTATGCGTATAATGGACCTAGCTCCACTATCGAATCAGTCGAAAACCTCTTGGAAATACCCGTTGATTATTATGTAAGAATGGATTTCGAGGCCTTCATCGATGTAGTTGATGCCCTTGACGGCATTCGCGTTGATGTTCCTTATGACCTTGAAGAACAAGATGAATTTGATAATGCAGGCGCTATCAGCCTGGAAGAAGGAATTCAGACAGTCGACGGCAGTGAAGCACTCGCTCTTGCACGGACTAGGCATTACGATAACGACATCGAACGCGGCAAACGACAACAGATGATTTTGCAGGCTATCATGGATAAAGCTTTATCCGCCGGATCATTCACAAAATACGCTGATGTAATAGATGCAGTCGGCGATAACATGAAAACGAATCTCTCTTTCAAAGACATGCAGGCATTTTTCGAATATGCCAAAGACGGCAAGCCTGATGTCGAAACCATCACACTGAACGGTTATGATGATATGTCCACGGGCATCTATTACTGGCAGCTTGATGAAGAATCATTAACCGAAGTTCAGGATATCCTTCAAAGCCATTTAGGATTGAAACCTGACACATCTTCTTTCTCCGACAACAGTTCAAGTGAATTTGGAAATGAAGCTTATAATAATGAATGACGAAAAGAGCCATTCCTTTGGGAACGGCTCTTTTTCTTTATGCTGAAATTGACAAAACAAAAAGACTGGCCACAAATCCAATTGTTTTGTGGCCAGTCTTTTATTTGCCGATCATTTTAACCAAGTTGATCAATGGCCGGTAATTCTTGCCTGCCAATCCAACAACCTCTACGAACAATTCAATTGCCAACAGCATAACGCCCAGCAGGAGTATGCCGCCCCACAAAGTAGCTTGGGAGAATAGCAAAGCTGCTAATCCGAACAAAGCTGCAATTCCATAAATGATTAATACTGTCTGGCTATGTGAGAATCCGATATTTAACAGACAGTGATGCAAATGGGATTTATCTGCAGCGGATATCGGCTGCTTTTCACGGACTCGTCTGACAATAGCGAAGAACGTATCAGAAATCGGTACACCAAGCATAATGACAGGGATGATCAAAGCCACCATCGTAACATTCTTAAAGCCCATCAATGCCAGAACGGAAATCATGAATCCCAGGAATAATGCCCCGGTGTCTCCCATGAAAATCTTGGCAGGATGGAAGTTATAGAACAGAAAGCCGATAGAACTGGCTGCTAAAATAGCGGCTGTTGACATGACGAAGATATCGCCCATTATAAATGCCATGATAGCCAATGTGACCAATGCTATTGATGAAACACCGGCAGCTAAACCATCCAGGCCATCGATCAAGTTGATGGCATTAGTGATCGCGATGATCCAAATAATAGTCAACGGAATACTAAAATACCCAAAATCGATTTCTCCGCCAAATGGCAGATTGATGAACGAAATCTCCAGTCCACCACCAATGACTACAATTGATGCAGCCAATAGCTGGCCAAGCATTTTCGCTTTAGCTGTAATTTCAAGCATATCATCGAAAACGCCGGTAATGATTATGATAAATGCCCCAATAATAATGGCAGTTGTAATCGGTATAAAAGCAGGTTCAACTGCATTTGATATAGGATCTACAGGCCTTAATATAAAATATCCGATCAAAAACGATCCAAAAATGGCTAATCCACCTAAACGCGGCATTATGCGCGCATGGACTTTCCTATAGTTTGGACGGTCCACCGCTCCAACCCTGAAGGCAAGGCGTTTGACCAGAGGTGTCAGGACAATAGAAGCAATGAATGCCAAAACCAGCACGAGGTATAACATACCTTTCCTCCTCAAAAATTCTTATGCACATAGAAATTCAATGCTATTATAGCACAGAATCTCCCATGAATCATATATATTCCTTGTTATTCCAATTAGACGAAGTTACTATATAAAAAGTTTCGCGATTTAACTTTATCTTTTAATCAATGAACGTATCTTATTTTGCTGTTCTTCACTGATGCCGCTTTTCAAGTCGTCGCTGCTTGTGCCTTTTTTCCATTCACGTACCGACTCGGAAGTATCCGCTAAACCCCGAGGCTGCCAACCTGTTTCTTTTGCCTTAAAATTATCAGCAAGGATAAACCCTTCCGGATGTTCATCACTTTCCGGTATCCATAACGGAAATTCAAAAGGTCTGATTCCCGCTTCCAACAGAATTGGGTCAGCAATCCAAATAGGGTCAATATCTGATGATGCGAGAGTTTTCACAAGCTCTTCCATAGTAACTGGATTTGCTGTGAGATTAAACGTGCCGTTAGTTCTATTTTCAATGTTTACGATTATAAAAGCGGCCAGGTCACGCGCATCAATCCACTGCACTTTCCTCGACCGGCTGCCTGGAATCAGCACTTCGCCTTCTTCGTTCAGCTTGAGTGCCCAATACGTAAAGCGATCTGTCGGGTCATAGGCACCGGCAACAATTCCAGGACGAATGATTAAAGAGTTAGCAGCGAAATGATCTTTAACGATTTGTTCGCACGCCACTTTTAGTGGTCCATATGTTTCTCCAGTCACTGTATCTCCTTCCATTCCATCATGCGTAGTCGCATTTTCATCGACCGGCCCTTTGCTGAAGTCATCATAAACGGAAATAGTAGATATAAATGTATAATGGTCTGCAGTGACATGATCCAAAACCGGAAGCAGATCGGCAGGTGTATACGCGGAAGTATCGATGACCGCATCCCATTTTTCATTTTGAAGTCTTTTGGCATCGAGTCGCCTGTCACCGGTTATGCGTGGTAGTTCAGAAAAAAGTTCAGGATTGCTTTTACCCCTATTAAATAAAGTGACGTCATGCCCTTTTGACATAGCTTCTTCGACAATGTGTCGACCTACAAATGATGTTCCACCGACCACAAGAATCTTCATAATTTTATCCTCCATATTAAGTTTAATTTAGTAGTAATTCAGCACAAACCTGTTATAATACAATGTAGTTAGAATATTATAAAAAATATAGGGGTGCAAAACAGCATGAATGGCAATCTGCAATTTTATAACAAGTTAACGGACTGGACCGGTTGGGACGAAGCAGCAGTTTTGAAGATGCAGCATAAAGAACGTGCCGAACTGGCGAAATCCATTACTTGTGCAGGATTACTTGTCGACTTATCCATGGACCAGCATGCCGAAGTAAGGGAAAATGTTGCAAAGAACTCTTTTACACCCCTTACCACTTTAAATCGTTTAGCTGTAGAAGATTTATGCATCAGCATACAAAATGCTGCAAAAGAGACGCTAAAAGCAATTGACAGCCAGCCTATCCACAAGAACTTTCAGTGAAAACTGAAGGTTTTTTTAATTCTTACTGTTCCTCTACAGCGTTTAAAATAATTCATAAAGGCTATATAGATGATAAGTCATTCATTAGGAGGAATCGAATATGAGTAAGGATGGATTTTCAGATAAAGTCAAAAGCGCTGTCAGCAAAGGCAAAGGTGAACTGAAAGACCAAGTCGGCAATGCTACTGATGACAAACAAAAACAGCGCGAAGGCAAAATGGATAAGGTAAAAGGCGAATTCCAGGATGCTGCTGGCGATTTTAAAAATAATACGAATAAGAAATAATAATGGAGAACCGGTCGATCTGACCGGTTTTTCTTTTCATATTATCTACAGTAAAAGGGTTCCGCTCAAATGAATGAGCGGAACCCTTTTTGCGTCCTTTAAAGCTCTATGCTGGACGCTGACCGCAGCTGCTTAGAAAAGTCTTGGTGTAGGTGGAGTAGAAGTTTTCTTTTCTACATCTTCATGGAATGGCCGTTCGTCCCGCGGATTGTGTCGATTGTCCACGTCATCATGTCCATCAAGCGTATGTTTCGGATCGTCGTGTCTGCTTCTTGTCCCGTTATTTCGATCATCGTTATCTCTAATTAAATGTTCTTCTTCGGAATCTCTTCCGAACGGAGCCGGCCCTAAATTTGGATCTATACCAGGAGATGGTTCATCCTGTCTGCGGTTTACGCCGTCTTCCCGATTAAGATCATCTTCCTGAGCTTCAGTTTCCAATTGAGGTTCATGGTCAAAACTCTTCTCTTTTAACGATCCTTCATCTTCAGGCTTAGCATCTGTTGTCGGATGAATATTGGCGCCTTCCAATCTTGAATCTTTGGATTTATTCGCATAACCCGGATCTCCATGCTGATCTTCGCGGCGGACTTCCGAAGTATAGATTCTCTCGGAATCCTCTGCAATAGTACGCGAAGACAATCCGTCAGGCCGTGTATCATCAATATCCTCTGCTCTGACATCACGATCTCTTATTTTTTCATCATTGAATTTATTGCCGTCACGTTCGATATCTCGTCCGAACGGTGTAAAAGCAGTATTTCTTTTGCTCTCATCGATATCCACTGTACGGGTGTCATCTCCAAATGATGAAGTGTTTTCTCTTTCCCTGCTGAGGGAATTGCCATCCGTATATAAAAGGATAGCTCCTTTTTTTATATCTTCACTGTATCTGTCGATCGAGGATTGATCCAAATCCAAGTCCCTCAACTGGGAATCCACTGTATCTTCTCCGCTGAAGAATGACTTGAACTTGCTCGAAAATGATTCTGCCTCATGTTTATCCACATTTGACTGACTTTCATATGAATTGAAAACATCCTTATCTCTGGCAAGGACATGGATATCATTTTCACTGTAACCGTGCATCTTTAACTGTTCGATACGCTGTTCCATCTCTTCCTGGCTATACACCATTTCAAATTCTCTATTAGTCTTTCTCATTTTCAATTCAGCCTCCTGTTTAATCGTCTTAATAAGTGTTTACCCGAACCTTCAGAAAAATAAAACCTGCTGCTGTGAGAATGCTTTTTACAATGACAGTTTTATTCAAAACTAAAACCCTTTCCATATAAAAGGAAAGGGCTCAAATTCTTAACGGTATTTTTTATCACTCTTTGTATGTTTCTCAGCTTCACTTGTGCCGCCTCTTGCTTTTTCAACTTCCGGTTTTTCTTCTGTTGTGAAGGAAACGTGACGTTCATCTTTCACAAGTGTCGGATCTTGAAGGAAAGTTTCGCCGCGGGCAAACCTGTCTTCCTGCTCATCAAAATTATTATCAACCGAATTGATGAACTGGTGGCGCTTTTGATCTTCAGGGGTTTCGGTTCCCTGGTTGTTCCTCAATTCACCTTCTTCAACAGCTTCCAGAATTCCTGCTCGTTCTTCCTCTGTATAAAGAAGGATTCCACCTTTAGCAATGTCAGCTGTATAGCGTTCTGTCTCCTGGTCATTTAAGCCCAGTGATTTCACACCTTCTCTGACACTGCCTTCACCACTGATGAACCCTTTGAATTTATCCTTGAATGAATTAACTTCTTCGCCTTCCGCTCCAGTCCGGTTTTCGATTGCGTGCAGACGGTCACCATCCTGAGCAACTAAATGAATGTCACTTTCTTTATATCCCTGGGATTTTAACCCCTCGATTTTTCTCATAAGATCATCTTCAGAAAAAACCACTGCTAAAACTCTTTTTTCTTTATCCATAATAAGTACCTCCAGAAATATATTTGTCGTTATCTGTACATTACCCAAAATTCAGGAACCGCTAAACTTTATGGCTTTACAGCCGATAAAAAGATGAGTAATTCTTTACCTCAACTATCTGCATTGATAGGTATTTATTACCTTTTTATTATATTTTTAATAATGGATAATAAAAATAGCAGTTTATTTAGAAAATTGATGATAAGATGGTAAAAAAAGAGATATAATAAAGTATACTTAAGATGTGGAGGCGGAAATTATCGTACTAAGCAATCTTTCTACTTCAAACTTCTCCACTATACCGGAGAAGTTTGTAAGTAACTCTCCTACATGGATGATTGAAGTTCTGCCCATGCAAACGGAAAGGAGAGAATCAATGGACACTGGAATGCGGATCAAGTATCACAGAATGAAAAAAAGAATGAGTTTAGAAGATCTTGCTTCCGGGATTCTTCTTCCAAAAGAGCTGAAAAAAATTGAGTCCGGTTTAAAAGAACCTGGTCTTAAAGAATTAGAAGCTTTATGCAAGAAATTAGAAATATCACTTGCTCCAAAAGACAATCCGGTTGGGAAAGTATTAGTAAAGAATTTTAAATCCTTATTATTACATCCACAAAATAAGGCTAAAATTATGGAGCAATATGCAGATATTCATAATCATCCATTATTGCATAATGATGAAGAAATTGAGTTAGAGTACAATATTCAAGAAATCAGATTTTTTATCATTACGGGTGATTTGGATAGTGCGGAAGAAAAAATGAAAGACATCGATCGTTTTAAAGAATTTATGAATCAGGAGCAATTTTACCTTTTCCATAAATACCTAGGAAACTATCACTATATTCTTGATGAATTTGAATTGGCGTTAAAAACTTATCTCATGGCAGAAAAAATATCACCTTCTACTCTGCCGACTTCCGAGCTAGGTGATCTGTATTATTCTATTGGTATTTCCGCATCACAATGTTGGGAAATAAATTTAGCAAATAAATATTCGGGCATGGCATTGAAAATATATCAACAAGAATTTGTACCAAAAAGAATTGTTGAATGTCATTTGAATATAGCTATAAACGAGCGTAGAATCGGTAATTATCGAACAGCTAAAGAACATTTTAAGTACGCTTTTACTATTGGAAACAAAATTGATAATGATTTTCTAAAGTTTAATACTGAATATAACTATGGATATTACTATTATCAATTACAAAATTTCCAAGCTGCTATAACTCATCTCGAGAATGCCTTAAAGTTCGTACCGGAAGAGTACACATCGGATCTTATTTTAGATTACTGTGTTTTAATTAAATGTTATATTGAACTAGAAGACTATGATTCTGCAATTAAAATTCTTCAAAAAGGCGAAAGTATAATTAAAGAACGAAATATCAGTGTAGATTCACCTTCTAACAATCAGTTCAAAGAAGTATATGTTGAGTTTATGTGCTTAAAATATTTCGTAACTAATGAGTTTGATAATTTCGTAACTTGTCTAGAAGAAAATTTAATTCCAATTTTAAAAAACCATAATAAACATTTTGAAATAGGTTTCTATTATGGTCATTTAGGTAATACTTATATCAGAATGGGAGAATTTGAAAAATCTGCCTATTCTCTTGTAAAAGCAAAAAAAGCATATAAAGAATTGATGGCCATTAAAGAGGAGTGAAAATAATGAAAAAAGTACTAACATTGACTTTTGCAGCTGCAATAACTATTTCGAGTATCGCTGGATTTAATTTAAATGAAAAACAAGATTTGTCAGAGCGTATCCCGGAACCTTGGTCTATTGAGTTTGTAGAACGTATCCCAGAACCTTGGTCTATAAAATTCGCTGAGCGGATTCCTGAACCTTGGTCTAAATCAAAAGAATTGGCAGAACGTATCCCAGAGCCTTGGTCCAAGTCAAAAGAATTAGCAGAGCGCATTCCGGAGCCTTGGTCTAAATCAAAAGAATTAGCAGAACGCATCCCGGAGCCTTGGTCCAATTCTAAAGTTTTAGCAGAGCGTATTCCTGAACCCTGGTCTGTAAAAGCTAAAGCATAACACTAAAAAAGCTGCTCAACTAAACTGACATAGCGATTTGAGACACATATAAAACACCATCTTTAGGCTGCTTGCGCCCCAAATTCTTTGGGCGTCAGGTAGCCTAATTTTTTTTAGGATCCGGTCTTCGTTGTAATAACGGATGTATTCTTTCACTTTTTCTACAACCTGGATATTGTGCATCGAATTGAATTTGACGTACTGAAATTCTTCCGATTTGATATTGGAGTGGAACGATTCAATGACCGCATTGTCCCAATAGTTTCCACGCCGCGACATACTGCTCACTGCGCGTTTCTCCTTGATTAAATCCTGATAAGCATACGATGTATAGACACTTCCCTGATCAGAGTGGATGATAATCCCCTCGGGATTGCCCCGCAGTTCCAGCGCTTCGTTTAAGGTATCGACAACCAGTGGCGTCTGCTGGTGATCATACATTTTGTACGTGACAATTTCATTATTAAATAAGTCCATAATCGTCGACAGGTACATCGTCGAGCTCCCGTACTGAATGTACGTGATATCCGTCACCCATTTCTGGTTCGGTGCAGAAGCCGTGAAATTGCGTGCTATAAGATTCGGCGCGATGATGACCGATTCACCTTGTGATTTCCATTTCCGTTTCGGTTTGATCCGGCATTGCAGATGATGCTTTTGCATGATTCGCTGAACCGTATTGCGGTGACGGTCCATCTTATAATCTTTCTTCAGTAACTTCTTGATTTTTCGATGTCCAAAACGATACTTCGTTTTCTTGCACAGCTCGATAATCGCTTCTTCCACTTCCGTCAACACACGGGTAACGCCATCGGCGAGCCATCGGTAATAAGTGGAACGCGGCACATTTAACGAAGACAAAATCGCCGTCACCGTGTAATTTTTCCGATAGATTTCGACCAATTGCAGAATTACTTCTTTTCCAACTCCTCTTTCAGTTCCAAATACTTTTTTAAGATCTCATTCTCCATTTTCAAATGTGCATTTTGACGATCCTTCTTTTCCTCTTCACTGGCAAATTCCGGCCCATGCCCAAATGAATATTGCTTGCCAATGGGTTGATCGAACCGGTGGATTTCATTCGCCCGATACCATCTCATCCAGGTTTCGATTTGCGACTTATTTTTAATCCCGTGCTTAGCCATAATCTCTTTTGTTGTCACCTGTCCACTCATTTTGTCTTTCACAACAGCCCATTTTGTCTCACTTGAATACATGTTTCTGCCCATGCAAAAACACCTCCGATTTCAGTACTTTTGGTAAGTGTACCATTTCGAAGGTGTTTTATATTGTCCCATTAAATTATGTTAGTCTACAACTGAGCAGCTTTTTTCTATTTCTTCAATTCAATTATCATTGATTTTGATATTTATCTTTTAAGCATTCATCAACAAATCTTTCAAAGATGTTGATAGAAGCCTGATCGTCCTGCAAGGCGAATTCTTCAGGATGCCATTGGATGCCAAGCACAAATTGGTGATGGTCACTTTCCAATGCTTCAACTAATCCGTCAGCTGCACGTGCAGCTACTCGCAACTTGTCAGAGACTTTTCGCACACCTTGATGATGGAATGAGTTAACATGGAATTTCTTTACGCCCATAATGTCATATAGACGGCTGTCTTCTTCCAATTCAACTGAATGTGTACGGTGAGTACGCATGGCCAATTGAAGGTGCTGATACAGTTTGCCTTCAAATTCAGCCTCCAGATCCTGATAATTAGTGCCTCCAAGAGTAATATTCAACATTTGGAGCCCACGGCACATCCCCATGAAAGGCTTATCCAATTTTAAAAATTCTGTGATAAGTTCTTTTTCATATTCATCACTGCCTGGGTATACTGCCCCTAAACTCGGATGGGGCTCTTCGTCGTATAGAGTCGGATTGATGTCCCCTCCGCCAGTTACGATCAGCCCATCAAGCCTTTCGCACAATAATGGAATATCCTCTTCATCAACGATGGGAACAATCAATGGCAGACCGCCAGATTGCAATATCGCTTTCGCATAAACTGGATCTAATGTATACGTTTGATCTTTTTCTACTCGTGCAGTAATGCCGATGACCGGTTTTTTTCTATTCGCCATGATTGAGTACCTCTTTCCTGTAAGCAGAATTCTACTCTGCTTATATACCCCGGATACTCTTCTCATAAAACATATTCGACTATTCGGTCTCCTCCAATACTTACAGCCACCTACATTTCCCTCATATGTTTATTCCACTTCCGGGTCAAAGCGGAAGCGAATCAAATCGATTTTCTGCCCTGTGAACTCCACTCCTTCACTTTGCAGTTTCTCTCTCTGCATTAGCTGATGCTCTTTGTTTTGCAGGGATATTGCGCCCTCTGCATTTATCACCCGGTGCCAAGGCAGGTCATATTTCGCACTCATGCTGTGGAGCAGCCTAGCCACTTGTCTCGCTGCTCTCGGGCTGCCCGCCTGATCGGCAATCTGTCCATAGGTCATTACTTTTCCAGCAGGTATATTTCGAATCGTTTGTATTACTTTTAAAGTGAAATCTTCCATAAAAAATTATTTCCTTTTAAACAAATTTCCATTACCTCAGCGTTTACTCTGTAATTCTCGAGCTAATTCTCCATTTTTGTAGTCTATAATCAGAGATTTGCTGAATTCATACAGAGGCAATTTCGCGGTTCTCATCGACAGACCTTCGCTAATGTAATGGATATGTTTATAATACCCGATTAAGTTATCCACCACATCCTCCAGTTCATCCAATGTATTGGATGGCAGCTTTACTGTGTTTGGTATCGTATAATTTCTTTCGGCTGCTTCAGAGTAGCGGTTTTGCAAATTCATTAAATCATCTACTGTCTGATCAAACAATAATTGTCTTTCTTCCAATCGAAAGTAATGTCTCCAATAGACGAAAATCTCTTTGGCGATCCCTAATTTTTTTGCGCCATTAACAGCATTTATGTTTTCAACCACACATAATTGATGCATCACTTTTTTTAATGACATTTTATATTCGCGTTCCACTACCCCTTTATATTGAAGATACCTCAATTAGATCCCTCCCTGATAATTGTTTCAATCATTTATTCATTCGTTTATGAACATCGATTTAGACATTGCCATACCTTTTTATCAGTTCTGCTTGTTCTAATGGGTGAAATGTTTTGAATACTTCCTTGTCATGGACAAGGCGGCTGATGAAATATGTTGACGTGCTCAGTGATAATTGATTTATATTGGAAACCTGACTGGGTGCTTGCCCATTAGGCTTTTTGCTGCCCAGATGGTAAAAAAGATAATTATTTTCCGCTCCCCACACAGCAATTTCCCTCTTCAGCTCTGCTTCCGCTTCAGGCACCTCTTCTCCATCGGCTCTTCCGCTCAAGTGATGATAGATGACATCGCCCTTCGTCAGCAAATAACAAGCAGCGAGAAGCTTATTGTTTTTGTATACACCGAAAAGATGAAGATTCGGTCCAAGCGCACTGACCAGGGATTCAAAGTAATCATTTGTGAAAAAATAAAAGCTGTCCGTGTCTTCATTCAGGCGTATAGTCGAATAGTAGAGTACCAGAAAATCAAACATGTGCTTGACGGTGCCCAGTTTTTTTACGGTATATTCTGATGTGTGCTCAATCTCATCTTTGCCGCCTTGGACAGTTCCATTCTTCAATGGGAGTGTATATGTGTTGTAAACGGCGATAAGGTCCAACTCGTCTTTGAAAAATTCAGCATTGTTCATCAAAGGATGGAAGCGTATAAATTCAGCGACAATTTTTTCAGCACGGCAATATTGCGAAAATCCGGCCAAGAAATTTGCTGCCAGTTTATAGCCATCCCCTTTTACTTTAAGAAGTGGTCCGCCGTAGCCAAAAGGGGTTGTAATATCATAAAAAAGCATCCCTTCATCTTTTAGTTCGCGCCGGATAAATGGATATGCCACTTCACCTTCCCCGCTGTCATCCACAAAATAGAAAAGAGCCGCTTGGCCAGGATCCAATTTAAGTGCACTTACCAGATACTCGCACGAATAATAAATATCTTTGATATTGAAAAGTTCCAGGATTTGCTGCCAGCGATTTGTTTGGCTGGCAGAGACCAGCTCATACATTTCAGTTCCCCCATTCGAAAATCCAGATTACTTGAACACTGTTTGCAGATTTGATTGTTTTCTTTTTCTCTGCAACACTCCGGTGCGGAACATCATGTTGAACAGTTCCGCAATAAATGCCACTAGGATGCCCACGATTGTTCCGAAAATGCCGCCAATCGCCAAGACATACAAGGCATTTTCCTCAAGCACAGACGGCACTTCTTCCACTGAAGCTTTGGCGATGATTTCCAGGTTATCTGCCTTCATCAACTTCCAGCCCTCAGCTACCGCGAAGTTCGCCAAAGAGTTAGCAAGTTCACCGGCAATTTTTCTGTTCTTATCCTCAACTGTAATATTCAGCACCTGAGATGCCGTTACATTGGAAACAGTGACTTTTTCAAATAATTCCGCAGGCGTCAGTGCTACACCTGTGTCTTCAATCGCCGACGCCAGCACTTCCCTGCTTTTAATCATCACACTGTAAGCTTCTACCACCTGAGGATCAGCTGACTTTTCCACTTGCCCCGCTTCCGGAAGGCTCGCTGTTGGCTGCTCTATGTAAAGTTGGCTGGTCGCTTCATAATTTGGAGCCAGAATGAATGTAAGCAGTGCCCAAATAGCACCCATGGAAATGATGGAGATCCCGGCAATCAATTTTATATGATTCTTTAGACTCTTTAGGATATTAAAAACCATGACTTTTTCCGCCATAAATTTCCCTCCTTTAAAAAAAGAAATCGTTTTCTGCTCTTTTATATCTAAAAATTCAGATTATTATAGTACCTTTATATCACATATACATGAGTACATCTACTATTAAGTTAATAAAAATGAAATAAAATTAGCTAATAATGAGCATAAAGTCTCCTAAAATAATTACAAATATTACGGATATTACAATATTAGGTCTATTGTACGCTAAATGACTTTTGCTGAACAAACAAAAAAAGCTCTTCCCTATAAGGGATAGAGCTTTTTTTCTTAATCTCCATTGTACTGTTGCTAAATGAGTGATCCACCTTTGTAATATTAGGAAACAATAGTCATCCATATTTATATTGAAATATTAAAAAAAAATCATTTAAATAATTATTTATTATTCACTTTTTCCATAATCCTATTATTCCATTGCGTCTGTAAATGACTTTTTTATCCTCAAGAACTTTTAGCACTTTTGATAAAGATTGATGCGGGATATTTATATCGCCGGTGATTTCTTTAATTGTTTTAAATAAGACGCCATCTGATGATGCATTATCTGCAAAGTAATACACAAACTTTTTGCCGATTTCAGCAATTCGTTCTGATTCTGTTGAGAAACAGTCATTGCATATCTCCTCCAACCTGCGCTCAGTAAAAGGATCGGTTGCTGTCTTGCGGCTTTCGCTGACCTTCATCAATCTCAACCTCCTGCTCACGGACTTGATTATTTCCATTCTTTACTACTTATACCCCGTCTGTTTTCAAATAGACATTTATACGCAAAAAAGTACAATTTTGCGCTATTATCATTCTGCAGAGATTCTAGTAGGGATGCACCAGATATTTCAATACGCTCATTTTTATTTCTTAGCAATTAAAATTTCAGCCAACAGGGTATAAGATTGTAGTAGAAGAAATATTTGAGGAGGTTATACGTAATGGAAGGAAAACATTATATTAACGGAGAATGGTCGACTGCCGGTGACGGTGTCATCGATGTCATGAATCCAGCAACAGGTGAACAAGTGGGCACCGTTCCAAATGGCGGCGAGGATGAAGCGACAACAGCCATCGAAGCTGCCGCAGCCGCTTTTCCTGAATGGTCCAAGACGACCGCTTACCACCGTGCGGAGCTATTGATGAAGTGGCATGACCTTTTAATGGAGAACAAGCAGGAAGTTGCTGAAATCATGACAAAGGAAATGGGCAAGCCGCTCGCTGAGGCAATTGGGGAAATCGAGTATTCCGCTGCTTTCATCTCCTGGTTCGCCGAAGAAGGCAAAAGGGTTTATGGGCGTACAGTTCCCGCCAGCAAAGACGGCAAACGCATCCAAGTGATCAAGCAGCCGGTGGGCGTAGTCGTTTCAATTACCCCTTGGAATTTCCCAGCTGCCATGATGGCGCGTAAAATGGCGCCTGCATTAGCCGCGGGATGTACATTCGTAGCAAAACCCGCAAAATTGACGCCGCTGACAGCCGTACGCATTTTCGAACTGGCTGAAGAAGCCGGGTTCCCGAAAGGCGTCATCAATATGGTGACGGGGAGCGCCAGCAAAATCGGCAAAGTCTTTACCAGCCACCCGTCAGTACGTAAATTGACATTCACCGGATCCACTGAAATCGGCAAAGAATTGATGAAGCAAAGTTCTGAAACGATGCTGAATTTGTCGCTCGAACTTGGCGGCCATGCACCAATCATCGTTCTGGATGATGCCAATATCGACGAAGCCGTTAAAGGGGTCGTGGCATCCAAGTTCCGCAATGCTGGGCAAACTTGTGTCTGTGGTAATCGCATCTATGTACAGGAAAGCATTGTCGAAGAATTTTCACACAAACTGCAGGAAGCCGCTTCTAATTTAAAAGTCGGCAACGGACTGGATGAAGGTGTACAGATCGGACCGCTTGTCGATAAGGATGGTTACGAGAAAGTCGCGGAACACGTGAAGGACGCAGTCGACAAAGGGGCTAAAGTGCTCGTCGGCGGTGACGGCACAGCAGAAAATGATTCTTATTTCTATAATCCGACTGTATTACTGAACGCTAATTCCGATATGCTCGTCATGAATGAAGAAACATTTGGTCCGGTTGCGCCGATCATGACATTCAAAACAGATGAAGAAGCGGTTAAATTAGCCAATGATACCCGTTTTGGATTGGCTGCTTACTTCTTCACTGACAGCATGACACGCGGAACCTATATCGCTGAAAATCTTGATTATGGCATTGTAGGCTGGAATGACGGATTGCCGTCCGCCGCCCAGGCACCATTTGGCGGAATGAAAGAAAGCGGCATCGGCCGTGAAGGCGGTCAGGAAGGGCTCGAAGCTTTCCTGGAAACTAAATATATTTCGATACAATTATAAAAAGAAATATCCCCAGCCTACAGTAATTGTGGGCTGGGGATATTTTTTGTCCAAATCAGACCGATATCGCATTACTTATGACCATTCTTTTAAAAGCGGCCCTTCATTGCCATAGACCGGATCTGTCCGCGGCAAAGGCGTATTCTGGATATCTTCCAATACATACGGCCGTTCGTCGAGATCCCCTACTTTCTTGTTCGGGCTGACGCCTCCAGGATACGCGCCGACTATTTGAAAATCCTCGCTTGCCGAGATTTTCTTGTGCCCTGTACCAGCAGGCAAAATTGCAACGTCGCCTGTTTTGACTTCCACTTCCTGTCCGTTTTCACCGCCAAGCAATATTTTGGCCGAACCAGAGCGGACACCCAGTGCTTCATGCGTGTTGCTGTGGTAATGATGGTAATCGAATACTCCGTTCGTCCAGCTGTTCGTCCAGCCATTCTTATTGAACGTCTCTTCAATCTTATCCGGATTATCCTTGAATGCTCCCGGATAAATTGCCACACCCAACGATTCGTTATTCGGTATCATGCCATCATCTTCAAAATGAATGAATTTCGTTTCTTCCATCAGTCCATCACTCCAAAGCTTTTTACAGGACTTTACCCGGCTGTCAGGAAATTAATCAATTGATGCAGTTTTAAAAGCCGAGACGTTCCCGGATCGATCCTGCATAGTTCTGGCTGACAGGCAGCAGCGATCCGTCCTTCATTGTCAGAACGTAATTTGAAGATACGTCGCGCGCAATTTCTTCTATATAATTGATGTTCACAATAAAGGATCTGTGAACGGGCAGAAAATAATCAGGCAATTGATGCCGCAGATCCTTCAATGTATAGATTGTGCTGTAAGCTTCTTCATTAGAATAAAACCAGGTCTTTTTTTGGTTGCTTTCAATATGTGTCACACAATCGATCGGGACCGGCCGCCAGTTGTCTTCCAGCTTGCCGGTCAAAAAATGGAGCGGCGGCTTTTTTGCCAATAAGTGATTTGGCGGCAGCATGACCACTAAAGCCGCTGCTTGTCCCGCATACTCTACAGGATAGCCGATACCGTAATAGGGAAAGCCAAGCGGCGAATTTTCGACCAGCTTTTCAACCCTCCCTTTCTTTTTGAAAGTCAGTTCCGCCACACTGCCCGCAGGTACAGGATCGCCTTCCTGAATACGCAAGTCCAGTTCCCCCGCCTTGAAGTAAACGTATGAATCTCCTACTGCTACAGCGATTGAAGCCCCTTTAGGAAGCCAATCTCCCATGATTTGGCTGATCTGTTCCACTAATCCCTTTTCCATTATTCCCGCCCCTTCCCGTCATTTGTCCCCTTATAATCCATTTTGTCGCCGAATAAAACCATTCATCCAAATAATAGGACAATCAGAATTATCTGTTATATATTAATATACAACAACACAAACTGTATTAATACAGTTAAATCAAAATTTTTTATTCGAAGGGAATGGTTGGATGGTTAGCAAGCAGCAGCAAATTGAAGAATTGAAAAAAAGTTGGGAACAGGACAGCAGATGGAACGGCATTACCCGTCCTTATTCGGCAGAAGATGTAGTGAAACTTCGCGGTTCTGTCCAAATTGAATATACTATCGCAAAACGCGGTGCGGAACGTCTTTTCCGTTCCATCCACGAAATGGATTTTGTCAATGCACTTGGAGCGTTGACTGGCAACCAGGCAGTACAGCAGGTCAAAGCAGGCCTTCAGGCGATTTACTTGAGCGGCTGGCAAGTGGCGGCAGATGCCAACTCGGCAGGCCAGATGTATCCGGATCAAAGTTTATATCCGGTCGATTCAGTGCCGAACGTCGTTAAGAAAATCAACCAGGCATTGCAGCGTGCCGATCAGATCGACAATGTCGAAGGCACAGAAGGCATCGACTGGTTCGCGCCGATCGTTGCTGATGCGGAAGCTGGATTCGGCGGCCCGCTGAATGTTTTCGAATTAATGAAAGCGATGATCGAAGCTGGTGCAGCCGGCGTCCATTTCGAAGACCAATTGGCTTCAGAGAAAAAATGCGGCCATCTCGGCGGCAAAGTATTGCAGCCGACACAAAACGCAGTGCGCAACCTGATCTCAGCAAGACTTGCAGCTGACGTACTTGGTGTTCCGACATTGCTGATCGCCAGAACAGATGCGGATGCGGCAGACTTGATCACAAGCGACATCGATCCTGCTGACCACCGGTTCATCACCGGCGAACGTACACCGGAAGGTTTCTACCGCACGAACCCTGGCATCGACCAGGCGATTGCCCGCGGTCTTGCTTATGCGCCGTATGCAGATTTAGTATGGTGTGAAACTTCGCATCCGAATCTCGAAGAAGCTCAGGCATTCGCGGATGCGATCCATGCTGAATACCCTGGTAAGCTTCTTGCTTACAACTGTTCTCCTTCATTCAACTGGAAAGCGAAATTGGACGAAGAGACGATTGCGAAGTATCAAGTTGAACTTGGCAAGATGGGCTATAAATTCCAATTCGTTACATTGGCAGGTTTCCATGCACTCAACCACAGCATGTTCGAACTTGCACATGATTATAAAGACAACGGCATGGCCGCTTATTCTAAATTGCAGCAGGCTGAATTCGCCAGCGAAGAAAAAGGCTATACGGCTACACGCCACCAGCGCGAAGTCGGCACAGGCTATTTCGATGAAGTATCACAGATCATTTCCGGCGGCACAAGCTCTACTACCGCAATGAAAGGATCTACAGAAACAGAACAATTCCAGTCGGTAAAGGGGTGAAGGGATTGATTACCAAATCGGATACCAAAATCACTGCCGATATTGCACCCAGCATGGAGAAAATCCTGACGCCGGAAGCTCTTGAATTTGTCGAAAAGCTCCATAAAAATTTCGATCAGCGCCGGCGCGATTTGCTGGACCGGCGACAAGTGCGCCAGAAAGAATTGAACTCCGGCAAAAAACTCGATTTTCTGCCTGAAACCAAACACATCCGGGACGGCGACTGGACAGTCGCTCCCCTGCCGGATGATATGAAAGACCGTCGCGTTGAAATCACAGGCCCGACCAATCGCAAAATGCTCATCAACGCTTTGAACTCCGGAGCGAAAATGTTCATGGCGGATCTGGAAGATGCCACTGCGCCGAATTGGTTCAACGTAATCGACGGCCAGGTGAATTTATACGATGCAGTTCGCCGCCAAATCGATTTCGAGATTCCTGAAACGGGTAAAAAGTATGCGCTGAATGAAGAAACGGCTGTACTGATGGTACGGCCCCGCGGCTGGCATTTGCCGGAGAAAAATATTGAAATCGGAGGACGCGCCGCTTCGGGCAGCCTCGTCGATTTCGGGTTATATTTCTTCCATAACGCGAAAGAGTTGATTGCCCGCGGTTCCGGCCCTTACTTCTATTTACCGAAACTCGAAAGCCATCTCGAAGCGCGGTTGTGGAATGATGTTTTCGTTTTCGCTCAGCAAGAGCTCGGCATTCCGCACGGTTCCATTCGCGCAACGGTGCTGATCGAAACAATCCTTGCGGCGTTTGAAATGGATGAAATCCTCTATGAACTGCGTGACCATTCCGCAGGCCTTAACTGTGGCCGCTGGGATTACATCTTCTCTGTCATCAAGCGGATGCGAAACAATCCGGATTATATTTTCCCGGACCGCTCCCAGGTGACGATGACGGTGCCATTTATGAGAGCCTATACTTTATTGTGCATCAAAACCTGCCACCGCAGAGGTGCACCGGCTATGGGCGGCATGGCGGCCCAGATTCCAGTAAAAGGTGACGATGCTGCCAACAGCGCCGCTTTTGCGAAAGTTGCAGAAGACAAACGACGCGAAGTGACGGACGGCCACGATGGCACATGGGTCGCACATCCAGGAATGGTCGGTGTGGCGATGGAACAATTCGACGAACATATGCCTGGGGCGAACCAGATCGACAGACAGCGTGACGATGTGAACGTCACCGCTGAGGAGCTTGTTGAAGTCCCACACGGTACGATTACCGAAGAAGGCTTGCGCTCCAATATCTCTGTCGGCATCCAATATATCGCGTCCTGGCTATCCGGCAACGGCGCCGCTCCCATCAACAACTTGATGGAAGACGCCGCGACCGCTGAAATTTCCCGCTCCCAGGTTTGGCAGTGGATCCGCCATCCAAAAGGAATCCTTGAAGATGGCCGTAAAATTAACGTCAGCCTGTTCCATGATTTTCTTGATGAAGAAACCGATAAGATTAAACGTCTTGCCGGTGATGAAGTTTATGTTTCCGGTAACTATGCCGCTGCCCAAGAATTATTTGCAAAACTGACATTGGAAAGTGATTTTGCTGAGTTTCTGACACTGCCAGGGTATGACAAACTAAACTAATTTATTGGAGGAGATCATTATGAAAAACTTGCAGACAACTTACGGGACACGCACTAAGAAAGAATGCCGCGAATGCGGAGCAGAAATCCAGGAGCAGCGCGAATCAATCGTCTACGAATGCGAACGCTGCATGGGTCATGGCGAAGAATAAAATATTTTAGGTGAAGCGGTCCGCTGTGTGCGGGCCGCTTTTTTATGGATAAAATTGGTTTCGGATAGTATTTTTCGTCTGCGGATAGTATTTGAGTGATTCCGGACAGTATATCCAAATTAATGGGAATTGGCTGGTTATTCATTTTCCATCTTTATGCAAATTAATTTCAGAAAATGAATTGGAAAGTATTTGACCCTTTTTGGAAAGTATTTCAGGTCAATTGGAAAGTATTTAAGCCAAATTGGAAAGTATTTAAGCCGAATTGGAAAGTAACGCCAAATACTGGAATTTCTATTGTATGATGGCCGAAAGTTTCATTTATTTTCAATCAAAATTGAAGGAAATCACCTTTTATTTTCTCTGCTTAAAACACAATGGACAGTAATTGAACTCTATTGGACAGTATTCTCCTCATAACAGACAGTATTCAAGCTTTAATGGACAGTATTTCGTCCGCAATGGACAGTATATCCAAATAACTGGAAATCACCCTCTTCAAACAACAATAAAAACCGGCCGCAGATCACTCAATCTGCGGCCGGCCTCTATTCATCCACCCATCACATATTCAAAATGCTTCACAGTCTTCATTTCAGCGCCCAATTCGCGCGTATTCCAAGTCATTTCCGTGAAAATTTCAGCCAGCGGCACATAAACGCCGCCATGCTTCTCGGCCAATTCCAACGCGACCACATTTTCAAACAGCCGCGCCATTTTCTGCATCAGACCTTTTGCCTCAAACGTCTGCATGTCTGCATCAAAGCCGGCAAAAGCAGTTAACTCACCTTGCAAATCCGCCAGCTTGCCCCGCACTGCTTCCACATCAGCAGTCACTGCCAACTTATCCAAGCGCAGCGACAAATGCCGCACAAACACTTCATGGGCACTGAATTTATTGACGAGACGGATCAATTCAAGGCCCAGGATATTGGCTGTCCCTTCCCACACCGTCAGCACCTGGGCATCCCGCAGCAGACGAGGCGTCACGAAATCCTCGATATAACCGTTACCGCCGTGCATCTCAATCGCTTCGTGCGAGAAATGGATGGCCTGCTCGGCCGACTCTTTTTTCAGAATCGCGATCAGCAGCCGGTTCAACACCTGCTCTTCAGAAGAAGCTTCACCTGACACCACCCGGTCATAAAGCGTGATCAAGTCAAAAATCGCCACCGTTTCAAATTCCTGTTTAGCGCGCAGCTTCATCAAACTGTCCTGCACCATCGGAAATTCAGTCAGCTTCCGGCCAAAGGCATTACGGCGTTCCGCATATTCCGCCGCTTCAACCATGGCGCGCTTCATGATGCCGATGGACGCCACCGCATTACAAATCCGCGACAAGTTTAAAGCCTCCATCATATACTTCAGCCCCTGCGCCGGATCCCCGACAACAAACGCTTCCGCCCCATCGAATTCAACTTCGCCCGACGGCACTGCCCGCACACCCAGTTTGTCTTTCAATCGCCGTATCTTTATGCCGTTCAGTTTTCCGTCAACACGCCAAGGCACCGCGAATAAAGTCAGGCCTCTCGAACCTTCCGGCGCTCCTTCCATTCTCGCAAGCACCATCGCCAAACCAGCCATGCCTGCATTCGAAGCAAAATACTTTTCACCGTATAACCTATATCCAGATTCCGTTACGACTGCCTTCACTTCATTGGCTCCGACATCCGATCCGCCTTGCCGTTCCGTCAAAAAAGTGGCGCCTTCAAACAATTCCACATCCCCGGTGGCACAGACGTGCGGCAAAAATTTCGCCTTCACTTCTTCATCAGCAAAATGATCCAATAAATACGCAGTCGCCATCGTCAAGGTCACCGGACAATAAAATCCGGGTTCCGATTGTGAAAGCAGGTATCCTTGCGCAAAACTGTAAACGTAATTTCCTTTCCTCCCCAGTTCCGGTATCTCCTTATGCACATAGCCGATAATCCCTGTCGCATAGGTTTCCTCAACTGTCTTCTTATAGCCTTCATTGACCCATACATGTGAGATATCTTCACCGAGCCGGTCATATTTTTCGAGTTTCGGTGCGCCTTCACGGTCAGTGTGACGTGCGCGCTCATCGATTTCATTGGCGGTCAGCCTGCCGAAAGAAGACAACTCCCGATCTGCGTATGCCTGGAAATCTGCGGGCAATAAATCAGCCAGTATCTTTTTCAATGTCTCGTCTTTACTATAGAAGTTTCGTTCACCCACCGGCACTTCACCTTTTAATACGACCATATCAGACACCTCTTTCCCGCAACGGCTGTTTCAGTATTTTGCCGGATGCGTTACGCGGCAAAGCCTCCACTTGCTCAATCAATCTGGGTACTTTGAAGCTGGCCAAGTGTTCCGACACAAATGATTTTATTTCTTCGATTGAAAGTTCACGGGAAGCGGCAAAATAAGCTTTGACCGTTTCGCCCCATTCCGCGTGCGGAACGCCGATGACAGCTGTTTCATGTATATCAGGATGACTGATCAGCACCTCTTCGATTTCTTTCGGATATATATTCACTCCGCCGGAAATGATCAGATCCTTTTTGCGGTCGATGATCCAGATGAATCCGTCTTCATCAAATTTCGCCAAGTCACCGGTTTTCAGCCAGTCACCTGTAAAGGTCGCTTTTGTGGCTTCATCATTTTTATAATAACCAAGCATATTTCCTTCGCCGCGCAGCAGGATTTCGCCTACTTCACCAGGTTTTACATCATTGCCTGCATCATCTATTATCCGGATTTCTGTGTGCAGCGCTGCCCGTTTTCCGATACTTCCCGCCTTTCCGGCATGTTCCGGGCCTGTCATCAATGTCCCGCTCGGCCCCGCTTCCGTCAATCCATACACGCACACAAGATTGTCCGTACGGAAAGCCTGTTGCACGAATTTCACTTCTCCTGCAGATAATGGCGCGCTGCCGTAGATCCACCATTTCATCGAAGATAAATCGCGCTCGGCAATTTCAGGATGCTTTGCTGTCATCAAGTAGGCGACCGGTGCTCCGAAGAAATGCGTCGTCCGTTCTTTTTCGACTGTATCTAGAAGTAAATCAGGCGTGAATGTCGGTACCAGAACATGCTTGGCTCCAACAATCATGCCTGCCGCCAGGAACAGATGCAACGGTGCTGAATGGCTGAGCGGCATCATATGAAGCAGCCGGCTTTCCGGTTTCATTTCCATTTCCACACAAATCATCTGTGCGACCGTCAATACATTGCGATGGCTGAATAATACCCCTTTCGGCTGCCCCGTTGTTCCTGATGTATAAAGGATTGTTGACGGCTCGTCTTCTTTCGCGTGAGAAGCAATCCTTTCAGATGAGTGTTTTTCTGCAAAATCACTGAAACTTGCCCAATCGCCAACCGCTTCGCCTGTTTTAATCAGTAAAAGCCCATTCGATTCCATCCCTTTAACGGCTTCAAACAACATTTCATGCACGATCAAAGCCTTTGCATCCGAATGACCAAGAATATATTCGACTTCTTTTCGTGAAAGCTTGGCATTGATCGGCACAATTACCGCATCCAAGCGCTGGACAGCAAAATAGCTGAGAACGAATTCCGGCACGTTCGGCATGAAGAGCACCACTTTATCTCCCTTAGAGATTCCCTTTTCACGCAGAGCTTGTGCAACATTATTCACAGTATTGTCCATATCGTTGAAAGTCAGACGCTGCCCCATGCCAACCAATGCTTCTGACTGTGGATACTTCCTCGCATTTCTCTCCAATAATCCCGAAATATTCATTTCCCCATCCCCTTCAAGTTTTCTAGCTTAGCCGAAAATTCATCGAGCAGAATTTCCATCTCTTTTTTCATGCTTTCCAATTCTTCAATTCTCTCTTCCATGACCCCAATCTGTTTCCTGCCATATTTTATTGTCCGCTCCAATTGCTTTTTTCCTGAACGGTCCACATCGAATAACAGCACCATCTCTTTTATTTCATCGAGTGTAAAACCATATTTTTTGCCTCTGTCGATCAACTTCAGTTTCGCGATTTCAGCATTGGAATAAACCCGCTGCCTGTTTTTCAACCGTTCCGGTTTCAGCATGCCAAGCTCTTCATAATAGCGGATTGTTCGTGTTGTCATGCCAAATTCTTCCGCCGCTTCCCGAATCGTTTTCATCTTCCGCCTCCCTGTCAGACTTTTTTGATAGTTCCAGTTTACCATTGACGTTAACGTAAAGCGCAAGCGTTATTTTAATGCTATTTATGCATTAAAAAAATGTATAACGTTGACCATTCTTAACAAATCGTCTACAAAAAAAACCAGGCATCACCTGCCCGGTCTTTAAAAATATTAATGCTGTTTAGATGCTTTGATTCGGTAACGTGAGTCTTCTTCGAGTTTATTGAAGACTTCAATATAGCGCATGCCCTTATCGCTTTCTTCTGCCGGCGCTTCATCGCCGAGCAGTTCTTCTAGCGGCTCTTCTTGGGGTTCGATGACGCGTGAATCGAAATCATCCATTAATCCCTGAAGTTCCGCATAGCCTTCGATTCCTTTATCTTTGCGCACCTTCTCGAAAAGGCGTTCTGATTCTTCGTCGGTTAATTCTACATATCCTACTGTAATACGCTGCTTCTGCATCGCTCTTCCTCCTGTCTCTAATAACTGCTTTCTTGTCCTATACCCTGCCCAGGAAATCCCATAAACATCTTCGGGGAACTGGAAGGCGCTGGCGGTTTCCGTTATGATAGAGAAAATAGTTTTAACGAAACCGGAGTGATGAGAGTGCGTGTAGCAATATTTGATTTTGATGGAACACTGTATTCGAAAGAAACTTTCCAATTGATGATGTCGCATCTGAAAAACCACCCTGAACACAATTTGCGCTATCGCCGATTTTACCGCGCAATCATGCCTCCTTATTTGGGCCATAAATTAAAGATCTATCCGGAAACGAAAATGCGCGCCCGTTCCGTGCAAGCCTACCTTCTGGCACTCGAGACTTTCAGCCGTACAGAACTCGAGCAGTTTTTCGCAGAAATCGCTGACAAGATGCATGATGATATGAACAGCCGGGTTGTCGAACGGCTGCGTGAGCACGTGGCCGATAATGTATATGTAATGCTTGTATCCGGCGCCTTCATGCCGCTGCTCCATTCAGTTACAGAAAAGTTGCCGATTGAAAAAATCATCGGCACGGAGATTCATTATAAAGATGGCATTCTCGATCACCGGACGCCTGTAACGCATATCCAGGGTTCATTGAAAACGGAAAAAATCCAGGAAGCACTGGATGGCCAGCAGATCGATTGGTCGAACAGCTTTGCGTACGGCGACAGTTTTTCTGACTTGCCTGTGCTTGAACTCGTCGGCAATCCGGTTGCCGTCCATCCAGAACCGCGCCTTCGCACCATTGCCGAGAAACGCGAATGGGAAATTATTCAGTAAAAAAAAAAGACTGGCTTCAGGGGAATCTCCCTGAAGCCAGTCTTTTTTGCTGTCAGCTTTCATGAGTGCCTTTGCCGCTTACTCTCCGATTCCTGACAATGCCGTAGAGAACAAGTCCCAGCATAAAAATACACAGCAAGACGAATACGATTCCATAAGCAGTTTCATTCGCGTTGAAATTCCGATTAGCGTAAAGCGCCATCGAAATAGAGCTGAAGAGCAGCGCCACAAGTATTAAAGGATGAATTTTAACCTTCTCCAAATTACCCCTCCTCGCAAACTTTCTCTTATTAGTTAATTACATTTTCCATCTTGGCATTTGCAGTCGTTTCCGCCGCCAAAACCTCCAAACAAATCCGTACGCCTTTCACTAGATCGCGGTGAGGCCAACTCGGCACATTGCCATGTTCGATCGCCAATTCATGTGAAGCCGGCATATGAATAAAACCTGAAGGCACGTCCTTCTTATGTATATCCATGTAATGAAGTGCTTCGTACATGACATTATTGCATAAATATGCACCAGCTGTATTTGAAATATCCGCCGGCAATCCTTCTTCAATCATCCGGCTGACCATATTGCGGATGGGCAATGTCGACAAGAATCCTGCGGGTCCGTTCTCCTTAATCGGATCATCAACCGGCTGATTGCCTTCATTATCCACTGGTCCATCCTTTATATTGACAGCAATCCGTTCAGGCGTCATTTTGAACCTGCCTCCTGCAAGTCCCAATGAAACCACTGCAGCCGGTTCGATTTCCTCAATCAGCTTTATCATTTCGCCTCCCGCCTTCGTAAAGTCGACAGGCAGTATCCTCCCAATAACCTTGTACTCGCCAACAATAGCATTATCCAATTCTTCCACTACTCTCATCGTTGGATTCACGGAGAAATCCAGAAACGGTTCAAAGCCCGTCAACAGTATTTTTTTCATTGCCCAGCCTCCCCTCTATTTTTAATGATACAGGAAACCATTGAAAAATGCAGAATAATCTAAATACATAATTATTCATTAAATAGTATATTTACTCTTTACAATGTATATTCAACCACTTAATATACATATTAACGAATAAAAATAAAATTATTGGAGGAATCATTTATGAAAAAGAAATCATTGTTCATCGGTTTATTGGCTTCAGCGGCTTTGATGCTTGGCGCATGCAGCGACGATACTTCTGCAGATACTGAAGAAAAGAAAGTGCTGGAAATGGGGACGTCAGCTGAATTCCCACCATTTGAATCCATGAATGCTGAAGGGGAATTTGTCGGTTTTGATATTGATTTGGCAAATTACATAGCAGAGGAACTGGGCTACGAACTTAAAATTACGGATATGAAATTCGACGGCCTGATTGGTGCCTTGCAAAACGACCGCGTGGACATCGTGCTTGCCGGAATGTCCGCTACGGATTCACGTCGTGAAAATGTGGATTTCTCCACAGAGTATAATCATTCTGGTGAAATGTTCGTCACACCAGCGGGTTCTGACGTCGAAAGCCTCGAAGATCTCGAAGGGCTGACAGTAGGCGTTCAACTTGGCACTATTCAGGAAGAAGGCGCGAACAAAATCCTTGATGAAGAAAACGTCAATTTCGAACTGAAGGCTCTGGATGATTCTGGTGCTTTGATCCAAGAGCTGCTCTCCGGCCGCATCGAAGCCGCATATATGGACAAGGAAGTAGCACTCGGTTACCTGAAACAGCAGGATTTGGAAGCTTTTGACGATCCTACAACCAGCTCACCTGGCATGGCTGCAGCTTTCCCTAAAGGCAGCGAGCTTGTGGACGGTGTCAATGAAGTCCTGGAAAAAGCTGAAGAAAGCGGCTTTTTGAAAGAACTGCAGGACAAATGGTTAAGCGAAGAAAAATAGAAAACATCCGGATCAGGGGAAACTTTTCTCTTGATCCTTTCTTTTAAAAATCTGAAACTGGAAAAGAGCTGACTCCCATGAACCTCGATTTTTCTCAACTAGTCCCATACATACCCTTCATGCTGAAAGGGATCTGGACAACGATCCAATTTGTCATCGTCTCCATCATAGTGGGTTCCATATTGGGTACGGTGCTTGCCTTGTTCAAAATCGGCACAGTAAAGCCCCTCCGCTGGTTTGCTGATGCCTATACATCAATTTTCCGCGGGACTCCGCTGATTTTACAATTGATGATCATCTATTATTCCGTACCTCAATTGACGGGCTATGATATTGAGGCGTTTACATCCGCTGTCCTTGCTTTCGGATTAAATTCTTCCGCCTATATCTCGGAAATTATCCGTGCCGGGATACAAGCTGTAGACAAAGGACAGATGGAAGCTGCTCAGGCGCTAGGCATCCCTTACCGGGCCATGATGAAAGACATCATTCTGCCGCAAGCCCTGAAAAATATCCTACCTGCATTGATGAACGAATTTATCACCCTGACTAAAGAATCCGCTATTGTGTCGACCATCGGCTATCTAGATCTGATGCGCCGCGCCCAGGTTGTGGGATCCGATCTGTTCCGGAATTTCGAGCCATTACTTTTTGTAGGGTTTATCTACTGGTGCATGGTCATGGTTCTCACTGTGATCGGAAGAATGATTGAACGGAGGCTGAAGTTAAGTGATTAAAGTACAGAATCTCTATAAGAAATTCGGTTCGAATCTGGTGCTGAATGATATATCAGCGACAATTAAACAAGGTGAAGTCGTTTCGATCATCGGTCCGTCGGGCTCAGGCAAGTCGACGTTTCTCCGTTGCCTCAATCTTTTGGAGAAACCGACTTCCGGAACCGTGCTGATCAATGAAACCGATTTGACTGCAAAAGGTGCCGATATCCATAAAAGCCGGCAGCAGATCGGCATGGTGTTCCAGCATTTCCACCTGTTCCCTCATTTGACGGTACTTGAAAATCTCACATACGCGCCGATCAAAGTCAAAGGGCTGAAACGCGCTGATGCCAATGACAAAGCGCGTCTCCTGCTCGCCAAGGTCGGTTTGTCCGATAAAGCAGCTGCCTATCCATCCAGCCTGTCAGGCGGCCAAAAACAGCGTGTCGCTATTGCCCGCGCACTGGCAATGGAGCCTGAATTGCTGTTATTCGATGAACCGACTTCCGCGCTTGATCCGGAAATGGTCAAAGAAGTACTCGATGTCATGAAGGACCTCGCGAAATCCGGCATGACGATGGTCGTCGTCACCCATGAAATGGGCTTCGCCCGTGAAGTTGCAGACCGCGTCATTTTTCTCGACCACGGCAGCCTCGTTGAGGAAGGGACGCCTGCAGCGTTCTTCGCCAATCCGCAAACAGAGCGCGCAAAAGCGTTTTTGGAAAAAGTACTTTAGCTACCTCGAATAAAAATATCGAACCAGTGGACCCTTTGCTTCCACTGGTTTTTTATTCCGTTTCATTAACGTTCATCTATTGCTCAAAACTGTCCGCCGCGCTGGCTTCATTGGCGTGATATAATCATAGCAATGCGTTCAAATGAAATAAGAGGTGGAAATTTTGTTCAGAAAACTGATGATTTTACTGCTCGTTGTATTTTTCATGACCCTCATCATCTTCACGGCGGTCATGTTCCTGACGAACGAGGAAACAATATATGATGAAGACGGTGTAATATTCACCATCAAAAAACCGACTTTCATCGCACTCGGTGAACCCGCTATTACTGAAGTGGATATGGACACAATTGCTGTCCGTGATTTGACATTCGTCGGCATGGATGTCGGCACGTATACGATGACGGAACGGACACTGGAAAATGGCGTGACCATCATTTTCGATGAATTGCATAATTCCGGCTGGCTGCCTTATGCTGTCACCCTGATTCATAAGGGACTCGAAGATCCGGAAATTAATTCATGGAATCCACGCCCAGTAAGCAGTGAAGCCGATGATGTGTTCGGCGAAGATCCGACCAGCAATCCGTTTGGCACCATTACAGCTGGCGGCAAGCATTTTCTTCAAGGTAATTTATATGTATCACGCATGATTCCGCAAGGCGATGGCGGACAGGCTCATGAATTGCGGACGGAAAATCCCGAATTCACCATTGAAGAAGGCGTCATGGAGAAAAGTTTTTGGTTATCGCCAAAACATTATCTTCATACTTGGGTGATGATTGCGGATGAGCCTTTCTTTGAAAACAAGGAAACCGAAGAAGAATGGATCGAGTTTGCCCTCGACAACCGCTACCAGCAGCTGAACTGGCTGACACCGGATGGCCCGCTCGTCAAACTGCCGATTACCGACGATCCGCGTACTCAGCTTTCGTACGGCTATATCGAAGAACGAACAGCAGATCCGGCTTCACAGGAATGGAATGAAACATCGCCTTCATTGTATTTCGAGACCATGCTGCTCAATGCTGAAGCGTCCCAAAACTAGTGAAAGCCCTGCTAATTCAAATTAGCAGGGCTTTTAGCTTTTTAATAAGAGTAAAATAAAATCCGATATTGCGCAAAAAAGCTTCGCTTTCCTGGGGGCTTGCACTGAGCTAACTCGTGCTCGTTGCTCTTCGCCCGAGTGGATCTCAGCACTTCGCTCGAAACACAGTTGGAAAGCCAACTGTGTTTCTACTCCCCTGGGAGTCTTCGCTATTTTGCTTCATATCTCTTATCACTCTCTATAATGGGTATTCACTTAAGTTTATTTCACTTAACTAAATTATAATCAAAATTTATTATCATAATCTGAATGAACTGACAGACGGTGAAGGGCGAAGATGTGCTCTTGCATCGCTTAGCTGCTTCGTCGCAAAGACTTGTCCTCGTATACTTCGGCCAACGTCTTTCCTGTGGGATCAAGAGCGAGTCCTGAGGCCCCGCAAGGAGCATAGCGACTGAGGGCTCCCCGCGGAAAGCGTTCGTCTAGAACGGAATAATTATAAAACTTGAATGCTTTAAAATGACTTGAGAGCACTGTTAAATTTTATTAGCAGGGCTTTCTGTCGCTTTCAGCCAGTCGTATATATAACCGCCGATTTCCGCAATCAGCTCTTGGCCGCTATGATGATCTGGGGAATCTTCAGTCAGCACAGCGGCATAGACTTTATTGCCGCGGTATTCAAAAAGCCCCGCATCATTCACCATACCCGGCAAACTGCCAGATTTTGAAGCGACCGTTACTTCATCTTCTTCTTCAATACGACCATGGAGATTGCCAAGAAGCTGCTGTTTCTTCAGGATGTGAAGCACGCGTCTGCGACTGTCTTCCGACAGCAATCCCTCTGAATCTGCTGCTTTCAGCATAGTCACTAAATCCGCCGCTGATGTAAAGTTATCAAGTCCGTGGAGCGCTGAAAGAACATCCATGAATTTTCGTTCAAGAACAGTTTCTTGACACCCCAATATACTTAAAAGCTTATTGATGTTATCGATGCCAATAGTTTGTATCACAACATTGGAAGCCGTATTATCGGAAACGATAATCATCAATGTCAACAAATCTTCAAAGGAAAGTTTCTTTACAGAATCCAGATGGAATAACACACCCGTCCCTTCTGTAAAATCTTCTGGTTTTATTGAGATCATATCATAGGGTTTTATTAAATTATGGTCCACTTGCCGATAAGCCTCCAACAGGATCGCCAGCTTAATCGTGCTCGCCGACTTCATCTGCTCATGGCCTTTGCAATCAATCCGGCCGGTTCGAGTTTCAATCGTCAAAGACGCTTTTCCAGGAAATCGATCCAACGCGTTTTTCACTTGCGCATCAAGTATCCTATACGCTTTCATTCGGCCACCTCCACCCTTTTTATTATAAAGTACCCCGATGAAAATAAATGTAAGACACTCCCCTTTATAATAAACTAAAAAATCAGTATACTATAAGTGAAGGGACACTCTTCTTCCGCCGGTGCTGCATTTTAATTCAGAAGGAGGCTGATAGTTATGGAACGCAAGTTTTCTGATACAAAGGAAATGGAACGTCGAATGGACGAGGATTTCAATGCTGCGTTGAATATGATCGGTGAAGGGGCCCCTGATTACGCACCGCACAATGAAGAAGATGATGCTCCTGCTGAACAGAAGCGCAGTGATGATAAGGCTCGGGACCTGCATTAACAAATGAAAAGCGCAAGCGCCCGTCAAGCTCTGAAAGACATAAGACAGAACAGCGGAGCGGTCCTGACCGCAGAGCTGGGCTGGCTTATGACCCGAAGAGCTGGGTGCTGGAGTCTGGACTAAAGAAAAGCGCAAGCGCCCGTCAAGCCCCGACAAGCGCTGGAAGCCTTGACGATAATGGCGTTCTTTGCCATTGGCGGCGAGGTTGAAGCGACTCGAGGGGCTGGGCGCTGAAGTCTGGACACGGAAACACTTTTCCTAAGGATCCTCATACAAAAAAATTTCGCGTTCTAGCCCATTGAGAAAACCCCGCTGTTATGGCGGGGTTTTACCTGTTACTCCATCATCTCTGCAACGATTTCGTAGGACCGCAGACGGTCTTCATGATGGAAAATCTGGGAGTTGACGATGATTTCGTCAGCTCTTGTTTTATTGATGAACGCTGTAAGTTTTTCGCGGACTACATCCGGTGTTCCGACAATTGTCGATTCGGAATCCATCTTCTCGCGGTAAATCGCGATTTCACGCGGCGACCAAACTTCTTCGATATTGTCGATCGGTGCACGGAAAGTTGTGGGTTCCCCTCGCATCAGACTGAACATCTGCTGCTGCTGGGAAGTCGCAAGCCATTCCGCGCGTTCCTGGGTATCAGCGGCGATGATATTGACACCGAGCATTGCATAAGGTTTATCCAGTGCTTTCGAAGGCTTGAAATTCTGATGATATAATTGCAGCGCCTGCATCATATAATCCGGCGCAAAATGGCTGGCAAATGAAAACGGCAACCCTTTTTGAGCCGCCAGCTGCGCGCTGAAACCGCTCGATCCAAGGAGCCAGATCGGTATATTCAAGTTAATCCCTGGATATGCTTTTACACGCCCTGCAGGATTTGGTGAAAAGTAATTTTCCAGTTCAGCTACCAGCTGCGGGAATTCGTCGCCAGTTGTACCTAGAGTCCGGCGCAGCGCATATGCTGTTCCTTGATCACTGCCTGGAGCACGGCCCAATCCCAGATCGATGCGCCCAGGATATATAGTTTCAAGCGTCCCGAACTGTTCCGCAATAACAAGCGGCGCATGATTCGGAAGCATAACGCCCCCTGATCCGACCCGGATTGATTCTGTATGGCCGGCAATATGGCCGATTAACACAGATGTCGCAGAACTGCCGATTCCCGGCATATTATGATGCTCCGCAAGCCAGAAACGGTTAAAACCGAATTTCTCGACATGCTGCGCAAGATCCACACTATTTTTATAAGCCTGTGCTGTCTCGTCGCCTTCATTGATCGGCGCCAAATCCAGTACAGCTAAAGGTATATGATTGAATTTCTTTATTGGCATAATACATTTCACTCCTTCTCAAACCAATTGTAGCGAATTTGCCAGAAACAGGCATCTTTCCGGCTCACGGAAAACATCTTTTCCGTGAGAATGTTTTTCTAAAAAAATAAAATCGGTGCAGATGCACCGATTTCCAAGTTATTCAATAATGAGACGCCGTTCAGCCAGCACTGTGGCAAGAGACGCTTCAAAATGCATATCAATTGATGTTCTCAAGGCATGCAATTTTTTGGCATGATCCGGCTGAACGCCTGTAACAATTGCGGCAATCCCCATCACCTTAAATGTCTGAAGAAGTGAATTCAAATAATCCATGCCGTCGGAATTGATTTCATCCATGGCGGTAAGATCCAGAATAACCGTTTCAGCATGCTTTTCATAAACATCTTCCAGAATTTGATTCTTTATCGATTCTATTTTTCCGGCATCCAGATCACCGAAAAACGGAATCAGCAATAAACCAATGCCTAATTCGATAGTCGGAGCTGATAATTCCCTTACCCGCCGAAGCAATTTCTCAGTGCGTTCCTTTTCATGCAAGAGGTCATAATTTGTTTCGTTCAGCCGATTCCGAAGACTTGAAAGTTGAGCTGAAATTTTTGCTACCTGATTATCCTTTGGCACGACAATTACGTTAAGGATGAATTCGCTGTCCCATTTGCAATGCATATCGCAGAGCTTTAAGTCGCCTGCTGCCGTTTTAAAGTTCAATTCAATCGGTTCTGAAAAGCGGTTTGCCAACAGAAAATCCGCAGCCTTCGAAACACTTCCTTCATCAAGAAGTTCCAAAAACAACTCTGATTCCCCGAACATGGATTGCGCCTTTTCCGAGTATTCAACAATCTCAAATTTTTTATTCAGTTGATAAGCCGGCAGCGGCCAGCTGTCAAATGGAGATATCAAGGTCATCTTCTGCTTCCTTTCCGGTTTGAAGCCAGTTTTTTAATTGGGGAAGATCTTTCACAACCAGTATTCCTTCACCTCGGATTTTCGAAATATCCGCTGAAGCAACAGCCCGTCCGCCTAAAATGATAGACGGTTTAAAATCCAGTTCCTGAAACGCTTTTGAATATGTTTTCAGAGCAGGCAGGCGGTAAGCGAGAGCCGCTGACATGGCAATAACATCCGGCTGCCAGCGCCGCGCGGAGTCAAGTGCCGCATCGAGCGGCAGATTGGGTCCCATATATTGAACCTGCCAGCCATGTTCCTTGAAAAGAGATGAAACCATTTTCAGTCCAATATAATGATCTTCACCTTCCGGACCGAGTACCATCACCTTGCGCTGGATGCCATTTGCAGGCTTGCGCTTCAGTTCTGCCGCTGAAACCACAAAATCACATATGGCCGTTGCAAGGTGTTCATCTGCAACTGAAATCAGGTTTTCCTGCCACCAATCACCGATCAAATACATCGCCGGCGTCAATAAATCGTGATACAGCTCGTCATGTGAATGGTTTTTCAAATATTTCAGAACAGCATCCATCGCTTTTTCATCTTCACCAGCCAAAAACAGTTCAGCCAGTTCCCTCGCTTGCATTGTCATGCCAGCCTCCTTTTGCTTATGCCCGTCCTAAAAGCTTGTTCGCACTTCTTAAACAGCCAAGCATAAACGCTTCTTCTTTCTCAGATACCTTACCGGGCAATATCGCAATCAGCCGGTCAAAATTGTCTATGATCAAATCAGTTTCTACTCCGCGGCTCCGAAGAACCGATTCCAGCCATTTTGTATAATCCATAAAAATGGCTTCATCTTCCATTGAAAAAGCTGTCTCCAGATGGTCCAGATGGTGGTGGTTATCCTTTTCAGTATGGATAAAACCTTTTTCTCCAAAACGATCCCATAGATCCGGGTATGCTTCATAAATGCTTTTAGCAGTTTCAGAAGCTATCAATTGCTTTGTTTCAATATTCATTCGGCTACCACCTCATACTGACGCACAGTCGGAATGATTCCCGCAAGTTCCTGATCCGGATAATTCTTCTCCATATCATGGATCTCCTTGAATTCCTGGCTTTTAACCCAGGCCATATATGCTTCCTTCGATTCCCATTCCATATGGACTGTCAGCTCATTTTTCTTTTTGGTATTCTGAATCAGTTTAAATGAAAGAAATCCTTCATTTTCATCAACCCGCCTCGAGCGTTTCTGATAAATGCCGATCACTTCATCCGTCTTTTCCGGAGAAACCACTACCGTTGATGTAACTATATACATTTTCTGGGCCTCCCCCTTTTTAATTTCGATTATAAAAGTATAACATTGCGGCTATCGAATTAAAAGAAAGTTACCGGTGCAGAACTCGCTGTAAAAGCTTATAAAAAAAAGCCCCTGCATCAGCAAAGGCTCTCTCATTACATATGGAAGGAATCTTCATATATCGGTTTCACATGGAGATCATATTGTTTCTTCACTTCTTCGATCGGATAGATAGTGCCGTCTGATTCCGGCTTCTCAAGTTCCTCGATATGCTCCATCACCTGATCTGCGAAAAACTTTCCGCATGCGACTTCATTCGGATAGAGTTCACGCGCCTTCGCAACAAAGTCTTCATCGATCATCTGGTTGAACGCGTAATACAAGGCGGCATTGATAATGGTCAGTGAATCGCCCGAAGCGTTCGAGACAACGTAATAATTGCCGTAATCATCTTTCAGCATATCCCGTTCTGGTTGAATATCCATGAAAATCTCCTCCTTGTCTACTACCGTTATACCCTGGAAAGACTTTCAAAAAACGCCTTCACTTTAAACAGCCACCAGATCGCCGAACAGCGAAATAAGCAATAAACTGATGGAACCGACTGCGACAGCTGCTATAAGACCAATGTAAAACGGCGTAACGCCCATCCCTTTAAAGGCCTTCAAATTTGTGGACAACCCGACAGCCGCCATAGCAATTCCGAGCATATACGTCGAACCGAACGAACTCCAGAAACCATAAAAATCCTTCCAGCCCGATGGTGAAAACAAGCCGAATGCCTCCCCGCTGCTTGAAGCTGTCGCATCACCGATTGAACGTACCAGCGACAGCAAAAGGAAACCGAGGATGAACAGCGGAAAGAGTTTATACCATTTCGGCAGCTGCCCTGCATTCGCATCTCCGTTTTTTTGACCGTTGCGGAAAAACAGATAGGAAACAAAAGGAATCACTGCAATGATGAAAACATTGCGGGTCAGTTTCGTAATCGTAGCGACATCAATGACTTCATTCGCGTTAAAAACCTGTGAATATATCAATGCCGCTCCGGCGACCTGAGCCGTATCGTGAATGGCGGTGCCAAGAAACAAGCCTGCTTTAACCGGATTGTCGGCAAAAAAGAAGTGTGCCAGGTAAGGATAGAACAACATACCGATCAGACCGAAAATAGTGATGTTCGCGACCGCGTAAGAAATTTCGTTCTCTCGCGCTTTGATGACGGGAGCTGTCGCCATGATGGCTGTGACGCCGCATATACCGGTTCCGACAGCAATCAGGGTGCCCAGCCTGTTTGATTGATTGAGTTTTCGGGTGAAGTAAAGGGTAACGAAAAGACCTGTGGAGATGCAGGCGATAATAAGAGGCACGCCCCATGCACCCAGCTTCAAAGCCTCAATCAAGCTTAGGCGCAAGCCAAGAAGTATGATGCCCGCGCGCAAAGCGTATTTAAGCGCAAAGTCGATGCCGGAGTCTAAAAATGCGGGCAAACCGATTAAATTGCGAATCAGGATTCCGAGCAGAATTGCCGTAAAGATTCCGGAGATCGGGCTGGCGCTTCCTTCCGGTAATATATTTGCGCCGGTCAGCAGGAACCCGATCAATTCCGCCGCATAAATTCCCGCCAGCATGACTGCAGCACTCAGCAGCAAGCCAGGCAGAACATTAATCATTTTATCCATTAATTTACCTTTGTTCACCATTTGATCGTCTCCCTGCTCCATCCAATCTTATATTCTCCATATTATCATCATTGGCGGCAGCGTGGATGGCGGAAAAATTGCCCATGATAAAAAACCAGGCAAAGATCACCTGGTCTTTTTGATCGACTATATTTTCAAGGCATCTTCTTTCAAGTTAAGCCAGCATTTTTCTGATGCTTTCAATGACTCGGGTTTGCTCTTCATAACTCATATTGGAGCCAGATGGCAAGCATAGGCCATATTTGAAAAGTTTCTCGCTGACAGGGATTTTGCCTTCATGTGAATAAAACTTGGCCGTTTCAAAAAGCTTCTGAGTATGCAGCGGCTTCCAGACATATCGCGCTTCAATATTATCGGATTCCAGTGCCCTTTTGAGCCGGTGAGGTGTAACGCGTGTTTCTGCCGGATCTAAAAGCATCACTGTCAGCCAGCGGTTTGAATAACTGCCGGCGATTTCCGGCTGGAAACTCACAGCAGGCAAATCAGCCAATTCCTCCTCATAGCGTTCATATACAGTGCGCCGTGCCGCTACCCGGTCATCAATCACTTCCAGTTGCGCACGTCCAATTCCCGCAAGCACATTGCTCATACGGTAATTGTATCCCACTTCGCTGTGTTTATAGAAAGGCGCATCGTCTTTAGCCTGCGATGACAGGAAGCGTGCTTTTTGGATTGCGTGTTCGTTGTTTGAGACCAGCATCCCACCGCCGGAAGCCGTGATGATTTTATTGCCGTTGAATGAAAAGATTCCAAACTTCCCGATCGAACCGCTGGCTTTCCCTTTATAAGTCGAGCCCAACGATTCCGCAGCATCTTCGATCACCGGTACCCGGTACTCGTTGCAGATAGCCATGAGTTCATCCATTTTAGCACTTTGTCCATACAGGTTGACGATGATGACCGCCTTCGGAAGCTTCCGTTCTGCCAGTGCATCATCAAAAGCGCGGCGCAGCGCACGCGGTGACATATTCCAAGTGTCTTCTTCCGAATCAATAAATACGGGTTCGGCTCCCAAATACAAAATTGGATTTGCGCTGGCGATGAAGGTCAAAGAGGCACAAAACACTGTGTCGCCTGGCTTTACGCCGATCAGGTTCAGCGCCAGATGAATGGCTGCCGTGCCCGAACTCAGGGCGGCGGCTGATTTGACACCGGTGTAATTGGCCAGCTCTTTTTCAAATCTGTCTACATTCGGTCCCATAGGCGCAATCCAGTTCGACCGGAATGCCTCTTCTATATACTTCATTTCATTTCCTGTCATATGTGGAGATGAGAGCAGTATTTTCGACTCTTCTTTTATCGGCGCCGGCAATGGCGCAGTATATGCACTTTCAGCCGAGGGCAAAATTTTCATAAGGCATCCGCACCTCTTCTGCTTTGGGAAATCGGGATGGAAAATGGACGATCTTGTCGTAAATTCATCAAAGCACCTCGTTTCAATAAGTATGGCCCTGCACAACCTTCCAAAGTCCAGGCGTTAATCGATTGCACTTCTATGGGAAATGGCGGAAAACAAAGAACGGCCATTTCCATATTTAAAAGGAAAAAATCCATTTCTAAAAAAGTGGAATTTATTCAATGTGCCTGGTACCTGATGTACATTTTCCGGATAATAGTCAGCCGATAAATCTCCCCGGCTGACGGAACTGGGTTGCTGCAATGGCCGTGCGTAAATCTTTTCAAAAATAGGATGTATGGATCCACACTCACATCGCTCGTTCATTTCAGGCAACTCAACTCTGTCTCCAATGTCATAGCGGATTAAGGGTGTGCCGTAATTATTGAAACTGGTGACGATCATGTTACCTTCTTCCGTCGTTTCAATTACTCCAGAATATAGATTATAATGCATTCTTCCTTTTACACATTCCATAACAAAAGGTGCCGCTTCGGAAGAACTGTATCGGTCCCGGAGAGGACAGTCGAACGCTTCCTCAATTTCCATGCGGCATTCAGGCCGGACAGTTTCCGCTACAGAAAAAATAGCAATCGGCTTGAAAGTGAGGATGAGTTTATTGCGATTGATATACTTTGCCAATTCGTAAATTGCAGATGGCAGGCCATCGATAAAGTCCGGTTTGTATTTTTCCAGATCTTCGATATAGACCGCCGCATTTTCCTGGTTGCAATAATAACTCGAATAAATCCGCTGCCTGACAAAGTAATTATCTCTCCAAAAAACTTTGTGGTGCTGGTTATCAGGAATGATGCGCTTCGAACTGAAGGATGCGCGTTTCATCTCCAAATTTACTGCCCCATGCTGCTTTTTGAAGAAATCAAGAAAAGCCTTTTTCTTCTGTACATCCTCTTTGGTATAGAGCAGTTTAATGATATTTCCCTTTTCATAACTCATTTCACTATCAGCTGCCGCATTTTCTGTCACCGTATAAATATCCTGGATATTGTGAAGCAGCATGTCCTTATCAAGAACAGGCAAAGCTTTGAGGTCTGTCACAGTTCTGATTTTCTCAATATCGATGTTCTTATAGAATTCTCTGTAGAACGAACTTTTTTCGATTGCATGCCGCAAAAGACGCTGCAATTCCTGCTCCTGGTATTTCTTAGCGTGATGTTCATTTAAATATTGCCGTTTCTCCAATTCGATCAGAAAGGAATAATACAGGTTGCCGTAGCGGCTGCGCGTCTTACGGTAACCGTTCCAGCTGGTCAAAACGTTTTGGATGAAGATCGGCGTATTTTCGTATATTTGACTTTGCAGGTTACGCATCCGCATTTCCTCCTAAACTGATTTGAATCTGGTCATCGTAATAATCCGTCTTTAAGCGAATTCCTCTTTGGGGTTCCATTGCTTCTCTGCATTCTCCAAATTTTCTTGCGCGGTTGGCGCTTTGCGGTTAGCCATGCTGCAAAGTTTTTCCTTCACTTCCTGCTCCGACATGTCAGGCAGTTTGGTCAACACGGCATTCAACTCCAGTTCACTGACGGGTGTAGCTTTTCCGATGTAGATTTTCGGATATACTTTTTCAGACTGGATTTCACTGGCATCAAGCAATTCCTCATAGAGTTTTTCTCCAGGGCGCATACCGGTGAATTGAATCTTTATTTCGTGTTCATCGTAGCCTGAAAGGCGGATCATATTACGGGCTAAGTCGACAATTTTCACTGGTTCCCCCATATCCAAAACAAATACTTCACCGCCGGAAGCAAGGAGCCCTGCTTGAATTACAAGTCTGGATGCCTCAGGGATTGTCATAAAATAACGTGTCATTTCCGGATCTGTGATGGTAATTGGACCTCCGCTCGCAATTTGTTCGCGGAACAAAGGAACGACACTGCCTCTCGATCCCAGGACATTTCCAAAACGGACTGCTGCGAAAGTCGTATCACTTTTTTTGGCCAGGTTCTGGACAATCATTTCTGCGAATCGCTTGGTTGCTCCCATGATGTTCGGAGGGTTGACTGCTTTGTCAGTCGATATCAGCACGAAATTTCCAACACCGAAGGCATCTGCGGCCTCCGCCACATTTTTTGTTCCCATAATATTGTTTTTTACAGCTTCAAATGGGTTGCCTTCCATTAAGGGAACATGTTTATGGGCAGCAGCGTGGTAGATGACATCAGGCTGGTAATTTTCAATAATATCGAAAATTCTCTGCCGGTCCTGAACATCTGCTATGATCGGAACCAATTTAATATTCTTGGGAATCTTCGCACGCAGTTCTCTGTCAATTGTATAAATCGAATTTTCACCATGTCCGAGAAGCAGGATGCTCGCGGGCTTGAAATTACTGATCTGTCTGCAGATTTCAGAACCGATGGATCCTCCTGCACCTGTTACCATGATGGTTTTTCCTTTTAGCTTCTCTTTAATGGCATCCATATCCAGCTTGACTTCTTCCCTGCCCAGAATATCCTCGATTTTCACATCCCTGATATCATTGACGGTAATTTTACCGAGCATCAGATCTTCTATTCTCGGTATCGTCTGGGTTTTGACACCCGAATTGATGCAAAGCTTCGTCAGTTCAGACATCTCTTTGCGGGACATCGACGGAATGGCAATGACGATCTGGTCGATGTGATATGGGCTGACCACTTCCGGGATATCTTTGAGACGCCCTACAACTGGAAGACCATATACTTCAAGGCCCCATTTTCGCGGATCATCATCCACAAATACCACTGGATTCCGTCCCCATTCAGGATTTTGCTGCATCTGCCTGACAATCATCCTTCCCGCCTGACCGGCTCCTACAACCAACGTTCGGCTTTTATCCGTCGTCTCACGGTTAGTAATCCAGTCATTGTATATGCGCAGCGACATCCGGGAAGCTCCCAGCAACAGGATCAACAGCATCCATGTCAGCATCAATGTGCGTGTATAAAGATGTCCGGAATAGATCAATTGCATGATCATTGTGGCAAACAAGGTGAATGATACAGCTTTTACAACTGATTTCAGTTCTTCAATGGATGCATAGATCCACATCTTTTTATAAAGGCCATAATGCCATGCAAATGAATGGTAGCCGATGAAAAGCGTCGTCATGCTTATCAGCAGGATTTCATTGCTGAAGACATTTTCATATGGATAAAGGAATAGGAAACAGAGAAATATGGATGAAAGAAGGATCAGCGAATCAATTGTGAATAATAAAAGATACCTTTTTTTAATCGTCAATATCATTACCTCATCTCGTCTTTCATTTTCACGGCTTAACTGCCGTAATTTTGATAATATAAATGATTCTTCGCCAAATCGAAGTTATTCAGAACGACGCCAAGCACGAATGCCTTCGCTGTAACTAAAGCGTCTCTCGCTTTAACCACACTGGCTTTTTCTGTTTTGCCGGTATTGACGATGAGGACTGATCCGTCGCATTTATTGGCAAGGATTTTTGAATCCGCCACCGCTAGAAGCGGGGGTGAATCAATAAGTATAAGATCATACATTTCTCTCAGGTCTTTCAACAGAACATCCATTTCGGGCGATTGCAGGAGTTCGGCTGGATTGCCTGGAATTTGTCCGCACAATAACAAATCCAAATTTTTAACGCCGCTTTTTTTGATCGTATCCGCCAGCCGGCCTTTACCCAGCAACAGATTGGAAAGTCCTGATTTATTGCTCATATGAAAAGTATGATGCAAAGTCGGGCGCCTCATATCGGCATCGATCATCAGCACTCTTTTGCCTGATTCGGCGAAGACGACTGCCATATTCGAGCAGGTCGTTGATTTCCCTTCCTCTTTGGAAGGAGAAGTGAAAAGGATTGTTTTCATATCATCCGCCGGCATGGAAAATAGTATATTTGTGCGGATGGTGCGATACTGTTCAGTTGAGATTGAATGCGGATTAGTACGTACCACCAATTTTCGCGCTGCTTGCCGGCTGGATTTTTTCTTGTTCGACATAAGGTTCCATCTCCCTTCCTATATAACTTTCTTCTGCTTTCTTATCGCTTTTGATGTCAGTCACTCTGCTGACGATCCCCAGTACTTGAAGACCCGGGATTTCTTCAATATCTTCTTCTGTTCGTACAGTCGTATTAAGCTGATCGATCAAAATAGACAACCCGGCTCCGAAAAGCAGGCCAAGCACTGCGCCAATCGCCATATTCATCAACGGATCCGGTTTAATCGGCGCTGGCACAGGAGGCACTTCAGCTGTGGCCAGAATCTTGACGTTGTCGACTTTCATGAGATCTGGAATTTTTTCTTCGAATATGCTCGCTGTCGTGTTCGCGATCAGAACGGCATTTTCCATCGTCGGATCGGTTACATCAATCGTGATCACCTGCGTGTTCTCGACATTGCTGACCGCAATCTTATCGTTAAGGGATTGGTGAGTTTCATCCAAATTCAACTCGGCTATAACATCATTCAGAATCACCTTGCTTTTGATGATGAGGTTATAGGTGCTGATCAATTGGAGATTTGTATTGATATCCTGGGTGGTGAATTCCTGGGCTGCAGCGTCATTCTGATTGATAAGAATTTGAGTGGAAGCCTGGTAGACCGGCTTCATCAAGGTGTAGCTTATGGCCCCGCTTGCTGCCACAAAAGTAATGACCAACAGCAGGATCAGCGGAATCCTTTTTTTGATACTTTTCAATACCTCCAAGATGTTCAATGGGTTCTTCATCTTATGCACCTCTGGTTTCAGTTTGAATTAAGATTCACAAGGCCTGGTCATAATTGTTTATTTGCGAAATCACTGATATACAGCATTTTCGAGTATTTCCCTTTATAAGCGTTCAACATCAAAATGATCCACAGCACCAGACCTGCCGGCGCTAAGAACATGCTGGAGAACCAGCCGATGATGGGCACCATCCCAAGCAGCAGATAAGCGCTGACAAATACAATTGAAATATAAATGGATTGAAGCGCATGATAGCGGACAAAGTGATTCTCGCGCTCCACCAGCAGCATGATAAACCCTGAGATGAAGCCGAATAAATAAGTGAGTGAACCTGCGATATTTTCCGACAGTCCAAGTGATGTTTCGGCCGGAATTCTTATATTGGCATGCTGAGGCCGTTTGAATACTGTCTGGCTTTCAAAATTCTGAATCCGTTTTTCTTCCGGCAATTTAAAATTGTTTTCGATCACTATAGTTCCTCCTTTATCTCACATTTTTTCCTCATTCATTAGAGCCAATACTAAATAGGCAAGGTTAAAATCAAGTTAAATTAGATTAATAATTCTAAGAATTAGAAAAACACCATATTACTTAATGAAAATCACAAAAAAAAAATAAGCTGAGGATTAATCTTCCTCAGCTCATTCCTACTTGCATTCAGTTTTAGACTGTCAGGATTATTGGACAGTAAATTTATAGCCGAATCCTCTGACTGTATGGATATAAATCGGTTTCGCGGGATCCTTCTCCACTTTTCTTCGCAGATTGCTGATATGGACTTTGACAGTCTGAATATCGCCTTCAGAATAATAGCCCCATACATGATCATATAATTGTTCAGCAGTCCATACCCTGTTCGGCGTCTGTGCCAGCAGTAAAAGCAGCTGGAATTCCTTATGGTATAATTTCACCGGTTTTCCGGCGACATACAGTTCCCTTGCGTCTAGATGAATTTGAAGATCATCGTATTCAAGTACAGCCAATTTATCTTCTTCTCCATTGGACCAGCCGTTGCGCCGGAGGATCGCTTTGATGCGGGCTTCAAGTTCATTGAAGTCAAACGGTTTGGTGATATAGTCGTCGCCTCCTGCATCAAGCCCCTGGATTTTATGGTTCAAATCTTTCAGGTAGCTGACAAACAGGATCGGAACTTTCGTTTGCAAGCGGATCTGTTCACATGTTTTCAGACCATTCATGCCGGGCATTTCTATGTCCAAAAGGATTAAATCCACATCTTCTTTTGCCAGTTGGTCCATCGCTTCATAACCGTCTTCCGCCTCGACGATGCGATAACCTTTCTTGATCAGAAATAATCGGATCAATTCACGGATGCCTTCTTCGTCCTCAACTATCAATACAGTGGCTTCACTCATATTATCCCTCCTGTAACTCTTTTAAATCGTCAAAGGCAATGCAATATAGAATGTGCTTCCTTTCCCCATTTCACTTTCAGCCCAGATTTCGCCTTTATGCGAGAGAATGATCTCTTTAGCGATTGCCAGACCCAATCCGCTTCCCTGCTGTTTATTGGGAACATCCATTTTAAAGAACCTGTCAAAAACATGGGGCAGTATATCTTCTGGTATACCGTTTCCAGTATCCGAAACTTTGATGATCACTTCACCGTCAAAATCCTCTTGTTCAAGAACAGCTCCTTCTTTTCCTCGGCTTACAATCTCGGTGCTGATGGAAATTTTTCCGTCAATCGACGAAGTATGTTTAACGGCATTCCAAAGTATATTTGAAAATACCTGATCTACCCGGTTCACGTCTATCGATAAAATATAGTCTTCCTGCCATTCATCCCGGCCGGTTTCAACATATTCAAATATCCGGCCGCTCTGCGTTACATCCGCCTCCATCCCTTGAACCAGCCTCTCCAGCCAATCTCCGATGCGGACACTTTCAAAGCGCAACGTCATATTGCCGGATTTATATTTCGCCAGTTCAACCAGATCTTCCGTAAGCCGTTCCAGCATCAATAATTTATTGTGTATCATATCCAGGTATTTCGGATTTTTTTCATCGATGATACTTTCTTTGACCGCTTGGATATAGCTGTGGATAAGTGTAATCGGTGTGCCAAGTTCATGTGAAATGGTCGACAGCATTTCATTGCGCGATTTTTCGATTTCCTGAATTTCATCATTTACAGTAACCAGGTTCATATTCGTGATTTCAAGTGCCATTGTCCGTTCTTTGACGTTCCGCTCAAGGAAATAATTCAGACTTGTAATTTCCTGTGTCAGAGTACGCAGATTCGCCAGCGTATCCACCCGAAGTAAAAATTCTTCTTTATCACACGGCTTCATAAGGTAATCATTGGCGCCGGCTGTAAAAGCTTCCGTCTTCTCCCGCAAACCTTCCCTTTCTGAAAGCATTAAAATCGGCAGTTCTGTTAATGTATAATCCTTTCGGATATGCCTGCATAATTCATCTCCGCTCATATCGTCAAGCGCCCAATCCAGGATAACCAGATCAATTGGCTGCTGTTCCAATAACCGGATTGCCTCTATTCCTCCACTTGCGCCGTAAACGGAATACCCTTCCTGCTCCAATTGGTAAATAAGCATTTGCCGATTGACTTCTTCCTGTTCGACTACCAGCGCACGAATCTGGCTTCCGCTTTTTCTACGGGCAGTCACAGTTTCAGTAATCTCCGATGCGCTAAGTTCTTCTATCGCCTTAACTTCCGGCTGCGCTTCCGCATCATTATCATTCGGCGAGTAGACAGGCAATGTAAAACTGAAAGTCGAGCCTGATCCAGCAGCCGACTCAGCTTTAAGCCATCCTCCGTGAAGCTCCACCAATCGTTTCGTGATATTCAATCCAATGCCGGTGCCTGTCTTGTTGCCGCTCTTCTCTTCTTCCGTTTTATGGAACGCTTCAAATAATGTCGGCAATTTATCTTGTTCAATTCCCTTTCCAGTATCACGCACAGAGACTAATATCTGTTTACCGGATTTTTTTGCGGAGATGACGATTTCTCCGGACTTTGTATAGTTGATCGCATTTTCGACCAGGTTATAAAGAATCTGCTGAAAACGATCCGGATCCGCAATCGCTTCCGGCAGATTGTGCGGCACAGTTTCATAAAGGCGAACTTCGTCGTTTTTTACCAACGGCCTGCAAATTTCCAGGACGTTCTCTGTCAGCTTATGGATTTTTACAGGTTCTACATGGATATCCAATGAGTTCTGCTTCAGTTTGGAAAAATCCAGAATGGAATTAATCATATGGGCAAGTTTCTTGCCATTTTCCGCAATTGTTCCCAATTGATGATTTATTGCCGGAGAAATCCTTCCGGCGTTAGTTTCCTGCAAGGTTTCAGCGATTCCGATCATGCCGTATAACGGTGTGCGCAAGCCATGTGAGGTGATGGCCAACAATTCATCTTTCCGCTCGTTCGCGTGTTTAAGCGACTCCATTGCCAGACGCTGCCGTTCAATCGCTTTCTTTTCTCTTTTCATCTTGTCGCTTATTTTTGCTGCTTCTTTGTCTGACAAGGAAAGTGCCGACAAGAAAACAGATACTCCAATCGCAAGGTAGACCGAGTTTTTCGCCTCCATATTTAATGAGGTTACACCAAACATCTGGAAGATTGCGGTACCGGCACCAAGAAGAAACAGAACTGACCCGGCCGTATAATAACGCGCGTATTTTATTCCTTTATTCCAGCTGGCAGCCGACACGGCAAGCATGAGTATGCCGCTTGCGACCAGGGAAAGCGGCATGATCATCCGAATGGCATTATTAAAAAAGAATAAGAGTACAATTAAAGCCACATTTGTCCACACTAAAACTTTGATGATATTTCTTGCTGCCGGAAAATGGCGTCTGGTGTCCAGAAAACTTTCTGTATACAGCAATGCAAAAATACTCGTGATGCCGATACTCGCATAAACCAGCGTTCCGTCCAACCAGGACTGTTCGGGCCATATATAGGATAAAGTCAAACCTGACATAGCTGAAAGTCCATAGGAGACTGAAAATGCAAAGAGAAGAAAATAGAGATAAACCCGCTGGCGGTGTCTTATGAACTGGCTCAGATAATAGATTGAAAGGATGATTCCGATGCCTGTCAGCAAGCCAACCAATGCAGTCATCGTCCGTGTTTGTGTCTGAAAAACTTCCCTGTCCCAGATAGTCAGCGGAAGCTGGAGCGGACCATCTGATACAACCTTCAGAAAGAATGTCGCTTCCTCCTGTCCGGCAAAATCCAGATTATAAATCAGGTTGCGATGGTAATACTCCCTTTCATCCATCGGAACTTCTCTGCCGATTTCGTTGACAGCAAAAGAGCCGTCCTCCGAAGGTGAATAAAGGATAGCCTGTTTAAGCGTCGGAACCGGCAGCTCGAGCAGCCATTCATTATTAGGCGACCGATTCACAATATTAAACTGAATCCAATAGGAAGAATCGGTAAATCCCTTATTGAAAATGCCGTCATCATTCGGCATAAAACTCCATTGAATGGGAGGCACAGAAACTTCTTCGATGGAATATGCATGTTGGGGGTCCCTTAAAGTAAAAATAGACTGATCCACATGTATTTTCTCTTCTGAATCAGTTAAAACAACCGCGCCATCTACTGTGGCTGGCTGCGCTCTTTCTTTCCCAGGCTCCGCTAACAGCAATAGCAACAGCAAAGCCAATAATATTTTTATAGGAATCGAGTATTTTATGTAAAGTTTGGCCATTAGCTAAACACCTCAACTATCTAAAAATTCAAATAATTCAATACAGTAATTTCCAGTAAATTTTATCTAGAGCTTAAAAGTCCCTACATAACTGGGTTTCTGGTACTTTAACGGAAATATTTAAAAATTAGAAGATACATTTAATGGTAATTTAGTAGGCATTATAATTAACGTTATCATACCATTAAGCTCATGAATTGTGAATATTTTTTAATCAGAAAATTCTAATAATACTTATTTCCTAATTTCTTTTTCATTTTTTACCAAAAAAATAAACCGTCTAAAGGCAGCCAGCCTTAGAGACGGTCTATATTTGAAACTTGTTTCTTTAAATTTTTCTCTTCGTACATCGCCTTATCCGCTTCCTTAAGAATAGACGATAATGTCGAGTTTTCATCCGGCATTGTCATACCGATGCTTGTGGACACGGATAAAACGGTATCATCCAGCTCCCATTTACGCATCATGGCCTGCCTGATTTTATTCATTACGAGCTCGGCAGATTTTACAGAATCGACACCAGGCAGGAGCACTATGAATTCGTCCCCGCCAAGCCGTGCAGCTAAATCATCTTTATAGATGCCAGCTTTCAGTCTCTTGCCAAATTCACGGATGACGGCATCCCCGGTTTCATGCCCCCATTTATCATTGATTCCCTTAAATTTGTCGATGTCCAAAAGGAGCACTGCAAAATTATCGCCTTTACTGTGATAGTCGGAAAGCGCTTTTTCAAGCGACTCCTGGAAATACCGACGATTCGGCAAACCAGTCAATGGATCGTGATAGGCATAAAACTCCAATTTTGTTTCATAATCTTTCTGTATCGATACATCACGGACAATCATCACCATATGGCTGTATTTCCCGTCGTCTTCGAAAACAGGCGTGCCATGCAGTTCAGACCATATCCAGTGTCCATCACTGTGCCCGACGCGAACGCGCATTTTGCAAATCTCGCCATTTTTAATCGAGGCACTTAACGTACCGTGTAATTTTTCAAGATCCTCCGGATGAACATTATGAAACGGCTCTTTATCTTCATATTCTTCAGGAGAGTACCCAAAAATGTCTTCAAGTGATGGCGATATATACAAGTATTCTTTACGGTGGTTGATCAGAATGATTACATCATTGGCATTCTCAGCAATGATGCGGAAGTTCTTTTCACTTTCTATATACAACTCGACCATTTGATCAAGTTCACGCATATCTTTCAGGATGACATAGAAGCCTGTAGTCACTTCCTGAATCTTAATGGGTATGAATTTGACCAATGCACCCAGGCGATTATTATTTTTTTGATTGATCGTGACACGGAAATTTGTGTAAATGCCATTTTTGGCTTTCCGGAAATTCTTTAAAGTTCTTCTCCGGTCTTCAGGCACTACAAAGTCCAGCACGCGCCGTCCGTTCAACTCGTCCATCGTCAACTGACTCAGCATTTGGCCAATCGGGTTGGCGCCTTTGATATGCCCTTTCAAGTCCAATGTCAGGATGGCATCCGCATTGTGTTCAAACAGTGAATGGTAATAGGAGCGGCTTTCCTCAAGCCTTTTCCAGGCTTCTACACTTTCCTGTTTTGCTTTCACTTCATTTGTAATATCCTGTACGACGCTGACGATATGGCTGCAACTTCCCGCCTCATCGTACATCGGGGTAAGCCGGGTCTTAGAATGTCTTATATTTCCTTCTGGATCAACATAACTATCTTCATAGATAACTTCACATCCACTCTCCAGCACATTCAAATAATGGGAATGCACTCTATCAGCCAATTCCTGCGACTGCGTTTCATGGAAGTTCTTGCCGATGGCTGATTGATCCAATTCCGTTTTTTTCATTGCTGACTGATTTACAAATTCATAAATCATTTCTCCCTCATCAACGCGGACAATGAAAACCATTTCCTGGATCCCGTCCATTAAGGCTTTTTCTAATGATAACTTCGCTGCATCCTGAATCATATAAATACCCCCATACCACTGCTGATGTGTTCGGAATCACTGTTTCTATCTCTACTTCCAGTTTAACAGATTCCATTGTAAAATAAATCTTTAGACCCATAATATTTTCAATTATTTTTGAGCTGAAAATGCATTCATCGAGAGGTATTTTTTTTCAAAATCCTTTATCTTCAAGGGTTTATCATAATAATAACCTTGGAATACAGTACAAGAATTTTCTTTTAAGAACAAAACTTCCTCAGGTCTTTCTACCCCTTCAGCTAATAACTCGCATTCAATGCTTTGCGCCAAATGAATAAGCGATTTCAAAACAGCCTCGGATTTCGCGTCTTCCCCAATTTTTCGGATGAAATACCGGTCAATCTTGATTTTATTGATTGGAAATTGAGTCAGATAAGAAATCATGGAGAAGCCGGTCCCAAAATCATCAATGGCGATGGATATCCCTTTTTCTCTGCAGAGCTCCAGATTTCTCATGGTCGTTTCCGAATAAGCCATTTCGGCATGTTCCGTCAATTCAACTTCGAGCAGGGAAGGACATACCTGATATTGTTCAAGAAGATTGAAAAACTCTTCAAAAAATACCGGGTTCGCCAAGAGTGACGGCGTCATATTGATAGCCGTTTTGATATTCCAGCCGTAAAGCCGTTCCCAACTCTTGATGACTTTCAACACTTCATGCAAAAGGTGCGTAGTCAAATGGGCAATGGTGCCTGACTGTTCGGCAACCTCGATGAATTCGAGCGGTGATAATTCTCCAAGCACCGGATGCTTCCATCTGGCAAGCACTTCAATGCCCGACAAATTGATGCCGCCGCCTGAAATCTGCGGCTGCACTGTAAAATAGAAACCCGAATCCTCAAGACATTCCATCAGACTCTTTTCAATCAAAACCCGGCGTTCCCGCTTCGCCCTCATTTTCGGGCGGTAGAAGGAATAAGAAGAGCCTTTTTCTTTTTTCGCTTCGTACATGGCAGTTTCCGCAAAAGCCACCAGATCCCTCAGCCGCTCTGTATCAAAAGGAATACAGGCAATGCCGATGCTTGCGGTGACATAAGCCGATTGAAAATCAGCCAGCATGAAAGGATCTTTAAAGAGATCCATTAATTTTTCAGCAAATAACTCCAGTCTTTCCCCAGGGGCAGATTCGCGGATGACAATGAACTCATCGCCTTCAAGCCTGCCGATGTGGCAGCGGTCATCAGCCAGCGATTGCAGCCTCTCTGCCACGCTGACGACCACCTTATCGCCGGACGCATAATTATATAGAGCATTTATGAATTTCAGATTATCGAGATTGATATAGAAAAAAGAAAATTTCCGTTTCTTTTCTTTTAGCGAAAATGCGATTTCTGTCATCTTTCGACGGTTCGGCAATCCCGTCAGAAAATCGTAGTAGGCAAACTCAGTCAATTTTTCTTCCAGCTGTTTCTGTTGTTCAATGTTTTGGAAGTAAATCGCCAACCCGCCGCTTTTCAGCGGAATCAATTTAATATGCGACCAGCCATCGTAATCTGCGAATTTTTCATCAAACTCGGTATGTTCTTTCGTCCGTAAAGCAGTCAATAATTGCTGCTCGAGATTGCTCCCCCGCAGCTTCGGAAATACCTCATGAGCCTTAACCCCAAGAATATCGGCTTTCTTCCAGCCGATTATTTTCTCGGCTACTTCATTTATATATAAGAATCTTAATTGATCATCCAAAAGGTAAAAGCCGTCCGTCATGCTTTCCAAAACGGTTTCAACAGTAATCGATTGGATACCGTTTTCTTTCATAGGAGAATGAAAGATTAAAGCACCGGCCGGTTGGTTCGGTTCCAGCTTTACGGATTTGATTTTCACCTCGAACCATATCTTGTTGCCGTGCTTATCCGTATACGGAAAATGTGTTGTATATTCAGGAACTTCCAGCTCCAGAATTTCTTTAATCGTGTCAGCCGCTTCGGCATTGCTGTTCTGATTCAGTAATTCCAGATAATCCCCAGCACCCTGAATTATCGGCTGATCCAAATTATTTTTTTCGCAATAATCGATCCATGCCTGATTGACTCTGACGATTGCGCCTTTATTGTCTATAGCGACCAGCAAATCATCGATTTTGTCAAACCATCCCTGGATTTCATCCGTTTTGCTCTCCACTTTTGCACACTCCCATATCCTTGGCAGGAATTCTATTATGAACAGATTTTTTAGAGTAGATAAATCTGTAAAATATAACGTGAATAGTAATTATATACCTTAAATAAATAAATTGAACGGTTAGTTTTACCTATTATTCTGTATATTTTATTATATTCAAATAAGTTCAGCGTCCAAGTTATTAAAAGCAATTAGGGTAGTGGAGTCGCCCGAACTGTTTTCTTCTCCATTGCTTCTATATAATGTAAACAAAAAGGAGGCTGGCTCAATGTGCCTGATCAACTTTCAATACAAACAACATCCTAAATACAAACTGGTAGTCGCTGCGAATCGTGATGAGTTTTATGGACGGCCAGCCCGGGAAGCTCACTTTTGGGAGGATCAGCCAGACATCCTGGCCGGCCGCGACCTTTCGCAGATGGGGACATGGCTAGGGGTGACAAAGTCCGGACGTTTTGCTGCATTGACCAATTACCGGGATCCTTCACTACCCGAAACGGGAAAAATTTCACGAGGTGCATTGGTAAAAGATTATCTAGCTTCCGATTTGGATCCTGAAGCTTTTTTGAAAACACTCAAACCAGATGCTTACACCGGGTTTAACGTGCTGCTGGGCGATGTAGAAAGTCTGTTTTATTATAATAACCTTGAGCAGGAGATTATTGAGGTATCGGCTGGCACCCACGGCTTAAGTAATCATTTTCTGAATACCCCCTGGCCAAAAGTGGCGAAAGGGAAATCGCTTCTTGAAAATTACTTGGACGGCACAAGCAAAGCTGACCCGGACGATTTATTTGAAATATTACGGGATGCCGAGCAAGCTGCCGATCCACACTTGCCTGTGACAGGAGTCGGCTTGGAGTTCGAGCGGGTCCTGTCTCCGATTTTCATCAAAACTCCTGATTACGGGACACGTTCAGCAACAGTCCTGCTTGTTGATTACGATAACAATATTACTTTCGCAGAACGCGTCTATGAAAAAGGCGAATTCGCCGGCCAGCAAGTATTCGATTTTAGCGTTACTTAAATGTTGGCTGAAGCGCCTGCAAAGAATTAGACAAATTACCAGAATAATGAAACTATCTGTCTTGTAATCCGTATCCTACTATATAAGTTTTTTATAGGAACGGAGATTGCGCAGAGGGGGAATTATTTTGAAGAGATTTATTTATTACTTTGCCTGGACATTAGCGATTGGATTTATTGTGTATATAGGTACAGTAATTGAGGAGAGTATTGCTGAGACCGCACAAGAAACTTATGATTTGTTTCCGCGTCTATTATTCATTTCCATATTTCCTGTGATACTTGGATTTGTAATGCGGTTGCCAAAATTTTTGCTGGAAAGGAAGGAACAAGAATTCGCCGGCTTTGATTGGTTTAAATTTCTCGCAGTCGGCGTGCCTTCCCTGTACTTTGTCTTAATGACTTTTTTGCCGTTCACTTCCCTTGGCGTTCAAATGCCAACTTTCATGTTAACAAGTGAAACAAGACTGACTACTATCGCTTATACTGCCGGAATCGTATTCGGCTATGTGCTGCTGGACAGTTTCCATAAACCGGCAGCAGCTAAAAGCAAAAACGTTTATTAATAAAAGATGAAATGTGATTGGAAAGGAACCTTTTGTGGGTTCCTTTTTTTGTGAAAAATCGGCTGACCGCACCTCAATAATTTTAAATAGTAAATTTCCCCAAACAAAAAACCCGCTCATCGCAATGGCCGGGTTCATCTATTGATTTTATTCGAATTCTACGGTCATGCTGTCGAGCAGACGCTTATATTCTTCATGCCAATGCTGCCACTCAGAATCGCGGTCGATTTTTTCATCATTCAAAATCGCTTCGATGACGTCGAGGCAGACATGCCAGCCAGCAAGGTCTTTGGCTGTCTGATCAGTAATGCGTTCAATCGTTTCAATCAGGCGCAACACGCTTTTTTCACCATTTACTTCTTCCACTTCAAAGCGCACGTGGTCGACCCACCACTCAAATGCAAGGACTCGCCCTTCTTCGTAATCGGTGATCGACAACTCTTCAATACTCCCGTCACCCATATCAAAGACGAGTTTTCCGCCCACTCCCGGTTCCGCAATCCGCAGTTCATCGAACCATAATTTCAATCGGCTGTTATCGGCCAGCATGCTCCAAACCTTATGGGATTCGTGCGCCAGCTCGCGTTCGTATACTGCTTTATAGCCTTTTGCCTGTTGTGTAATTTCTGCCCTCATTCGATACCCTCCATCTTCAACTTTTTAATAAGTATACCCTTGTGCACGGATATTGTAACCGAGATCCGGGTATACATTGGGCAAGGAGTTGAATGGAATGAGATTAGGATACGCATGTATGAATACAGAATTGAAGACGGTTTTCCGGACATTGCGGGTGGCGACAGCTGAAGCGGAAGGTGTCGGGAAAATTAAGGAATTGACGTTGAAGAATATGCAGACGACACTGGACATCATCAATTGGAATCTTGCTAATGATATATATTTCTACCGGGCATCGAGTTCAATCGTGCCGCTTTCTACGCATCCCGTAAATGACTGGATCTGGTGGGAGGATCCGGAATTCTTATTTATTGCCGGACAGATCCGTGATATTGTCGAGACTCATCAAATGCGGGTTTCGGTACATCCAGGGCAATATACGGTCTTGAATTCACCTAAACCGGAAGTGGTCGAAAAATCCATTCAGGATCTCGATTACCATGAAAAGCTTATTACACTGATGGGCGGCAATGACATCATTGTCCACACAGGCGGCGCATATGGCGACAAGGAAAAAGCGAAACAGCAATTTGCCGATATTTATCTGGAGCTTCCTGAACCGATACGGAAACGGATACGCCTTGAAAACGATGATAAAACATTTACGATACGTGATGTTTTGGATGTCCATAAACTTTGCGGCGTGCCAATTTGCTTCGACATCCACCATCATAATTGCAATAATGATGGGACTGCGGTGGATTTTGCGGAAATTTTAGCCACATGGGAAGGTTACGGGACGCCGAAAATCCATATCAGCACCGGCAAGGAAGGGTTCACGGACCTTCGCCACCATGAACTTGTATCCGAAAAGGATTTTGAGGAACTATTAACATTGCTCGGCGGCACCGATGCAGATATCATGTTTGAAGCCAAGTTAAAAGAGAAGTCCGTCCTGCCATTTGTTAAAATGCTTAAGGAAAAAGCCAATAATTAATGAAGACATAAGAAAAACCGACTGGGAAAAATCACTTTTCTCAGTCGGTTTATTTTGTTCACTCCAGCCTTGGAAAGACTAATTTAAAAACAGTGCCCAATCCTTTTTCGGAATTGACGATAATGATGCCTTTCATTTGGTGAATGACGCTGTAAGTGACCATCATGCCGAGTCCGGTGCCTTTGATTTTGTTTGAGAAATACGGTTCTCCCAACCGTTCGACTTCTTCTTTTGTCATGCCGACGCCTTGATCGGCAACTTCCACAATCACTTTTGAGGGCTGCACTTTTATTCGCGCTATAATTTCGCCGCCATTAGGCATGGATTCAACACCGTTTCGAATGATATTGACCATCGCCTGGCGGAACTTCTGCCGGTCTCCCCGGATATAAATCTCGGATTCAGCGGGATGGCAAAACAGCTTTACGCCCAGACTGTTCGCATATGGCCCAAGCAATTTCAATACACCGCACACTTCATCATTGACCGACATGCGGTCGAGCTCTCCGTAAACCGGTTTGGCATAAATCAAATAATCATCAATCAGGCTTTCCGCCGCGTTTATTTCGCCCAAAATGGTTTCATGGAATTCCAGCTGCTTCTCACGGCTGTAATCGTAAGCCTGCATCAATTGGATAAAACCTTTGATGCTTTGCATGGGATTTCGCAGCTCATGCGAAACCGCCGCCGCGAAATGGCTTACACTTTCCAGCTTTTCATGTTTCATCAATGTATTCAGCAATAATTCCTGGCGGATAATGTGTTCAATCAATAAAGCCGTCAGAACGATCATCAAGCCTTGATTCAGCATAAGCATGAGCCAAATGTTGAATATGTCATGTATCGGATCATTGAACAGCAAATGACCCGCAATCATATTGAACAATAAGGATAAAATCGAAATGATGAATACTGTCGCGACTTTCATGCTCCTGCTCATCCGCATATAAGCTGGACGGAGAAATGGCACCCCGGCTGCTACAACAAACAGATTGAGAACGGCAATATACATCCCATCTCCGCCAATAAGTATCCGGCTGATTGCAGAAACCAGAAACAGCACCGCGGAAATGACTGGTCCTCCGTATAATGCACCGACGATCAAAGGCACTTGCCGCAAATCGAATATATAGTCGTCTGTCAGAAATTGATAAGGAAACACCATACATAAAATGATGGAAATAGAAAACAAGATCGTCATTGTTACACGGTAATCTACAAAGAAATTACGTTTCCCAGCCCCGGCCAGCATCTGATAAAGCACAATCGGGAAAATGATGAAAAATATATTATTGATCATGCCGGTCATCATTTCGAACAAAATTTCCACCTGCTTTCAAAAGCGCTTATGCGGAATTTATTATACATTAAATATCCGATCAGAAAACTTTTTTCCACAAATAAATATTGGCTGGTATTCAGTCCCGGTTCATAAAAGCATCACTTTCCTTTATCTTCTCCAGCAGACGGGCTCTTTTCTTTTTCATGCCTGCCACAGAAATCCCATATAGCTCCGCCAGCTGCTTGATCGCCTTGTCTTCGACGAATAATTCCTTCAATAATTTACGTTCCTTCTCTTTCAAAGGAATTCCCAGCACCCATTCCGGAAGATTTTCTTCCGGTTTCGGCGCTTCCAGCTCATCGAAATCACCGCCATCCGACAGGATGAACAGCTTTGCATACCTTCCTTCCCTGGCCAGTTCATCAAGCAGCGCGCCATGGACCGTCTTGAAAGCAAACGGCGTAAAATCACCTTTTTCTCCGTCAAAACGCATCCACGCCTGCCACAGTGCAACTTTTCCCACTTGACGATAAATTTCATAATCCCGATAAATATGCACTTTGCGGATCAGCGCTGAAATCATTGGTGCATACTGTTCTTCCACTAGTTTAAAATCGTCCATTCCAATAAAATCTTCCATGTTCTATTCCTTCTGAACGTTCGTTTATTCCCGGGTAAATTCAGAATAGAGCAACCGTTTTTTTATAGCTAATCACGCAGAAAACAGTTTGCCCTAGGCAAACTGCAAGATTCTAATACACAAACTTTTTGTTCACTTAAATGAATTGTCAAAAAACATACTATTTTCTGATAAATGGTATTGCCTGGAAAACTTTTGAATGGTAGAATTTTCATGTAATGAGAAAGAGGTGTGAGTTGTTGGAGAGACAAAATGAATACTTTATCGATCAATCCGTGTTATTCGTTCTATCCGCATTTGAAACTGATCGGAAATCAAAAATTGTAACGAAGCATGGCGTGTATTATTCACGCGACTCGGTTCTGTCGCTGATTGATAAAGCATGCATGCTGTCCGCATCGACTTACGAAGGCCGCATCAAAGCGAATCGGCATAATCTGAAACATTATAAAAAAATCACCTTATTCATATGGGAAGGTTTATCGGGTTACCCCACACATTCGCCGACACATCCAGATTGCGTATGGATTCTGAATCACGACAACCGATTCGAATCGCTGGGACCGAACAGAACCCGCATCCATTATGACCAGTGGAAAATACATATTGATGTCAACGTCTCGATGAACATCTTGAAGAAACAAAGGATGCGCATGACCGATATGCTGTATTTCTATACGACTGCCAAGGCAAGACAGAAAAACTGAGCTGGACTTTTCATTTCCCGGGAAATACGAAAAGCGGAAACGGCCGCTCAGCTCCGACAAGCGTAAGACGATTTGGCGAAGTGGCGTCTTTCCAGCCACACAGCCAAAGTGGCTTACGACTTGAGGAGTTGGCCGTTGGAGTCTGGACAATAAGAAAAGCGACGGCGCCCGTTTAGCTCTGAAAGGCATAAGACGGACCAATGAAGTGGCGTTCTTTGCCACGTAATTGGGCTGGCTTATGACCCGAAGAGTTGGGCGGCCGGAGTCTGGACAATAGAAAAGCGACGGCGCCCGTTTAGCTCTGAAAGGCATATGACATGTACACCCAAAAAGGCACCGGCCACAGAAAATCCTCTGTGGCCGGTGCCTTTTATATCGTTCTGTTAAGCAGCGTCATCCCTCATTAATAGAAACGCAATTTCTATCGTCATTTCCTCCAGTCTGCCTGCGCCCGGTTTATCCAAGTAAAATTCAAAGCGACCATTCCATATTTCCGTGTCGCCTTCATAACGTTTGTCGAGCTCGAGCCCTTCATCCACCGCCCATTGTTCGAGCGCATACAGCGAATCTTCCAAATAGTCAGGATGTCCCTTATGCTTTGCTGTCGCGTAATTTCCTCCGGGAATAAAACCTGTAATGACTCGCTCATCACCTGAAGCCATCCTCTCGATTGGAACACCTACTTCAAGATTGAACTTCTCTTCTATGCCGCCAATCACCCAATAGCGATAGAACGGTTCCCCGACCGCTTCTATTTTGTGCTGTTTCAGCCATTTATATACTTCATCGATCAAACCTCTGACTTGATCCCAGTCTAAAAATTCCACTTCGAGAGGAATTGCTACATACGGCTGTTCCCGTCTTGTTTCCACTTTGGGCCCTTCACTTATTTTTGTCGTCATTTCACATCCCCTTCCCTGAATTCACAATCTTTTAATATAGAAATACCCTCATTTATTGAAGTTAGTCTTTAATTTCCGCGACAAGTTTTAAGCCAGACTTATGAAGTACATTGCAATATAAATTTATTATATCCAGTCACAAATTCTCCATAAAATCTGAGGGCAACCAAATTGACTTTGGAAATTAATAACTTTATGATTTAACCTATGACCAAAGGGTCACTATTAGTGACCGGCTAGTTACAAGGAGGGATCCGATGGATAAAAAGCAGGAATTGATGAATGCGGCGGTACATCTTTTTTCCATTAAAGGTTTCCATCAGACATCGGTCCAGGAAATCGCCCATGCTGTGGATATCTCAAAAGGTGCGTTCTATAAGCATTATGATTCCAAAGAAAGCTTATTGGTAGGCATCATGAAACGCTACCAGCAAGATACATTGGAAGGGCTCGAGCATTTGGAAATTTCTGAGGGGCTTTCGCCAAAAGAAGCTTTTGCAAAGAAACTGGCATTTGAACTGGAGAGTATTCTGGGCGACCGGGATTTCTTCATCATGGTATTCAAGGATATGCCAACCGACGGCAATGATGAGTTAACTTCCTTGATGCAGGAAATGCGCGGCTCATCTTCAAAATTCCATAAAAAGATGCTGCTGGATGCATTCGGACCTCGTATTGAGCCATTTTTGGAAGATCTGACAACGGTTGTTGAAGGAATTCAAAAAGAATATCTGGTTACGATCATCCTTGAAAACCAGCAATTGTCCATCGACAAATTGAGCCGTTTTATCGCTTCTTCCATTGAAGCGATTACGATGCAGCTTGATTCGATGGAAGCTGTTTTCACGGAGACGAGTGAAAATGACTTTTCGATCGACAGCTTTTTTGCAGATATGGAGACAAATATCAAGCTGTACTCAAAAAACACAGCCCGATTGCTGGCGTCACTGGATTTAGTGCGCCAGGAACTGCAGTAGGACGAACCGCGGGAATTTCTTATTGAAGCGCTGACGGATTACCTGTCGCAGGAAAAACAAATTGAAAAAGAAGTTCTTCTATTGAAGAATCATCGTTGAGGAGTGGCATAGTTGAAGAAGATTATCGATTTTTCATTAAATAATAAGTTCGCCATCTGGATTTTGACCATCATGGTCGTCGTGGCAGGACTTTACGCGGGATTGACGATGAAACAGGAATCGATTCCTAGCATCACGTTGCCGGCCGTTACTGTTGTAACCGTCTATCCAGGCGCTGCACCCGATGAGGTGATGGACGAAATCACTGTTCCATTCGAACAGCGGATCCAGAATATGAATGGCGTTGAACTTACGACGTCCACTTCTATGGCAAACGCATCAACCATTCAAGTCCAATACGATTTTGAAGTGGATATGGATGAAGCAACACGCGAATTGGAAGATGCCTTATCGGAAATTTCACTTCCGGAGGCAGCCAATGAGCCACAGGTATCACGCTTAAGTATAGATGCTTTCCCGATTTTAACATTGAGCATCAGTGATCCAGAAAGTTCACTGGAAGAATTGACTGCAAGCGTGGAAGACAATGTCCTCCCTATGCTTGAAGGAGTCGAAGGCTTATCGGACGCGCAGGTTTCCGGTCAGCGCATGCAGAAAGTTAGCATGACTTTTGATGAAGCAGCATTGGCCCAATATGGGTTGACTCAAGAAACGATCCAGCAATTGATCCAGGGATCCAACCTTACCTTCCCGCTCGGCTTGACCGAATTTGGCGGCGAAGTGAAAAACCTGGTCATTGACGGCAATATCACAACAGTCGATGATTTGCGCAATCTGCAGATTCCGGCAATCCCGCAGCAGGCACAAACGCCTGGCGCCGGAGCACCTGGTGAAACACCAGCAGCTCCAGGACAGACACCGGAGGCACCACCGACGGAAGCACCAGCTGACACTCCGGCTGCACCGCAGACACCTGCCGCTGCCGGCGTACCGACTGTAGCTCTCAGCGAACTGGCCGAAATTGAAGTTGTCAGTGAAGCAGAATCGATTTCCCGTACAAACGGCGAAGAATCGATCGGCATCTCCATCGTTAAAGCACCTGATGCCAATACGGTGGAAGTTGTGAATGATGTCAAAGACATCGTTGCTGATGTAGAAGAAGAATATGGCTTAACAGTTGCGACAACGTTTGACCAAGGGGAACCAATTGAGAAGTCGGTTGAAACGATGCTCAGCAAAGCCTTCTTCGGAATCCTGTTCGCTGTCGTTATCATTTTGCTGTTCTTGCGCAGCTTTAAAACGACGTTAATTTCCATCATTTCGATTCCTTTATCTTTATTGATGGCAATATTCTTATTGAACCAAATGGATATTACACTGAACATCATGACGCTCGGCGCATTGACCGTCGCAATCGGACGGGTAATCGATGATTCCATTGTCGTCATTGAAAATATTTACCGCCGCATGGGCTTGCCTGGTGAAAAATTGCGCGGCAAAGAGTTGGTCCGTGAAGCAACACGCGAAATGTTCCTGCCGATTTTCTCATCAACTGTCGTAACGATTGCGGTATTCCTGCCGCTTGCACTCGTCAGCGGACAAATCGGTGAATTATTCCTGCCATTCGCGCTTGCAATGGTCTTTGCATTATCAGCATCGCTGATAGTGGCGGTAACGATTGTGCCAATGATGGCGCATTTGATGTACCGTAAGCAATTGAATAATCTTGATGACAATAAAGCCGCGAATAAAGAACACAAACCAGGCAAAATGGCAGCTGGTTATAAACGCGTATTGGAATGGTCTTTAAACCATAAAATCATCACTTTTGGCGGAGCCACAGTGCTGCTTGCCGCAAGTATGTTCCTATTACCGATAATCGGCGTCACTTTCCTTCCTGAACAGGAACAGAAAATGGTCATGGCGACATACAGCCCTGAACCAGGACAGACACGTGAAGATGTAGAAGCTATCGCACTTGATGCGGAAAGCGCAATCGACGGCCGTGAAGGCGTCACTTCGTACCAGTATTCGCTAGGCGGAGGAAATCCGATGGCAGCAATGGGCGGAGGCGGAGATAATTCCGCATTATTCTATATCGAATACGATTCTGATTTTGAAGAATTCAGCGATGAAAGCACAAAATTGATCGAAGACTTGAATGCTTCGACTGAAGCCGGCGAATGGAGCAGCCTCGACTTTGCCGCTATGGGGGCAAGTGGATTTGAATTATTCGTCTACGGCGACAATTTGGAAGACATCCAGGCAGCCATCGATCAAATCCAGCCAATCATGGAAGACCATGAAGGACTGGAAAACACGGAGTCGAGTTTGACTGAAGCATATGATCAATTCACTTTAGTGGCAAACCAGCAAGCCTTGAGCGAAAACGGCTTGACTGCCGCACAAATCGGCATGGCTTTGAGCGATGTCGGCGAAGCACCTGTCTTGACGACAGTTCAGTATGAAGACAATGAAATCGACGTATATGTTGAAACAGAAGAAACTGAGTACGCTGATATCGATGACGTAACCGGCATCGAAATTCCAACTGCGCTTGGAACTACAGTAACAGTCGGCGATGTAATGGAAGTCGAAGAAGGAAAATCTCCTGACACAATCAACCGCAGAGACGGCCAAATGTTCGCCTCCCTGTCAGCTGAAGTACTCGGCAATAACGCAGCTGAAATCACAACTGAAGTTGATGCAGAAGTTGCGGATCTTGATTTGCCGGCCGGCGTCTCCATCGACCACGGCGGCATCACGGAACAAATCAACGAATCATTCTCGCAGCTTGGCCTTGCAATGCTTGCAGCCATTGCCATCGTTTACTTCGTATTGGTTGTAACATTCGGTGGAGCCCTTGCACCGTTCGCTATCCTGTTTTCATTGCCATTCACTGTAATCGGTGTACTAGTGGCATTATGGATTACGGGAGAAGCATTGAGTGTCAACGCATTGATCGGTGTATTGATGCTGATCGGCATCGTTGTCACCAACGCGATCGTCCTGATCGACCGTGTCATTCACATGGAACAAGCGGGACTCACTACACGTGAAGCACTTCTTGAAGGCGGCGTCACACGTCTCCGTCCAATCCTGATGACAGCACTTGCGACAATCGGCGCGCTCATCCCTCTTGCCATTGGCGCAGAAGGTGACGGCGGCGGTCTGATTTCCCAGGCACTTGGCATCACGGTTATCGGCGGACTGATTAGCTCCACTTTACTGACGTTGGTCATTGTGCCGATTGTCTATGAAGTGACAGCTAAGTTCAGACGCAAGGATGTTAAGTAGGAGTTTAGATTAGATAGAGATTGAAGTTGAGATTGCGAATAAATTCAAGTTCAAGTTCAAATGATAGATGGATGGAGCCCTCCGGTTGGAGGGCTCCTATTTTTGTGGGGTGTTTTTGGTTGGGGGTTGTTGGTAGAGGTGAGATTCGGAGTGGGACTGTGGGTTTAGAAGGTTCTTGGATGGGATTTGTGGTTTTATTTTTATGACCGCAACTAATTTAGTAATTTCCGCAACTAATGAGTTTTTGGCTGGAAATATAAAACAACTTTTTTGCGGAAAGCTTAAAATTAATGTATTTTACTCTGAGCGCACTTCAAACACGTCTAACCGCACCTCAAATGGTTCAACCCGCACCCCAAACCACTCAACCCGCACCTCAGAGCTTCCAAGCCGCACCCCAAATCAACTCACGATTTTTTATAGAAAATATTTCCAAATTCCTCTCCCACTCACACCCCTCTCCCAAAACAAAAAACCGATCAGCCCTCAAGCCAACCGGTCCTTCGATGAGTTCCATCCCTATTTATTCTTTAGTCTTCTAACCTTTCATTTCCGCAAATGCTCCAACACGACTTCGTCGATCAGACGCTCTTCGGTCCAGCGGTCGTCGAAGTTTTCGCGAAGGGTGAAAGTTTTCAACGCTTCCTTGATGGTATCGTTATAGCCGGCGTGGTCGGCCGATTTCAACAGCCCATGGCGGACCAGATGGCCTTTGATTTCTTCGAAAAGTTCTCCTTCGATATCAAGCTGTTCGTCGGTGCTTTCCCCGAATATTTTATGGAGTTCGTAAAGACGCAGCAATTCTTCGATCGGCTCGGGATGGTCGTCAACGCGTAGGTCCACTTTTACGTCGTTGTAGCCGCCGTAACCCGCGCCTTCCTGCAGAACGTAGACGGCGGCGGATTGCTTGCCGCGGCTGTCACCGCCGGCGTGTTGCGCTGCGGCCAATGCTTTGATGAGGCGTTCAGCAAGTGGGTCGGTCGATTGCTCGAACGAATGGCTCATTGCCGTGACGGTTTCTTCGCTGACGAGGATGTTGCCCTGCGCCGAATGGTGTTTGCCGATTTTATGGCCGGCCCAGTCGAAACATTCTTCCCCCGTGAATGCACTCGCTTCACCAGCCGCATTAATGACTGCCACTTGACGTAAGTTGCGGCCTGGATCGTCGGCCACCAGTTTCGTGATGACTTCATCCGGCGACAATCCCTGTTCGAGAAGTTCCAACCCTTCCGGTCCAAATTTAGTGTTGGCCCATGACTGTGTCGCCACGGCGCCGACATTCGCTTTTGCCCATGGAACAACGGCTCCGACAGCCAGGAATTTTGATTGCACAGCAACTCCCACTTCCCCGGTTTTCGGGTCGGCGCCTACGATTGAGAAAGTAGCCACCAATTGCTCTTTTTTCACCTTATGTATCATTTCAAATTCCCCCTTTTCTTCAGTTTACCCTATTTTTCGAAATAATTAATCATAATAAAAACTGCATCTGAACCAGTCAGATGCAGTCTTAAATCAGATATTATTTTTTCCGGAAAACTTCATGAATGTTTTTTTTTCATTTCTTCGATTAAATTTCAAAAGCAGCGGCAGCAGTAAAAATAAAGCGACCAGCGAAATGGCTATGGTGCGGGAAATATTTTCACGATTGAACGGTAACACTGCATCTTCAGTCTGACTGACGATTCCTGCTTCCTGGCTGTCGGTAACTGTGAATTTTTCTTCAGCGAAAAATTCCTTCTCATCGGCCTTCCCTTTGATCATCAGGACATATTTGCCTGTTTCAAATTTTCCGCCTTCCAAGTCGATTGGATAATTGATTTTGGAATACGGGGCCATAGCAAAAGGTTTAATTACGCCGTTAGCAAGCACTTCGCCTTCTTTATCCATGATTGAATAAGTTCCTTGAACATTTTCAAGAACCGATGGCTTGCCATTGTTCAGTTTGATCGTCAGATGGTTGTCGAAAGCATCAAATTTAGCTTTGCCTAATGAAAATCCGGAAGCCGTTTTTTCAGGAAGATTCACTTTGATCGCCATCAAACGTTGGCCTGGCTGCTCAAACGTATAATTGCTTCCGCCTTTATTCAGCGCCTCCATCGATAAATGATCGGGAGCATCCAAAGAAGTCAGCATAATGCCTCCGAGAATCGTGCCGCTGGCTGCGTACGGTATCTCAAGGTGAAAATGGACAGTTTCCACTGCGCCAGGAGCGACACTGATCGTCTCTTGGACTTTAACCATATCAGAGATATAAAGTTGATCCGGCTCTTTCTCTTCAATGTCAGCGCTATACAGAATTCCGCCTTTTTCTGCGGTGTGCGCGTCGACTGCTTCCGCATATAAATTGAGCGGCTCGCTGCTGTTATTCGTTATTTGGAAATCGAGTGCCAAGCTTTTGCCGGGCTCTGAATCCACATGGAAATAACCTTCCGAAAAACTGTGCTGTCCTTCGGCAGGCAAAACCTTCACTTTAAAGTCATTGGCGGATTCCGCCGCATTCACCGTAAATGGAATTAATAATGTCATGAAACAAATTATAAGAACACGCAAGTACATACTGTTCCCCCAGTAAATTATTCTTACAAAATAAATAGCTGTGTCACACTGACACAGCTGCAATTTTCAATGTAATTGTAAGTACAGCCTAGCAAAAATAGTGAGCTTTCTATTTAGTCTTAAGTTCATCTTAATTGCTGTCAGCCTTTATATTACAATTATATTACAACAAATGTAACAATAAATCAAGCTTTCTACCTATTATTTGTCATGAATGCTTTAATTCAAACTATTTTTATTTAAAGAAATTAAATAGACAGAAAAATCTAACTACTTATGTTCTATTCAACATCCTTATGATATAATGGGAATGACCTAATATATTTTCAGTAACCCATATAATTATGCAATTACATAGACTTTATTGCTCACAGAATTTTATACATACGCTAATGGTTCATTAGTGTAAATAAAAAAGGGGTGAGTTTTGTGGGTACGAAAATCGGCAAAATTGCAGCAGTCATGTTATTGGTTCTGTTCAGCTTATTTTCTTTCAGCGGCCAGTCAGATGCAGCGAGTTCGACTTATGTAACCAAGGGCAATACGTCCAGCAAAGTTGTTGCATTAACATTCGATGACGGATCTGATGGGACGAACATCAACAAGATCCTGGACATTCTGTCAGCGCACAATGTCAAAGCCACGTTCTTCTTAACTGGATCAGGCGCGGAAAAACATCCACAGGCGATTAAGAATATTGCAGCCAAAGGTCATCAACTCGGCAACCATTCCTATTCCCACCCGGACTTCCGAACCTTGTCAGCCGCCCAGATGAAGTCCCAGCTTGACCGTACAGAAACCATCATCAAGAACTTGACCGGCAAATCGACCAAGCCTATTTTCAGAGCACCTTACGGTTCGGTGAATTCGAATGTTTTAGCCGGAGTCGGAGCTGCTGGATATGGCTACACCATCCAATGGAATATCGACACCATTGATTGGCGTGGCGATTCCGCCACCACTATCACCAACAAAGTGGTGAACAATATCGTTCCTGGCACCATCGTGCTGATGCATACAGGCGCAGGTGCACCGGGTACGCCGGTTGCGCTGCCGAACATCATCACCAAATTGAAAGCGAAAGGCTATTCGTTCGTCACTGTTTCCCAATTGCTGAACCTGCCGTCTTCTCCACCAGCGAGCGGAGGCACAACTTACACGGTTAAAGCTGGCGATACCTTGTATTCCATCGCCCAGCGCTTCAATACCACAGTCGCTAAAATTGCAGCCGCCAATAATATCGCCAACGTCAATCTGCTTCGCATCGGACAGGTTTTGAAAATCCCTGGCACAAGTACTACACCAACACCGCCGCCAGCCACTTCAACAACCTATACTGTAAAAGCCGGTGATACGCTTTATTCCATCGCGAAGCGCTATAACACGACCGTAGCGAAGATTGCAGCCGCCAATAACATCACAAACGTCAACTTGCTTCGCATCGGCCAAGTCTTAAAAATCCCAGGCACAACCACTGCACCGCCGCCAGCCACAACGGTGAAATACACGGTGAAAGCGGGCGACACTTTATACAGCATTGCCATCAGATACAACACGACCGTCGCGAAAATCGCTGCTGCCAACAACATCACGAATGTAAACTTCCTGCGCATTGGGCAGGTGTTGATCATTCCACGCTAATCAAAACAAGTGTTAAAGAGCCGGGCATTGCGCCTGGCTTTTTTTACAGAAAAAGCCTCCACTCGATTGAGTGAAGACCCTTTAACTATACGCTCCGCCGCTCCCGCTTTCTATAGAACCTGAAAATCAGCAGCGGTATCAATATTACAAATACAATTGCCAGGAAAGGAACGAGGAAAATCGATATCGGCACCAATGTTGCGGTCGCGTCTTCAGCCGCGGCCACAGCTGGACTAAGAAATGCCGCTTCGCTGACACCTTTCACAGCGGTGACTGCCGTATGTGCGGCGGTCGCGACACCACCGCCTCCGATGATGGCGATGCTCCATTCCAGCAGCGGATTCATATCACCGATAAAGGAAGCCGTCAGCAGAATTCCAGCGATTGCCGCAAGCGGTGTAGCAAGCACTTTCATGAATGATCCGATTGCGGGGATATAGTTTACGGCAATTTCAAATAATGTAGCGGCGCCAAAAGCGATTAAAGCCGGCGTGCTGCCGATCCAACTGAAACCTTCCGACAAAGTAATCCAGTCGGCTCTGACAAAAATGCCGGTAATCAATAATGGCGTGAATATTCGAAAGCCTACAGTCGCACTCAAGGCGAGGCCGATGCAAATGGCAAGAATGGTCTCCATGGCTTATGCCTCCCTCCGATCAAGTAGTTTTTCATTAATAAAGGCAGATTCTTTATTCCTTTACCCTTTAAACGGAAAAGGCAAGCACGGACCGGAAGCTTCCGGTTTGTGCTTGCCTTATTTTTCGTCAGGTTTGGGTGCAATATAGACTTCATCGGATTTAAAGACTTTTACGAACGTTTTTATCAGAATATAGAGGTCCAGCTTCAAATTCTTTCTATTGATATATTCGATATCGAGATCGATTTTTTCATCCCATGTCAGCAGGTTGCGGCCGCTGATCTGCGCCCAGCCCGTCACGCCAGGTTTCACCTGTAAACGCTGCATCTGATACTCGTTATATTTATCCGTCTGGCCGGTAACCGTAGGCCGCGGACCGATAAAAGACATATCGCCTTTCAAGATATTGATCAGCTGCGGCAGTTCATCAAGACTCGTTTTCCGAAGAAAGTTCCCCACTTTTGTGATGCGGGGGTCATTGTCCACCAAAACTTTATGGACATCTACATTCGCTTTGTACATGGTCCGGAATTTGTAGATGAGGAAATGCTCCCCTTCTTTGCCTCCGCGTTTCTGTGTGAAAAATACAGGCCCTCTCGATTCTGCTTTTACAGCAATGGCGATAATGGCAAACAGTGGTGAAAGCAGAACCAGCAACAGGAATGAGAAGAAGATTTCCGTTATACGCCCCAGGTAAACTGACCACATGGACCGCCTTTTATGTGAAGAACGTATATTATCAGTAACCATTGCATTACCTCCCCTTTTTATCGTTTCTATAGTCTCCAGAGATTCAATGATTCCGGTTTGCTTTTTTTGTCCAATACGCTTTTAATGTCGAAGACGATTCCGGCATCATTTTTCAGCAGCTTCTTAATCGGTTTCCAACCAGCATCGCGAGTTTTTTTATGTGGGACAGCCAGAATGACAGCATCTGCGGGTGAGAGCTCTTCCCACGGTGTCAGACGGATTCCGAATTCGAGTTCCACTTGTTCTGGATTCGCCAGACTGTCAGCTACTTGGATCTGAAGGCCGAATTGCTCCAATTCTTCGATCATGTCAAAGACTTTGGATTTCTCAATCCCTGAAGAATCTTCTTTATTGGTGACACCGAGTACCGCTACCGTTGCTGACTGAAGCGCCACATTCAGCTGGTTCATTTCCTTGATGATGGCATTTGCGATGGTTTGGCCAATACCATCATTTACCCGTAAAGCCGAAAGAATGATTTCAGGATGATGGCCGACCGCGAGTGCCCGGTGTGTCAGCTGATAGGAATCCTGGGATTTTCCGTGATTGCTGCTGAAACCTGGACTGAATCGCAGAAAATCCTTCTTGACGGCTGCTGTTCGCAAAACATCCTGTGTATCGATTTCCATTAATTTGAATATCGCTGCCAGTTCATTCATTAAAGCTGTATTGACTGTTTGCTGCACCGTACCGACAAGTTCGGCTGCTTCAGCGACACGGATCGATTCCGCTTTATGGACCTTTTTTCCAAACACATTTTCATAGATTTCTGTAATATAATCCAGCACTGAATTGTTTTGGCCCGCAATGACTTTCGGGGGTTTTGCGGCAGCTGGACTGTCCGATTGTTCCCTTAAATCATCCGGTGAGAAGCCGACAAAAAATTGCTTGCCAGCTTCCATACCGGAATATCGTTCCAAAGCAGGAATGCATTTTTCTTCAGTGACCCCTGGATAAACAGCTGTAGAAATTATCACAACGGCCCCTTTTTTCATGTGAGTGCCGGCAACCTGGCATGCCTTCAACAGCATCGATAAATCGGGATGCTTGCTGACGCTGATGGTGACAGGCACTGCAACGATCAACATTCCGGCTTCTGACAGCCTTTCAGGATCATCCAGCATGTTAATTGTCGAACCATCCAGGATTTTATAAGAGTTATACCCGTGATCCGGATCTCCATCGAATTCCTCTTCCATATCGTATACCAGTACCGGATACTTTTTTGCGAAGTCATTGGCAATCGGCAATCCAGCAAACCTTAATCCAATAACACCTATTATTAAATTTTCCGTCATCATGCAGGGTTCTTCCCTCCTCCAAGCCAATTGCCCTAACTTCATCGGTTTAATAGAATGCAGTTATTCTTTCAGCAGCAACGATTCATTTAATTTTTTGTCGAAAAGTTCCAATAATTTATCACGCAGCTCTGGCCGTTTCAGCGCGAATTCGATTGTGGTTTCGATATAGCCGAATTTTTCACCGACATCATAACGCTGGCCGTCGAATTCATAAGCGTAGACTTGCTGTTTTTCATTTAATCGCTGAATGGCGTCAGTTAATTGGATTTCACCGCCTGCGCCGATCTTATGTTCTCCAAGAAAGCCGAAAATTTCCGGATCCAGAATGTAGCGTCCCATAATCGCGTAATTGGATGGAGCTGTACCCGCTTCCGGTTTTTCAACAAAATTCCGTACTTTAATCAGCTTGCCGTCCCGCTCGAGCGGATCGACGATGCCGTAGCGGCTCGTTTCCTCTTCCGGAACTTGTTTGACGCCGATGATGCTTTTCCCCGTTTTGTCGTACTGATCCATTAACTGAGCAAGACATGGCTCATCATTGACTACGATATCGTCACCGAGTAATACCGCAAAAGGTTCATTCCCGATGAATTTACGCGCTGACCAGATCGCATGCCCCAAACCAAGCGGCTGTTTTTGGCGAATGTAATGGATCTCTACTTGGGATGTTTCCGTAACGGAATCCAGCATTTCCAGTTTGCCTTTATTGCGCAGTGTATCTTCAAGCTCATAGGCATGGTCGAAATGATCTTCGATCGCCCGCTTTCCTTTACCGGTGACGATGATGATATCCTCAATCCCCGAAGCAATCGCCTCTTCAACGATGTACTGGATGGTCGGTTTATCGACAATCGGCAGCATTTCTTTCGGCAATGCTTTAGTCGCTGGCAGGAATCGTGTACCGAGGCCTGCTGCTGGAATAATTGCTTTTCTGATTTTCATAATGATTTCCTCCTGGCTTTTTATATTTTCCCTTGTTCAATAACTGGATCCGCTTTTCGGAATTGCTTTTTGAGTTCATTGACGATGACTGTGACATCATCAATTTTCAAGAATAAAATCACTGTGAAGTAGATGGCTGCACCTGCGGCAATTGACAACAGCAACGCAATATTCTGATGGATAACCAAAGTCAGTGCTTCGAAAATAAGTTTGGCGCCGATGCCCATTACGATGGAAGCAAAACCGATCTTAACAAATGAAACAAGCATCTGCCTTGCACCCAGTGCGCCGATTTTCCGCCGCAAGCTGAAGAACATCAGCCCGGTTGCCGCCAATGCCGCGATGGACGTTGCAAGAGCTAGTCCTCCGATACCGAGGTATCTGGATAACACAATATTTAAAATGATATTCAGCACGACGGCGATTGAAGAGTTGATCATCGGTGTCCGCGTGTCTTCCAATGAGTAGAATGCTTTGACCAAAGTAGTGCGAATTCCCACTCCGATCATACCAACGGAATAAAAGACCAGCGAAATGGAAGTCATTGCTATTGCCGTTTCCCCAAATTCACCTCGGCCGAACATCAGCATGATAATCGGTCTGGCGAAAATGATTGCACCGATGGTCGCAGGAATGACAAACAGGCTGATGCCGGTAACTGCTTCGGACAATGCCTTCTTCATGCCTTTGAAATTTTTCGCGACCGCCATTCTCGAGATATTGGGATACATGACCGTAACAATCGAGATAACGAATATCCCAGTGATGAACCCTTCGATTTTATAAGCATAATTCAAAGCGGATATCCCGCCGACCGCTATTTGGGATGCAAGTGTACGGTCGATGATTTTATTCACTTGAAGTACGGAAGATCCGATGATGACCGGCATTGACAGGTAAATCATCCGTTTCAGGTAAAAGTCATTGAAGTTCACTTTGAACTTATAGGTATACCCCTTTTTATAAGCATATACGATTACGATCAAAGCCTGTACTATGACGGCGAGCACACTGCCATATATCAGTATGTAGACACCGTAAGTGGCGCTTGCGGCAATCGAGGCGATGGTGATCAGAATCATTGGGATGACTGCGAGCTGCGGAATTTTATAGGCATCTTTGACCTGGAGATTAGCGTCAATGATATAGATGATGCCTGTAAAATAGACGGAAACGATGCTGATTCGCGTGAATAGGATCGCCATCTCGAGCGTTTCCCCCTGGAAACCCGAAGCGAACAGGAAGATCAATGGCTTTGTGAAAAGAAAAACCACGACGACGATGATGGAACACAGCAGCATCACGAAATTCAAGACGTTATTGGTGAATTCGTTCGCAGCGTCCTTTCCTTTTTCACTGTTGATTTTGTTATAAAGCGGGATATAGCCTGTTGCGATGCCTGCACCAATCAGTGCAAAAATGACTGCTGGAATTGTTAAAGAGATAATATAAGCATCAGTTATATTGGAAGCCCCGTAATAATAGGAAAATACGATTTCCTTGATCAGGCCCGTAATCTTCACCATGATGGTTACAGCCATTAGGGCAATAATTGTTTTTTTCATATCCGCTCACTTCCGCTCTCTATCTTGAAATTCTTACGTTCGCCTGGGCATATCAGGCAATGCATCGAGTGAAATCACGTACTCCATGAATTTCCGGTATTCACCCCACACCCAGTCCAAATACGCTTCATCCGCTTCGAGCCACCTTCTCACATACATATTCAGAAAAAAGATGTTAAGGTATTCCTGTTTCCGGCTCTTATCGAACTCAAGTCCGAATAACTCGAATGCATGGTCAAAATATGAATCGTAATCGCCTTCCATGTAATAGCGGATAAAAGAATAATTCTTATTGATGATCGCTTCGTTCCACATGAATACGAAGAAGTCATAGAAGAAGTACATATCCCCTGCCATTTCCCAATCGATGAAATAGATTTTTTTTGAATCTTCCTTATCGATGAGGATGTTCGGTGACCACAAATCTCCGTGTACCGGCAGCATAGGCAATGGAGTACCAGACAGCTCCCGGCTGATGCCCGACTCTATTTCCTCCAAAAAAGCGCTGTTTCCCGGCAGTAAATCCCCTATCTCGACCGCTGGCACCCAATCGGCGGTGCCGCTCGCCGCCTTTTCCTTGAAATATTCAAGGTAGCGGCGGAATACTTCATTGACGATGAATTTGGTATCGTAATCATCCCATTGCTCGCTGCTTTTATAATCGATATAGCGTTCAATGATCAATTTTCTCTTTTCATCTTTATCGATTATTGGAGGGATTGAAAACCAATTCCTGAACTGGCTGTAAGCGTCCAGTTTTTGCTGAAAAATTTCCCTGTCGCTGTATGAAATCAGCACTTCCTTTTGGCCAAAATCGAAAATTTTCACATCTTTCCCGTTGCCGCCAGGCAGATAAACCGTGCCATTATAAGCTTCTTTCGTTTTCCGGTCGTTGAAAAGTTTTTTATTGAAATAAAACCGGAGAACTTTTGTAACCGCTGTTTTAACAAGAAAACCGCCATTGGCAAAATTGATGATGTGCAAGCCCTGGCTGAACAGCTCTTTTGACTTCCTCGAAGTTTCTATATCATCCAAATAGATGTAAGTCATCGATTCATCGAATTGATAGCTGCCGGATGACAGAAATTCCTTACTTTCTTCAAACCCCGCAACCAGCTGTTTTTTTTGAGTGTAATAATTGGACAGCCGCCTCATCTCATCCCCTCCTTTCCTTGAGTTATTAAAATCCTATAACAGCAGCTGGACCCGCATTTTCAAGTACACCAGCATGAGCTTAATGCTTCTGATGCCATTCGACAGATTGAAAATCCGGATAAAATCTTCGTATCTGCTGAAAAGATTCTTCAGGTCCTCTTTGTCCATAAGATTCCTGTTGCGGTCCAGCCGGTAAAGAATAGCGCCGGCAATGCGATAGGAATCGATGGCCGAAATCGCTTCGCTTCTTCTTTTCGGCTCTTTTACCCGGCTGTATATATACTCTTTGACCGTCTCCATCCATTCAATGTCCTTAATGATTTTATCCATGGAGTTTTCACTCAAACTTCCGGGCTGCCCGATATGGTATTCAGTCAAGTAATCCTCGACTGCCAGCACATTTGTTTCATTTGCCAGCACTTTGGAGAAGAAAATCATATCTTCCCCCCAGCTGACTCCCGGACTGAAACGGATACCGAATTTATCCAGGAATTCTTTCTTGATCAGCCAGGAATTCAAGTGCGGATTGCATGTATTGAGCAGAAATTTTTCAAGGATATCGCCTTCCGCGAAATGAATGCGCGCTTTTTTTCTGCCCTTGTCCGTTACGTAGGAGTGACCACAATAACAAACGTTTTCTCCGCCCGCTTTCCAAACCATCTTCGACAGGAAATCAGGATGCAGTACATCGTCAGCATCCAAAAAAGAAACATATTCCCCTCTCGCCAGATTAATTGCGTTATTGCGGGTGATGGATACGCCTTGGTTCTGCTGTTTGAAGTAAATGATTCTCGCATCTTGGCTCTTATATTCCATTGCGATTTCATGGCTGTTGTCGGTTGATCCATCATTGATCATGATCAGCTCAAAATCTCCATAGGACTGTCTGAGCACAGATTCGATGCTGTGGCGGAGTCTCTCGGCTTTATTGAATACAGGCATTATCACTGAAACTTTCGGCACATACCTCACACCTTCCAAATTCGTCTGGGTTTTTAATACCTTATCTGGAATATCGTTTTATACGGAACATAGGTAGCGGAACCGACATAGACGATATAAAGAAAAATCACAATACTGAAAAGGGAGATCCCCACTTTCAAAAGTACCCGGTTGCTGTCGAGATTGAATAAGGAGACGATTTTCGGAATCAGCAGGAGCGAGAAAAAAGTGCCGTACAGCGATAAGCGGTGCCCCATGGTGCCTTGCGAGAAGAACATCAGGTAAATGCCGAGTCCGACGAAGTAGAAATTGAAGTACATATTGGCGATCCGGTCATTTTCAAGAATCTTGTCACGCAGGAATAGTGCCACAATGCCGATGAACAGCAGAACGAATATGGCTTTTGTTCCTTCCTGGCCTCCGGCTGCCTCCGTATAGGGAGCATAAGTCGGCAAGTAGGCTACGACAAATGAGTTGACCGCCCGTCCGACGAAAGGCAGAGCGAGCAATACGAGCACCAGCTTCACAATGTCGAGCTTGACGTTGCGGATAAAATAGAAGGCTATCGCGATGAACGCCGATGCATGGAACATGCCCGCAAATGCCACTGCGATCAGATAGCGCATCAATTGCCCCCGCTCGATGAATTTAAACGCGTAGAACGTAATGGCGAGAGCTGTGAAAAGCCGGATCACACTTAAGGAATTCAGGAAGAACAATGGGAAGCAGACAAAGAAAATGATGCTGATCCAGTAATCCTTGCTGTACCTTTTTACTGTCAAAGCCACGAGTGTTATGAATATCAATGAGTTGAGGAAAAAGTACAAGTTCGTCATATCCATATCCCTGGCTAGTTCGATCAGAAAGATCGTTGCCAATTCCCCGTTGCTGACAATATTCGTTACAAGGTTATAACGTACTGTGGCGTAATAAGCCTCGTAATCCCAGCCAACGTTATAACGAAGCGATGAAAACAGGAAAACGACAGTCCATGCCAGAATCAGTGTCACCGTATAGGAGCCACTTTCTTTCTGCGGACCTTGCTGCGGAACTCCCTCTGTTAGCGGAGAAGGCTCAATAAACCTTCCCTTATCGAGAGAATAATTTCCGTAAGAGGACATTTTCCATGTAGCCACCAGTTCGAACAGCAATAATCCGAATATGACACTTAAGAATGCAATGTATATGATCATAGCCAGCCCTGCCATTTCTTAGAGAAGTTTTTTAGAATCCTAGAAACTTATTGATGCTGTCTTTAAACAGCAGATTGTCTTCTACAACTTTCTGGAAAAAAGCTTTCCGCTTTTCTTTGTATTCATCAAAATTGAATTCCGCCAAATAATTGCCCACTTTTTTCTCAAGATCAGCCAGCGAATCAACAACGAGCCCGAGTCCATATTGCTGTGTGAGTTCGGCCAGATAGGAATCTTCAGCTACAATAAGAGGTTTTCCGTGCAAGGCTGCATTATAGAGCCGATTCGGCAGCAGCGTTTTACAATTGATATTCTCGTTATAGCGCAAGCCATGGATCAAGTCCGAATCATCATATAAACCATTTTCCTGTTCTTTTGTATAACGGCCCGTCAATGCCACATTCCCGACTTTATTGCGTAAAATATAGTCTTCGAGATCTTTATTGAAGAGGCCTTCTCCGTGATAGACGAGTTCGACCTTATTGCAGTCCTTGACCGAATTGATGAAATCGATATTCACCTGGTAATCGGATAAAGCGCCGATAAACGCGATTTTCACTTTTTCCTTCTGGAGGAAAGTGCTTGCGCAATCTTTCAGCTCTTCGACATTGTCGATGGTCGTGTTATGGCTGATCAAATATTTTTGGCTGTCCGGCAGCCACTTTTTGAAACCTGGTGAAGAAAGGACTGTATAAGCTGACCCTTCCACCACTTTCCGGATATCATAAGCCTTCAGGATCCGGTTATGATCCCGGATATCCAGGATATAATTGCCTTTTTTCTTCTTTAAAAGGTAGGGTTTCAAAAAATAAGATAATTGGATTCCGAACACAATGATTTTATCGTAATCATTCTTTTTCAAAATCCCGAGCACGAAATTACGGAATTTAAGATAATCCAGAAACCCTCTTTGCAGCGCCGTCTTATTGTCCCGGAACGTCAATGGATTGTCGGGATTTTCAGTGCCATTGCGATCCCAGTTGATGACGTCATAGTCGATTCCGGTACTATCCAGCACTTTCGTGTAATTACCGACGTAGGGCATGAACAGCATGTTTGACGGACATACCAGCGCAATTTTCATCAGAGAACCTCCTTAGATTTATCACAAAGTTTTTTCCAGCAAAACCCCATCAGTTGCAGGCTGGCGGGCGTCCAGTTCCCTGCGTGCCGCTTCTAGTACTTCATTGGTTTCTTCCGGCATGACCGTTTCAAGGTAATGGGCGGCTTGCCTTGCACTGTCGCTCGAGTGGATGATGTTCTTGAAATATTTTTCCCGCATGTCCTTTTTGACATCCGCGATCCGCCGATTATCAAGCAGCGGATATTTATTTTTCAGTTCACTCGATGGTTCGATTGGTTCAAAATCAAGTGCTGTGACAAGTGTTGCGGGCAAGCCGCCTGACAGAACGCTGGACTTTTCTCCCCAGTTTCCTCCGCGTAGTTGCTGCGCGGCATGCTGTTTTTCCTGTTCGTTCAATTTTTTGCTTCTGACAATTTGAAATCCGTGTTTTTCGAGTTCTTCTTTTACATCCTGTTCATCAGCCGATGAAGCCGCCGCCTCACGGATGATGAATACTGCAAGCCCCGGTACATTGGGCATATCCTTCAAAATATCATTGGCTAATTTCGCGCACCATTCATTGTCATGGCCCAATTTTTCGAGCATATCCAATGTCGGCCGCCAGCCTTTTTCCTCTAATAATTCATCAAGTGCAGTCATATTGATATCGACGGCTACACCTTGTTTTTTTGCCATCGCTGCCAGGACTGTTTGGAAATCATGACCCGGATCGCTTACTTTCGGAGCTTGTATGCCGTCTTCCGATAAGCCCGATTCATATCCTTTATGGTAAAGCGCGTGAAATACGAGGCTGTAAAAATAATCGTTCTCGGAAGGAACTTTTGCGCCTGAATCATGCCGCACCGCCCGCTCCAGCAATTGCTGGGCTACAACCGGCGGATAATAGGCAATCTCTTTATAGGAGTAACTTGGCATTCCGCTGACGCTGTAGACATCGCAGGGGATACCACCTTTTCGCGGCGACCAGGTCAAAATGCTGTCCAGTATGGCCGCGTCATCGTCATGGACGAGAAGATCGATATCCCCTCCGTATTCGACATGGGGCAGATCTTCGAACCACCGAAGAATGACGTATCGGCAGTCTTTCCTATTCAATCGCTCGATGAACTGCTCAACCGTCATATTCCGGGGAAGCCTCCGGAATCTGCGGTCATTATGGACAATCTGCTTGGCCTTTACGAGAAACGTCCATAGTTTTTTTCCATAGGCTGAGTTCTGTGCAAACTTACGAAGCAACTCCTTCATTCGATACACGCCAACGCCCTCCCTTTTCCACTCTTCTTCTGCCATACTGTCCGATTTACATAATCTGTATAAGAAAGGATAATGCGCAAAACTTTGTCCGATACATTCGGCATGCTGTAATCCGGCACGAGCCTCAAGGTCTCCAATTGCTGCGTCTCCAGCACTGCCAGTCCTTGAAGTATCCGTTCCTTTTGAAGCCCTGCCATTATGACACTGCCTTCTTCCATCGCCTCTGGCCGTTCATGCGCCTCTCGGATATTCAACGCCCGAAGTCCTAAAATCGATGATTCCTCACTGATGGTGCCGCTGTCGCTGAGCACTGCTTTTGCATGGCTCTGGAGGCTGATGTAGTCAATAAAGCCAAGCGGTTTCGCCGTCTGCACCAACGGATGGAATTCGGTGCCTTCCGCTTCAATCATTTTGCGCGTCCGCGGATGTGTGCTGACGATAACAGGCAGCCCGTATTTTTCAGCTACCGCATTCAAACTTTCCACAAGATTCCCGAAGTTTTCAGGAGAATTGATATTTTCTTCCCTATGGGCAGAAACGACGAAATACTGGCCTTTCGAAAGATCCAGTCTTTCATGAATATCGGATTTGCTGATTTCATCTTTTCTCGATTGGAGCACTTCGAACATCGGGCTTCCGGTCTTGATGATGCGGTCTGCGGGCAACCCTTCCCGCAGCAGGTATTCACGGGCAATATCGCTGTAAGTCAAATTGATATCCGCCACATGGTCAACAATTTTCCGGTTGGTTTCTTCCGGCACACGCTGATCGAAGCAGCGGTTTCCTGCCTCCATGTGGAAAATCGGGATCTTTTTCTTTTTGGCGGCGATGGCGCATAAACAGCTATTGGTATCACCCAGCACCAGAAACGCATCCGGTTTTTCCAATTCAAGAACCGGGTCGATTTTCACCAGGATATTACCGATGGTTTCAATCGCGGCTCCATTCGCGGCATTCAAAAAATGATCCGGTTTACGGAGGTTAAAATCTTTGAAAAATACTTCGTTTAATTCGTAGTCGTAATTCTGGCCGGTGTGGACAAGTATATGGTCGATGGCTTCGGAAGCTTCGAGTTTACTGATGACCGCCGATAGCCTGATGATTTCCGGCCTTGTGCCCACCACTGTCATGACCTTCAATTTCTCCATATGCTAAACCCCCATATAATACGTATCCGGTTTTTCCGGATCAAACAGCTCATTGGCCCACATGATGGTGATCATTTCGGTGTCACCCAGGTTTTCGATATTATGCGTATAGCCGACTGGTATATCGACAACTTCCATGTCGTTGCCGTCAACAAAATATTCGATGACCTCATCCGAATCGATTTTCCGTAAACGGATGACGCCTTTGCCGCTTACCACCAGAAACTTCTCGTTTTTCGTATGATGCCAATGATTGCCTTTGATGATGCCCGGTTTGGAACGGTTCACAGATACCTGTCCATGCCCTTTGGTACGAAGAAATTCCGTAAACGATCCCCTATCGTCACGGTTCACTTTCAATTGATAGGAGAAGCCGTCTTCCGGCAAGTAGCTTAAATAAGTGCTGTATAATTTCTTTGTCAAAGGATCTTTCATATCCGGCAGTTCCAAATTCCGGCGGCTTTCTTTAAAGAAGCGGATTCTGTCTTCCAATTCCCCGACAGTTATCTTATGCGTTTCAGGAACCCGGCAAAACTTGCCGTCCCGTGTCGCCTGTCCGCTGAGCGTCCGTTTAAACTCCTCCAGCACATCGTCGATATAGCATAATTGCAGCTCCGCATCCGGATCGTTCACCTGCACTTCGATATCCCGCGCGATGTTATGGCAAAAAGTCGCAACCACCGAGTTATAATTCGGGCGGCTCCATTTGCCGAATAAATTCACCAGCCGGTAAACAAAGACATCGGTTCCGGTTTGCGCCGCATATTCGAATACCACATCTTCTCCCGCTTTTTTGCTGCGGCCGTATGGATTATCACGCTCCGCCTGGATTGACGAAGTGACAACGACCGGTGAGCGGTTGCCATGCTTTTTCAGCAGCGAGAGTAATTCCGCTATCAGATCATGGTTGCCTTTCAGGAAATCTTCTTCTTTTTCGGGGCGATTGACGCCCGCCAAATGGAAGACGAAATCACATTCCTTTGTGTAGTTTTCCAAATCAGCGGCCGTATTCTTTCTGGAATAAAGCAATAAATCTTCATATCCCTGATTCTTCAATTCCGCGGCCAGGTTCCTGCCGACAAAGCCTTCCGCGCCGGTAATCAAGATTTTCAACTTGGAATCCCATAATTGACAGTGGCCGGCAGCGCCGGATTGATGGTCTTCAATTCTTCCTGGATATACGGCAGTTGAAGCAGCAAGTCCTTGATTTCACTTACATTCAGCCTTTTCGTATTGTGTGAGTTGTACTCTTTTTCTGTTGACAGTTTTTCATCGCCTTTATTGAAGTATTTCTCATAATTCAAATCGCGGCTGTCGGCCGGCACTCTGTAGAAACCTTCCAGATCCTGTGCGACAATATGCTCTTCGCGGGTCAGTAATGTTTCGAATTCCTTCTCGCCGTGGCGCGTGCCGATGATTTTCACTTCATTGTCCGCATTAAACAGCTCTTTCAGTGCCTGTGCCAGATCTTCAATTGTCGAAGCTGGCGCTTTTTGCACCATGATGTCGCCGGCATTCGCATTCTGGAAAGCGAAGACCACCAGTTCCACAGCATCTTCAAGGCTCATCAGGAAGCGCGTCATATGTGGATCGGTCACTGTCAGCGGCTTGCCTGACTTGATCTGCTCGACGAACAATGGAATTACTGAACCTCTCGAACACATTACATTGCCGTAGCGTGTGCCGCAGATGAGCGTCTTATCCGGAGATACAGTCTTCGCTTTCGCTACAAACACTTTTTCCATCATCGCTTTCGAGATGCCCATTGCGTTGATCGGGTAAGCTGCTTTGTCCGTCGACAGGCAGATGACTTTTTTCACACCGCAGCCGATGGACGCGTTGAGGACATTTTCAGTGCCGATGATATTGGTCTTGACCGCTTCCATCGGAAAGAATTCGCAGGACGGCACTTGTTTGAGCGCTGCTGCATGGAATACATAATCCACATCGTTCATGGCATATTTCACGCTGGCCAGATCCCGCACATCGCCGATATAGAATTTCAATTTGTCATTGTTATAGCGTTTTCTCATATCGTCCTGTTTTTTCTCGTCTCTCGAAAAGATACGGATTTCTTTGATATCCGTGAACAGGAACCGCTCCATTACGGCGTTTCCAAAAGACCCTGTGCCGCCTGTGATGAGTAATATTTTGTCTTTGAACAATATTCCCCACTCCCATCTTTGATAAAGTGCTGCATGATGATATCGTATGACTCAGTTACGTTGAACTCTTTTTCCAGATAGCGGCGGCCGTTCTCGCCGAGCTTCTGCAATCTGCCACGGTCCCGTTTTACCTGTTCGATGGCATCCCTGAATTCAGCCAATTCCCCCGCTTCCGCGTAATAACCGCATCTCGCGTCGTATATGATATCCTTCAGATCGGTATGCGGATCAGTCACTGCCAGCACCGGCTTCGCACGGTCCATATAAGCCATCAACCGCGACGGGATGTTTGGAATCGTGAAGCGCCGGTCAAGGTAGATCATTCCGATGTCTGCCGAATCCACTACCTTGTCGTAATCTTCTTTCTCCATCAATTTCTCCAGCCGGACATTCGATGGCCTCCGCTCCTGAACATAGTTCTCGATTTTCGGATAGTCTGTTCCGGAACCGACAATCAGGAAGAACACATCATCCTGGTCGCGGTAAAGGTCAATCGAGCGGATCAGATAATCGATGCCTTGCGGCTTTCCAAGATTTCCTCCATACAGGAACAGCAGCGCATGCTCCGGAATCCCAAGCTTTCTGCGGATATGTGTGCGTCCGGCCTTCTCAGTCCTGTCTGCCGGATGGATTGAATTCGGATTGACTTCCACTTTATCCGCTGGTATATCCGGATTGTGCTGGAGGACAAAGCGCCTGTTGCCATCCGACATGCAGCCGATCATATCGCTGATTTCATAGAGGCGTCTTTCTTTTCGCCGGAAATAATTGTGCAGCAGGCTGTTTTCTTTTAACATTCCGATATCCACCGCGTTCTGCGGGAAAATATCTTTCAGCAATAAATATGTCATCCCGTCGCCGTGCATATTTTTCAGGTATTTGATAACTCGCTCAAATGTGATCGGCGGTGTCGTATATAGAATAAGATCGAATTTTTTACCGCCAAGATATGTCCGGATCGCATTGATGAATTGGTCTTCCAGAAGCAGCGTGCTGACCCCTTTTTCCATCAGGTTGGTCTTTGTGACATTGCCGGTGCGCACTTTCAGGACCGGAACGCCGTACACCTCTTTCAGCTCTGTCTGCTGGTTGTGCCGCTTTTCAGTTTGGCAAACGACTGTGACCCCGTGGCCGTTGCGCTTGAATTCCTGCATGAGGTCATAATAGAGATTGCCGTGCCGACCGTTGTCGGGATACCCCAAAGTGACGAAAATAACTTCCATATTACCGCTCCTTTGCGAACCATAGTTTTTATAATTAAGGCTTATGTTAAGGAGGGCAGGTTAAAAAGAGGTTAAGGAATGGTAAATTATTTGAATTTACCAAAAACATTTCCTCCCAAAAAAAAAGCCAGTGCAGGAAAACGAATTCTAGACTGACATAATTAAATGGGACAATATAAAACACCTTCGAGATGGTACACTTTACACAAGTACTGAAATCGGAGG
>NZ_JBXYIF010000193.1:0-253 GCF_057369535.1 Planococcus sp. RAB007_Raresut
GGCAAATAGATGTCCACTATGAGGGCTGGAGCTTCAGCTAGTGGGCCTTCTTCCCTTACAGTTAGTAAGGCACTGATACTAGCAAGTAGCGACCTGATATAGACCATGCACCAGATAGGGCACCTTATAATAACGGTGCCACCATCACTCGGACTACTGACACTTAGAGAGTCGCGGGTTGACCCATCCTCACAACCCTTGGATTTTGTACTTTGAAGATAAAGTCTGTTTTGTTGGGGGGTGGTTGAGTAAC
>NZ_JBXYIF010000194.1:0-252 GCF_057369535.1 Planococcus sp. RAB007_Raresut
TACACAATTCTTTTAACTCTCGTGGTTGCCCATCTTCGCAAAACCTCGCGTTTGGGATTCAAACAGGTCTTAGAGGCGCTTGCGGATGGTGCTAAACAATCCTTATCAGTGATGTCTGCCTGTGCGGTGGTTGGTTTAATTATTGGTGTGGTGAGCTTAACCAGTTACGGATCGGTCATGACCTCTTATATCATGAGTGTCGGGGGAGGAAATCTGTTCCTGACCTTATTAAATACTATGGTCGCTTCCATG
>NZ_JBXYIF010000195.1:0-252 GCF_057369535.1 Planococcus sp. RAB007_Raresut
GTCAATGTTTCCTTTTCTTTAGGCATTGTGACACTTTGCTGTGTCGTCTTATATGCAATCGCTTATCATTTATTGGCTCGTGGTTCAGGAATGCGTGAATGAGTGTTGAACATTCTCAATTGGGTAAAGAAACCCAATACCCAACTCAATATCAGCCGGAGGTTTTATTTCCAATCTCTCGTGCTGAATCTCGTCAACAATATGCAGATGTTGAAGGAATCACTCAAGGTAAAGACTGGTGGCATGTATTTG
>NZ_JBXYIF010000196.1:0-252 GCF_057369535.1 Planococcus sp. RAB007_Raresut
GTGTAGCCGACGTAGCGATGAATTGAAGAGGTGTTTGCTGTTCGACCTCGGTCCGGAGCCGTCGAAGCAACATAGCGACTTCCGCCCCGGTCGCACCATCATACGTATGGGCTTCATCGAGTACAACAAAGCGCCAATGATCTCGGTAGTGCCCGGAAAATAAAGTGTTATCTTCAGGACGCATCATTAAATATTCAAGCATGGCATAATTCGTTAACAAGATGTGTGGTGGGTTACGGCGAATTTCTTCTC
>NZ_JBXYIF010000197.1:0-252 GCF_057369535.1 Planococcus sp. RAB007_Raresut
TCGTACTTTCTAAGTACGACCTCGGTTAAATTTGTAAAATATATAAAGGACGGACTCATGAAAACATTAACAGCACTGGTATTCGGTTTGGGTTTAACTGTATCAGCTTTTAGTAATGCTGCTGGTATAGCAGTGGTAGACTTAGCAAAAGTTGTTGAAAGCAGCACTTATCTCAAACAACAAAATGCAAGCTTAGGTCAGTCAGTAAAACCAACATCGACGAAGTTAGAGCAGTTAGGCAAAGAAATTGAG
>NZ_JBXYIF010000198.1:0-251 GCF_057369535.1 Planococcus sp. RAB007_Raresut
TGTATGTGTTGAAATATCCATTAAAATTAATATCTTATATTTTATGAGTCATCTTTTTAAAGTACAAACTTCATAGTCATAGCTGCTTTTGGTTTATAGTTCTTGAATTGATAATAAAAACGATTATCATTCGTCTTGTAATTTCTTTAATTCTCCTTTAGGGCATTCATACATCCTTCTTTAAAATTTCGGGGGGAAGTGGTGTGTGTCTCCAAATGCTCTAAACTTTGTGAAAAGGATATTTTTGCATG
>NZ_JBXYIF010000199.1:0-251 GCF_057369535.1 Planococcus sp. RAB007_Raresut
GATGGTCCGCACAACAATTACTAGTACTGGGGATGTCTATATTCTGTGGAGCCAGCTTAGTTTTAATGCTCAGTGCTTATTTCTATGACTTAGGTTTATGGCAATACATTCTGCTTTTGGGATTAGCGATCTGGTCAACAGGTTTTATTTTTGGTAATTTGACCGCACTCACCATGCAACAAAGCCCGCAACACTTAACTGGCGCGGCCTCATCTTTAATGGGCCTATTACAATATGCTTTTGCTTCACTG
>NZ_JBXYIF010000200.1:0-251 GCF_057369535.1 Planococcus sp. RAB007_Raresut
GCGAGAGGTTCTTACGGAACACCGGGAAGTTCCCGCGTTCGGAACGCCCGTCGGCTGTGACTTCCTCGTTCGCCAGTACCGTTCCCAACCCGGGGCACCAGTTCACCAGGGAGTTCGTGCGGTAAACCAGACGGAAAGAGTCAACAACCTCGGCTTTCTACTGAGGTGTCAGTTCTGCATAAGCACTAGTACCAAATTTCACCGCCAGTTCCTCGGGCACAGTAACCTCGCCGGATTCCAGCAGGGCTGTC
>NZ_JBXYIF010000201.1:0-251 GCF_057369535.1 Planococcus sp. RAB007_Raresut
GTTTTTCACTGCACGATTCATTCTCTGCCTCCTATTCCGAGAAACGATGTTCTCGCCCATTAAGTATATGCCTATACTTTGGGGATTTCCTTTATCTTACCACGTCACATTTTCAAAAGAAAAACGTTAGCCCCCGTAAACGCTCGGCTTGAGCACACCGACATAAGGAAGGTTACGATATTTCTCTTCATAATCGAGACCGTAGCCGACAACGAATTCGTGTGGAATCACGAAACCGCTATAGTCTGCTG
>NZ_JBXYIF010000020.1:0-1800 GCF_057369535.1 Planococcus sp. RAB007_Raresut
AGGAATATATCGGAAACAAGATCTCCGGATCTTGTGTTGACGTTTTGCGTTCAGTTTTGAAGGTTCACCTTCAGGCGGCAACGCCTTTTTGTGTTCTTTCACCACTTGTTCTTTGAAAACTGGATAAAACGACATTGAAACAAAACGAAGCAAAGCAATTCATGAAGTGACACGATCACCGTTGGTGATCAACTTTTTAACAAACCACTTGGTTAAGTTAGAAAGGGCGCACGGTGGATGCCTTGGCACTAGGAGCCGAAGAAGGACGGCACTAACACCGATATGCTTCGGGGAGCTGTAAGTGAGCGATGATCCGGAGATTTCCGAATGGGGAAACCCACTGCCTGTAATGGGGCAGTATCCATGTGTGAATTCATAGCACATGAGAAGGCACACCCAGGGAACTGAAACATCTAAGTACCTGGAGGAAGAGAAAGCAAATGCGATTCCCTGAGTAGCGGCGAGCGAAACGGGAACAGCCCAAACCAAGAGGCTTGCCTCTTGGGGTTGTAGGACACTCTATACGGAGTTACAAAAGGACAGATTAGGCGAAGCGACCTGGAACGGTCCGCCACAGCGGGTAACAGCCCCGTAGCCGAAAACCTGCCCCCTCCAGAGTGGATCCTGAGTACGGCGGAACACGTGAAATTCCGTCGGAATCCGGGAGGACCATCTCCCAAGGCTAAATACTCCCTAGTGACCGATAGTGAACCAGTACCGTGAGGGAAAGGTGAAAAGCACCCCGGAAGGGGAGTGAAATAGATCCTGAAACCGTGTGCCTACAAGTAGTCAGAGCCCGTTAATGGGTGATGGCGTGCCTTTTGTAGAATGAACCGGCGAGTTACGATTGCATGCAAGGTTAAGGTGAGAAGCCGGAGCCGCAGCGAAAGCGAGTCTGAACAGGGCGACAGAGTATGCAGTTGTAGACCCGAAACCAGGTGATCTACCCATGTCCAGGGTGAAGGTAAGGTAACACTTACTGGAGGCCCGAACCCACGCACGTTGAAAAGTGCGGGGATGAGGTGTGGGTAGCGGAGAAATTCCAATCGAACCTGGAGATAGCTGGTTCTCTCCGAAATAGCTTTAGGGCTAGCCTCAATCTTGAGAATCCTGGAGGTAGAGCACTGTTTGGACTAGGGGCCCATCCCGGGTTACCGAATTCAGACAAACTCCGAATGCCAGTGATTTATGATTGGGAGTCAGACTGCGAGTGATAAGATCCGTAGTCAAGAGGGAAACAGCCCAGACCACCAGCTAAGGTCCCCAAATATCCGTTAAGTGGAAAAGGATGTGGCGTTGCTTAGACAACCAGGATGTTGGCTTAGAAGCAGCCATCATTTAAAGAGTGCGTAATAGCTCACTGGTCGAGTGACACTGCGCCGAAAATGTACCGGGGCTAAACGGATTACCGAAGCTGTGGATGGATCTCGCAAGAGATCCGTGGTAGGAGAGCGTTCTAAGGGCGTTGAAGTCAGACCGGAAGGACTGGTGGAGCGCTTAGAAGTGAGAATGCCGGTATGAGTAACGAAAGACGGGTGAGAATCCCGTCCACCGAATGCCTAAGGTTTCCTGAGGAAGGCTCGTCCGCTCAGGGTCAGTCGGGACCTAAGTCGAGGCCGATAGGCGTAGACGATGGACAACAGGTTGATATTCCTGTACCACCTCCCCGCCGTTTGAGCAATGGGGGGACGCAGAAGGATAAGGTGAGCGCGCCGTTGGTTGTGCGCGTCCAAGCAGTGAGGCGTGGAATGAGGCAAATCCCATTCCTGATACGTTGAGCTGTGATGGCAAGGGGCATTG
>NZ_JBXYIF010000202.1:0-251 GCF_057369535.1 Planococcus sp. RAB007_Raresut
TTAGTGTACAAGGCACACGTGCGGGGTTTGACTCTCCCAGGTAATTTATTTTCATAAAAAAAATTACAGGAGTGCGTTGATGGTGATCGCCAGGGGCAGTGGGCCCCGAACTGAGTGATCGCTTCGCCTCGGCTGGGCTGACGTGTGTTCCTCGATCCTCTCCGTTCGACAGGTCGAAGAAGAGGGCTTTATAAGTTGATTACCCACGCAAAAGTAACAATCAGGACATCAAAAATTATGTTAAAACAAGT
>NZ_JBXYIF010000203.1:0-251 GCF_057369535.1 Planococcus sp. RAB007_Raresut
CGAAGCATTACGGCGTGCATGTCACAGCAGTTTGCCACGTGCGAAACGTTGAACTTGTAAAGCGACTTGGGGCTGATGTGGTCGTCGATTACACGAAAGAGGGGTACGAACTTGAATTAAATACGTATGATGTGGTCTTTGATGGCTCAGGGAAAATCGATATACGATTAGCGAAAGCCCATGTGAGCGATAACGGGGCCTTCAGTTCTGTTGCGGGGCAAGGACCAGCCAGTGAACGTAAAGAGGATTTG
>NZ_JBXYIF010000204.1:0-250 GCF_057369535.1 Planococcus sp. RAB007_Raresut
TTGTGATCGGTTGATGCAGAAACTGTCATGCAATGCTAAGTTCAAAAGAAAAATGGATGCTTTTCGCCTAAGCCCGGGCGAAAAGCGAGAAACCATAAGTTCAAGACCCCAGCGGACGTTTTCGCATGGGGAAAAGTTCTTTAAGTTTAATTATGGAGGCTATGTTTTATATTGATCTCTAAACTTGTGATCGGTTGATGCAGAAACTGTCATGCAATGCTAAGTTCAAAAGAAAAATGGATGCTTTTCG
>NZ_JBXYIF010000205.1:0-250 GCF_057369535.1 Planococcus sp. RAB007_Raresut
TGACGTTCATTTTGAGTCAGTCAGAACCCCCAAATGCGGAGAAGATTTCTATGAACAGCCAGACTGATCAACTCTACTTCTGTCTGGAACTGTATTTCACCACCCACAGCACTGTAATCCTTTAACCTTTTGACAGCCACCAAAGTCCCATCATGCAACTGGCCTTTGTATACAATACCAAATCCTCCCTTCCCCAGTATATTCTTTGGGTTGAAATGGCTCGTTGCAGCTCGGAGTTCCTTAAATGTAT
>NZ_JBXYIF010000206.1:0-250 GCF_057369535.1 Planococcus sp. RAB007_Raresut
CTTGCCTTAAGGAATATGGGACGAATCATCAACCATAAATGTGTTCAACGGCTGATGCAGTCTATGCAGCTTAAATCACGTATCAGGGTGATGATATATCGCTCTTACAAAGGGCAAGTGAGTAAGATTGTAGACAATGTATTACAACGTCAATTTAAAGCGGATCAACCAAATCTGAAGTGGGCTACGGATGTGACAGAATTTAAGGACTGAGTCCTGTACAGTACAGAACCCAGTCCTTAAAAGCGAC
>NZ_JBXYIF010000207.1:0-250 GCF_057369535.1 Planococcus sp. RAB007_Raresut
ACCTATAAACAACAATATTCGCGCTTGTGAAGCGTCCGAAACTACTAATTTCAAAGCCGCGGCTACCATTATGTAATGTCCCAGCACCTCTTCCTTCAATCTCAGGCCCTTTACGTTGATGATGACATAAGCAAATAAGGTTTTATGCGGCGGATGCCCTTCTTGGCATCTTTCAATTCCAAGCGCAACTATTCCAACACCGCGAATCCCTAACCCAGCAAGATAGCATGCTCCATCTTTTGCCAGATAG
>NZ_JBXYIF010000208.1:0-250 GCF_057369535.1 Planococcus sp. RAB007_Raresut
GATTTGTGACGTTACAACGTGCTCCACCTGAAATGGCCAATTTCCGTCCAAGTTTTGAACCTTTATCAATCAGCAAGGTCGAAGCGCCACTTTTTGCCGCTGCATACGTTGCCATGTGCCCGCTCGGCCCTCCACCGATGACGATGACATCTTTCATAGGGTATCTCCTCATTTCTTCATCTATATGATTAGTAAAATTATCGTAACTTTATTATCCGTAACAGTAAGAGTATAATGAGAAGCGGTTGTT
>NZ_JBXYIF010000209.1:0-250 GCF_057369535.1 Planococcus sp. RAB007_Raresut
AAATTCTTTCCGATTACACCACAAGTCATGCCATCCGCAGCATCCATGTTTATGACGCTCAAAAGCAGTTGCTTGCAGAAAGTAGTAAAACCATTGAATACACCTCTTTTTTGCAAGATTTGCTCGACAAATGGTTCCTACACGATCCTGTTCAACTCACTGTAATTTATAATAAAAAGCAGGTTGGTGATCTCGTACTTTATGGCAGCTCTGAAAATATTTTGCATTTTCTTTAAACCATTTTCATTGG
>NZ_JBXYIF010000210.1:0-249 GCF_057369535.1 Planococcus sp. RAB007_Raresut
TTGTAATAAGCCAGGAGACTACCCAGCCCTTTTCTCCGGAACCAAGCTGTATCTGCACCCAGTCTCCATCTTCCTTTAAAATTGGATAGCGTTCTCCCTTTTTTACTTCCGCTGTAATGCCGTAGCTAAGCCCAGGGCCGCTTCTGACGTTCATTTCATCTGTTGCGATGACCGCTTCTCCTTGAGCAGCAGTAACGGATGAAAAGGTCGGGAATAGCGCTACGGTGAAAATAATACATTCAATAAGGA
>NZ_JBXYIF010000211.1:0-249 GCF_057369535.1 Planococcus sp. RAB007_Raresut
GCTCGCTTACGCACCAAGCCTAATCCGAGCGGTTGTCTTCTACGGTAAAAAGATCCCTATCATGAAGATCGGGATCGTCGAAATTGCCAATTCGGTGTTCGTGCTCGGGTGTCTCAGCTGGTATTTATTTTCTTAAGAAGGGGGAACCCTTCTTTTTTTAGTCGCTTGAAGCGGTGCTCGAGATGATGGCCACGGTTGCGGCAGCCGTCGCAGCTTGTTGCATGGCGAGCAAATGCGCGAACGTGCCGT
>NZ_JBXYIF010000212.1:0-249 GCF_057369535.1 Planococcus sp. RAB007_Raresut
TTGCGCAGCCCTTCGATGGCGGCGTACACCGGCAGCAGGCCGACGCCCATGCCGCTGGTGATCGCGGTTTTCATCGCGTCGGCCGAATTCACCAGGAACGGCGAGCTGTTGATCGCCACGCTTTCCTGGCCTTCAGGGCCGTTGAAGGTCCATTTGTCCAGCTGGACCACCGGGCTGACCAGGCGCAGGCATGCATGGTTGAGCAAATCCTGGGGCCGCTGTGCGCAGCCCTTGGCCTTGACGTAGTCC
>NZ_JBXYIF010000213.1:0-249 GCF_057369535.1 Planococcus sp. RAB007_Raresut
TCCCCCACGGTTTTAAGGTTAGATCAGCCCATAACGAATCGCAAGATGGGTCAGTTTGACATCACTGTCAATTGCCAATTTCTCAAAAATAAGATAACGTTAGGTATTTACAGTTTTTACACTAACAAAAAGTTTATCAGCAATCTCTTGAGCACTTATACAGTTTACAACCATCATTGCCACTTGCATCTCACGTTCAGACAATGCATCAAAAGGAGATTGTTGTGTATCAGATAAATATGAGCTGGC
>NZ_JBXYIF010000214.1:0-249 GCF_057369535.1 Planococcus sp. RAB007_Raresut
CGTGAAGGGAACAGGTTGCGTTCGTGTTGTTACAGATTTCGACGTGTAGCAACGTTTCCGCGGCCGGTTTGCCTGACTGTTCTCCAATCAATTGACCGGTCGCAACGACGAGGACGAAGTCTTCATTGGTACGCTTTCGTTTATCACGACCGCTTGCCGTCACGAGGAACGTCAACGGGACGTCCGATACGCGGATCGCCAGGTTGCCACTCGTCCCGGGGAACCAATCTCCTGCGGCGAGCTCGTCTT
>NZ_JBXYIF010000215.1:0-249 GCF_057369535.1 Planococcus sp. RAB007_Raresut
CTCGCCGCCCTCGTACGGGCGGATCGACAGCTGGTCGATATGGACCGGTCGAGTCCCGTCGAATTGCATGTTGTAAGCAGTCGCATCGCTGAGCGTGAAGTCCTGGGACAGAAGCTCGAGATGCAGGTCGAGATTCGCCAGCGCCGCCGCCTTGTGCAGGCTGATGCTCCATTCATACGGATATGAGATGAACGGGATCTGCGGATGGGAAAGGAGCACATCGGCCTGTACGATCCCTTCTTGCGATGC
>NZ_JBXYIF010000216.1:0-249 GCF_057369535.1 Planococcus sp. RAB007_Raresut
CATTGGACTAACATAAGCGCGTCGTTTGGCAATGTTAGGTTCTCGTTTCAATGATGAGATTGCTCAGAAGTTAGGTGTAGTGCATGATGTGGTGCATGATGATTATGAACTTGAGCAGTTACTGAGCGATACCGTTCAACAAATCAAACGTGCTGCACCATTGGCCTCTCGCAATACTAAAGCTTTATTACATCGTACTTCGAATGAACCTTTAGATGCTCTACTGGATGATGCTGCACAGCAATTTGC
>NZ_JBXYIF010000217.1:0-248 GCF_057369535.1 Planococcus sp. RAB007_Raresut
TGCACACAAAGAATCAATTGGTTACCAGTATAAAGATCCTTTTGAAAAAGGGAGTTTTTTAGCATACTGGGAAGAGGCAGAGAAAAATCAGAAAGAAATCACAGCATCTGTAGAAAATGCATTGATGAAAGTACGTGATCGCGTAACAACATGGGAAGTACTATACAATTACTGATTAGAAGTTACTCGCCTATTAGCTTAATTATTACTGCTTTTAGTGACCACTCTCCTCCTAAAAATAAAGCCGC
>NZ_JBXYIF010000218.1:0-248 GCF_057369535.1 Planococcus sp. RAB007_Raresut
GTCCTGGAACGGAACGTCACCATCCAATCGCTGCACGTCGGGCATCCGTCACTCGAGTCCCTATTCTTGGAGGTGAATGCCTGATGCGTACCGCAATCTTCAAACAGGAGTGGCGAGAGTCATGGTCGAACAAACGGCTTATTTGGATTCCAATCGTTCTCATGCTCCTTGCCTCGATGCAACCGCTCACGCTCTATTTCTTACCGGATATCCTCGCCTCCGGCGGCAACTTACCGGACGGCGCCGTC
>NZ_JBXYIF010000022.1:0-1624 GCF_057369535.1 Planococcus sp. RAB007_Raresut
TCATGGTACAATTTAGAAAATCTGTAAATTAGGGATAAGGGTGAACTCCATGACCATCGGTGAGGTTATCAAATATTTCAGAAAGAAAAATCAACTGACTCAAGAAATTTTATCTGAAGGGATTTGCTCTATTCCTTACTTGAGTAAATTAGAGAATAATCAGCTGGAACCAAGTAATGATATACTGCTGCACCTGTGTAAAAGATTAGGCTTGAACCCTAAAGAAATTGAGAATATAACCAGCCCGAAAATCTTGGAAGAGCTTTTAGAATGGAATACATTAATAAACCAAGAACGTTATCAGGATGCTCTTCTTCTAAAAGATCGCATAGATTTGAAAAAAGATTACATCTCAAGCCAATTCCTGCGAATTTATTATGAATTATTCTCAGTCCATCTTCTGCTTAAGTCTGAAGGGCATGCACCACTTCAACAAATTGAACAGCTTTCTGCATCCTATGCCTACATGGATTCCAAACAAAGATATCATATGCGAAAAATCCAAGGAATTTATCATTATAAAACAAACGACTGGCATCAATCTGCTTATTACTTTCAAGAAGCCGTTTTGCTTGGTGAGGTGGTGGGCCTTCAAGAAGCGGACGTCTATTATTCATTAGCTATAATCTATAGCCGGTTGAGGAAATTTTTGAATTCCAATCAGTACATTAAAAAATGCGAACTGATCTATCAAAAAAACTTAGACTATAAAAAAGTGCTTAAATGCAAGATGATGTTTGCTATAAATAATCTGTTGATGAAGGAATATCAGCTGGCTAGAGAGGATTTTGAAAAAATATTAGCAAGCAATGAGTTAGAAAACTCGTTAAGATCTAAAATTCTCCATAACATTGGGGTAATTTACTACCACCAAAACGATTTTCAAGAAGCAGAGAAAGCAATCATTGAAAGCATGGACATGGACCGTACCCCTTATTCACTTTTAAAGTCTTATTATTTTCTTTCACTTATATATTGCGAACTCAAGCAAAATGTAGAAGCGATAAAGTTTCGCGACTTGGGAATTATCCTCGCCAAAGAGTTGAACAATGAAGAATATCACTATAAATTTCAGATTTTAAATTATAAGTACAAACTTGGCCCTGTTCATCCGCAATGGGAACTCACGTTAAAAGAAGAGATGGTTCCGTTCTTCAAAAAGTTCGGGGATAAAGATGATTATATTCAAGCATTAACTCTACTTGGAGAATATTATTACAAGAATAAAAAGTACAAACAAGCTGCCGACATCTATATTGATGTTACTGCGGAAGCCTTAAGTTAATGGCAGGAGAAACAGAAGACATCTTCTTCTATGAGTGGCCATTAGAATGGTTATTCATTGAAGAAGATGTTTTTTCCTTTCTTTGAATTTTTAAAGCATTAGAACTGTAACTTTAAATAAAAGCACATAATTTTTTTTGAAAGCATATTAAAGAAAGCTGTAACTACAGCAATAAGGTGATAATAGTGGTATTTAATAAAATTCCAGGAACTCTGTGCTTTCATCTCAAGTTTTTTATCAAATTTTCTCAATACTTTAAAAACGGAATTACTAGTAAAATAGAAGAAGCTGTACATGAAACTAAAAAGCAACCCTTCTTATGGCTAAAATTGTATTTTC
>NZ_JBXYIF010000219.1:0-248 GCF_057369535.1 Planococcus sp. RAB007_Raresut
GTTAAACCCGTATAACGTTAATGACTTACATTTCGTTTTATTTGTTGGATAGCAACAGTGACCCAAAAACTTGATCAAATGACTGCAACAACTTTATCTTTAACACCAACAAACACGATTACAGCAAATATCACTGCAATTCCAAGTGCTTTTGAACAAGCCGATATACAAGCAACACTCACAAAAACAGCACTAAAAGCAAATCAGCTTACACATATTCCCGACTTGGCTAAAATCCCAAGCTCGAC
>NZ_JBXYIF010000220.1:0-248 GCF_057369535.1 Planococcus sp. RAB007_Raresut
CTGCTTCATTCCGCGGGAAAGCGTATCCACATAAACCTCTTTTTTGTCTGACAGATTGACCAGCTCGAGCAGATCATTGGATACCGCGGTGATCTCCCTGGAAGTCATACGGTACATGGAACCGTAAAAATCCATATATTCGCTGACTTTTAAATTGTCATACACACCAAAGAAATCCGGCACATAACCGATCTGCTTTTTGATTTCCTTCGGATGCAGCAGGGCATCCACGCCATGGATCGTAATGG
>NZ_JBXYIF010000221.1:0-248 GCF_057369535.1 Planococcus sp. RAB007_Raresut
CTGCGGATGACCTCGCACGGTTCAGCCAATCCACCCGCGACAAAATACTCCGGCGCTTCGTGGATGAGGTGGGCAGCCTTCCGGTTTCGGCTCCTGTTCCTGTTCCGGATTGGCGCGATGAGTTCGAGGGCGCCCACGTGGCGAACCTAGAGGACATTACTCACAAATATATTGGCAGGTGGATGGAGCGAGCATCGGGGGGGGTGCGGGCAGGCGTTCGTGACATCGCCGAGCACGGACCCGTGGTC
>NZ_JBXYIF010000222.1:0-247 GCF_057369535.1 Planococcus sp. RAB007_Raresut
GTCTGTAAAGCGCGTATGAGGCTTGTGCTCATTTGTATATCAGTTTAAAACTGCGTTGTTTCTTTTCTTACTTAAAGCAAGCTTATAAGGATATATATTATTGAAAGCACTCTAAGATATGAAGCAAAACAGCGAAGACTCCCAAGGGAGTAGAACCGGAGTTGGCTTGCCGACTCCGGTTCGAGCGAAGTGCTGAGATCCACTCGGGCGAAGGGGACCGAGCACGAGTTAGCTCAGTGCAAGCCCC
>NZ_JBXYIF010000223.1:0-247 GCF_057369535.1 Planococcus sp. RAB007_Raresut
TCCGGTTGTCCCGAACCGAGGAACGCGAACTGGCAAGGGAGCTGTCCAAGTTCTTCACGGACACCGTTAATTAAATCGAGACCCTTTTGGTCAACGAGTCGGCTGACAAAACCGATGAGCATGACATCGTCACGTACTTCAAGCCCAAGTCGCTCTTGTAACGCCCGTTTGTTGACAACTTTTCCTTGTTTATAGGTGTCTAGATTGTACGTCTCTGCGATTCGCTGATCCGTACTCGGATCGTTTG
>NZ_JBXYIF010000224.1:0-247 GCF_057369535.1 Planococcus sp. RAB007_Raresut
GATGGAAGGAATGCTAGCAATGTCCGGTATCAATTGTATCAAATTTCTCAGAAACCACAAATCACATTCAATCAATCGAATCGCTAAAAATCTAGACCTCAATTGGAGAACAGTAAAAAAATACGCGGATTCAGCTCAATTGCCAAACGAAACCATTCGCCCCAAGAGGGGCATGATGTACGGAACGAAATGGGGCGAGATGGTCGAGGATTGGTTGACCGAGGATCAGATGCTTCAGAAAAAGTTG
>NZ_JBXYIF010000225.1:0-247 GCF_057369535.1 Planococcus sp. RAB007_Raresut
GTGTGATGGTCACTTTTTCAGGGGAGTCGAGAATCTGTTCAACCGTCTCCTGTTCGAATGTCCGCAATTGTTTTCGAATGTTCACGAACTCGGAGTCGGCAATCTCCAAGAGTCCGGCGACCCGGCTGAAACTTCGTTTAATTTCAGGCGGCACGGCATTCGGATTTTTGTAGCCGAGGTCATGTTCAATCTCTGCCCATGCATGTTGTAAGATGGAGCGGACTTGAATTTCCGCTTCTTTTTCTGC
>NZ_JBXYIF010000226.1:0-247 GCF_057369535.1 Planococcus sp. RAB007_Raresut
GTTCAATTGGCTCAGAACTATGTCGTCAAATTATTAAAAACCAACCCAAACTTTTGGTGTTATATGAACTCACCGAGTTTGCATTATACGATATTGATAAAGAGCTAAGACGCACTGGAACTTGCGAGATTGTTCCTATTTTAGGAACGGTACAAGATCAGCAAAAGCTTGAGCGAATTATCGAACAATATCACGTACAGACGGTCTATCACGCGGCTGCGTATAAACATGTACCATTAGTTGAATG
>NZ_JBXYIF010000227.1:0-247 GCF_057369535.1 Planococcus sp. RAB007_Raresut
ATGCCAAAGAAGCTTTCCATCACTGCATTATCCAAGCAGTTTCCTTTACGTGACATACTTTGTGTTAAACCATGCTGTTTCAATTGTTGCTGATAATGACGCATTTGGTATTGCCAACCTTGGTCTGAATGTTAAAGAGACTTGACATCGGGCTTGAGCATACCTTAAGCAATGTCGAGCATGTTTTTGACTAGAGCATAATGTGGTCTCCGCTGGGTTTGAAATGCAATGATTTCTCCATTGAATA
>NZ_JBXYIF010000228.1:0-246 GCF_057369535.1 Planococcus sp. RAB007_Raresut
GTTCTCGACACGAACCCCACAGACGACGCCTTTGATGAGGGCGCGGTCTTCGTTGAGACGAGGTGCTGAAGCGAAAAATGTATCAAAATCGACTTGATTGGCTATCTGACGTTCGAGTCCGGTCTCATCGTAACCGGTCAACCATTCGATGATGGTGTCGACTTCTTCCTTCGTCCGTCCTTTGCGTTCGGCTTTGGCGACGTAGAGTGGATAAACGCTCGCGAAACTCGTCGTATAGATTCGGTG
>NZ_JBXYIF010000023.1:0-1294 GCF_057369535.1 Planococcus sp. RAB007_Raresut
TAGACTGACATAATTAAATGGGACAATATAAAACACCTTCGAGATGGTACACTTTACACAAGTACTGAAATCGGAGGTGTTTTTGCATGGGCAAAAACGTATATTCAAGCGAAACGAAATGGGCTGTGGTCAAAGACAAGATGAGTGGCCAGTTAACCAATAAGGAAATCATGGAGAAGTATGGCATCAAAAATGAATCCCAAATTAAGACGTGGATGAAATGGTATCGAAATAACGAAATTCACCGCTTTGACCAACCGATCGGCAAGCAATATACCTTTGGGCATGGACCGGAATTTGCCAGCGAACTGGAGAAGAAAGATCGCCAGAATGCGCATTTGAAAATGGAGAATGACATCTTAAAAAAGTATTTGGAGATCAAAAAGGAGTTGGAAAAGGAGTAGTTCTTCAGTTGGTCGAAACTTACCGCCAGAAGTATACCGTCACGGCGATTCTTTCTGCATTAGGCGTGGCACGCTCCACTTATTACCGGTGGCTGGCCGACGGCCTTACTAGTGAGTTGACGCAAGTGGAGAAAGATATTATCGCCCTGTGCAAGAAAACGAAATACCGTTTTGGTCATCGAAAAATCAAGAAATTACTCAAGAACGAGTACAAGACCACCAAGCACCGGAATACCGTTCAGCGCATCATGCAAAAGCACAACCTGCAATGCCGGGTGAAGAAGAAACGGAAATGGAAATCGCAAGGCGAATCAGTGATTGTGGCACCCAACTTGTTGGAACGAAACTTTACGGCCACGGCTCCGAACAAGAAATGGGTAACGGATATCACGTATATCCAGTATGGGAGCTCGACCCTCTATCTTTCGACAATCATGGACCTGTACAACAACGAAATCGTTGCATACAAACTCTATGATCATCAGCAGACACCACTCGTCATCGACACCTTGAATGAGGCGCTGGAACTGCGGGGCTATCCCGAAGGGATCATTATCCATTCCGATCAAGGCAGTGTTTATACGTCGTATGCCTATCAGGATTTAATCAAGGAGAAGCATGGGGTAAGCAGCATGTCACGGCGTGGCAACTGTTGGGACAACGCGGTGATTGAATCGTTCCACTCGAATATCAAGTCGGAGGAATTTCCATACACCAAATTCAATTCCCTGAATAATCTTCAAGTCGCAGAGAAAGTAAAGGAATACATCCGGTACTATAACGAGGATCGGATTCTAGAAAAATTAGGCTACCTGGCACCCAAAGAATTTGGGGCGCAAGCAGCCTAATGAAGGTGTTTTATATGTGTCTCATATCGCTATGTCAGTCTA
>NZ_JBXYIF010000229.1:0-246 GCF_057369535.1 Planococcus sp. RAB007_Raresut
GAAATGACGAAAAATCTAATCCAGCAATTTATCAGTGGAGAAGAAAATATGTACGGAAGAACAAATCAGGTGTAGTACCTACTTTGACAGCTAATCAAGGTGAAGGGGGACATAATGTTTGTTTGATTCATACTGATGATAATAAAATTCGAAAAATGACGCCGAGGGAATGTTTTAATGCTCAAGGTTTTCCGAAGGATTTTAAATTACCAACTAATATGAGTGAATCACGTTTATATAAGCAGG
>NZ_JBXYIF010000230.1:0-246 GCF_057369535.1 Planococcus sp. RAB007_Raresut
TCTACATTTTTGATGTCGTTCATATTCTGTTCATATTGGTTGCGAACACTTCCTTCATCAGCACTTGAAGGAGGTTTTTTTATGCAGTTAGGTTGTAAAGAGATGTGGAGACAGAAAAGAAAGTTCTCCATGTTGTTCGTGATCACATTTTTGATTGTCATGTTGACGACACTCATTACAGGGCTAGCAGACGGCCTCGCATATGATAACGGTTCTGCGTTGCACGAATTGAATGCTACGACGTAT
>NZ_JBXYIF010000231.1:0-246 GCF_057369535.1 Planococcus sp. RAB007_Raresut
TGATGGGCGGCTGTCCATCAATTTTTTTATGCTATATGATAGCTAAAAGGACGAAGTGAGGAGAAAGCCATGATCCACCAGCAAATGGTACAAATTCAGGACTGTGTGTTATATGCAGAGTATATTCAACACCATTCAAAGCAAGTGACAATCATTATGGATGCAGGATATGGCGATGATTCTACGTCTTGGAGACAGGTGGCGGATGAAGTGTCGAGCTATGCCAATGTCCTTCTTTATGACAGG
>NZ_JBXYIF010000232.1:0-246 GCF_057369535.1 Planococcus sp. RAB007_Raresut
TTTTTTTTCGTAAACAAAGTGTTGCTGCAACAAAGTGCGTTGGCGATCCAAGAAGCCCCTCAATATGGACCTCTTAACCCACCTCCCCGCCTCCTCTGTGGCCCTGGCCCTGGAAACGCAGATCCACGTGTTCATGCTGCTATGAGCCTTCCACAAATTGGCCACATGGACCCTTCATTCATTGCTATGATGGAGGAAATCAAGGGAATGTTGCGGTATGTCTGGCAGACAAACAACGAGTTCACC
>NZ_JBXYIF010000233.1:0-245 GCF_057369535.1 Planococcus sp. RAB007_Raresut
GCAGTCCCCATGGTATTTTCCAGCCATGCTATAGATGAGGGTGTTCACATGGTAGCGTGCATGGATATGACTGGGACCACCTGCCAAAGGAAAGAAATGAACATTTGTCAAATGCTTGCTGCTGGAGTGCTCTACTAAAAGGCTCAAGCTCTTTCCCCAAGAAAATCCCACTTTATCATTGTCTTTAATCAGGCCGCGCAGCATACCTGCAGCAGCTTGAGCCAACCTCTCTTCCAGGTCTGCTG
>NZ_JBXYIF010000234.1:0-245 GCF_057369535.1 Planococcus sp. RAB007_Raresut
ACAAATCATTTGGATGACGTGCATCCCATGCGTGACGAGGACGATCGTCATTCCGAGCTTTTTATTGATGCTGACGAGCAGTTCGAGAATCGAATCCGACGTCTTCGGGCCGAGCGCGCTTGTCGCTTCGTCACAGAGGAGAACCTCAGGATTGGTAGCGAGCGCGCGGGCGATCCCGACTCGCTGTTTTTGTCCGCCCGACAGTTGCGGTGGATTGCTATCCTCGCGACCAGCCAAGCCTACGA
>NZ_JBXYIF010000235.1:0-245 GCF_057369535.1 Planococcus sp. RAB007_Raresut
TTTTGCGTGATGCCATCGATCACCTCCCAGATGCGGCGCTGCAAGTCTTCACGCCCGGCGGGCGCTATTTCCAGGTCCCGGAGCACTTCAAAGAAACCGTCCGAACCCGGTAACGCACGCAGGGTGGACCACTGGAGCCGGCGCTGCGCCAACTGCTCAGTGGAAAAGCCCGTGGACCAGCGCCGAAACGGAGCATCCGCGCCAGCCAGCACCACCGGGCCATCCACCGCACTCGTCACGCAGGC
>NZ_JBXYIF010000236.1:0-244 GCF_057369535.1 Planococcus sp. RAB007_Raresut
ACCCATTTCTTAAATTTTTTCTTTATAGAAAGCGATTCTAAGATATGGAGCAAAACACCGAGACTCCCAGGTGAGCAGGCGAATGCCGACGAAGTGCAAGATCCTCTCGGGCGAAGTGGAACGAGACCGAGTTAGCTCAGTGCGAGCCAAGAATTGGCCGAAGGTAGTGAGGCCGGCCCTTTGCGACGAAGCTAGCGCAGCGATGCAGGAGCATGGTTTTTGGAAAGCGAAGCTGTTTTGCGTA
>NZ_JBXYIF010000024.1:0-897 GCF_057369535.1 Planococcus sp. RAB007_Raresut
GAATTCTGCAACGACTAACTGATCGATTTTGGAAACAGTGGGTTTTTGCAGTGCATTGAATGCTTCATATTCTTTCATTAAAGATAAGGGGAGGACAAGATAACTGATTCGAATAGAAGGCAGCAAGGTTTTAGAGAATGACCCAAAATAAATTACCTGATTCAAAGCGTCTAAATGAGCCAACGTTGGAATTGAGGCGCCTCGATAACGGAATTCTGAATCATAATCATCTTCTACGATGTAACTGGAAGAAGCTTTTGCCCACGATAACAATTCAAGGCGTCTGTTGATCGACATTACGGTGCCAAGTGGATATTGATGAGCTGGAGTTGTATATAGAAGTGTCACTGCCTGTTTCGGTACGGTACAGCCTTCAGAATCCAACCTTAGAGGTAAAACCGGTATGTTTAATTGGTGAAATACCGCATTTGCTCGAACAAAACCCGGTTCCTCCATTCCTATTTTAGAAGGAAGGAGGAATTGACACAGGGAACTTAATTGTTGTTGGGTACCGCTGAAAATGAAAATTTGTTTTGCCTGGCAATGCAATCCTCTGGATTGGCGCAAATAGTTTGCAATTTCGTTCCGTAATTCGGGTTCCCCTTGCCAACAACCATTTGCAACATGGGCAGGAGCCAGAAACTTTTGATACAGACGGTTCCAAACTTTGTATGGAAATTCTATTGGATCAACTTGCCCGTTTCTAAAATTCAAGGACTCTTCTTTTATCGTTGGCAGAAATTCTCCTTTTTGAAGGACATCTTCTTCTTGGAAGGGGACTTCAATCTCGCCTACAAAATAACCTCTTCGCTCTGTTGAGTACAGATAACCTTCACTCAGCAATTGGGCATATGCTTCCTGTACGGTAAATATACTGACATTCAGTTGATTGGCTAA
>NZ_JBXYIF010000237.1:0-244 GCF_057369535.1 Planococcus sp. RAB007_Raresut
GCATCATTATGTGCGTGAAGACCAACAGACATTATACGGTTTCCGGTCACGTCGCGAGCGTGAGCTGTTCAATAAACTCCTTAGCGTGAGCGGGATTGGACCAAAAGGTGCGCTTGCCATCGTCGCGTCCGGCGATATCGACGCATTGATCGATGCGATTGAAACCGAGAATGAGAAATATTTAACGAAATTCCCGGGAGTCGGGAAGAAGTCAGCCAAACAGATGGCGCTCGACTTGAAAGGG
>NZ_JBXYIF010000238.1:0-244 GCF_057369535.1 Planococcus sp. RAB007_Raresut
GGACGATGAGGATGATGGCGACACCTTCACCTTCGCTGATCTAATGCGCTCCAAGGATGAAAAATAAAACGTTCTAGCTATAGAGGCGGCTATCTAAATATAGCCGCTTTGTAGTATTAATCCTTGAAGCGGAGATGATCGAAATGAGCAATAAAAAAGAACAGAAGGAAGTTGCGACGAAAAGCGAAAAGATGCAGAACGGCCTTTCCAATTTCATTATTGGCAATCGCAAGTTGTTGATAAT
>NZ_JBXYIF010000239.1:0-243 GCF_057369535.1 Planococcus sp. RAB007_Raresut
CTTAAAAAACGAGCCGAATATCGGCCCGATCCTCAGTCTTCACAAAACCATTTCTTACGTGGTTCCACTTTTAGGTTGTCTCCATGTTTCTTCATTTCAGTGACAAGGTAGCGTTCGAGTTCATTCATTGCTTTGAGGCAGTCAGTCATCGTCGCCACGAGCGGCACGACGATGAGAATGAGTTCTTCCTCTTCTTCTCTCATCTTCTAAATCATTAACTTCGCAAAGTCAAAGTTCTCATGG
>NZ_JBXYIF010000240.1:0-243 GCF_057369535.1 Planococcus sp. RAB007_Raresut
TTCAGAAACAATATCAAAAGAAGGCATGGTTAGACCTTTACAAAGGGAAAGAATATCTGAGATGCTAAGGGGGTATTCTTCATTTGCCAAGTGTTGTTTACATCAAAGGAGTGCACAATGATCCGTAAACAAGAAATTACAACATTTGAGTTCCCAGAAGGCGCTGTCATTTGGGATGTCCGAGATACCAAAGCGTATGCAGAGGCTCATGTTAAAGGGGCGATGAATCGTCCAATTGCTGAG
>NZ_JBXYIF010000241.1:0-243 GCF_057369535.1 Planococcus sp. RAB007_Raresut
GTACGTGTATCGACTGTCACTTTTTCACCTGGTTCGATGAAAAGTGGCACTTGAATGACGTGTCCTGTTTCCACTGTCGCGTTTTTCTTCACGTTCGAGGCCGTGTCACCTTTTACGCCCGGGTCTGCTTCGACGATCGTCAAGACAACGCTCGTTGGAAGCTCGATTCCAAGAATCTCCCCTTCGTAGTCCGCGATGCTGACTTCCATGTTCTCAAGCAAATATGGAAGTGCTGATTTGACT
>NZ_JBXYIF010000242.1:0-243 GCF_057369535.1 Planococcus sp. RAB007_Raresut
CAATCCTCCTAGTGAATATTATGCTGTTGACTTTATATCAGTTTTTATTCAATGTCAATCGAGCTTTATATTTAGATAAAAATTATTTGCCGATTTGTCTTTATTAAAAAATACTGATTTGTAAGTTTTAAAAATACAATCATGAATAATTGATACTCGCTTTTAATCTTCCCAAAGCTCATCCATCACCTCATCGATATCACTCGATAATCGTTTGCGTTCCTTGGCGTCCACTTCAACTTT
>NZ_JBXYIF010000243.1:0-242 GCF_057369535.1 Planococcus sp. RAB007_Raresut
GACTTATTTCTTTTACCCATATCAGAGATGGTAATTCGATATGAGCGTTACTTCCGTAAATCCTGCCGCTAATGCAACCAACGAATATTATTTGACTCGCCAAAGTCAAATGGAATCGAATGTTCGTAGTTATCCTCGTAAACTACCGTTGGCAATTGCAAAAGCACAAGGCTGCTGGGTTACTGATGTTGAAGGTACAGAGTACCTTGATTGTTTAGCTGGGGCAGGAACATTGGCTTTAG
>NZ_JBXYIF010000244.1:0-242 GCF_057369535.1 Planococcus sp. RAB007_Raresut
GTCCGATATATTGGATTTCCCGCTCCCGTTCGGCCCTACTACAGCCGTGACGCCGGGACGGAAATCTAATTCAATTCGCTTGGGAAATGATTTAAAGACAGCGAGTTCGATTCGTTTTAAGTGCATCGTGACCATCCTATCCGCAGTAAGCATTCATCTGTATATTTTACCACAGTTAACAGTTCGTCAAAATGCCCGAATCATGCTATTCTAAAAAGAACTGTAGAAAGGGGAATACAGAT
>NZ_JBXYIF010000245.1:0-241 GCF_057369535.1 Planococcus sp. RAB007_Raresut
ATTTGATAATCAAAGGATTGAAACAATTTTACAAGCGTTTGGTATCACGCGTTCGCTTAGTAAAAAAGGCTGTCCTAATGACAAAGCGGTAGCAGAATCCACTTATAAATCGGTCAAAATCGAATTGGTTTATCCAAAGCAATTTGAAACGTTGAAAGAATTGGAACTAGAGCTATTTGATTACGTACATTGGTGGAACCATCTTCGTTTGCATGGCACACTGGGGTATGAGACACCCATT
>NZ_JBXYIF010000246.1:0-241 GCF_057369535.1 Planococcus sp. RAB007_Raresut
TCTGTTCGATTCACTCTTTGCCCTCATCGAAGAGAAGTCGGCCCGGGACTTCGGACGATTTGACCACACGCCGGACCCGATCACGGAGACATCGGTGCGTACTTATTTATCGCATCAGCCAGGTCGCTATTGGGGCGGGGTCCCAGTTAAATCATTTGAGCGATTCGACCGATATATAGAACGAGAACAACATGTCGAGCGGTTTTATCGCATTGCAGCGATTGAAGGACTGGATGGATTT
>NZ_JBXYIF010000025.1:0-788 GCF_057369535.1 Planococcus sp. RAB007_Raresut
AAACGGGAAATCTTGATTCTTCCAGAGAAATGATTATCAAAAAAAAGAAAGGCGAAACGCCTTTCTTTCAGGAGGGATCACACGAAATAAACGTTACTCAATCATGATGCGTTTCGAGGTCTCTAAATGCTCTTTCTTAGGAAGAGTCAATGTCAAAACTCCATCTTCCAATTTAGCTTGGGCGCCCTCTTCACTCACATCTTTCAACAAAATGCTACGGGACATCTGAGACATCCGACGTTCTCGGTGAATATATTTACTTCCTTCTTCTTCAGAAACACTTTCATGTTTAACAGATAAGTTTAGACGACCATCATCAATGGTAACTTGAATATCTTCTTTTTTAACTCCAGGTACTTCTGCTTCAATGACATACTTGTCTTCTTCGTCTTTGATATCCACCTTAAATGTGTCATGTCTTAGACTTCTTTCGAACGGAAGCCCACTTGCTGAGAAAAAGTCATCTAACATGTTTGAAAAATCATTAAACCCAAGGTTCATTAAATCATTACGCTTTTTGTTGAAAGGAATCAAACCAGCCATGATAATCACTCCTTAGATTTATTTTTAGCACTCTATGTACCGGAGTGCTAACTACAATTTATAAATATCAAATTCAAAAAAAAGTGTCAACAGAAAATGCTTGTTTTTTTAATAAAAATAAGATGTATAACAAAACAGATCAGACTACACTCTATCTGTCTTGTCATACACCTCATATAATTCAATAGTTACCACTCGAAAAGTTTGTTAAATCGGGCGTTTTTTGCCTAGTTTTCGGTCTTTGG
>NZ_JBXYIF010000247.1:0-241 GCF_057369535.1 Planococcus sp. RAB007_Raresut
CCTTCTACGCTCGCCTCGGCGATTTTCATCGAATTGATTCCGACGAGCTCTCCACGAATGTTGATGAGGGCACCACCCGAATTCCCCGGGTTGATGGGCGCATCCGTCTGAATGACTTCCGCGTTATAATCCATTAAGCCGTCGCTGTTCGTATCGACCGGCACCGTCCGCTCGACACCACTGACGATACCACGGGTGACCGAGTTTGAGAAGACACCGAGCGGATTTCCGATGGCCATGA
>NZ_JBXYIF010000248.1:0-241 GCF_057369535.1 Planococcus sp. RAB007_Raresut
TAAAGTCGTTCAGTACCTTTACAGCACTCAAGGTCGAGACAAAGGACAACTCCATTGTATTGTTTACCCTGATGGATTAAAAGAACATTTTGAACATGATGAAGAAGGGCGTTTACACAAACATATTGATACTAAAGGTTTAGTGACTGAGTACCAATACAATGCCACAGGATTACTCGAACAACGCATAGATGCTAATCGACATCGCATTGGCTATCAATGGGATAAACAGGGACGCATC
>NZ_JBXYIF010000249.1:0-240 GCF_057369535.1 Planococcus sp. RAB007_Raresut
AGGGATAAGACGATCTGGCGAAGCGGCGTGTTTTCAGCCGCACAGCCAGAGTGGCTTATGAGCCGAGAATCTGGTCGCTGAAGTCTAGACAAAGAAAAGCGACCGCGCCCGCTTAGCTCTGAAAGGTATAAGACAGAACAGCGAAGTGGCGATTAGCCGCGCAGCTGGACTGGCTTATCACCCGAAGAGCTGGGCCGCTGGAGTCTGGACAAAGAAAAACGGAAGCGACCATGTAGATTC
>NZ_JBXYIF010000250.1:0-240 GCF_057369535.1 Planococcus sp. RAB007_Raresut
CCGCGAGTAAAAGATAAATTTTTCTCATTATTTCTCCATTTTCCCTAAGAGTGTGTATTGGTATGTCCTATCTCAAGCCGTTTGTGACTTTAACAGAATTATTTTGCTTCTAATATACAAGACCGTACAATTTTAATGTCTGCAAAGTCAAAAACGGTCAATCAAACATTTGCATGATTCGTTGAAAATTCTACAGTAAGATCATGCAACTTACGTTAAAATATTCAGTCTTTGTATTCT
>NZ_JBXYIF010000251.1:0-240 GCF_057369535.1 Planococcus sp. RAB007_Raresut
GGTACAATCCCATCTGAATAGCCAAAAATTGATTTACTATTCTAATAAGCCTGATAAGGTCACAGATTCAAGCATGAATGTTTTTTGAATTACTGTTATTTTTATGTTTATTTATTGTGTGTTTTGTGTAAATTAAATTAAGTGTATGAATATTAATTCCTTTATCTACAAATCAAGTGTTTTTCTTGCCTTTAAAATCCTGTATAACTCATTTTTAATTATGTAAATCTTGTTTATGGC
>NZ_JBXYIF010000252.1:0-240 GCF_057369535.1 Planococcus sp. RAB007_Raresut
TTACTGCTGTACGCATTGCCGCTTTCTCTTGTGAGTTCGCAACACGACGTTTTTCAGAAGTTTTTGCACGTTTGATTGCTGATTTGATGTTTGCCATTGTTTGTCACCTCCTGAAACAAGAAAGTGTATGTTCTTATTACTTCAAGTAATCATTCAACAGAACAAGCACTATTGTAGCAAACGGTTATATGAAAAGCAACCACTTGATGATTATTCTGAAAACTAACTGTGGTATTGTTG
>NZ_JBXYIF010000253.1:0-240 GCF_057369535.1 Planococcus sp. RAB007_Raresut
CCAGCCGGTTAACCCTCGCTATTCGTACCGCCCTGTTGCTGGCTGCTGCCAGCGGCAACGCCTGGGCCGCCACCGCCGAGTCAACGGGCGACAGCGCGCAGAGCCTGACCCTTGACGCGACGAACGTCAACGCCCGCTATCTGGGCCCCACCGACCTGCCCGAGGTGCTCGCTGGCGGCCAGGTGGCCCGTGGCGCACGCCTGGGCATGCTGGGCAACAAGGACGTGATGGACACGCCGT
>NZ_JBXYIF010000254.1:0-240 GCF_057369535.1 Planococcus sp. RAB007_Raresut
AAATCAGCCTGTTTGCCGGATTGATAAAATGCGGCGAGTGTGGGAAGTCGCTGACGGTACGCTACACAAACGCAAAACATCCCCAGCGGATTTATTCCTGCAAGACCTACAATGCCTTTGGAAAGAACCACTGCACCCAGCACCGGATTGATTATGACACCCTTTACAGCCATGTGCTGCGGAAAATCCGGGAATGTGCCAGAGCTGCCCTGATGGACGGGGAAGCGGTTGCCGACCGCC
>NZ_JBXYIF010000255.1:0-239 GCF_057369535.1 Planococcus sp. RAB007_Raresut
TGATATGGAGCTCTCTCGCGCTCGCGAACAACACGCCCGGTTGTGACGCGACCATGCCGACAGGATATTCAGGCGCGACATGTAAGCCGAACAATGCATCCGGGCGGAAGTGATAGAACAATTCTGATTTCGCCATCGGTTCGGCACCACCCGGTCCCTCTTCGGCCGGTTGGAAAAAGACGACAAGGTGATGGTTAAGCGGTTCCTCGATCGCTCGTTTAATTAATCCAAGTGCGATC
>NZ_JBXYIF010000026.1:0-710 GCF_057369535.1 Planococcus sp. RAB007_Raresut
TTAGCCAATCAACTGAATGTCAGTATATTTACCGTACAGGAAGCATATGCCCAATTGCTGAGTGAAGGTTATCTGTATTCAACAGAGCGAAAAGGTTATTTTGTAGGTGAGATTGAAGTCCCCTTCCAAGAAGAAGCTGTCCTTCAAAAAGAAGAATTTCTGCCAACGATAAAAGAAGAGTCCTTGAATTTTAGAAACGGACAAATTGATCCAAAAGAATTTCCATACAAGGTTTGGAACCGCCTGTATCAAAAGTTTCTGGTTCCTGCCCATGTTGCGAATGGTTCTTGGCAAGGGGAACCAGAATTACGGAACGAAATTGCAAACTATTTGCGCCAATCCCGAGGATTGCATTGCCACGCAAAACAAATCTTTGTTTTCAGCGGCACCCAACAACAGTTAAGTTCCCTGTGTCAATTCCTCCTTCCTTCTAAAATAGGAATGGAGGAACCGGGTTTTGTTCGAGCAAATGCGGTTTTTCACCAATTGAACATACCGGTTTTACCTATTAGGTTGGATTCTGAAGGCTGTACCGTACCGAAACAGCCAGTGACACTTTTATATACAACTCCAGCTCATCAATATCCACTTGGCACAGTGATGTCGATTAACAGGCGTCTTGAGTTATTGACGTGGGCAAAAGCTTCTTCCAGTTACATCGTGGAAGATGATTATGATTCAGAATTCCGTTATCGTGGCGCCTCCATTCC
>NZ_JBXYIF010000256.1:0-216 GCF_057369535.1 Planococcus sp. RAB007_Raresut
TCTGCGGACCGCATACCTTCCCCGACACTCTCGATGTCGCGTGAGACTTTCTTATATGGGATTTTGTAAATCTGTACTTTTTTCAAATATTGAATGCCTTATTTTTGAATTCTTTAGATTTTTAAATTGGAGAAAAGCACTTAAAGTTTTTTATATATGAATATTACGTGTAAAGCTGTTAAAATACATAACTTCAGTGCAAAAAAAAAAAATAAA
>NZ_JBXYIF010000257.1:0-239 GCF_057369535.1 Planococcus sp. RAB007_Raresut
GAATTGAGCACAAACATAGATTGTTCCACTTCTCTTAATGACAAAACTTTTTTTTTTTACTTTAACAACTTAGGTCTCTTCTATTCTACAATTTTTTTTGAAAAATTCTTTTTTGGGGATCTTTATCTACTAGTTATACAAATGGGTTTCAAGTTTTTATGAGATTTGGAGTTAAACTTTTTGGAGCAAATCAAAGTCAATTTAGTAAGGCACTTTTGCAAAAATCTTTTTTTGGCAAT
>NZ_JBXYIF010000258.1:0-239 GCF_057369535.1 Planococcus sp. RAB007_Raresut
GGTGATATGGTAGAAGTTAAGGTAATAGAAATAGATAATCAAGGAAAAATTAAATTATCAAGAAAGGCTCTGCTTGAAAAACCAAAAAAAGAAGAAAAAGAAAAGAAGTAATATAAAAGGAGTTTACTCCTTTTTCTTTTTAGGAGGATACTATGACTAAAACAGTTTACAGTGCTTTACAACCGTCAGGTAGTTTGACGATTGGAAATTATTTAGGATCAATAAGAAATTTTAAAAAT
>NZ_JBXYIF010000259.1:0-238 GCF_057369535.1 Planococcus sp. RAB007_Raresut
TATAAACGTTCTTATGAAAAGACGGCTATGGGCCTACTCGCATTCTCATGCAGTGACAAATCTCCGCTAAGCTAGCTTGAACTCGTCCGATCGTATGACGAGGAGGAGTCGAAGTTCCTCTATTTGTGGAAAGTCGGTGAAGACTTCGTTGGTATCATTGGTATGGAGCAACAAGAAACGACAATGGTCATCGACCATATCGCCTTGTCGCCATCATTCCGTGGCGAGAAACGTTCTT
>NZ_JBXYIF010000260.1:0-238 GCF_057369535.1 Planococcus sp. RAB007_Raresut
TTTTAAAGTACAACTTCCATTTTATTTTTCCAGGGTAATTTTCCTTCCGTCCTTACAAAACGGCCTCTTTACATGGGCTTTGGTGGAGGTCGAGGTGCAGCGCCAGCAGGTCTGAATCGTGGTGGGGGTGTTCGGTCCTTCCGGGCCTCGCGGGATCGATTCCTAACAACCTTGCTATCCCATATAAGAAAGTTATGTGGCCATCGCCGTGCAGAAGGAAGGCCTAGGTCTTCGCAGA
>NZ_JBXYIF010000261.1:0-238 GCF_057369535.1 Planococcus sp. RAB007_Raresut
AGCGCATGGCGGATTCGGTACAACGTGAGTTGTCTGAGCTGATCCGTCAAGAGCTTAAAGATCCACGCCTGGGTGGTTTAGTGACCATCTCAGCCGTGAAAGTTAGTGCTGATATGGGATATGCTGAAGTTTATGTAACCGTAATGGGACGTGAGCTTGGTGATGATCAAAGTGAAGCAGCGAATAAAGAAACTTTAGATGTATTGAATAAAGCATCAGGTTTCTTGCCTCATGAATT
>NZ_JBXYIF010000262.1:0-238 GCF_057369535.1 Planococcus sp. RAB007_Raresut
CATAGCCCGCGGAAAGCGACGACGAGATGCCGGTGCCGCGCGTCGCCGAAAGCAGCGCGGTGCGGAAGCCGATCAGGCCGCGCGACGGCACGGTGAACTGCAGGCGCACCCTGCCGGAGCCGTGGTTCGACATCGATTCCATGCGGCCCTTGCGGTCCGCCATGAGCTGCGTGACGGTGCCCATGTATTCCTCGGGCACATCGATCGTGGTGGATTCCATCGGCTCGCACAGCGTGCC
>NZ_JBXYIF010000263.1:0-238 GCF_057369535.1 Planococcus sp. RAB007_Raresut
CAGCGAAGTTCCAGTGAACTGAGGCTTGCGAGCATAGTTTCCAAGAGCTGAAGGACAGGTTGACATCAACACTAGTTCTTGCATTGCCAGATGGTTCAGAAGGCTATACGGAGTATTGTGATGTTACTAGTGTTGGGTTGGGATGTGTTCTAATGCAACATGGTAAGGTTATCGCATATGCTTCAAGGCAGTTGAGAAAACATGAGAAGAACTATCTGACCCACGATTTAGAGTTGGG
>NZ_JBXYIF010000264.1:0-238 GCF_057369535.1 Planococcus sp. RAB007_Raresut
CGTTGCGGCAGAATCCCAGCTACAGCAAAGCCAACCCGAACGGCGCTCCGGTTCTCATTCTGGCCCTGACGTCTCCGACACGCACTGCGACAGTATTGTATGATCTGGCGAGCAACGTATTGCAGCAGCATCTTTCGCAGGTACGTGGCGTCGGCATGGTGCAGGTTGCGGGAAGCGCGCTGCCCGCCGTGCGCGTCGAGATGAATCCGCTAAAGCTGTTCCAGTATGGCATCGGCTT
>NZ_JBXYIF010000265.1:0-237 GCF_057369535.1 Planococcus sp. RAB007_Raresut
GACTCCAGCGGCCCAGCTCTTCGGGTCATAAGCCACTCTGGCTGTGCGGCTGGAAAGACGCCGCTTCGCCAGATCGTGAAAAACCTTACTGCTCCTGCATCGCTGCGCTGCTTCGTCGCAAAGAGCGGGCCCTTAAAGTCGTAGGCCCGCTCTTCGCTGTCGCTTTTCTAGTGTCCAGACTCCAGCGGCCCAGCTCTTCGGGTCATAAGCCACTCTGGCTGTGCGGCTGGAAAGACG
>NZ_JBXYIF010000027.1:0-611 GCF_057369535.1 Planococcus sp. RAB007_Raresut
GGTATAGCCAAGCGGTAAGGCAACGGGTTTTGATCCCGTCATGCCCTGGTTCGAATCCAGGTACCCCAGCCATTTTTATTATGTAGATTATAATAAAGATAAATATATTATCGAATTGATCGTCAAACATTGTTGTTGACTTAAAGCTAACAAAAGGTTATAATATAATTTGTCTCTAAAATAATTTTATGCGGTCGTGGCGGAATGGCAGACGCGCTAGGTTGAGGGCCTAGTGGGAGAAATCCCGTGGAAGTTCGACTCTTCTCGGCCGCACCATAGCGTATTCCGATTGCGCCCGTAGCTCAATTGGATAGAGTACTTGACTACGAATCAAGCGGTTAGAGGTTCGAGTCCTCTCGGGCGCGCCAATTTTTTCTTCTATATAATACAAACTTTATGCGGGTGTAGTTTAGTGGTAAAACCTCAGCCTTCCAAGCTGATGATGAGGGTTCGATTCCCTTCACCCGCTCCATAACTTTTATTTTGAACCTTGAAAACTGAACAGCAAAACGTCAACAATTATGCGATGGCCGTGCAAGCGGTCGGAGCAAACTTACTGATCAGCACTTGTGCAGATCAAAGCGAATCGCGCTGTCTTCGGACAGGCGATG
>NZ_JBXYIF010000266.1:0-237 GCF_057369535.1 Planococcus sp. RAB007_Raresut
GTTGTTGCCGCAACAGAACCATCTGCGGAAATCTCAATCTGTTCAATATTCCCCGCTTTATCACTGTTCTGAATAAAATCAATTGGCTCAACGTTCGGTTTTTGAGAATCCCAAATCTCTCCATTTTCAAGCTTGTTTATTAATTTCTCTTGAGTCACCACGTCTACATTGTATGTAGCTAAAAACTCTTTAAGAGAAACGATTTCTTCTGCTGGAATATTAATATTACCCTTAACC
>NZ_JBXYIF010000267.1:0-237 GCF_057369535.1 Planococcus sp. RAB007_Raresut
TGCCCACAACCCAAATGTCCGTCGTAATCCGATCATGACCGATGCCGACATGGCACTCAAAATCGATCCTGAATATCGTAAAATTTCAGAACGTTTTTATCGTGATCCAGCTTATTTAGCGGAAGTATTCTCGCGCGCATGGTTTAAGTTGACCCATCGTGACATGGGGCCAAAGAGCCGTTATCTAGGTCCAGATGTTGCTCAAGAAGATTTAATTTGGCAAGATCCAATTCCAAC
>NZ_JBXYIF010000268.1:0-237 GCF_057369535.1 Planococcus sp. RAB007_Raresut
TACGGCCCGTGGCGCGGGCCTTTGCCTGCTCCTTGCTATCGGTCTGCATCTCGACTACCGACATTGGTAAATCTCCTTCGCGAGGTGCGCTAGTCGCTGCTTGTGTCTACGTCGGGGTGCTCTCGGCCCGCGAGGGCGTTGCGCAGCCTGGCTATCGCTTCGTCGCTCAGGCCGGCTTTCACGCGGGCGAGCGGGATGGGCTGCTCGGCAAGCTCGCGGTACAGGTCGAGCTCCTCG
>NZ_JBXYIF010000269.1:0-237 GCF_057369535.1 Planococcus sp. RAB007_Raresut
TCAAGGATTCCACTGTTTAACGTTTAAATAAAAAGCCGCTTCATTGAAACGGCTTTTTTTATATTTTGAATTGAAGTCTGATTAGCGAACAAGTTTTGCGAATAACTCTTCTTTATTGAGATTGCTTGCTTCTGCAACACGACGACCTTTGTACTCAAAAGTACCAGCATCTAAGCCTTTTTCACCGAAGACGATACGATGCGGGATACCCATCAACTCAAGATCAGAAAATTTAAC
>NZ_JBXYIF010000270.1:0-237 GCF_057369535.1 Planococcus sp. RAB007_Raresut
TCAAACATTGCGGCTACGACTTGTGATGCGATTGATACACCGTTCACACGTGACGGACAAGAGTATGTCATCATCGATACGGCAGGTATGCGTAAACGCGGGAAAGTATATGAATCAACAGAGCGCTACAGTGGCATGCGCGCACAAAAGGCGATTGAACGCCCAAACGTGGTTCTCGTCGTCCTCGACGGGGAAGAAGGAATCATCGAGCAAGACAAGCGTGTGGCTGGTCTCGCG
>NZ_JBXYIF010000271.1:0-237 GCF_057369535.1 Planococcus sp. RAB007_Raresut
CTTACGACTTCTTGAAACTATACGAGACAGAGAAATGTCGTCTTCAAGTCGGTGGAAGTGATCAATGGGGGAACATCACGGCAGGTCTTGAATTGATTCGTCGCTTTGGTCACTCTGAAAAAGCGTTCGGTCTCAGCGTGCCACTCGTCACAAAGTCGGACGGACAAAAGTTCGGGAAGACAGCGGGCGGTGCAGTTTGGTTAGATGCGGATAAGACGTCGCCATATGAGTTCTACC
>NZ_JBXYIF010000272.1:0-236 GCF_057369535.1 Planococcus sp. RAB007_Raresut
ATCCCCCAACTACCATCGGCGCAAAAGAGCTTAACTGCCGTGTTCGGGATGGGAACGGGTGTGGCCTCTTTGCCATCGTCACTGGACTATAATTTGAGTGCTTGCGCCCTCAAAACTGGATACAACGGACATTGAACGGTTGATGCAAAGCAATCCATGAAAGTAATTGGTTAAGTCCTCGATCGATTAGTATTCGTCAGCTGCACGTGTCGCCACGCTTCCACCTCGAACCTATC
>NZ_JBXYIF010000273.1:0-236 GCF_057369535.1 Planococcus sp. RAB007_Raresut
GTACTGTCAAGTGCCAACTCATATGGACTATGCTCACGGAACGCTTTTACACCCTCAATCAAGTAAGCGAACGGTCCCCATTTCGTCTTTTCTTCCACACTTACTTCGTCGACAGCTTCGGCAATGAGCCCGATGGCGATGACGTTCATGAAATAACCGTTCTCATACTTTCCGATATCCATCGGTGTCGGTTCAGCGTCGCGGAGAGCCTCGATTGCTTGTTTAGGGTCACTTGG
>NZ_JBXYIF010000028.1:0-500 GCF_057369535.1 Planococcus sp. RAB007_Raresut
GGAATCGGTTTGGCAAATTCGCCGGTTGAGGTGGTGCAGTTCATCGTTAATCCACCTAACGAGCTAACAACTTTGGTCACATTCGGAACCCAGTGAGCGTTCAGGTTCGTCGGATCGTTACCAGCTCCTATCGGTGCATAGACGGAACCCAGATCGGCAATGGTCACCAGTCCGTCCTGGATGATCCGGTTGTGAAGGGTCAGGCCCATCGAGGCAATGCCTGCTTCAAGCGAATCGAAGACCATCAATCCATCAGCCCCCATCAAGCCGCCGGGGTTGTTCTTGTTCACGACCGCGGACGACGTGCCGCGCGCGGTTTCGTGCAGCGCGATGGCAGCCATCAAGACCGGATCAATGCCCCGTTCTTCGGCCACTTTCCGGAACACATCGCCCATCCCGCTGAAAACGCCGGCAGAATCGAGTTGTTCGTTCCAAAGGGCTTCGTTCATTTCGCCGTCCGGCGCACAATACGCGCCGCCCACAGAGCCGGAGAGAGCGCT
>NZ_JBXYIF010000274.1:0-236 GCF_057369535.1 Planococcus sp. RAB007_Raresut
TTGCATTCGTTACAGTTTCTAAAACTCTTTGAATGATTGATAATTGTTTTTGATTCGGCACAAATTGCGTCAATAAATTATCTTTTTGAAAATCGTTCGATATATTGATACTTGGTTGAAACTTATGCATAACTACTTACCTCTTTACTATATTGTTCGAATTTTTCTTTCAGAGCCTCGATAGACGTTATTTCTTTAGTAAGGAGTATCGTGTCCAGCTTATTCGTTCTGATAAA
>NZ_JBXYIF010000275.1:0-236 GCF_057369535.1 Planococcus sp. RAB007_Raresut
AGCGGAAAATGCCGAAAACCAAAAAGGGAGAAAAGGTTTGCAAAAAAAAAGGGAGGTACCACCACCAGGGGACCCTTAGATAAAAGAGAAGCTTTTTATTTTAAGGAAGACATTAGAGCAAAGGAAAGGAGAGGGGAAGATGAAAAGGATCAAGTTGGAGTACCATCGGGAAGAAAAATGTGATGAGATTTATAGACTTACTACAGAACCACAAGTGTAAGACGCGCTGGGGGTGC
>NZ_JBXYIF010000276.1:0-235 GCF_057369535.1 Planococcus sp. RAB007_Raresut
TATTTCAGTAGTTACATTGTCTATTGACCGTTAATATTTTCTTTCGTGTTTCTTCGTGATTGAAATGCGCTTTAAAAGCCCGTAGAGCGATGATTTATCTGTCAGGTGATACAAACTACGGAAAAGAGAAAGAAAATTACTCAGCGTGGCTTATTTCGTGTTGACAGGGTATCGACGCGGTAGAACGATACAGAACATTCACGATTAAGAAGAAAAATGAACGTCTGACAAAATC
>NZ_JBXYIF010000277.1:0-235 GCF_057369535.1 Planococcus sp. RAB007_Raresut
GCATTATGGGCGATGGCAGTCATTTTACCTTGTGTCATCGTACGTTGCATGTTGTTGTATGTTGGATTATGCAGTGTCGCTTTTTGATAAGGAATCGTAGCATGTAAATCCTTCGCAATCCGGATGATTTCAGGATCGGATAACTGTTTGGAATCTTTTACGCCGAGTTCTTTCACGAGTGCGATTTGATCGCATGAGACAAAAGCCGCTACGACGACGAGTGGTCCGAAATAAT
>NZ_JBXYIF010000278.1:0-234 GCF_057369535.1 Planococcus sp. RAB007_Raresut
GGCAGAGGTGTGGACAAAAGAGAACGTCGCACCTGCTGCGGCGCTCTATTTCCACGTGCACCGACCACTCGTTCCACCTGCTAGTTCTGAAGAAGAAACGCGTCAAAAAGTATTGGAGTCGTATCAGATGCAAGGGCTATTAGTAGATGACCCGGAAATTTTAGAGATGATGGACCGCTCGGCGAAAGGCTCATCCAAAAAATCCATTGTCATTCCGGTCAAATATAAAAAAGA
>NZ_JBXYIF010000279.1:0-234 GCF_057369535.1 Planococcus sp. RAB007_Raresut
TGTACCAGCGTGATTTGCTCCAATTACAACAATTTTACTCATATAGAAGTAACCTCGATTATCTTATTTATTAAGGTAACTATATCATACATTCGAAGCGCTTTCAATTATTTAGCTTAAAAAATAAGTTGGCATAATACCAACTTATTTGTTTTATTTCGATTTAATGTAGTTAACACCATCTGCTTTTGGTGCAACAGCTTTACCGAAGAAGGCTGCTAAAACAACGATTGT
>NZ_JBXYIF010000280.1:0-234 GCF_057369535.1 Planococcus sp. RAB007_Raresut
GTCAATAGCCCAGATCGAGATCGAGCTGCGGCTGCACCGCTTCGCCGCGGTGCCAGCGGGCGAGGTTTTCGATGAAACGATCCGCGCTGCGCTGGAACATCTTGGTCTGCGCGCGGCCCGACAGGTGCATGGTGACCTGCGCATTCTCGAGGCCCCACAGCGGATGATCCTCGGGTAGCGGTTCGGGGTCGGTGACGTCGAGCAGCGCGCCCTCGATCTTGTTGTCCCGAAGCG
>NZ_JBXYIF010000281.1:0-234 GCF_057369535.1 Planococcus sp. RAB007_Raresut
GTGACTTGTTGGTTCTCTTCGTTCGCTACCTCTTTTACGAATTCAACGAATTCTTCGAATTCACCATCTTCTTCTTTTACAATCAGCAAATAATCATCCTCTTCGGCTGTCATGACCTTCTCAACGTGTTCAATATCACGTTGAACCAAAGACTCATTGGAATTTGAGCAAGCTCCAAGTAAAAACAAGCTGATTCCTAAAGCACCCGTAAGTAGTTTCCTCATAACGTTTACC
>NZ_JBXYIF010000282.1:0-234 GCF_057369535.1 Planococcus sp. RAB007_Raresut
GTAAAACGACGGCCAGTGTAAAACGACGGCCAGTAGATGTGTATAAGAGACAGGACCTCAACGGGTGCCCAAAGTCTTCGCTGCTGCGGGTCTTGACCTCAACGAAAACCAGTTCGTCCTCGGGGTCAATGGCGATCAGGTCGAGCTCGCCGCGGATCTCTTCGTGTTCCAGCCCGGCGGGCGGTCGCCAATTCCTCTCCAGAATGCGGTAGCCGTTCGCTTCCAGGATGCGGG
>NZ_JBXYIF010000029.1:0-500 GCF_057369535.1 Planococcus sp. RAB007_Raresut
AGCGCTCTCTCCGGCTCTGTGGGCGGCGCGTATTGTGCGCCGGACGGCGAAATGAACGAAGCCCTTTGGAACGAACACATCGCTTCTGCGGGCGTTTTTAGCGGGATGGGAGATGTGTTTCTGGAAGTGGCAGAAGAACGGGGGATTGATCCCGTTCTGATGGCAGCCATTGCGTTGCACGAAACCGCACATGGTACATCATCGGCCGTGGTGGAAAAGAACAATCCCGGCGGTTTGATGGGGGCCAATGGATTGATGGTCTTCGGAACGCTTGAAGAAGGCATTGCCTCGATGGGTCTGACTCTCCACAACCGGATTATCCAGGATGGACTGGTGACGATTGCCGATCTGGGTTCCGTCTATGCACCGATAGGGGCTAGTAACGATCCGACGAACCTGAACGCACACTGGGTTCCGAACGTCACCAAAGTTGTTAGCTCGTTAGGTGGATTAACGATGAACTGCACCACCTCAACCGGCGAATTTGCCAAACCGATTCC